>NZ_CP058372.1:600000-1200000 GCF_049244075.1 Gardnerella sp. KA00390
AAAGTCTTGTAAAGACAATCCAAAAGCTGTTATCCAAGGCTGGTATCCGCAAATGACTTGGCAAGAAATGGCACAAGTCGCTTTCGCAGTAGAGCATGGAGCTAAGTATTTTGTTACTAATCGCGATTTAACAATTCCACGTGAGTTCGGTATAGCTCCTGGATGCGGTTCTATGATTCAAGCTGTAGTAAATGCAACTGGAGTTGAGCCTATTGCTTCTGCTGGAAAACCCGAGTGCGCAATGTATGACGAAGCGAGATTGTTGGTTGCTGCAAATGCAAATCACAATGATGAAGATGTTAAAGAATATGCAGAAAAAGATGAGTTTGGGAATCCTGTAATAAGTATTTCGCGTTCGCTAGCCGTAGGAGACCGATTGGATACAGACATCGAAGCTGGTACCAGAGGGGGATATGAGTCTCTTCTAGTGCTTACTGGTGTCACCAATCCGCGTATGTTGCTTGAGGCTCCAAAACACTTGCGACCAAGCTTTGTTTCTAAGGATTTAAGAGGACTAAACGAGGCTCATGAGTCTCCAAAGCGTGTTGACGACGTTACATTTGTATGCGGAACTTCTAGAGCACAAATTGTTTGTAATTCTATTGAAGTAAACAATCCTAATGATTGCAACGCTTTGCGTGCTGCTTGTGTGCTCGCTTGGTGTTTAAAGGATAGTGGAAAATCGCTTGAAGACTACATTCTTCCAGAGTTTTCTTTATGAATATATGAGTTTGCATATGTGTGTATGAGGATTTTTCAATGTCTGACGGAGATGATTTAGTTCAGCGATTAGATTGTGAACTTGTAAATCGCGGATTAGTGAAAAGTAGAACTACAGCTCAGCGTTTAATTAAGTCTGGGTTAGTAAAAGTAGATAATCGAATTGTTTATAAATCATCATTTTTAGTGGAAAAAGCGCAAGAAATAAGTTTTGATGAATCAAAAAAAGAAAATTCTTGTCTTAAATATGTTTCTAGAGGAGCACTCAAATTAGAAGGTGCGTTCTCTTTATTTGAAGATTTAGGATTAAAAGTTTATTCAAATACTAAAGCGCTAGATATTGGTGCTTCAACTGGCGGTTTTTGCGATTATTTGTTGCAAAATGGCGTTAATCGCGTTATTGCTTTAGACGTTGGACACGGTCAATTGCACCCAAAGATCGCAAGCGATCCGCGCGTTATCGAAATGAGTGGCGTAAATATTAGAAATGTTTACGCGCAAGATCTGCCTTACAAGCCTAATCTTATAGTCTCAGATGTTTCTTTTATATCTCTTACTTTTGTTATTCCAGTAATCGCGCGTATTGCGCAAAACAACGCGAATATTGTTCTTCTTGTAAAGCCACAATTTGAAGTTGGTAAGGGAAATCTTGGAAAAGGCGGAATTGTAACAGATAAAGACCTAAGACTTAAAGCATTAGAAAATATTAAAGAATGCGCTAAAAATAGTGGTTTAAAAGTTGTTTCAACTCATGAATCTCCTATAGAAGGAACTCATGGAAATATTGAATATCTTCTTTATGCGCAATTTAATAGTTAAAAATAATTATTTGATAAATATTTTTTACATAAGCAGTACAATGCGCAATATGTAGTGCAACAATTACAATATTTATTGTTATTTGCAAAACCACAAAGGGGCTGTGTTATGCCAGAACTTTTAGTAGATGATGATGCTTCTTATGCTCGTCGCGCTCTGGTAGTTACGCATGCGCGTCTTGATAGTCACAGTGCCGTTGTAAATCAAGTTACCACGCAGCTTAGTAGTGCTGGTTTTCATGTAGATGTGTTTCATAGTGCTGCCGTATCTGATTTTGCGCAAAAAACAGCACATGTTATTGATGAAAACACAGAGATTGTTGTTGTGCTTGGTGGAGATGGCACAATGCTTCAAGCTGCAGAATTGGTGCATTGCACTCCTGTTCCAATCATAGGTATAAATCTTGGTCATGTTGGATTTTTGGCGGAATTTGAAAGCTTCCAAATAGATGAGGCTATTAGAAGAATTGCTCAAAAAGATTACTTTTTAGAGCATAGGATGGAAGCTCATGTAGATGTTTGGCTTCCTGGAGCGAGTGAGCCTTTAAGTGATTGGGCGCTTAACGATATTACTTTAGATAGGGCAGATCGCGGTAGAATGGTGGAGCTTTCGATTCGCGTTGATAATGTTGAAATGTCGTCTTTTGGCTGCGATGGTGTTATTGTTTCTACTCCTACTGGTTCTACTGCGTACGCATTTTCGGCAGGAGGTCCAATCATGTGGCCAAACGTTGAGGCTTTGCAACTGGTTCCTTTGGCTGCACACGCGCTTTTTTCTAGACCATTGATTATCGGAGCAGGTTCAACTTTTACTATTGATATTTTGGAAGATTCAGCTTCTGGTGGTTGGATTTGTTGTGATGGTAGGCGTCAAAGGGCTTTACCGCAAGGCTCTAGGATTCAAATTCGTCAGTCCAAAGATGAGCTGTTTTTAGCGCGTCTTTCTGGTGTTCCATTTACGCAAAGATTAGTTACTAAGTTTGATTTGCCTGTAGTTGGTTGGCGCGAAAATCGTCGTAAAAAGTCTTCCAAACCTAAGGAATATGAGGCTAATCTGCATAATGAAACCGATAGGAATTATGAAGATGTTCCAAATGTCTCAAATAACTACCATAACCCTAATAGCTTAAACTCGTAGGGGGCATCCTTGCTTGAAGAATTAGAAATTCGTAATTTAGGACCAATCTCTCACGCGGTTATTACTCCCTCATATGGAATGACTGCTATTACTGGAGAAACAGGGGCTGGAAAATCTATGCTTCTAAGCGCTATAAGACTTATATCTGGAGGAAAAGCTGATTCTTCTAGAATTGCATCTTTTGCGTCAGAATCATGGGCGCAAGGCGTTTTTTCTGTTTCAAAGTCAGGAATTGTTTCTAATCTTTTGCAAGAATCTGGGATAGATGTTGAAGAATCTGAAGGCGATGATTCTAAAATAGATGTTTATGTATCTCGTACTGTTCCAAAATCTGGTAGGTCTAGGGCGGTAGTATCTGGTTGTTCTGTTCCTAAGACTTTGCTGGATAAAATTTGTTCGCAAACAATAACAATTCATGGGCAAAGTGATCAGTTGCGTATAGCAACAAGTGCAAAACAGCGTGAGTTCTTGGACTCAATTTCTTGTGATTCAAAAGAATTACAAGAATATTCTGTGGCATTTAAAGAATGGCAGGATTCTGTTGAATCTTATAACAGGCTTATAAATCAAGAATCTTCTTCTAGGCAGCGTGCAGATTATTTGCGAGAATCGCTAGAAAAAATTCGCCAAATCGATCCAAAACGGAATGAAGATGAAGAGCTTAAAGCTAAAAGAGATCGCATAGAAAACGCTGCTCAAATCGTTGGAGCTATTAGCGAAGCAATTTCTTCGTTAGACGCAAGTCAAATTGACTACGGCGCAATAGATTCCGTTGACGCATTACATTTGGTTGACAATGCATCTAAGGCAATTCGCTCGATTCGAGTTGATGGAGATTATAGCGCGATTGCAAATCAACTTGACGATATTTCTTCCCAAATTTCCGACATTGTTATGCAGCTCGCTCAGCAATTAGATGTTGATGAGAGTCAGGAAGATTTAGACGCTATTAACAATCGTATTCACGATTTAAGCGATTTAACACGCAGATGGGGTCCACAGATCGACGATGTTTTAGAGTGGGCTAAAAAGGCACAATTTGAGCTTGAAGATTTAGATGATTCACCTGAGGCTATTGATCGCGCTAAAAAAGCCTGTGATAAGTATTATTCTAATGCCAAAAATTTAGCAGATAAACTTTATGATTTGCGCAAAAGTGCAGCAGAAAAGTTTAGTTTTGAAGTTAGTAAAGAGCTTGAATCTTTGGCTATGCAAGATGCTCAGCTTTTAATCAAAGTTAATAGGCGTAAAGTAGATGAAACTGGAGTAGTTGACTTAGATTCTCATGGTTTAGACAACGTTGAGTTTCTTTTTAAGCCTTTCCCGTCGTCTGATTATTTGCCAATGGGTAGCAGTGCTTCAGGTGGAGAGTTAAGTAGACTTATGTTAGCTATGGAGTTGGTTGCGGCAAAATTCAATAACAGCGACTCTCATTCTATGACTTTTATTTTCGACGAGGTTGATGCGGGAGTTGGAGGAGTTGCAGCAGTGGAATTAGGCAAACGCTTAGCTCAACTTGCTAAAAGTTCTCAGGTGATTGTTGTAACGCATTTGGCTCAAGTTGCTTCTTTTGCTGATGTTCAATTTGTGGTTAGAAAAAGTTTTAGTGATTCATCGGTTTCTGGTGATTCTTCTAATGATTTTAACTCTTCATTAGTCGTAGATACTACTGTTACTAAGTTGGATGATTCACAGCGTGAGCAGGAAATAGCCAGAATGCTTTCTGGAAGTCAGTCGCAAGCTTCTTTAGAGCATGCTAGAGAATTGTTAAAAACAAGCAAAATTTAATCTAAAATCTGAATCTAATTCAAAGTAATTTTTATAAAACAGGATTAATATCAGGATTAATAATATGAGCGAAAATGTGTTAGTTGATAATTCAAATTGTGCAGCAATTTTTGATTTTGATGGTACTTTGCTTTACTCTTTACATGTTTGGGATGATATAGACGAAAAGAGTTTTGCTAAACGCGGTATTAAAGTGCCTGATGATTTTGCTGATTCCACTGCAACAATGACTCCTCGAGAAGTGGCTGATTATGTTATTGCACGTTTTGGTTTTACGGATTCTCCCGAAGATTTAATGCAGGAATGGAATGATATGGCTAATGAAGCTTATTCTAATCAACTGCTTCTTAGAAAAGGTGCAAAAATTTACGTGGATTATTTGCATAAAACAGGTGCAAAATTAGTTCTTATGACTACTCTTTCTAAATCTTTATGCGAATCATCTTTAAAGCGAACAGAATTATGGCAATATTTTGATTTGATGATTTTTGGTGAAGATTTACAATCAGATGGGAAAAATAGTCCTCAAACTTATTTAGATTTGTCCAATAGAATAGGTGTAAAACCAGAGTATTGCACTGTTTTTGAGGATTCAGCTATAGCTTTAAAGTCGGCTCGTTTGGCTGGAATGAAAACTTGTGGTGTAGCGGATTTAGATAATAGTGATTTAAATCCAGAATTTAATAATTGTTGCACAGTTTTTTGTGATTTTGATTTCGCTCCAAAAGTGTTATGCAAAAAACTAAGTGAAAATCAAAATTAAGTTGAGGTTTCACATACCCCGGGTTTTGTCGCGTGCAAAATGCACACGGATGACCATCCATCTCGATTTGACGTTACCGCCAAACTCTAGCAGTCTACCCGAAGACTTAGGCGAGCAGCCCTTAAACACCTTCTACTTGACCTTGCTCCCAATGAGGCTTGCCATGCGGCTAACTGTTACCAGAAGCCCGGTGGTCTCTTACACCGCCGTTTCACCCTTACCTAAACAAAAGTTTAGGCGGTCTATTCTCTGTTGCGCTATCTCTCAGGTTGCCCTGGGCGGACGTTATCCGCCATTGTGCTCTACGGAGCCCGGAAGTTCCTCAGCTACTCCGAATGAACATTGCAGCCGCGGTCATCGTGAAACCTCAACCTTCCCAATTATAACAGACGTTTTAATTTTGCGCATATTTTGCGACTCGCTAGAAAATGGCGGCTTTTAGCGGATATAATGGATGTATCAGCGGCGCTGGTGCCGTTGACGTGTACACAAACCGATTTATATCGGATTACTTAAGGAGGTTCGCATGGAAATCGTCATCACCGGACGTCATACGCAGATTAAGCAAAGATTCCGTGACGTTGTGGAAAGCAAGATGAATCGTGTGACCGCCATTGCTCCAGATGCGCAGCGCATTCAGATTGTGCTTAACACTGAGGGCAATCCAAGGCAGGCAGATACTGCAAAAAGAGTTGAAATTACTGTAGTTGCAGGAAGTACGGTTATTCGCGCAGAAGCATCTAGCACAGACCAATACAGTGCATTGGATATGGCTCTTGATAAGTTGACGCTTCGTTTGCGCAGAACTCGCGATCGTCGTAAGGATCATCGTCGTGGATATGAGCAAATGGTTCCAGTTGATTTGGGTGTTGCAGAGCCAGAAGTTGAAACAACTGTTGAAGAAGTTGTTCAAGTTGATGGAACGAATAGTGCAGATGCTGCGGTTGCTTCCGACTTGGGTCCTGGCGAATCAGTGGAGGTGAGTGTTGGAGATACTCCTATTGTGATTCGTCGCAAGCTTCATATTGCTGAGCCAATGAGCATTGACGAAGCGTTGTATGAAATGGAACTTATTGGTCATGATTTCTTCCTGTTCGTAAATAAGGAAACAATGAGACCTTCGGTTGTGTATCGTAGGCATGGATGGAGTTATGGTGTGTTTGAAATTGATACTCCAGAAAACGTTTCTAAAAAGAAGTAATAAAGAAGTAATAAAGCAAATAAGGGTAAAACATTATTAAATAGAAATTAACTCATATGAGTCAATGCCCGTCTAGTAAAAGTCTAGGCGGGCATTTTATGCGCAGTGTCAGACTCGCTATCTTATAAAAATCGCAGCCGTCGCGTAATATAGGCACAGTTTACGTCTATATTGGCTAGCCGAATAATAGACACGACCTAAGGGAGCTAAACGTGGTAGATATCGTCGATAAAGCCTTGCGCATGGGTGAAGGCCGTCAATTGAAGCGCCTTGAGAATGTTGCAAAGGCTGTGAATGCGCTAGAAGATGAGATTTCTGCGCTTTCCGATGAAGAGCTTAAAGGGCAAACGGCAAAATTCAAGCAGAAGTTAGACAATGGTGCAAAACTTGATGATTTAATGCCAGAAGCATTTGCTACAGTAAGAGAGGTTTCAAGGCGTACTCTTGGTCAGCGTCATTTTGACATTCAGCTCATGGGTGGTGCAGCATTGCATTGGGGCAATATTGCAGAAATGAAGACTGGTGAAGGTAAAACACTTGTTGCAACACTGCCTAGCTATTTGAACGCTTTGGAAGGTAAGGGCGTTCATGTTGTTACTGTTAACGACTATCTTGCTAGCTATCAAAGTGAGCTTATGGGTCGTATTTACAGGTTCCTTGGCATGAGCGTTGGATGCATTATTACAGATCAGCAGCCTCCAGAGCGCAGGAAGCAATACAACGCAGATATTACTTACGGCACAAACAACGAGTTTGGTTTCGACTATTTGCGTGACAACATGGCTTGGGAAAAGGGCGATCTTGTTCAGCGTGGTCATCACTATGCAATCGTCGATGAGGTTGATTCCATTCTTATTGATGAGGCTCGTACGCCACTTATTATCTCGGGACCTGCCGAAGGTGATGTTACGCGTTGGTATCGCGAGTTTGCAAAGCTTGTTCTAAAGCTTGATCGCGATGTTGATTACAAAATTGATGAGAAGCGCAAGACTGCTGGTATTTTGGATCCAGGCATTGCAAAGATTGAAGATTATTTAGGTATTGATAATCTTTACGAGCCAAGCAACACTGCTTTGATTGGCTACTTGAACAATGCTTTGAAAGCTAAGGAATTGTTCCTTCTTGATCGCGATTATGTTGTTACTAATGGCGAAGTTTTGATTGTTGACGAGCACACTGGCCGTGTTCTTCCAGGTCGTCGTTATAGCGAAGGCTTGCATCAGGCGATTGAAGCTAAAGAGAATGTTGAAGTAAAAGCAGAAAATCAGACTTTTGCAACTATTACTTTGCAAAATTACTTCCGCATGTACGACAAGCTTGCTGGCATGACTGGTACTGCAGAAACGGAAGCTGCCGAGTTTATGGGAACATACAAGCTTGGCGTTCTTCCAATTCCTTCTAACCGTCCAGTTATTCGTATGGATAAGGATGATTTGATCTTCCGCACTAAGAAGGAAAAGCTTGCTGCGATTGTTCGAGACGTAGCTCAGCGTCATGCAAAGGGTCAGCCTGTTTTGCTTGGTACTGCATCGGTTGAATCTTCCGAAATCGTTTCTTCGCTTTTGGATGTTGCTCGTATTCCTCATCAAGTGTTGAATGCTAAGCAAAACGCTAAGGAAGCAGCTGTTGTTGCTGTTGCAGGTCGTAAGGGTGCTGTGACTGTTGCTACAAACATGGCAGGTCGTGGTACAGATATTATGCTTGGCGGAAACGTTGAGTTTTTGGCAGATGCAAAGCTTAAAGCAGAAGGCTATTCTCCAGACGATACTCCAGAGGAGTACGAGAAGCGTTGGCCAGGCGTTTTGGCAGAAGTTAAGGAACAAGTTAAAGACGAGCACGAAGAAGTTAAGAAGCTTGGTGGCTTGTATGTTTTAGGCACTGAGCGCCACGAATCTCGTCGTATTGATAATCAGCTTAGAGGCCGTTCTGGTCGTCAGGGTGATCCTGGCGAATCGCGCTTCTACTTAAGCTTGGAAGATGACTTAATGCGTTTGTTCAACACTCAGCTTGTTGCGCGTGTTATGGCTAAGGGCTTGCCAGAAGGTGAACCAATCGAATCTAAGTATGTTTCTAATGGCGTGCGCACGGCTCAAAAGACTGTTGAGGCGCGTAACTTTGAAATGCGTAAGAACGTTTTGAAGTACGATGATGTTATGAATAAGCAGCGTACTGTTATTTATTCAGAACGTCAGATTGTTCTTAAAGGTGAAGATATTCATGAAGATATCTTGAAGTTTATTAAAGATACTGCCGATAGCTATGTTCGCGGAGCTATGAACGGTTCTGATAAGCCAAAGAACTGGGATTGGGAAGGTCTTAAAGACGCTGTTAATGCTGTTATGCCAATTATTTTGGATTGGGATCAGCTTCGCCTGCAGATTGAGTCTCTTAAGGGAGAAAAAGCTGTTGAAGCTTTGCGAGACACTATAGTAGATGGCGTTACTACTATTTACGCTGTGTTTGAAGAAAGAATGGGTTCTGATAACTTGCGCCAGTTTGAGCGTAGAGTTGTTCTTGCTGTTCTTGATCGAAAGTGGCGTGAACATCTTTATGAGATGGATTATTTGAAGGATGGTATTGGTTTGCGCGGTATGGGTCAGCGTGACCCTCTGGTTGAATATCAGCGCGAAGGTTTCCAGATGTATAACTCAATGATTGAGGCAATTAAGGAAGAGTCTATTCAGCTTCTATTCCGTATGAATCTCGAGCAGATTGTTGCGGAAACTGAAAACCAAGATGATTCTTATGTTGATGCCGATATTCAGCAAGCAGAACAAGAAGAAGATGAGCATTCTGGAATCGTTGGTCCTGCTCCTATGAGCCATGCTGATGGTGAAGTGCCATTGAGTAAGCGTCCAAAGGTTGAAGAATGGAAGACTCCTTGGGCTGATGGTCGTACCTTCCCAGGAACGAACAAGAATGATGAGTGCCCATGTGGCTCTGGCAGAAAGTACAAGTTATGCCATGGTCAGAATGAGGATTAAAATAATTTTAGTTTAAACGAAGATTAAATTTTAAGTTGTAATCTTTAAAAAATGAGGCTGGTGCTTTAACATCAGCCTCATTCTTTTGTATAAATGCACTTAAACTCGTGCGCCTTTTCCGTAGTCGTTGTAATCTTCACTAGAAGTATAATTTTTCTTTCTACTCATAAGTAAGCCTGCAGATCCAACAAGAAACAGAAAAGCGCTTATAGTGCCTGAGTATGCTGCGAAATATGGCACTAAGACGCTAAGAATTACGCCCAAAATACCCAGAATAAGAATAGTCCATAAAACTATGAGGGTAATAGAAATATTCTTAAAATGTGGGTTTGGTGGAACAAAATCGTCTCCGTAAGAATCCATTGTTTCATCAACATCTAACCAACTGGTCTTAACGTTATCTCTTGGACCAGCATTATTGTATGACGCTATTTTAGTAAGTGGTTTTGTCGCCTGACTAATACGTTTTTTAAAGATTTTCGCACTTTTAGATTTCTCTATTTCTTTAAAATCTTCTGCATGATCTCTAATAAAATCAGACCAATTCTCATTAAAAGAATTATCGCCAAAAGAATCGTCATTATTGTTGTTTGAGTTTTTGTCCTCAGGGTGAGGGGAGTTGGTATTCTTAGAAGAAGTCATAAATTATACTGTAGCAAGTCTGCTTGATTGCGTAATGATTCGCTTTTAGTAACTCTTGCTAGAAGGGGTTTTTAGAATGTTGTATTGGTTCTTTGTAAAGGGGTTTGGATTTATTGCGCGTTTACGGATTAATCCTATTGCTCAAGGCGTTAACAACATTCCTAAAAAAGGTGGGGCTATTATTGCCGCAAATCATCTTGCCGTGATTGACGATGCACTTTTGCCTCTCACATGCCCTAGGATGATTCATTTTATGGGTAAAGCCGAGTATTTTGAAGGCAAAGGATTAAAGGGTCGCTTTAAAAAATGGTGGTTTACGTCCGTTGGCGTATTCCCAGTGGATCGTTCTGGAGGTTCTAAATCTCTTGGGGCATTGAATCATGCTCGTGAGATATTAGAAAATGGACAGCTTTTTGGAATTCATATTGAAGGAACTAGAAGTCCTGATGGAAGATTGTATAAGGGACATACTGGTGCAGCTCGCTTAGCTTTGGAAACAGGATGCCCGATTATTCCAGTTGCGATTATTGGTACTAGGGAATTGCAAAGGCATGGTCAGGTTATGCCTGCAAAGGGCTATACAAAGGCTATTTATGGCGAGCCTATTGAAGTTGAAAAAATGAATCCAGAAGATATTACGCACGATATTCTTCGTGAGCTTACCGATAGAGTAACCAAGACAATTCAAAAAATGAGCGGTCAAGAATATGTTGACGAATATGCTCAAACCGTTAAAAAGCGTATTATGGCAGAATCAGCGAAATAAGCTGGTAAATTGTTTGTTGTAGATTATTTGAGTAAAAATATTTTGATTCAAACAACCTACAACATAACTCACAACATTTCATACAACATTTTATACAATGTGTGTGTAGCATTACCTACGTTATTTGTATAAATCAAATAACGGTTAATGTAACAACTGTTGGGTTTCCTCTTTCATCAAGAACACGAACTTGTGTACCAGGAGCTACAGACTGGAATCTTACCGTGTGCATAAAGTCTCCAAGCGGAGCGGAAACATTTACTTTTAGTCCTAGGGCTTCAAGAGCTTTTCGAGCGTCGTTAGCATTTTTATTGCGAACATCTGGCATAGTAACAGTTCTTGGACCTTTAGAAACAACGACATTGAGTTTATCTCCCCAATGAAGTTGCGCTCCTTTTTCTACAGATGTGCTAATAATTTTGCCTTTTTCAACGGTATCATTGAACTCTTCACTGTATGTTGGAACAAGTTTTGCGTCGTTAAATGCTTTATCCGCATCTTCTTTTGTTCGGTTAACAACATCTGGCATAGAAACAGGCATAGGACCTTTAGATAATACAACAGTAATGTTCTTATTGTGATTCATTTGCATTCCTGGTGTTGGAGAAATTTCTACAACACAGCCTTTAGGAACATCTAATGAATAAACGTCGTTGCTTTCTTTGTGATTAATAGAAGTAAAACCAGCTTTGCGTAAAGCTTTTATAGGATTCTTACCAGTTGTTGATGTTGGATCGATAATATCTTCAGGAATTGTAGATTGTCGTATTCCTTTTGACACAATAACATGAACTTTATTATTTCCGTGTTTAGATACATGACCGCCACTGAAATCAGGATTAGTGGAAATAATGTTTCCAGAAGGTATATTATCGCTAAATTCTTTTTGAACAGAATAAGGAATATTGGATATTTTAAGAGTTTGCTCGTAATCAAACCATGGAATATTTGTGATTTTGCAAGCTTCTTGTGTTTTGCATGACTGCGTATTTGGTTTCGGCAAAGACCAGTAGCTTCCAGGTCCTAGATAATACCAGTAAGAACCAAATGCGATTGCTGCTGCAACAACTGCCGCGCTGCTAACAGCTATAATAACAACTTTATTGTGTAATTTTTTATGATTAGAGTTTTGACTTTTACCGTCAGTGCTTAAATCATTCTTATTAAATTGAGGAGCACGCATAGCAATAGTTAGCATATTGCTATCATTAAAATCTTCAAGTTGATTCACACTGTTTGAAGAATTTTGACTATTGGAATAGTTAAAATCAGTGTTACTGTTTTTTTGAACTATTGTCATAGTTGCATCAATATCAGTTGTTTTATCAATATCAGTTGTTTTATCAATGTCTTTAGTTTTAGACAATACCTCATTTCCAATATTGTTAGGATTAGAACTACTCTGATTTACATTCTCTTTACTAACTTTATCAGCATTATTCGCATCGTTCGCATTAGGAGGAAGAGGTATGTTAGAGTAATTTCTTTTATCGAATTTATCTGAATCAGACATTCTATTTTCAGTTTTGATTGCGTCTAAAGTCGTATTTAAAAGTTGATCTTCATTATCGTAATTTGGATTAAACTTATATTGCCAATCTTCTTTAGGCATATTAGCGCAAATTTGTCTAAGCATACTAAGTGCTTTAGAAGCGTCACTCGGTCTTTTTTCCATTTCTCGAGCAGTAATAGATGCAAGAAAATCAGCTATAGAAGAGTTGATATCGCTACAAATTGTTTTTATAGATGGAGTGTCTTCATGAACATGCTTAAAAACAAGCGTAACAGGATTATCTGCGCTAAAGGGAACACGCCCAGCAAGCATTTCCCAAGCCATCATTCCAGCAGAGTATAAGTCTCCTTGAGGAGTGGCAAGATTCTTTTCAATCATTTCTGGAGCTAGGTATGCGGCGGTTCCAAGAAGAAGACCAGTAGAAGAAAGTGTAGCTTGCGATATAGCACGAGCAAGACCAAAATCAGTTATTTGCACGTGACCGCGGTCGTTAATAAGAATATTTTCTGGTTTAATATCTCTGTGTACAACACCAGCAAGGTGTGCGGATGCAAGACCATCTAAAGTTTCCGCGAGAACTCGAAGAGTGTCTTTTAGGCTAAATGTGCCATATTTGTTCATTTCGTATCTAAGATTTACTCCATGAACATATTCCATCACCAAGTAGTCAAGCCCTTCAAATTCACCAGTATCGTAAACCTGAACAATATGAGGATTCGCTATTGCAGCGGCAGATGTAGCTTCACGCCTAAATCTTGCAATAAATTGCTCTCTATGCACTCCTTGAGCTAGTTGAGTATGCATGATTTTAAGCGCAACTGGGCGATTAAGACGCTCATCTTGCGCTTGATAAACGGTAGCCATGCCGCCTTCTGCTATCTTCCGCATTATGCGATAGCGATTCTCAATACACATTCCTGGTTGCGCTTGAACTTCACTCATGTAGTAAATCCCTTATACGCGTATTAAACCAACTACCTAAAAGTGTACAGGCAATACAGTATCCACTAAATATTTAGTATATCAGTGATTTTACTGCCATTCTCTAGGAATGAATTTGCTAGAAACCTCGTTCAATATGGATTTTCCAAATTCAGATAATGTACTGTTATCTATTTTTTCTTGCGATTCAACCCAAAGATTGTGAATGCGCTTTTTAGATTTACTTATAGCACCACTCTGATTGAAAATGTTAATAATCCTATTAACATCATCTTCATTGCGATTATTAGAGTTATAAGCATCTATCAAAAATAGACGGTCTTCGCTTGAAGAAAGATCTAGAGCATCAGCCAAAAGGACAGTGCGTTTACCTTCTCGAATATCGCCTCCAATAGGCTTTCCAGTGTGAGCAGAATCTGAAACAATATCAATAAGATCATCTGCAATCTGAAAAGCAATTCCCAATGGTTCACCAATATCATTCGCCAACTTAATAGCGTAATTTTTATTAAGTCCAGCAGATAAAAATCCGAGCGCAAGTGGAGCTATAGTTGTGTAACTTGCAGTTTTCCAACGAAAAACATTTATTGAGGATTCTGCTAGTTTCTTTGGATTTTTAAGGCTCATCATTTCTATGGAAAGATCTAAAACTTGACCAATACCAACATTTCTTTGCATATTTGCAAACTCGCCTAAAACTTCTTGAGGATTGCGCAAATTAGTACATGCTTTTCTAGTTATGTCAAAGCTTTGAGTTGCTAAAATATCTCCAAGCATTAATCCAAGTCCAATGCCGATATGCTTGCTATTGCATGCTTTGCTCAATGCGCAATATGCGCTTGGTCTTCCTCGTCTTAAAGCCGATTCGTCGATTATATCGTCATGTACAAGTGCTGCAGTTTGAAAGACTTCTAAAGCACATGCAACATCCAGCATTGCGCAATATGCAGTGTCTTTAGAGCAGTTACCGCGTACTGCATCGAAAGCTTCTAAAGCTAAGTAAGCTCTGAGTCTTTTGCCGCCTTCACTAGAAGAAATTGCTTGTTTCACTACATCTTTAAGTGTTTTATCACAACTAGAAATAAGGTTTTTACAAGCTAAAGAATTAAATTGGTCATAAATTAATTCGCTTATACGCGTCTCTATACATGACTTTTGCGAATCTAAACTCATATTAAGAGTTATCCACATGCCTTAGACATTACAAAATGAGTATTTTTCTAGTATTTTCTAGGATTTTATAGCCTTTAACCACATTGCGTTATTTTTATTGCACTAATTTGTTTCTGCTGCAAAACTCTTATTACCAAGTTAAAAACAGTATAAAAACACAACAAAATAAGGAGGAATTATGCGAATAAAAAGTGAATTGGAAAACAAGCAAGTTTTTGAAGATAATGATCATGAATATTCAACTTTGAAAGAATTAACAAATTTATATGCTGCAGGTATGTTTTGCGGAATATCTGAAGAGTACTTTGCTATGACTTGTGTTGCTGGAAATAGTATAGAAAAAGTGAATATCAGTAATGTTCCAAAAGAATGTATGACAGTTTTAGATATTCCTAAAGATTATATTAACAAACATCATAATTATGAAGATTATTGGATTAAATGTCTTAGAGATTTAACGCCAAATCTTTTTGAAAAATACATAGGCATAGATTATATGAGCAAAAATTTGAATGTTAAAAAAGAGGAAGCTGTATTTTCAAGTTATGATATTTTTGTTACACAATCTATACGAAACTGGCATAACATGGTTTCTAAAAAAGACGGCAATATTGTGGGTTATGACTTAATAATGTTGCCGATTGCAATGCTAAATAACATTAATGTTCGAGATACTCTTCTTGTGTCTTTACTAGACAGTAAAGGCGAGTATTACAACATAAATGATCTGCTCGTGCTAGCTTTAGCTCCACGAGAAAAAGAAAGATCTAAGGAATTAAGAGATTTTCTAGAAGAAAAATTTAACGAAGAATATGAGTTGCCTGATATTTGTAAAGCGCTAGACGTTGTTAACTTGCTAAAAGCTATGACTTATGTTGTAGATAATAATCCTAAATTAAAAGTACAAGTTTACGCATTAATGTCTTATATAAGCTGGTGGTTTAAGCTAGGAGATGTTGAAAGATACGTTTCAATGGCGCTAGAAATCGATCCTGATTGTTCTATGGCTATGATTGTGGATAATGCATACAAAAGTCATGTTGAGCCAGCATGGTGTAGAAAATTCGCCACGCCGCAAGTAGGGAAGCAGAAAAAATCGTCCTTAGAAGATGATTTACTTCTTAAGTAAAAGTTGCCCTTGCCATAACTATGCCTTTGTGGTATAGTGAGATGCCTTTAAAGGGCATAGCAAGGTATGATGAATGCCTTAATATGGCGGATTACTTTGCACATAGCAGGGAATCTACAGGAGGAAAAGTTTGGCGAGCGAAGATACATCTATTGTCGATTCCAAGATGGGCAAGGAAGAAAATCAGGAATTTAAAATGTCAGAAGATGTTGATGATCAAGATGTAGATGTTGACGTTGATGCAGACATGGATACAGATGAAGAACATATGGATTTAGAAGATTTTGATGAAATCCATGATGATCTTGATGTAGACGATGTTGATAATTTAGATGACGTTGACGATATGAATAATCTGGATGACATTCCAGATGATGAAGATTCCGAAGATTCTGACGATAATAAAGAAGAAGCGCCACAAGTTCCACAAGCAAAAGGTGCTTTTATTGTTCGAGATGATGATGACGACGATAATCTTACGCCTTCTGGAAATCCTAAGCGTCGAGTAATCGCCACTGGCGCTACAGCGGATCCTGTTAAGGATTATTTAAAGCAGATTGGTCGCGTGAGCCTGCTTAACGCAGAGCAGGAAGTTGATTTGTCAGAGCGTATTGAGGCTGGTTTGTATGCTCAGCATTTGCTTGATACGCAAATTGACCAAATGGAGTTTAAGCGTAAGCGTGAGCTTAAGTGGGCTGCAGCAGACGGTAAGAAAGCTAAAGATCATCTTCTCGAAGCAAACTTGCGTCTTGTGGTTTCTCTTGCAAAGCGTTATACAGGTAGAGGCATGCTTTTCCTTGATTTGATTCAGGAAGGTAATCTTGGTTTAATTCGCGCAGTAGAAAAGTTCGATTGGAAGAAGGGCTTTAAGTTCTCAACCTATGCTACTTGGTGGATTCGCCAGGCTATTACTCGTGCTATGGCAGATCAGGCTCGTACTATTCGAGTTCCAGTGCATATGGTTGAAGTTATTAATAAGCTTTCTAGAGTTCAGCGCCAGATGCTTCAAGATTTGGGTCGCGAACCTACACCAGATGAGCTTGCGCGCGAGCTTGATATGCCTGTTGAAAAGGTGCAAGAAGTACAGAAGTATGGTCGTGAGCCAATTTCTTTGCATACTCCTTTGGGCGAAGATGGTGATTCTGAGTTTGGCGATTTGATTGAAGATACTGATGCAATCGCTCCATCGGACGCTGTAGCATTCTCGCTTCTTCAGGAACAATTTAGACAAGTTCTTGAAACTTTGTCTCCTAGGGAAGCTGGCGTTATTAAAATGCGCTACGGTTTGGAAGATGGTCAGCCAAAGACTTTAGACGATATTGGTCGAGTCTATGGTGTTACTCGTGAGCGTATTCGTCAGATTGAGTCTAAGACAATGTCTAAGTTGCGTCATCCTTCCAGATCGCAAACTTTGCGTGACTTCTTAGATCAGTGATTTTAGAATAATTAACAAGTAAAGTGTCGTATTGTTGCTTTGTTTAGCAGGGATGCGACACTTATTGCTTAGTGGTTGCTTAATATTCGTGTTGTACAAGGGGTAGAAGTGGTCTCTAATAAAGATCGAGAACAGTATGATGCCGACAGTTTGACTGTGCTTGAAGGCTTGGATGCTGTACGAAAGCGCCCAGGCATGTATATTGGCACCACTGATAGTCAAGGTTTAATGCATTGCCTTTGGGAAATCATTGATAATGCTGTTGATGAGGCTTTAGCTGGGGCTTGTGACCATATTATCGTCACTCTTCACGACGATGGTTCTATTGAAGTTGCAGATAATGGACGTGGTATTCCAGTAGATGTAGAGCCTAAAACAAAACTTACAGGTGTTGAAGTTGTTTTAACTAAGCTTCACGCTGGAGCTAAGTTTGGTAATGCTTCGTACAATGCTGCAGGTGGCTTGCATGGCGTTGGATCTTCTGTTGTAAATGCGTTGAGCTTGCGATTGGATGTTGAAGTTGATCGTGATGGTAAAACGCATCACATGGCTTTCCATCAGGGTCATCCTGGAGTTTATAGTGACGCAGATTCAATGCATCCGTCTCCAGCTTCTCCGTTTAAGCGCACTCGCAAGAACAAGCCTACTGAGCTTGAGATTATTGGTACTGTTTCGCCAAAAACTACAGGTACTCGAGTTCGCTATTGGGCTGATCCTGAGATTTTTAACTCAACAGCTCGCTTTAGTTATGAACAGTTAATTGATCGAGTTCGTCAAACTAGTTTTTTGGTTCCAGGCTTGCGCATTACTGTTATTGACGAACACGTGCCAGAAGGCGAATTTAGCGATATTCAAGAGATTGATGTTAGCGCTAGTGATGATGCGAATGCTAATACTAGTGATTTAACAGATGATTTGGCTTTTAAGGATGAATCGCAAGCAACCGTAGATAATGAATCTAATGAGCTAAATCAATCTGAATATGAATCAGAAGAATCTGAATCTGATGGCGAATCAGAAGAAACCACTGCGCAATCTGTTGCAAATAGTGAGTCTTCTAGAGAATTGCAAAATAAGCATCATCCTCGAGTGGTTGAATTTTTGCATAACGGCGGAGTAAGAGATTTCGTTGATTTTCTTTCAAAGGGTCAAGCAGTCTCAGATATTTGGCGTATTTCTGGCGAAGATACGTATGTAGAGGAGACACAAGCTGTTGATTCTGCTGGAGATTTACATGCTCAGCAAGTGACGCGTAAATGTGGCGTTGACATTGCAATGCGCTGGGTAAATGGCTACGATTCAACGATTATTAGTTTCGTAAACGTTGTTGAAACTCCTGGCGGAGGCATGCACGTAGACGGATTCTTGCAAGGATTGACTAAGCAAATTCGTAAAGCTGTTGAAGATAATGCTCGCAAGCTAAAAGTAAATCTTAAAGATTCAAACACTAAGATTGAGCGAGACGATATTCTAGCTGGAATGGTGGCTGTTGTAACAGTTCGCATTGCTGAACCTCAATTCCAAGGTCAAACTAAAGATGTTCTTGGAACTGCTCAAGTTAAGCCAATCGTTACAAAAATGACTGACGCTCAATTTGGGGAAATGATTAGCGGATCCAAGCGAGGATTCAAAGAACAGTCTGCCAGAGTTTTAGAAAAAATTGTTTCCGAAATGCATGCGCGTATTCAAGCGCGTAAAACTAAGGAAGTTACTCGTAGAAAGAATGCACTTGAGTCTGCTTCAATGCCACCAAAGCTTTCTGATTGCCAGCCTGGAAATGACGATGTTGCAGAACTTTTCATCGTCGAGGGCGATTCTGCACTTGGAACTGCAAAAGCTGCTAGAAACTCTGCTTTCCAAGCGCTTTTGCCAATACGCGGTAAGATTTTGAACGTTCAAAAAGCAAGTCTTGCGCAAATGCTTTCCAACAAGGAGTGCGCTGCAATCATTCAAGTTGTTGGAGCAGGGTCGGGCGCAAGTTTTGATATTTCGCAAGCGCGTTATAACAAGATTGTTATGATGACCGATGCAGATGTTGATGGCGCGCATATTCGTATTTTGTTGCTAACGCTGTTCTACCGCTATATGCGTCCGCTTATTGAGAACGGGCATGTTTATGCTGCTGTGCCGCCTCTTCACAGAATTGCTCTCGCTGGAAAGCACAAAGGCGAGTATATTTACACGTATTCCGATGACGAATTGGCTGGAAAACTTGATGATTTGCAAGCTAAGGGCATTGATTTTAACAGCGATATTCAGCGCTACAAGGGATTGGGTGAGATGGATGCGGATCAGCTTGCAGACACCACTATGGACCCTAGAACGCGAATGCTAAGAAGGATTCGTATGGAAGATGCTCAGCAGGCGAGCGAAGTATTCGATTTGCTTATGGGTGATGATGTTCCTCCGCGCAAGCAGTTTATTGTTGATAACGCTGACGACTTCGATCGTTCCAAAATCGATACCTGATTTTGTTTTACTTGTGCGTTAAGTTACTTAATTTGTAATTTTCTTCGCATTATATAATGTGTATTACAAATTTTGAATTGTAATTACATTATGACATTTAGTTAAGTTATAATGATTTTATGATATAATTGCGAATGCAGGTTTGCTTCAATAGTGGAAGTGAATCTGGGATTTTGCATTTATTGATTTTCTTAGAATTTGTTTTATAAGAGGGAAAAATGAACAAGAAAACTGTGATTTTATTATCGACTACGATGATGAGTATTGCTACTGCTGCTTGCGCTTTTTGCATGGCTCAAACTGCAAATGCTGCTGATACTTACGTGGATTCTGGCACTTCAACTGCAAAAGTTACTACCCCCCCCCCAATTGAAAATAGCTCTTCTCAAAAAACTGGTACTTTTGATAAGAGTGTAATAAAGTCTTCTGATTCTTCTGATAAAGATAATATAAAACCTGAAACGAATTCGAAACCAAATTCTAATACAAAAACTGAATCCAAGCTTGAAGCTAAGAGCGATGTAAAGTCTGATGCAAAGCTTGATACAAAGACTAATGTAAACACTGGCGTTAAGACTACTGCTAAATCTAATGCAGATTCTGTTGTAAATACTGATACAAAGACTGAATTAAATATTGATTCAAAGTCTAAGAGTGAGGAAGCTCCAGTTTCACCAACAATTTTTAATCAAGCGCTTTTTGCTAGTGGTAAGCCAGCTCCTGATCAAACTCCTAAACCTCAAACACAAACGACTGAGCTTAGAGTAAGTCTTTGCTGGGAAACTATGAACAAGGATAATAAAAATGCATTTATTAAGGGTGATAGTGATTTTGGTCAATTGAATTTTGAGAGTTGGGACTTTGGTTCCACGCTGGACTCAACTAGACAAGACGTAAAGGATGCATTTAAGAAGATTCAGTTTAAGATAAAAGATACAACTGATAACAAGGTAGTAGCAACAACTACTGGCACTTATGATCCTGATACTGCTACTAGTGCAACGAAAAGTTTGGGTAGCTATGATTCAAGCCATACTTACGAGGTGTCAGTGGTAAACAGCACAATTCCAAGCCCGTATTATGTGACGTATAACAATGTTGCCACAGATGAATCACAATCGTTTGAACCTGATGTCACGCACTTTACGTGGAATCCATCTAAAGGGTCTAATAAAAACTATCAAAATAAATATTTTCGTCTAAATGCCTTGGAGATTGTTTATGCCAAGGATGAGTCTGTGGCAGCTAAGTGTTTCTCGTACGCGCAGCCTCAAAACTCTAATAAGGAGTATCAATCTGACGGAAACTGGAAGTTCACATATAACAAGGATAATATTTTTGAACGTCTTCGTGTAAAAGACAACGCTATTCAATTCACGATGGATGAAAATGGTAAACCTAAGGTTCCTGTTAAAGCTGGTTACAAGTTTGTTGGTTGGCAGTTCTATGTTGCTAAAAAAACGAATGGTCAACCATACACATCATATGACCGTATGGGGGATGACAATAAAACGATCATTAATAGTACAACCGTTGCGTACGTACCATTTAACGATCAAACTACTGCCTACCCATATTTATTTGCTGTACTTAGAGACAACAAGGGCGTTAATACGTTTGGTAGTATGCTCGGTACGCAATATTGCTCTACAAATCACACATTTGTTGTATTCCCTAAGTGGGAGGTTGCTGGTCATACAGTTACTTTTATGGATGGAGATACTCAATATGCACAAGTAAAAGTGCAAGAAGGTAAATCTATTAATAGCGATGAGTGGACTACTGAGTCTATGCCGGCTGATCCTTCGAAGTCTGGGTCCACTTTTGAAGGGTGGTTTACGCAGAAAAACGGTAAAGGTAGTAAGTTCACAGGCTCTACTACTGTAAAAGGTGATATTTCTGTGTATAGCTCGTATGTTCCTAAGACACCGACACCTCCAACACCACCAGAGCCGGAGCCTAAACCTGAGCCGAAACCAACGCCGACTCCTGAGCCAGAGCCGGAATCGAAGCCTAAGCCTACGCCTAAGCCAGATGTGACTCCTGAACCTGAGCCAATACCAGTTCCTGACGTTCCTGATGTTCCTTATGTGCCTGATGATTCGTGGATTCCTGTTCCTGAGATTGTTCCTGAGAATCCAGAGTATTCTGTTGTTGAGCAGCCTGTGTTGAATCCTGTTCATTCTTCGGATAAGCCAGTGGAGCGTTCTGTTGAGCAGCGTTTTAAGGCTGTTGATGCTGGTGAAGCTTATAATGCTAAGTCTCCTGCTAAGCATTTGCCTGATACTGGTGTTTCACTGGTTATGTCTATAAGTGCTTTATTTGTGTCTTTGTTTGCTGGCTTTGGTTTGTCTCTATTCAAGTCTCGCCGCAAGCATTAAACGCAAATATCGCATATAATCGCGTATAAACGCGTATAAGAATTAAAAAATATTGGAATAAGGCTTCTGAGTAAATGTTTTATAACATAAAGTCAGAAGCCTTATTTTATATGCGATTTTTGATGTAAACTGTATTAAAGGTTTGTTTTAAGAATTATTACTTTGTAAGTCAGTGTTCTATTGTGCTTTATCTTAAAAAGGAGGGTTTATGATTGGTAATAAGCAAGAAGTCTTTGACAAAGATAAGCTTGATTTTGCAATATTTTGTATTGAAAATGTTGCAAATAAGCTTAATCAAAACCCTCGAGATACGTATGATGCTTCGACTAAGAAAAGTAATATTCTTATGTCTTATATTGTTCCATCTTATGATGTTTTGCATACTCAAGGCAAAGAGTATATTACAAATGACATTATTTCCTTTATGCGTGAAAAAGGTGTGGCAAGTTTTAGGGGAGTGATGGATTTTGAAGGCGAATCCTATTTTGTTGCAAAAGAAGTATGCTAGGGTTGTAAGTTTGTTAGCTGAGCGTGCTGGGTTGAGTTATGAGCAGGCGCTTGACGTATTTTACCATTCCGTCACTTATGATTTGATGCGTAATGGTATTTCGGATATGCATTGTATGAGCGACGGATATTTGGTTCAAGATCTGCTTGATGAGATGCATAATTCTAAAATATGTGTTAATGCATGACTTTTGTAATAAATTAAACGATCGCGTGATATATCATGCTTGCATTAGTATTTCGACTATAAAGCGTACAATGTGTGTATGTTTTTACATTATTGCGTTATATATCTTTAAGAGGAAAAATGGGTAAGAGAACTAATATAATTTTGACTAGCGCTATGATGGGTATTGCTACTGCTGCGTGTGCTTTTTGCGTAGCGCAAAGTGCGAATGCTGCTGAAACTTCAGCTGCTTCTTCTGGTGTTAATACGTCTGTAAATTCTTCTGCCTCAACTTCTAATATACCCAATGGGGGGGGGCTTTAGATAGCACTTCCTCAGAACATGCTAAATCTGTTGATAAAGATAGAAGTGCTCCTGAGGAAACGCCTGTATTTGATACTGCTGCTAACTATAAGAAAGTTGGCGAAGATGATGACCAAATTAAGTACACTTATGTGAATAATACTACTAAAAAAATCACAAATCCATTTCCAGATGTAATTTCAGATGACGAGATTGAAAAAGCGTTTAAGAATAAAGAAACTTCTGTAGAAAAAATTTATTTTAAGCCTGCTGCTACTTCAGATAATCCTAATCCCAAAAGTGAGATTGTTAAAAATAGATTCTTAAAGAATGTTGATGGAGAATATATTGTTTACAAAGTATATAAAAATGATTATGTTTCTGGCAAAAATGAGTCACAGATTACTTCATCTCAGGGTGTGTCTGTAAATGGTTCTATATCAAAAGATGGTAGTATTTATGCAGGCTCTGAACAAACAATTACAGCTTCTGCTGAACCAGTTGATTTTGAATTAAATGGTTATACTGTTGCAAAGAATTGTAAAAAGTCTATTGATATTCGCTCTGAGTATGCTTTCAAAAATTACTTATATTTAAAACTCACGTATAAGTATAAGTTTAATTTTGAAAGATTTAAATTTGTGTATGTTTATTGTCATCAGGCTGGGTGCAATACAAGTTATAATCGTTATTTTTCTGCAGCAGATGCGCAGTTCCATTTTGTGGATGATTTGCAATATAGATCTAAGAATCCAAATGGGGTAGATAAAGATGGTAAGTTAAAGCAGCGAGGAAATTCTGACACTCATCCATCTTTAACTGATGCAGACAAGAAGAAGGGTACTCTAATATCGTCGGTTCCATTTTACGAAATTGCGGGATTGGCGGATATTTCTGGTACTTCTGCTGTAATAACTGATAAAGCAGCCTTCTATCGAACAGATAGTGGTGACGGTAAGACATCTATTTTGTCTTTTGATAAAGATCCAGATATAAAATATGCGAAGCGTCCTATACTTACTGATCTTACTGGTAAGAATATTCCAGGATACGTGTATTGGGATAATGACATTGATAAGCCTCAGAACAAGAATCATGAGTTTGCGAACGATAAGGATACTAAGGAAGATCCTGGTAATCACTATCTTTCCTTTGCTTATGAAATGAAGGATGGCAAGCCTGTTAAGCGTCTTACACGTAAACATTATTATGTTACTTTTAGAGCAATTCCTACGCAGTTGGTCGTTAAGTATAAGAAGTCTGATGGAACATTTGAATCAAATGCAAAGTACGAGCTTTTAGATTCTGGTAATGCGAAAATTGGCAATGAATTTGCTTCTACGAGTGGTGATGTTACTACAAGCAACAAAGAAGCTTTAGTTACTATGATGAAATCGTCTAGTACTACTTTCCTTAAAAGTTTTACTGGCTACTTATCTAACGGTGCTGTATATTTGTTACCTGGAAAATATACAGTAAAGCCAAATGTTAAAGCGCCTGAAGGGTACGAGTGGGTTGTAGATTCAAATAAACAGGATTCTAAAACTAGTGCAGATATTAATATCGGACTTCAAACTGGAAAGACTACTGCTATACAATTTATTACTTTTGTATTGAAGAAGAAGCCAACTCACCCTATTCCTACGCCATCTCCAACTCCTGAACCTACACCAACTCCGACTCCAGCTCCTGAGCCAGATGTGACTCCTGAACCTGAGCCAATACCAGTTCCTGATGTTCCTAATGTGCCTGACGATTCGTGGATTCCTCTTCCTGAGATTGTTCCTGAGAATCCAGAGTATTCTGTTGTTGAGCAGCCTGTGTTGAATCCTGTTCATTCTTCGGATAAGCCAGTGGAACATTCTGTTGAGCAGAGTTTTAAAGCTGTTGATGCTGGTGAGGATTACAATGCTAAGGCTCCTGCTAAGCATTTGCCTGATACTGGTGTTTCACTGGTTATGTCTATAAGTACTTTGTTTGTGTCTTTGTTTGCTGGTTTTGGTTTGTCTATGTTCAAGTCTCGCCGCAAGCATTAAATATGCATGTAGTAGGTTGATTTTATGTAAGAATCTAAGTTATGTTGTGTTGATATTGTGATTCAAGAATTCCCCCTGTTGTGTAACTCGTATGGTTGTTTGCAGGGGGAATTTGATTTTATTGTGTTTTGTTTCTGTTTCGCTTTATTTACTGGCAAACATATCTTTCGCATACTGGCGAATATCATCTGGATTTATCATATTGTATTTTTCTTTTATTTTTGTGAAGTATTCGCCAATTATCTTTTTGCTGATTATTTTATTTGATGAATCATTAGTTTTTAGATTTCCGCGAGTAAGTATCCAAGGCTCCTCATGATGCGTAAATCGTTCAAGTTCTTTACCGCTGTAGCAGCAAAGATTATCAATAACGCTATCGCATACTGCTTTTTCGGTAGCTGATAGTGTGGTTGTTAGTTCTGATGTAAATAATGTCACATCACTTTTTTGAACATGTTTGTAATCCGCTAATTTTTCTGATGATTTAATTCCTGATATTTCTGTTGTCGGTGAATCTATTGGAGTAAAAGTGTAGTCTTTATAACGCAAATAGACGTCTTTATATACAGGTCCATGAATCCATGCTTGACAATCATCGGTAAATATGAATGATTTATAAAAAGCGAAATAAAAACCCTGAATGTAGTATAAGGATTTTTGCAAGGCTAGGGTAGTTATATCCTCACACTTTATAAGCAAGTATTGTATTACATTGTTTATTTTGTCACTCGACTTATTGCCATCAAAGTTATTGTTTGCAAAGTTATTTTGTAATTCGCGTATTAGTTTTTGTGTTGCTTTATAACTTTTTTCGTAACTAATTGCAGATTTCAGATTATCCTTATTGCTGATTAATAATTGCAAGTAATATTTCGGATCATTATAAATGCGTAGCAAAATATCAGAATATTGTTTTGAAGGAATGTCTCCGTCTGCAAATCTAGAAAACGTTTGTTCACCCCAACCGAGAAGCAGTGAAAGTGGACGCTTGCCTATTGAGTATTTAGCAGGTATTTCGTTGATTTTGTCAAGCGGAATAATATTGTTTTCTTTACGATACTCGTCATACAATGCTCTAAGATTCGCGTCAATAATTTCGGGTACATATACAGCAGAGCCGCATTCTTTGCAGTGCGCTTCTGTGCCAGTGTAGGAATATTGTTTTCCTTTGATAGATGCAGTCATTGGAACGGATTTTGTTGAGTACTCAACATTATTCCTGCATTCTTCGCAAAATGTCTTATTATCTTTCATTATGAGCCTTTTATTGAAAATTAGCAGATTTATTATCTTTTTGAGTTGTTTATTAGATTATTTAAATAAATAATCTATCTGTTTATTTGCTTTATGGAATGAAATAACAACTGTTCTATTTTGCTGAGAAATAGTAATGATATTAAACTTCGTGTAAATGTTTACCATCTCACATTTACCTACGTGTGATAGTTTTACGCGTGGTGCGAATACGTAAAGCGTTTCATATTCATAGCCTCTTTTTTTGTTTTTTAACGAATGACAAAAATCTTCCACTTCTATGTTGAGAAGTATATTTTTCTGAATATCTGATCGTATGTTGTATTCTCGAATGAAGTTTATGTTTTCTTGACGATTTTCGTTTAACGAGATGGTAAAACGGTCATTCCTTATGCAGTTTTTTATCTTTGCAAGTATTGCTGAAATTTCTTCTTTTGTGTAATTCTGATTATAGTTCTTGTTCATACATCACCTCTAGTCGTATGATACAAAAAATAGGTGCATTTATCAAGAAAAATGCATCTATTGATGCATAAATAATTTCTAAGCATTCTAGAATAAAATTTATTAGCCTTATTAATGTATTTGGCTTGTTTTTATCCTTTAAGATTATCTTCAATAAAATGTAAATTTGAAACTTTTATTTAGTTTAAATAAGACGTTGAACTCATTTGGTCACTTACAGTATTGCTTATGCTGTTGAATATTGTATCATTTTTATTGTTGCTAATTTTTGTATTTCCTAGTAACACATATTTGCAGTAGGAGTGTTGCATGACTGATTTAGATGCTATTTTTGATCTCTCTACAACAGATTGTGCTCTTTGCAAGAAATATAATATTCCCAATTCTGATACGCTTTCTGCATTTGAAGAAACTGAGTAACTGAAGTATGATCCTAATACAAAAACTTATAACTAGTTTTATGAATTAATATGTGAATATGATTAATCTTCTTCTTGCAATTATTTATCTAGCATTTATCAGTTTGGGTTTGCCTGATGCTCTTTTAGGATCTGCTTGGCCGACTATGAGTCACGATATTGGCGCGCAAATTTCTTGGGCTGGCGGAATATCAATGGTTATTTCTGCAGGAACTATTGTTTCTGCTCTACTGAGTGACAGGATGACTAAGCGTTTTGGTGCAGGCAAAGTTACGTTTGTGTCTGTTGCTTTAACTGCATTGGCATTGTTGGGTTTTTCTTTTGCGCCGAATTATATTGTGCTTATTTTGTTAGCAATCCCGTACGGGCTAGGTGCTGGAGGGGTAGACGCTGCTCTTAATAATTATGTTGCTTTGCACTACGAAAGCCGTCATATGAGCTGGCTTCACTGCATGTGGGGTATTGGAGCTTCAGCTGGACCTTACGTTATGGGTTTTGCGCTTTCTCACGGATTGGGATGGTCCGCAGGATATCAGTATATTGCGATTGTTCAAGTGATATTAACTGTAATATTGTTTATAAGTTTGCCATTGTGGAATAATCGTAAAGCACATGAATTAAGTAAATCTATTCAGATATCTAAAGAATATTCTAAAACGCTATCTTTTGCGGAAGTTTTGCGCATTCCTGGAGCTAAAAATATTCTTATAATGTTCTTCTGCTACTGTGCTATTGAACAGACTGCAGGATTATGGGCTAGTAGTTACATGGTTTTGTATGGGTCCGTTAGTCGTGTTGTTGCAGCGGGATGGGCAAGTTTATTTTATGTTGGTATTACAGCAGGACGATTTATAAGCGGATTTTTGACAATGCGTTTTAATGACGAAACCATGATTCGTCTTGGACAACTAGTGATGATTCTAGGCATTCTTGTGTTGTTATTGCCATTGCCAAATCATATAGCATTAGTTGCAGGATTTGTGATTATTGGTTTAGGGTGTGCGCCTATTTATCCATGTGTTATTCACTCTACACCGCATTATTTTGGAGCTGATAAATCGCAAGCGATTGTTGGCATGCAAATGGCTAGCGCGTATATTGGATCAATGTTGATGCCTGCAATCTTTGGGTTTATTGGTCAAAACATGTCTATGTCTTTGCTTCCAGCATATTTGATTATTTTGCTATCTATAATGGCGTTTATGCATATGCAATTGCTTCGGATTTGCAAAAGTTGACTATGAGAATGTTTTTGTGTGATTGTTGGCTTAATGGTTGTCTGTTTAAGATTTATTAAGCTTATTGTGAGTTTGGTTACATTTTGTTGAGATTGAAGTTGTAAGTTGTAGAATGTCTGAAGATTCAATGCTGTTAAATGCCTGTATTATACTTGTTTTGGTGTTGATTCCGTTATTTTGGTAATTATTCTAGAAAATTTGGTTTTGCGGGAGGAAAAATGAGTAAGAGAACTAACATAATTTTGACTAGCACTATGATGGGTATTGCTACTGCTGCGTGTGCTTTTTGTGTAGCACAAAGTGCAAATGCTGCCGATACCTCAGTGAGTGATGGTATTAATACAACTGTAAATTCTTCTAACGCAAACTCTTATGCTACAAATCCTAGTAAAAACCAGCATGGGGGGGGGCTTTAGATAGCACTTCCGTAAAATCCTCTGAAAATATCAATTCCTCCAATTCTAATGAAGCTGCAAAAATTACCGAAACTGCAAAAACTGATAATGATGTTGTTAAATCTTCTAAACCTGTAGACGCTACTGAAAATTTTGAAACTACTAAACTTACTCAAACTCTTATTGATGTAAGCAATACTAATCTTCAAACAAATAATCGTGAAGATAGAAGCGTAACTGCATATGAAGAATCCAGAGCAGCTTCAACTGATTCAAGTAGCACAAATGATGAATCTTTAACTTGGACGCGTGACGACTTTAATATCACCCCTGACGGCAAACAGATTGGGTACAGGAAAGATATTACTGTTACTGATCATGATGGAAAACCAGCTGGTACAGAAAATGTTATTGTTCCAGGACTTAATGAAAAAGGCCTTGCAAAGCTTAAGAAAAATCCGCATATTGTAATTCCAGAAGGTATAGAAGTAATTGGAGAAGTTGCTTTTACAGGTAAAGCGAAACAAGTTGGCAAAAATCATGAGCATATCGAGGGTGAACATTATATAGAAAGTGTCACTCTTCCGCAATCTCTTAAAATCATCGAATACGGTGCGTTCGGCTGGAACAAAATTAAGGGAACTGTTACTATTCCGAAAAGTGTAATTTCAATACATAATGGTGCTTTTGTAGCTAATGAAATTGAAAAAGTTGTGTTTGAAGGCGTAATTGATGACAAGGGCAAAGAGCACGATTCAGACTCTAAGCCGTATTATCTTTCTGGAATTGGTAGCGATGCTTTCCAAGGTAATAAAATTACTGAAATTGATGTAAAAGATAATTTGGCTAAGTATCAATTATTCCCATCTAATAATCCGCAGAAGGGCGATTCTGTGTTCGATAACCAGAATCCTGGAACTTTCACTATTGAAGTAGGAGACGAATATAAAAGTCCTATTAAAATTACGAAAGAAGGTGTCAATCAGAGTATTAATGTAGTGGAAGGATTCAAAGAAGATGGTACTCCAGTACAGATTGAAAATTCATCTTATTTTAAGAAGAATAAAGAAGGCAAATATATAGCAGTAAAATCTGGCAAGCTTGAAGGTCAGTGCCTGTTTTACGATATTATCAACAAACAATTTAGGATAATTGGTATTTCGCACTTTACCTACAACATTGTTCCTAAAACTAAGATCTACAAAGTCACTTTTGTGAATGATAGCAATGAAAATTATGCTTCTGTGCAAGTTAAGGAAAACAAAAGCATAAGTGAAAATAGTGTTGCAGGTCAGATGATGCCATCGGCACCATCTAAAGAAGGTTATACTTTTGTAGAGTGGAATGCTGATTCTACAGGTAAGGATAAAAGCAAAGTATTTACTGCTCAAACTCCAGTAAAAAGTGACATGACGGTTTATGCTATTTATACACCTACGCCATCTCCAACTCCTGAACCAACACCAACACCAACACCGACTCCAACACCGACTCCAGCGCCTGAGCCAGCGCCTGAGCCAGATGTAACTCCTGAACCTGAGCCAATACCAGATCCTGACGTTCCTGATGTTCCTGGTGGTTTGTGGATTCCTCTTCCTGAGATTGTTCCTGAGAATCCAGAGTATTCTGTTGTTGAGCAGCCTGTGTTGAATCCTGTTCATTCTTCGGATAAGCCAGTGGAGCGTTCTGTTGAGCAGCATTTTAAAGCTGTTGATGCTGGTGAAGCTTATAATGCTAAGGCTCCTGCTAAGCATTTGCCTGATACTGGTGTTTCAGCAACTTCAACATTTGTGATTTCAATCATATCCCTTTTCGCTGGTTTTTCTAGTTTGCTTGCTGGAATAGCTAAACGCAAAAATTAGTATTGCATTTATGAATGTTTTGAGCGAATGCTGATAATTTCCCTCTGATGTTTTATATATCAGGGGGAAATTCGTTACTATCGTATTGTCTACTTTCAAGCAAATATTGTGTGCATCTACTTATATTTAATGTTTATTTATTGTATAATCAAAAGTGTTTATAAGTTTTGTGGATTTAAGCTTTGCTTAATGGTTGTTTGTACAATTTATGTAATTTTATGAGTTTTTAGTGAAGAGGCTAAAATGAATAAAAAAACTGCAATCGTGTTGTCAACGACGATGATGAGTATTGCTACTGCGGCTTGCGCTTTTTGCATGGCTCAAACTGCGAATGCGTCTGAAAATAATTCTGCATCAGATGTGAAGCAGAATGTCACTAGTGTTGATTTTTCTAATGGGGGGGGGGTTCCCTGGTGATTTAGCAAAGTCACAAAAATCTGTAAAATCACAAGAAAATGTGCAGAATGATATATCTGCAAAGTCGCGCGATTTGGCGCAGTCACATGCTTCTAAACAGTCACAAGAAATTATTAGAAAACAGAAGTCTGATTCTGAAGATCATGAATCTAACTTTGCTAATGCTGATCCTTCCAGTAGTGAAACTAGGTTGACATCTTCCTCTGACTATAGTGGTTCTGTTGCCGATAACAAAGCTGATAAAAGAAATGATCCTACTGATGCGGATAAACCAAAAAACGATGAAGTAAGTACACAAAAATCAGTTAAAGCAGCAAAAGATGATAGGGCGTCAACAGATTCTACAAATAATGGCGAGAAGAAAAGCGAAGTTAAGCCTAATAAAGATGGCATATATGATTTTAGTAATGACAAGAATGTAACCAATCCGTTCCCGAATGTTATTACACCTGCTGAAGTCAAAGAGCTGCAGGATAAAACAACATCTGTTAGACCTCTGCCTTCTATTCAAAAGATTTTTTATACGCCTTATGGCAAGAAATTTTCTGTAGAGAATGGTCAAGCATCTGGCGATACTAGAAGTATTAATGAGATTATCAATACATATAATGGCAGGCTTGGAAGAGTTGATACATTCATATTTTTCCCGCGGGTTGATAAAGAAAGTGTATATACTGCCGATGGTCAATTTTACCCATACAGATCATCCCGCGAGCTAAAAAATCCAGATGGATCAGCAGATTTTGACTTTAATAAAGCTCCCGACAATAAGATCTCATACAGGCTCGAGGTAAATGGGAAGCTTATTGGATCCAATTTGGCTGATAAGACAAATATCACAGTATATATGAGAAAGAACCAAACGTTTATTCATGTTGTTATGGAGGGTGACAACACTCATGAAGCTATTTTTGGCTATGAAGGATTTAATCATGAAGACTCATCTGGAATTTTTGGATATGTCGCCTTTCTACCTGAATGTGGCGCGCAATTTCACTTTGTAGATGATTTGCAATATCGCAAGGCAGCAAACATTAAAGGGAATGATGATCTTCCACAACGTAGTTCTGGTGAAGCTGATAGGTTCTCTACTAAACCGTTTACCAAGTTGGATTTATCCGATTTGTCTGACTCGAAAAATATTTCCAAAGTTAGGTTTGGTAATAATCAGGTTGTCAGAAATATGTATACGCCTCTTCTAAGCTACGAAGGCGATCCCAAGAAAGATTCTATTAAGCGCCCAACTATGGAAGAGCTTAAAAACACGCAAATCACTGGTTATTTGTATTACAGTAATGATATAGACACGCCAAAAGACGGTACTTTTACTACTAAAAATGCTGACAAAAAACCTGGAAATTTCAATTACGGTATTGTTCGAGATAAAGATGACAATCAACTAAATACAAAGCATTATTATGTGACATTTAGACCAATTCCTACTCAGCTTGTTGTGCGATACAAAGATTTGCAAAACAAGATCGAGAGTGGTAAGAAATTTGGACTTTACGTTGGCGATAAGCAAATTGCTGGTGATTTCAAGTCATCTGAGTCTAGCGCAGCTCCAGAGTTAAACGCATTACAATCAATGATAACAAATAAAAATACGGCTTTGCTTAGTGAAGCTGCTGGTTATCTTTCCAATGGTTTTGCTTATTTGTCTCCTGGAAACTACATCGTAAAGTCTGCTGCTGAAGCGCCTACAAACTATGAGTGGGTTGTTGAACCAGAAAATTCAGCAGATATTAATAGCGCTACAATTGATGCAAAATTTAATATTGCGATTCATAAGGATAACTCAATTTCTACTCAAAAAGTTGTTACTTTTGTGTTGAGAAGAAAGATTGCTACCGTCAAATTTATAAATGATGATGACAAGAAACCGTATGTTACTGTGAAAGTTCAGCAAGGTCTCTCTATTAGTGGTGATGGTTTAACTGATCAGTCTATGCCAGCTAATCCTACTAAAGCTGGTTTTACTTTTAATGGTTGGTATAAGGATAAAAATGGAACTGGGGATGCGTTTACTGCGTCCACAATTGTAAGCGAGGATACTACTGTTTACGCTATTTATACGCAAATACCTCCTGCACCTACACCTGAGCCAACTCCTGAACCAACGCCAACGCCGACTCCTATGCCTGAGCCAGATGTGACTCCTGAACCTGAGCCGAAGCCTGTTCCTGATGTTCCTGACGATTCGTGGATTCCTCTTCCTGAGGTTGTTCCTGAGAATCCAGAGTATTCTGTTGTTGAGCAGCCTGTGTTGAATCCTGTTCATTCTTCGGATAAGCCAGTGGAGCGTTCTGTTGAGCAGCGTTTTAAGGCTGTTGATGCTGGTGAAGCTTATAATGCTAAGTCTCCTGCTAAGCATTTGCCTGATACTGGTGTTTCACTGGTTATGTCTATAAGTGCTTTATTTGTGTCTTTGTTTGCTGGTTTTGGTTTGTCTCTATTCAAGTCTCGCCGCAAGCATTAAATATGCATGTAGTAGGTTGATTTTATGTAAGAATCTAAGTTATGTTGTGTTGATATTGTGATTCAAGAATTCCCCCTGTTGTGTAACTTGTATGGTTGTTTGCAGGGGGAATTTGATTTTATTGTGTTTTTGCTGATTATTTTATTTGATGAATCATTAGTTTTTAGATTGCTGAGAGTAAGTATCCAAGGCTCCTCATGATGCGTAAATCGTTCAAGTTCTTTACCACTGTAGCAACAAAATCGCAACTATAGCAGTAAAGAGATTACCCAATATGCGCAATTGGGGAAACTAACTCGGTTCCTGAAGCGTCTCTTCGCATATCTGGCTTAGGTAGCTCTACGTTCGCTCCACGTTGTGTAGTCGCGTAAAGCGGATAGTTTCCAACGTATGCTGCCAAAATCGTGTTTTGCCCCTTAAGGAATCGCTGTGATCGCACGCCTCCGGTGCCGCGACCCTTTGTAGGGTACATTTCTAGCGGCGTAATCTTTGCAGCTCCGTTTTCTGTTCCAGCAAGCGCGTCGCTATCTCCAGCAAGAGTGAATACTACGCTTCCAGAAGCAGAAAATAGACCATTTTCGCCCTCTTCGTAATTCCATTCAACATCATTTTTAGCAACTACAGCAAAAGCAGAAACAGTGCATCCTTCATTAAGCCTAATTCCTGCCATTCCTGCAGAGCTTCGCCCCTGCGCACGCACTTGCTTTGCATCGAATGTAAGTAGGGAAGAATCGCTGCTTATAAACACAAGCCTATCTTCATCATTAGCAAGTGCTGCATTAATTACTGAATCGTTGTCTTTTAAGTCAATAATGCTCCAAGAATCCATTGTTGTTGGTGATTCAAAATTCCATCGTTTTACAACGCCATTCTTTGTTCCGATTGCGAGAGGAGTTTTAGAATCAGATTCGCTCAACGCAATAGCAGCTACGACTTTCTCTCCTCTAATTGGGTCTGTGCTTTGAGTAGAAGTTAATAATTCGCTTGCTTTAACACCATTGGAAAGAGATTCCGAAACGTTTTCATCTCCTTGATTTAAATGTGGCAAGTCTGCAACATGCGCTATTACTAATCGCCCTGCGGATGTTATTAAAGCGTATGTTGCTCGCGTAGTAGTAGTAAACACGTTTAAGCATGGAGTGTCAAAGATATTTGAAGAATGTGATTGCCATCTATTGAATGTTTCAACACTAGTTCTTGCTATAAGCCCAGATGTGCTCAAAGCTACGGCACACGGTTCGTCGCTTAATTGCAAAGCCGCTGAGGTTGCGTCAGTGTCTCCAGACTTACGAGCGGCGCTTGCGGCTGCTGCAACATCTGCCTGGGCATTTGTCAATTGATTTGCTGCAATAACTGCGTCCATAGCTGAATCAGAATTAACTTCTTTACTGTTTTTAGTGCAAACAGGCGTAAAGCTGCCGTCTTCTTGTTCGTCTAAAAGAATAGTTCTGCGCGGAGTATCCCACTGTTTTACAGCGTAATCCATTTCTGCAATCACAACTTTGTCTAGCTGGCTTGCGGAGCTTAGAATCTCGTTAAGTTCATCTATTTTTTGCAATAAGTCGTTTTTTTCGCCTTCTAGCTCGATTCGACTCATTTTTGTAAGTCTTCTAAGTCTTAAGTCAAGAATGTATTGCGCTTGAATCTCGTCTAAATCAAATACGCTAATAAGCTTTGATTTTGCGGTTTCTGCATCTTCGGAAGACCTAATTACTTGAATTACTTCGTCAATGTCTAGCATTGCAAGAAGCAATCCTTCTACAAGGTGCAGTCTCTCTTTGGCTTTGTTTAGTCTAAATTCGCTGCGCCTTCTAATAACGGTTCTTCTGTGCAAAATCCACACGTCTAGAAGCTCTCGAAGACCCATTGTGTGAGGTCTTCCATCAACTAGTGCAACGTTGTTAATCGTAAAGCTTTCTTGCAGCGGAGTGTGCTTAAAAAGTTGCGCAAGAACCGCGTTTGGGTCGAATCCTGTTTTTATTTCGATTACGATTCGCGTTCCGTTATGTCTATCTGTTAAGTCTATTGCTCCAGATATTCCGTCTAGTTTGCGCGCTTTTATGCCTTGAGATATGCGTTCGAGCACGCGCTCTGGTCCAACCATAAATGGTAATTCGGTAACAATAATCGCCTTTTTGCGCGCTGTAACGTTTTCAATATGCGTTTTCGATCTAGTTGTAAAAGCGCCTCTTCCAGTTTCGTACGCTTCGCGGATTCCACTTCGCCCAATAATTATGCCGCCGCCAGGCCAGTCTGGTCCTGGAACTATTTGCATTAAATCGTCTAGAGTAGCATTTGGATGCTTCATAACGTATTTTGCTGCAGCTACGACTTCGCCAAGATTGTGAGTAGCCATATTTGTGGCCATTCCAACTGCGATTCCAGAAGCTCCGTTTACAAGCAAGTTTGGTATAGCGGCAGGCAGAACAGTTGGTTCTTTTAGCTTATTGTCATAGTTTGGAGCAAAGTCAACAGTGTCTTCGTTTATATCTGCATTCATTCCAAGTGCTGCTGGAGCTAGTCGCGCTTCCGTGTACCTAGATGCTGCAGGACCGTCGTCTAAGGAACCAAAGTTTCCATGACCGTCAACCAGAGGGAGTCTAAGAGAAAATGGCTGAGCCAAACGCACCATTGCCTCGTAAATTGCGGAATCTCCATGCGGATGCAGTTTTCCCATAACTTCGCCTACAACGCGAGCAGACTTCATGTATGCGTGTTCTGGGGTAAGGTTCATGTTTCCCATTTGATACACGATTCGGCGCTGTACAGGCTTCATTCCGTCTCTAGCGTCTGGCAATGCGCGCGCGTAAATCACCGAGTATGCGTATTCGAGGAATGATTTGCTCATTTCTTCGTTAAGCGGCGTTTCAACAATGTTTTCCTTAACCTTTCTAGGGTCGAAGGTTTGTTTTGCTGATTTGCTGCGTGAAGGCATGGTTTTGAACTCCTTGAAGTGATTTACAAGCCTTTATAATACCAATTTATGTGCACAAAACTTTATTAAATGCTTATTTTATGCTTATTTTACTCATAGTCTGTTATGCATTATTCATGATTTTGTATAGTTTGTGTTTTGACTACAATGTTGCTTATGAGTATTGAGATTCCGTCTGTGGATGATTTGCTGAATTTTGTTGATGATTCGTGTAACTCCGATCTTCGTTTGTCTGCGATTCTTCCAGCAGTAAGCTCTTCGATTGATGCTTCGATTAGTACAGATGTTTATAATGATCCTGATACTGCGCGCATTAGTCTTGGATTTCCGAAGTCACAGAGTGCTGTTGTTGTGCTTGTAGACGGACTTGGCTATTGGAATCTTGCTATTAGAAAAGGTCATGCTCCTTATTTGCGCTATCTTCTTAACGATTGCGCAAATCAGCGTCCAATAAAGACTTGTATTCCGAGTACTACGGTTGCAGCAATGGCAACTTTTGGCACTGGAACATGCCCTGGTCTTACTGCAATGACGGGATACACGCAAAAAAATCCTAAAACGGGTGCATTATCTCAATTAATCCAATTTAGGGATGCTCCAGATCCATTAGATTTGCAACGCCAGCCTACAATATTTGAGTCGCTTTCTAATTTAGGTGTTAGAGCGAATCATGTAAGTCTTTCAAAATTTGAGGATTCTCCTCTAACTCAAGCAGCTTTTAGGGGAGCTAAATTCATAAGTGGATCAACTCCTAGAGCAAGAATTATGAATGCTGCAAATAGTACTAAAACGCCTGGTTTAACATATTTGTACCTTAGAGATATTGATAAAGTTGGTCACAATTATGGTTGGAAATCTGAGAATTGGGTTTCAGCTTTTGAGCAGATAGACGCGCAACTGAGTCTTTTAAAAAAGAATTGTCAAAAAGGCACTTTGATTGTTATTACTGCAGACCATGGAATGATTGAATCAAATCCAGATTTGAAAATAGATATTGCAAAAGATAGTCGTCTTACTAAAGGAGTTAAGCTTGTTGGGGGAGAGCCTAGGTCTGTTATGCTTTACGCGGAAGATGGCGAAAATCCAGATGACATTGCGTTAAGATGGTCTAACGTTTTGCAAGATAAAGCGCGTGTCAGAACTAAAGAGCAAGCTGTTAAAGATGGTGTTTTTGGAAAAGTCAGCCCGTTAGCATTAAGCGTCATAGGTGATGTTCTTGTTCAAGCAAAGTCATCTGTAACTATAGTGGATTCCAGGATAGAAACAGAAAAAGCCATGAACTTACCAAGCGTTCATGGCTCTATGAGTCACATGGAAATGGATATTCCATGTTTAGTTGATATAGCTTGATTTACGATAAATTAAGCCTCTCCAAAAAGAATCTCATCCCAACTAGGAACAGCAGCTCTCGTGCTCTTCTTAGCCCTAGTATGCTCGTTCATATGCTGTTTTGGTTCAGTTTTTGGAGTTTCTATAGCAACTGTTTTATCTGCTTGAACATGCGCATCTTCAGAATCTGATCCAAAAGTGTTTGATTTAGAATTTGCATATTTGCTTTTTGCAGAAGCAGATTTGGAAGAATCGACTACCGCATTTTCACTAGAATTATCTTGTGAAATGTTTGCGCTCGCATTTTCGCTACTATCTTCATTTTCTGAATTTTCTTTAGACTTATAGATTCCAGAATTAGAAGAAGAGTTTGCAATATTTGCAGCAGTTTCTGCGGCTTCTATGTTTTTTACGTTTGCAGAAGACTGTTCTGTATTATCTGGATTGTTAGATGGAGTAGAGTTTGATACCAAATCGCTTAGAATTGGATTTTCTGTATAACCATCTAAAGAATTATTAGTATTGTTGCTGTTTTGTTCTTTTTGTGCAGCCTCTGTTTGAATAGCAACATTTGCAAGATTAACGCTATTCCTTGATTCCCACTGACTCACAGCACGTTCTATTCTTGCAGAACGAATCGAATTTCCTGGAAGCTCATCATTTGCGAATGGGAAGTTTATGCTTACTGTGTCTCTATAAGCTCCTCCAAACTGTGATTTTTTAGAAGAAGAATCATTGTTCATGATTTCTTCGCCAAGCAACAATCTAGATGAAGGGTTTGCGCACGTAATAGAGTTGTCGTGCATATTCCAAGTCCACTCTGCTTTTATTGTTCGAGTAGCAGTGTTGAACTCTGCTGTTATAAGCCATGGTTCAAGTCCGCGTCTTGTGGCACGCCATTTTACAGTTTCCATTCCAATATGTGCTTTTGCGAGAGTTCGTTCGATCAAATCTGAAATAGTTCTCATATTGCTTTGTTTTGGAGCTGGAACTGTTAAGAATTGCTCAATAGCGTACTGTTTTTCTGTTTCAACGCCACTAGAGAATCTTTTAACTTGAGATTCGCTTACGTTATATCGCTTTGCAACATGTTCTGGATCGACGCCAGCACGTATCAGTGCTTGTATCTGAGATATAGGTAGTGTTGCCGTGGTAGCAGCTGGCGAATCATCAGATTTACCAATAGAATTAACTGTGTTTTGATTATCGCCACCAACATTTGTTAGTTTTTTTGATTCGGCAATCGCGCGCTCCAGCGTGTCGTCAACATGAATTTTTAACGGCGTGTTTTCAAAAATAAAAATTAAATCGCCATTATTATCCACATGATCGAAACTCGCCTCTTTTGGCGGATTTTCAAGCATTGTGCACCACTTTCCTCGCTTTTAACGCTACTTATAACATACTTTAGTCCATAGTCTGCCTTCTTTGCCATTTTCTATGAATAAAAAAGCGAGTATTCTATGCGGGGTAGCTTTCATGTATGCTATGCGCGTAGGTAGCTTTTATTAGATAGCTAAAAGTATAAAAGTAGATTTAGTAAGTAGTTTTAAAAACGAAAGGACCATAATGGCACAGGATTATGATTCTCCTCGTAGTAAAGACGAAGACGAGGAGTCATTGGAAGCGTTGAGTAAGGGTTCACAAAGCTCTGCTAACGATATAGACGATGATGAGAATGCTATTGCAGAAGATTACGAGTTGCCAGGTGCAGATTTAAGCAATGAAGATGCGTCTGTTACAGTAATACCAATGCAGGGTGATGAATTTATTTGCTCAGAGTGTTTCCTCGTAAAGCATCGTAGTCAGCTTGCACAAATGTCTCAAGACGGTCAGCCAGTTTGCAAGGAGTGCGCAGCCTAATGTCTTATGACGAGACCTACACTGGTCCAGAACAGGTAGAAGTTCTTATCAAGTATTTAGATAATTTGGATGATACTGATAGTAATCAGCCTGCTATGGAACATATTTCTTACGCTCATGCTGGCGATGCTGGGGCGGATTTGCGAACTACGCAAGATGTGACTTTGCGCCCGTTTGAACGTGCTCTGGTTCCAACTGGTGTTGCTATAGCTTTGCCGGCTGGATACGTTGCTCTAGTTCATCCGCGTTCTGGTCTCGCTGTAAAACAAGGTGTTACAGTTCTTAATGCGCCAGGAACCGTTGATGCTGGGTATCGCGGTGAAATTAAGGTTCCGTTGATAAATATGGATCCGAACAATGCTGTGCAGTTCCATCGTGGAGATCGTATAGCTCAACTAGTTATTCAACGTTATGTTGAAGCTAATTTTATTGAGGCAAATCAGCTTCCAGGATCAGATAGATCTACAAAAGGATTTGGATCTACTGGAGTGCAATAAATTACATAAATCCGGCCAGAGCTAAGTTTATTAGACTGAGTCGGATTTATTGTATTTAATGTTAAGTTTATTGTGTTTAATATTAGACATGTAGATTATTGTATGATTTAGCTTGTTTTACAAGGTAGGATAGTAACTATAGATCGGGAGGTGATATTCGATGGGTGAAAATCAAGACGACATTAAGGGCGCTAACATGCTCGGATGTGAAATTAGCGAAGATATGCGAGACCCATTGTGCCCAATATTGCGAATGTGTAAGTGGCATCATCCCGATGAGAATATGGAGATTTTGCACAAAGCTTATGCTAGAGCCGTAAAACAGCATACTGGTCAAAGGCGTAAATCCGGCGAACCATATATTATTCATCCTCTTGCTGTTGCTCAGATTTTAGCTGACCTAGGAATGGGTCCTATAGTTGTTGCTGCAGGATTATTGCACGATACTGTTGAAGATACTGATTATACGCTAGAAGAGTGTAGGGCTGATTTTGGTGATACTGTTGCAGGATTAGTAGACGGTGTTACAAAAATATCAAAAATGGAATATGGAGAAAGCGCTCAGGCGGAAACAATCAGAAAAATGGTTGTTGCAATGAGCCGAGATGTGCGAGTGTTGGTGGTAAAACTTGCAGATCGTTTGCATAACGCTCGTACATGGAGATACGTTAAGCCATCTAGCTCACATAAAAAGGCTCGTGAAACTCTAGATGTTTACGCTCCTCTTGCAAATCGACTCGGCATGAACGCAATTAAAACAGAGCTTGAAGAGCTAAGCTTTAAAGTTTTATATCCAAAAATTTATAACGAAATAGTAGTTTTAGTTGCTCGTAGAGCTGGTCAACGTGAAGTTTATTTGCGTCAAATTCTAGAAGAAATCAATGAAGATTTAAACCAGCAACATGTAAAAGCTTCTGTTAAGGGGCGTCCAAAAGATTATTTTTCAATCTATCAAAAGATGATTGTTCGCGGTCATGATTTTGAAAATATTTACGATCTTGTAGGTGTGCGAATAATCGTTGATTCTATTCGAGACTGTTATGCTGCATTAGGTGCAGTTCATGCGCGCTGGAGTCCTGTTCCTGGACGTTTTAAGGACTATATAGCAACGCCTAAGCTAAATATGTACCAAAGCTTGCACACTACTGTTGTAGGTCCTGGTGGAAAGCCTGTGGAGATTCAGATTCGCACATGGGACATGCATAGGCGTGCTGAATTTGGTATTGCTGCTCACTGGAAGTATAAGGCAAACGGACAAGCTGGTCGCGCTTTAAGCAAGCCAGATAAAGGTGATGTTAAGCGTGAACAAGAAGAAAACAAAGAGCTTAGCGAATTAGATAATTTAAAGTGGATTCAGCAGCTTGCAGATTGGACCAGTGAAACGCCAGATTCTGACGAATTCTTGGGTTCCTTAAAGCAAGATCTTGGAGCTTCGGAAGTCTACGTGTTTACTCCAAAGGGAAGTATTGTTGCTCTTCCGCAAGATGCAACTCCAGTTGACTTTGCTTATTCTGTGCATACTGAGGTTGGTCACAGAATGATGGGCGCTCGCGTAAATGGAAAGCTTGTGCCACTTGACACTAAGCTTAACAATGGCGATACTGTAGAAGTTCTTACATCAAAGTCTGATACTGCTGGTCCTTCAAGAGATTGGCTCAGCTTTGTAAAAAGCCCTAGAGCTAGAAATAAGATTCGTCAATGGTTTAGCAAGGAACGCCGTTCGGAGGCGATTGAAGAGGGTAAAGACGAGCTTACGCGAGCTATGCGTAAACGTAATTTGCCTTTATCTACTTTACTTACTCCACAAGCGTTAATAGGTGTTGCAGAAGAGCTTAATATAACTGCTAATGTAGAAGCTGTTTACGCTGCAATTGGCGAAGGTCAAGTTTCCACTCAAAACGTTATTTCTCGTCTTGTTAAAGATGCTGGTAGTGAAGAAGTAGCTGAAGAAGCTCAGGAAGAAGCACTTCCGCTTAGGAGAGTTGAGCGTAATCGCAAATCTAATGGTGTTCTTGGTGTTTCCGTAAAGGGCGTTGGAGATGTGTGGGTTAAACTTGCTCGCTGTTGCATGCCTGTTCCTGGAGATGACATTGTTGGTTTTATAACTAGAAATCAGGGTGTTTCTGTTCATAGAACGGATTGCCAGAATATGATTGATTTGCAAAAGTCACAGTCGGAGCGTGTTATTCCTGTTCAATGGACTAGCGATAAAGGCTTGTTCCTTGTTAAAGTTCAAGTAGAAGCTTTGGATCGTCAGCATTTGCTTTCGGATGTTACGCGAGTTCTTTCGGATCATGGTGTAAACATTCTTTCGGGAACGATTGCTACTGGAGATGACCGCGTTGCTACAAGTCAATTTACGTTTGAAATGGCAGATCCTCAGCATTTGAACACTCTTCTTGCTGCAATTCGTAAGATTGATGGCGTTTTTGACGTTTATAGAATTACGGGCGCAAAAGATAGTGCGGAACCGCGACTCAGAAAAATGGAACGCGACTAAACAAGAAAACCTAAACAATAAAACTTCCAGTCAAATAATGTTTTGGCTGGAAGTTTTATTATTGCAATTTTATATTATTTATGCTTTATTTTAATTAATGTTATTACTTAATAACCTCAATAGATATAATTCCAACTGGCTCTAGTGGGGCATCAGACCTATCTGTTGGAACAGATTCGAGCTTATCTACAACAGCTTTAGATTCATCATCCACGACTTCTCCAAAAATGGTGTGATGACCATCAAGCCAAGGAGTTGGCACGGTAGTTATAAAGAACTGAGATCCATTCGTGCCGTGTAAGCGTCCGTCTCGTCCGCGCTGTTTTCCAGCATTTGCCATTGCAAGAAGATACGGTTTATCAAACTTTAAGGATGGGTCAATCTCATCGTCAAATTCGTAGCCAGGACCACCCATTCCGTTTCCAAGAGGGCATCCGCCTTGAATCATAAAGTCTTTGATAATACGATGGAATGTCAAACCGTCATAGAATGGTTCGTTGGATTTTTCTCCCGTAAAAGGATTCATCCACTCTTTTGAACCAGTCGCCAAGTCAACGAAATTTTTTACTGTAATAGGCGCTTTATCGTCAAAAAGATTAATCTTTATATCGCCTTCGGACGTATGCATATTGATAAGTGTCATAATGCGATTTTCCCATATGTTAAAGACTGTTCAAAACTGTTGCAAATAAAACTGTTGCAAATAAAAATAAGGCGAGCTTGAGCAGGATTAATCTTGCATTAACTCGCCTTATTTTCGTAATATCAAAACTTTAGAAACATAGATACTCTACGCTTTGGCGCTTTGATACAACGTTGAACCAGCTTCCTGGAACTTTTTACTCATCTCTTTCATACCCTCGGCAATAGCCTGACTGCGGGCTTCTTCAACAAGTTGTTCTTGTTGATCTGCGCCACCGAAACGCTTGCGAATATTCTGAGAAATAGCCATTGAGCAGAATTTTGGTCCACACATGGAACAGAAGTGAGCCATTTTTGCTGGCTCTGCTGGAAGCGTTTCGTCATGGAAAGCGATAGCGGTATCTGGATCGTAGCTTAAATTAAACTGATCCAGCCAGCGAAACTCGAAACGAGCCTTGCTTATAGCGTTATCTCTATCCATGGCATGCGGATGATGCTTAGCAAGATCCGCAGCGTGACAAGCAATCTTATAAGCAATAACACCTTGCTTAACGTCGTCCTTATTAGGAAGTCCTAAATGCTCTTTAGGAGTGACGTAGCAAAGCATTGCTGTGCCATAACGAGCGATTTCAACGCCGCCGATAGCGGAAGTAATGTGATCATATCCTGGTGCAGTATCGGTTGTTAAAGGACCAAGAGTATAGAATGGAGCATTCTGGCAAATCGCTTTCTCCATTTCAATATTCATGCGTACCGTATCAAATGGTACGTGTCCTGGGCCTTCAATCATAACCTGAACATCGTGTTGCCAAGCAATCTTAGTAAGCTCACCAAGCGTCATAAGCTCGGAAAGCTGAGCAGCATCGTTTGCATCAGCCAAGCTTCCTGGTCGTAAACCATCTCCCAAAGAGAACGCAACATCGTACTTGGCAAAAATCTCACATAATTCTTCGAAGTGAGTGTATAAGAAGCTTTCTTGATGGTGTTGCAAGCACCATTCAGCCATAATGGATCCGCCTCGAGAAACAATACCAGTTACGCGGTTTGCAGTAAGAGGCACGTAGCGAAGAAGCACGCCTGCGTGAATAGTCATGTAGTCAACGCCTTGCTCGCACTGTTCAATAACAGTGTCGCGGAAAAGCTCCCAGCTGAGCTTAGAAGCATCATCCTCAACTTTTTCCAAAGCTTGATACATTGGAACGGTACCAATCGGAACAGGGGAGTTACGCAAAATCCACTCGCGAGTTGTGTGAATATCGTTACCTGTGGAAAGATCCATAACGGTATCTGCACCCCACTTAGTAGCCCACGTAAGTTTTTCTACTTCTTCGTCAATAGAAGATGTTACAGCAGAATTACCCATGTTTGCGTTTAGCTTAGTTAAGAAGCGAGAACCAATAATCATAGGTTCTGCTTCAGGGTGGTTGATATTGCAAGGAATCACAGCGCGACCAAATGCAACTTCAGAGCGAACAAGTTCCACATCGCAATTTTCGCGAGTAGCAACATACTGCATTTCTGGAGTGATAATTCCATGACGCGCGTACCACATCTGTGTAATAGGATGATCTGCAGCCTTCATTGGCTTATGAGTGCGACCACGCCACTCTTTTGAAGCTTTTCCTCGCTTAATAGCTCGCTTGCCGTCATCTTGAAGATTTCGACTACGACCTTCATATTCAACAACATCGCCACGATCTCTAATCCAATCAAGACGAAGTGGAGCCAAGCCTTCCTTAGGATCGCACTTAGGACCTTCTGTGTTGTAATCCTTAAATGGTGGGTTAGGACCAACGCCTGGAGTATCAGAAAGCTTAATTTCTGTATAAGGAACTTCCAAATCGTAAGAACCATATTCATATTCAAAGTGAACTGGCGTAGTTTTACGAATATGAGCTTTGTCCCTCTGAGTACATCCGCGAGAAGCAATATCAACGCGCTGTTGCTTTGCTAATTTTGCAGCATCTTTTGCTTCTTTAGCATTAATGAACTTTGGCGTATTGTTAGCTTTCTCATCAGCTTTTTCCTGAATTATAACGCGTTTTGCATAACCGTGCTTTTGATTGCCGCGAATGTGCGTAAAGCGTTCCACGAATTCACTCATTGTGGATTCTGGTGTTTCGCTTGCGTACAATGCTTCAGATACAAACAATCCTGCAGCCTTACTGCGAGCAATCATGTCAACATCTTCTAAAGATGTTCTTCCTCCAACAAGTACTGGAAAATCGCTTGCTGAGCAAATAGTATTAATCTTTGCTCCATCTAAAATAGTGTGATTTGGTTCTAATTCATAAGTTGGAGTAATGTTTTCGCAACCATCTTCTGGATTATGCATTGCCGTTACACAAATATAATCAATGCAGCCATCAGGAAGTTCATTAATAACCTTAACAAGACTTTCTGTTTCTACGGACAAGCCTATTATTGCGTCTTCTCCCAAAAGTGCTCGTGCTTCTTTAGGTTCCATGTCGCTTTGCGCAAGATGAACTCCATCGACTTTAATTCCTTGATTTCTTGCCTGCCAGACAACGTCAACTCTTCCGTCTATTACGAAAGTTACTGAATCACATTTATCGTTATCTTCTATGATTTGTGCAATATCTCGTGCGATTGATGTGATTTCTTTTGCGCTTTCATCCGCACAATTAAGCCTTATGAATGTTGATCCTGCGCGTAAAGAGTCGTCAACTATATCCGTGAGTGCGCGACTTTTGCATAGTTTAGGATCTGCAATAAAACATGTGTTTAGGTTGAACTGGTCACGCATTGATGCGTATGGATAGTTTGAGGTCATACTTAATCGTTGCTCCCTACGTTGTATTAACTAACAGGTTCGAAGGGTCAGGTTTTTCACCTATCTCAGCCTTCTTTAAAAAGAAAGCACCCCTGCAAAATGTTGTGACGCAGACATTCTACATTATTTAGTAGCTTTTTAATAAATCGTAGGCATGTTGAATGGTTGATCATTTGATAAATAGAAAATCCTAGAAGCGATTAATAGATTTTACTGTATCTTACGCTACTAGGATTTTATTTGTGACTTTTTTATTTGTTACTTTTATTATTGGATATTATCGACGTTCATGATGGTTGATTTTATTGGATATTAAATCTCCAACAGTTTGTACTACTTGCACAAGAAGAATACAGAAAATAACAGCAACACTCATAACATCGTATTGGTAACGCTGATATCCGTAGCGAATTGCAATATCTCCTAGACCGCCTGCGCCAACAGTTCCAGCCATTGCAGAGAATCCAAAAAGTGTAATGAAAGTCAATGCCGCTCCACGAATTAATGAAGGCAAGCTTTCAAAAAGCAATACTTTGAATACTATTTGCGTATTGCTTGCGCCAAAACTTTGTGCAGCTTCTATAAGACTTCCATCAACTTCTGCAAGAGATTGCTCAACAATTCGCGCTACGAATGGTGCAGCTGTTAAAACAAGAGGAACAATAGCGCCAGAAACTCCCAAAGACGTTCCAACAATAAGTCTAGTAAGTGGAATTATTGCAACAAGTAGGATTATAAACGGTATTGAGCGAACAATATTTACAATCCAACCTAAAACCGCATTCAAATATGAGTTAGGACGTATTCCTTGTTTTGCGCTTGTTATAAGAAGAACTCCTATTGGTAATCCTATTACGTATGCGAATAGTGTAGATATTGAAGTCATAGATATTGTATCTTTTGTGCCTTCAATAAGTAGTTCTCCATATTCGTCTATAAATTGTGAAATATTTTCTGGCATTTTTATTTCACCCCATTGTTTGTTGCGCTATTAGTGGTTATTTCATTTTCGGAATTACTATTATTGGATTTAGTTCCCCTATGGTTTTCAACATGTTCGTCTGCAATAAGCGTTTTTAAAATATTGCTTTGAGGATTTTTGAAAAGTGTTGAAGTGTCGCCGATCTCTACGATTTTTCCGCCGTCAATCATAGCAACCCTATCGCAAATATTTCTTGCTACTGCTAACGAGTGAGTAATAATAACCAGTGTTACGTTAAGATCTCGGTTGATTCTTCTAAGCAAGTCAAGTATTTGTGCTGTAGTTGTTGAATCCAAGGCGCTTGTTGCTTCGTCACAAAGCATTATAGAAGGATTATTAGCAAGTGCTCTCGCTATTGCAACTCTTTGCTGTTGTCCGCCAGAAAGCTGAACAGGGTAACGGTTTGCTAAATCTTTTAATCCAACTAAATCGAGTAAATACTTTGCTCGTTCTTCTCTTTTTTCTTTAGGAGTGTTGTTTAGTTCCAAAGGAAAAGTCACATTTTGTAACACAGTTCGCTGTTGAAAAAGACTAAAGTTTTGGAAAATCATTCCAATATTCGATCTTATTTTAGATAAATCTCTATTTTTGGCGTCCGTAATATCTTTTCCGTCTATTAGCACTCTTCCAGATGTTGGACGTTCTAACAAGTTCATGCATCTGACTAATGATGATTTTCCAGCTCCAGAAGATCCCAAAATACCAAATACTTCGCCTGATTCAATAGTTAAATTAATATCGTTAAGTGCTTCGTGCGATTGCTTACCACTTGAGTAAGTTTTATAAAGATGCTCAATTTGAATCATATTATCTCTCACTGATTTTGGAAAACAAATATGAGGCACGTGCCTCTATGCTTTTGTGAGGCACATGTCTCATATTTGCTTAAGGTTAGAACAATGCAATCATCTTAGAAAACTGGCAAAACAGCGCCGTTGTAGTTTTTCTTTATAAAGTCACGAACTGCATCTGTTTTTAACGCTTTTACAAGAGCCTTGATCTTAGCAAGCTTTTCGGATCCTTTCTTAACAGCAATAATGTTTTCGTATGTCTTAGCAGCTACGCCTCCAACTTTTTCGCTTGTAAGAGGATCTTTAGTTGGGTTAAATCCAGCTTGAATAGCGTAGTTTCCGTTTAGAGCAGCTAAATCAACGTCCTTAACAACTGTTGGAACCAAAGCAGCGTCTATTTCCTTAAACTTTAGATTCTTTGGATTAGAAACAATATCTTTCTTTGTTGCGTTAACATCCTTTGGATTCTTTAGCTTAAGAAGACCTGCATCTTGCAAAAGAAGAAGTGCGCGAGCTTCGTTGGTTGGGTCGCTAGGAACCGCAACTGTTGCGCCATCTTTTAAGTCCTTAATTGTTTTAGTCTTTCCTGGGTAAAGTCCAAATGGTTCAAAGTGGATTCCAGCAATAGAAATAATATGCGTTCCTCTTTCTTTATTAAAGTTATCTAAGTATGGCAAATGCTGATGGTAGTTTGCGTCTGCTTCGCCTTCTTCTACAGCAGTATTTGGTTGCACGTAGTCAGTAAATTCCTTAACAACCAACTTATAGCCTTGTTTTTGCAAAATTGGCTTAACTACTTTGTTTAAAATATCGCTGTGAGGAGTTGGGGAAGCTGCAACCTTAATCACCTTATCGTCTTTAGTTGCTCCATTTGCAGAAGATCCGCATGCGCTTAGTGAAAGCCCCAAAATCGCAGTTAGTGCTGTAAAAGCTGCAATAATCTTTGTGTTCTTCTTTGTGATTTTCATATTTTTCCCCTTGTCCTTTAATGTTTTTTGTTCGTTGATTTTTTGTTTCTTAGCAACGGAATATCAATATATGCGATTTTGTATCTTCTTCGCTACCTATTTTCTATTTGTATAATTTATGACGAGTTAGCAATACTAATGAAATCAGGCAGATATGTGACAATTAATTTTTTATACTTGCGATTAATTTTTTGTTTTTCGCTTGTTTTTTATGATTGGCGTTTTGCGATTTTCCTGTTTAGTGGATGCTTTTATTGCAGTATGACTTTATAAAATGCGGCTTATGCAACATGGATTATAATAAAAACATGACTTCTTTGCGTTTAGCTTTAGCTCAAATTGACACTTGCGTTGGAAACATAAGCAAAAATACGGATGAAATATTGCGATTTTGCAAAGACGCAAGTAAGGGAGACGCCGATATTGTTGTGTTTCCAGAAATGACACTAACAGGGTATCCAATCGAAGACCTTGCTTTGCGTGCAACATTTAGAAAAGCAGCTGGCGACGCTGCTTATAGTCTTGCAAAAATCTTAAAAGATAGCGGATTAGGTGATTTATACGTTGTTGTTGGAACAGTTGGTGTAGACGATGAATTAGGTAAGCCAAGAAATCGTTTACTTGTTATTCATGATGGAAAAGTGGCACTTGTTTACGACAAGCATTTCTTACCAAATTATGGCGTTTTTGACGAATTTAGAATTTTCTCTTCTGGAAATGATTGCGGAATTCTAAACGTTAAAGGCGCAAAATTAGGATTTGCGATTTGCGAAGACATCTGGCAAGATGGCGGCCCAGTTGCGCGTCTTTCTAAAGAGGGGATTGATGTTTTAGTAACAATCAACGGTTCTCCGTACGAAGAAGGCAAAACAGATATTCGCTTAAAGCTGGCGCAAAAGCGTGCAAAAGAGGTTAATGCTCCTCTTGTTTACGTAAATCAAGTTGGTGCTCAAGATGATCTTGTTTTTGATGGCGGCAGTTTTGTAGTAAACGCAGATGGATCCCTGATCGAGCGTTCTAAAATGTTTGATCAAGACTTAAGTTTTGTTGATTTTAATACAGATTTAGATGCACAAAAATGCTCAACGATTGCTCAAAAATTAGACCCAGACGAAGAAGTTTATTGCGCATGTGTTTTGGGACTTAGAGATTACATGCGCAAAAACGGATTTAAGGGCGTTTGCTTAGGACTTTCTGGCGGAATTGACTCTGCGCTAGTTGCAACTATGGCGGCAGATGCTTGCGGAGGGCAAAACGTTTGGGGAATCTCAATGCCAAGCATGTATTCTTCGCTTGGTTCTAAAGACGACGCTTGCGATTTAGCTAAGCGACTTGGAGCACATTACGATATTCAGCCCATTGAGCCACTTTTTAAGTCATTCCAAAATCAGCTTGATTTACAAGGTGTTGCTGCAGAGAATTTGCAAGCGCGAGTTAGAGGCGTGATTGTTATGGCGTACTCTAATTCAAAAGGTTTGCTGGCTCTAGCTACTGGTAATAAGTCGGAGCTTGCATGCGGTTATTCTACGATTTATGGAGATGCAGTAGGAGGGTATGCTCCTATTAAAGATTTGTTTAAGACTCGCGTTTGGGCGCTTTCTAGATGGCGAAATCGTGCTGCTCAAAATGGAGTAGGTCTTGGAATGTTACCTATTGCAGGAAGAGAAGATTTTCCTAAAGACAATGCTCCAAAAGATGGCATTCTTATACCTGTAAACTCGATTATTAAGCCTCCAAGCGCAGAGCTAAGACCAGGGCAAAAGGATTCTGATTCTTTGCCAGAATACGATTTGCTAGATAAAGTGTTGGAAGCTCATATTGAGCTTGCTCATGGTCGCGCAGATTTGCTTGCAGATGGTTTTGATGAGCGCACAGTTAATACAGTTATTAGGCTTGTAGACCGCGCAGAATGGAAGCGTAGGCAGTATCCGTTAGGGCCAAAAGTTAGTGCGATTGCGTTTGGAAGAGATAGGCGAATTCCAGTAACAACCGCGTTTAGAGAGTAGACGAAATCTTGGATACGTCTTGGGAAAAGTCGCAAGCATCCGTTGATTAACTACATATTGCATATGCGCTAGTTTGAGTATTCAAACTAGCGTTTTTTACTAAATTGAATACATAAAAGCATAAAATGTGAGGTAACTCACTTTAAAATAGTAAAAAATCGACGTGTACTGTTTAAACATTGCTTTAACATAGTAGAGAAGACGGCGTGAAGAAGCGTCGTGGATACGAAAGGAGTCAAATATGGCATCAGTGGATGCATCCGTTCTCACCGAAGAGGATCTTCGTGCAAAAGCGTGGGATGGATTTACAAGCGGCAATTGGGAAAAAGATATTGACGTACGCGACTTTATTTTAAAGAACTACACCCCATACGAAGGCGACGAATCCTTCTTGGCGAATGCTACCGAGAAAACGAAGCATATGTGGAAGTATCTCGATGACAATTACTTGGCAGTTGAGCGTGAGCGCCGCGTGTACGACGTTGAAACTCATATTCCAGCAGGCATTGACGCAATGCCAGCAGGCTACATTGAAAGCCCAGAAGTAGATAACGTAATCGTCGGTTTGCAAACTGACGAACCTTGCAAGCGCGCTATGATGCCAAACGGTGGTTGGCGAATGGTTGAGCAGGCTATTAAGGAAGCCGGCAAGGAAGTAGATCCAGAAATTAAGAAGATTTTCACCGTTTATCGCAAGACTCATAACGATGGCGTGTTTGGTGTTTACACCAAGAATATTAAGATTGCTCGCCACAATAAGATTTTGACTGGTTTGCCAGACGCTTATGGTCGTGGTCGTATTATCGGTGATTATCGTCGCGTGGCTCTTTACGGCGTAAATATGCTTATTGAGTTCAAGAAGCGCGATAAGGATTCGATTCCATACCGCAACGACTTTACTGAGACCGAGATTGAGCATTGGATTCGCTTCCGCGAAGAGCACGATGAGCAAATCAAGGCTTTGAAGCAGCTTATCAACTTGGGTAACGAGTACGGCTTGGATTTGAGCCGCCCAGCTCAAACCGCTAAGGAAGCTGTTCAGTGGACTTACATGGGCTATCTTGCTTCTGTTAAGAGCCAGGATGGCGCTGCAATGAGCTTCGGACGTGTTTCCGCATTCTTCGATTGCTACTTTGAGCGTGATTTGAAGGCTGGATTAATCAACGAAACCGATGCTCAGGAAATCATTGATGCTTTGGTTATGAAGCTTCGTATTGTTCGCTTCTTGCGTACTAAGGATTACGACGCAATCTTCTCTGGAGATCCATATTGGGCAACTTGGTCCGATGCTGGCTTCAGCGATGATGGTCGCACATTTGTTACTAAGACTTCGTTCCGTTTGCTCAACACTTTGACTCTTGAGCATCTTGGGCCAGGTCCTGAGCCAAACATCACTATTTTCTGGGATCCAAAGCTTCCAGAAGCCTACAAGCGTTTCTGCGCACAAATCTCTATCGACACTTCTGCAATTCAGTACGAGTCCGATAAAGATATTCGTGAGCACTGGGGCGATGACGCTGCTATTGCTTGCTGCGTTTCCCCAATGCGCGTTGGTAAGCAAATGCAGTTCTTCGCTGCTCGCGTTAACTCCGCAAAGGCTTTGCTCTACGCGATTAACGGTGGTCGCGATGAAATGACTGGCATGCAGGTTATTGATAAGGGTGTTATTGACCCAATCAAGCCAGAAGCCGACGGAACTCTTGACTACGAGAAGGTTAAGGCCAATTACGAGAAGGCTTTGGAATGGCTTTCCGAAACCTACATTGAGGCTTTGAACATCATCCACTACATGCATGATAAGTACGCGTACGAGTCCATTGAGATGGCTTTGCACGATAGGGAAGTCTATCGTACACTCGGCTGCGGTATGTCTGGCTTGTCTATTGCTGCAGATTCCTTGGCTGCTTTGAAGTATGCAAAGGTTTACCCAATTTACAACAAGGATGCTAAGACCACTGAAGGTCATGAGTATGAGTACATCGAAGGCGCAGAAGACGACTTAATCGTTGGCTACAAGACGGTTGGAGAGTTCCCAATCTACGGTAACGATGACGATCGTGCTGATGACTTGGCAAAGTGGGTTGTAAGCACTGTTATGGGTCAGGTAAAGCGTTTGCCTGTGTACCGTAATGCTGTTCCAACTCAGTCTATCTTGACTATTACTTCTAACGTTGAATACGGCAAGAACACTGGTTCCTTCCCATCTGGTCACAAGAAGGGTACTCCTTACGCTCCAGGCGCAAACCCAGAAAATGGTATGGATTCTCACGGTATGCTTCCATCCATGTTCTCCGTTGGCAAGATTGACTATGATGATGCTCTCGATGGTATTTCTTTGACCAACACCATTACGCCAGATGGTTTGGGAAGAGATGAAGACGAGCGTATAACGAATTTGGTTGGTATTTTGGACGCTGGCAACGGTCACGGCTTGTACCACGCAAACATCAACGTTTTGCGCAAGGAACAGCTTGAAGACGCTGTTGAGCACCCAGAAAAGTACCCACACCTTACGGTTCGCGTTTCTGGCTACGCAGTGAACTTCGTAAAGCTCACTAAGGAGCAGCAGCTCGACGTTATTTCTCGTACATTCCACCAGGGTTCAGTTACTGACTGATTCTGATTGATTGCGAATGCCGCCGGGAGTGAGTAGGTTTTGCTCCTGGCGGCTTTTAAAATAAACGTAGTTTTTAAAATCGAATAAATTAAACCAAAGACGGTTATAGGAGGGCATATAGATGGTTGAAAACACAGCATTTCGTACCACGACTCAGCACATGTTAAAGGAGTCAAAAGAGTATGCCCGACAAACTTTAATGGGTGGTCTTTCTGGTTTTGAATCTCCAATTGGATTAGACAGAAAAGACCGCTTAGTTGCTCTTAAAACTGGCGATATTGGATTTGTACATTCTTGGGATATTAATACTTCTGTTGATGGCCCTGGCACTCGTATGACTGTTTTTATGAGCGGCTGCCCACTTCGCTGCCAATATTGCCAAAATCCAGATACTTGGAAAATGCGCGATGGCAAGCCAGTCTACTTAGATGCAATGATTAAAAAAGTAGACCGTTATCAAAGTCTTTTTAAGGCAACTGGTGGCGGAATCACATTTTCTGGCGGCGAATCCATGATGCAACCAGCTTTTGTATCTAGAGTATTTCGTGCAGCAAAAGAAATGGGCGTGCATACTTGCTTAGATACTTCGGGCTTTTTGAATCGCAATTATACAGACGAAATGATTGACGACATTGATCTTTGCTTGCTAGATGTTAAATCTGGTATTGAAGAAACGTATAAAAAAGTAACTGGCGGCTTGCTTCAGCCAACTATTGACTTTGGTCAGCGCTTAGCGAAGGCTGGTAAGAAGATTTGGGTGCGTTTTGTGCTCGTTCCAGGTCTTACAGACAGTGAAGAAAATGTTGAAAAAGTTGCTGAGATTTGCGATTCGTTTGGAGATGCTGTTGAGCATATTGACGTGCTTGGATTCCATCAACTAGGCCGTCCAAAGTGGCATGAGCTTAGGATTCCGTACCCACTTGAGAATCAAAAAGGGCCTTCTAGGGCGCTTAAAGAGCGAGTTGTAAATCAGTTCAAAGACCACGGTTTTGTAGTGTACTAGACTGCGTTTAGATTGCACTAAAGTTGTAATTGTAATTTAGGCAATTTTTGCGTATTGTATTGTTTTTTTTTGAAGGATTTTGTATAATTATACAAATAACCTTTTTTAGAGAAAGGATACGCAATGAAGCGCAGAATAGGTTGTTGGATTGCATTAGCTTTTGCATTAGCGTTAGCTATTTTTGCACGGTGTAACGATCAGTTTGGCTTTGGCACAGCGCTTATTATTTTAATTGTTTTGCCGATAATTTTGTTGCCGATAAATATCGTTGCGGCTTTCGATAAGAAACCTCTTATTGAAGTGCCAATAATATCTATTGCTATAACCATTGCTACAGAACTTGCCACTTTCCCAATAAGAGATTTAGGTTTACATGCTATCTACGTTATCCCAACAGTTTTAGTTTCGGCAGTCGCATTTACTCTTACTAGATTCCTTAAAACTAGGCTTGTTAAGCACATAAATGGAGAAATAGTAAATAATAAAACAGATTGATTATTTAATTGATTACTTATTTGTGATTAGTCGTAGTTGTGTGCGAAAGTTGAAGCCGTGTTAAAAGATGCATAATCTATAACACGGCTTAAATATTTTTTACGGATATTTTGCAAAAAATTGCAAAGTAAGATGCAAAAAGCGTAAGAATTTGGCTAAAGCGTACAATCGGGAGGCGTTCTTGAATAAGGAACCAAAGCTCTTAAAAGAGCCTAGAGAAGGAGTTCCAGAAGTCATTGATACGCTTGAAGCATATAAAGAATATTGTAATTTGTTGGCAGCAGGGTCGGGGCCTTTGGCTGCAGATGCAGAGCGCGCATCTGGTTTTAGATATGGTCACGAAGATTGGCTGATTCAGTTCAAACGCAAAGGTGCAGGAATTGGATTGCTGGACCCAATAGCTTTAGGAAAACTTGGCGTTGATTGGCATGAATTTAACCAGGCAGTAGGGGATGCGCCTTGGATTATTCACGATTCTATGCAAGATTTGCCAGGATTTTTCGATATTGGTTTGCGTCCGCGTGCTTTATTTGATACAGAAATCGCAGCTAAATTACTTGGTAGAAAGCGCTTTGGATTAAGCTCTGTAACTGAATATTATTTGGGGTTGACTCTTGCAAAAGAACATTCTGCAGCGGATTGGTCATATAGACCTCTTCCTAGAGATTGGCGAAATTACGCGGCTTTAGACGTTGAATTGCTAATCGAATTAGAAGAAGTAATGAGCGGCGAGTTAAAAAAGCAAGGCAAGCTTTTATGGGCAAATCAAGAGTTTGCACACTTATTAAGTAAAGGTGCGCAAAAGAAGGCTCCTCACCCAAATCCTTGGCTTAGAATATCTCATATAAGCGTTCTTATGCACGATAAAATCGGCTTAATGATTGCAAAAGAGCTTTGGCAAAAGCGAGATGAGCTTGCTCGTCAATACGATATTGCGCCAACTCTATTGCTTTCGGATGCTGCGATTATTGAGGCAGGCAAGCGAAAGCCAAGTAATTCTAGGGAGTTTCGCTCAATTCGCATTCTTAACGAACGCGTTAGGATTCACACGGGCAGCGAGCAAGACAAGATGTTTGAACGCTATGCTCCGATTCAGCGCAAAATCAAACCAAATGTGTGGAAAGCTGTTATAGAAGACGCGATTAGTCGCGCTAAAAGTGGGGAAGTCGCTATTGTTTCTAAGCTTGATGATTCAAGTAGTAAATATGGCAATTACAACGATTCTGGCGATTCTGACAATTCTGCGGATGCTGGCGATTCTGCGGATTCTAGCGATTCTGCGGATTCTAGCGACGCACAAGAATCGCAAGCAGCTCCACGATCTATGAAGTATTGGCGTGATCATCATCCCAAAAGATATGAGCGCTTACAAAATGTAAAGCAGTCTTTAATCAAGATTGCAGAAGATACGCATACTCCTACAGAAATCATTATTAAACCGCAAATTATTCGCAATCTTTGTTGGCAAGATAATATTGAGCATATTAACGTTAAGGAGTTTCTTGTAGAGCAGGGCGCAAGAACGTGGCAAAGCGATTTAATTGCAGAGTCCGTAACTCGCGCTATTATGTAACGGTTGTGCCATATGGCAGAAGCTAGAAAACGTAATTTCAGGAGCATGAAGCGTGAAAATCAGCGTCAGGAATCTTGAGCCAACTAAGGTTAAGCTCACCATTACCGCAGATCTCGAAGATTTTGAGCCATTTATGGATCAGGCTCGTAAAGAGATCGCAAAGCAAATCAACGTGCCAGGTTTCCGTAAGGGACACGTACCAGGCAAGATTGTCGATCAGCGAGTTGGCTTCGGAGCTGTTGCCGGTGAAGCTGTAAATTCTGCTGTTCCAGAGCTTTATTCTAAGGCTTTGGAAGAAAAGAAGATTCGCCCAATGGATCAGCCAGAATTTGATGTTCAGGAAGTTCCAGAATCCGCTAAAGACGAGGTTAAGCTTAAGTTTGTTGCAACTGTTGAGCGTCGTCCAGAGTTTAAGCTGAACAAGTTCAAGGGTGTAGAAATCGAAGTAGAAAAGCCAGAAGTTACAGACGATGATGTTAATGCTCGTCTTGAGGCTTTGCGTCAGCGCTTCGGTACTCTTGTTGGTGTTGATCGCCCAGCTAAGAAGGGTGATTTTGCTAACATTGATTTGGAAGCTCGAATCGACGATGAGGTTGCTGATTCTCAGAATGGCGTGAGCTATGAGCTTGGTTCCAACACCATGCTTGATGGTTTGGATGAAGCTTTGGAAGGTCTTTCCGCTGGCGAAGAGACCACTTTTGAAGGCACTCTTGAGGCTGGAAAGAACCAGGGTAAAAAAGCTCAGGTTAAGGTGAAGGTTAACTCTGTTAAGACTCAGGAATTGCCAGAGCTTAATGATGACTTCGCTCAGGAAGCTTCTGAGTTTGATACTTTCGAAGAGCTTAAAGCTGATGTTCGTAAGTCTTGCGAGCAGGCAAATGAAGGCCGTCAGGCTACTATGGCTCGCGATGCCTTTATTGCTAAGATTCAGGAAGAGGTTGAGATTCCTGTACCAAAGGGTGTTAAAGAAAAGGCTGTTGCTGAACATCTTAAGGGTATGACTCCAGATCCTGAAAAGGCTACTAAAGAGCAGAAGGAAGAAGCTGAGAAGGCTGCAGAAAAGGAGCTTCGTGACCAAATGGTTCTCGACGCTTTGGCAGAAAGCCTCGATGTTTCTGTATCTCAGGCAGATGTCACTAACTTCTTGGTTTCTGTTGCTCAGCAGTATGGTATGGATCCAAGCCAGTTTATTAACGCTATTGTTCGTAATGGTCAGCTTGGTTCCGCTGTTCAGGAAGTTGCTCGTTCTAAGGGCTTGCTTGCTGGTATGCGTGCTGTGAAATTCGTTGCTGGTGGAGAGGCTATAGACTTGAGTGCTTTCTTAACGGAAGAAGAGGAGCCAGAAGACGAAAGCGTTAAAGCTGCTTCCGCTGCTGCTGCAGTAGCTGATGAGCTTACCTCTGAAAAGTAAGTTAGTATCTTCTATTAGATTTTAATCTAAGACCTAGTGGAGTTTAGCTCCGCTGGGTCTTACTTATATCTAATTAAATAATTACGATTATTATAGGAAAATCTTAAGAATTGCGAGACATTATGGATAATAGTGCTAAAACTAAGCATGAAGCTTGTTGCAGATTTGGCAGATTCGGTAAATCTTGCAAGTTATTTAGTTTTGCAATTCGTCTAGCGTGTTTTATTGCAGTCTCTGTTGCCCTTGGCGTTCTTATTGGCCTAGGAGCTACAGTTCTTACGCTTATTTTTTATGCTGTACAATACCTTGCTTTTGGCTCAATTGAATCTGCTAAAAACACTGTATTTTCAGCTCTTCCTTGGTATCGATACGTGCTACCTGGCACAATTGCTATGACTATTGCTGCACTGGCTTGGTATTTTTTGCGAAAAAGAGAAAATCCTCCTCGAATCGTTACTATTCCACAAGCCGTTAGTGGCAGTAGAATGCCAATTTTTTCTACTATTGCACATGTTTTATTGCAAATCGGCATTGTTGGCTCTGGAATTTCAATCGGAAGGGAAGTAGCTCCTAGAGAATTAGCTGCAATGATTGCTCAGCGTTGCAGCAGTATTTTTCATATGTCTGTTAAGACTCAGCGTATACTAGTTGCGTCTGCTGCAGGTGCTGGCTTGGCTGCAGTGTACCACGCGCCTTTAGCTGGCACCGTGCTTTCTTTAGGTTTGCTTAGTAAAACTCAAGGTTTTGGTTTTTATGCGTGGCTAAATCGCGAGAATGGCTTGCTAATAGATAATGCAGCTAAAAATATTGCGCGCTCGGAGCGTTTGCATTGCTTGCCTTTTGCTCTTGTTATGAATTATGTTGCTGCGTTTGTTGTTGAATTTTTATTGCATCATTCTAGATACTACAATATTTCGCAATTTTCTTGCGTGATTTCTTGGCAAATTTGCGTTTTAACTGTTGTTGTTGGTGCAGTGTGCGGCTTAGTTGGTTACGTTTTTCGCTTGGGTATTATTTGGTGTAGAACTCATGCTTTGCGTGGCATACAAATGCTGTGTTTTATGCCTGTAGCTGGCTTAGTTATTGGTGTTGCGGCTTGTTGGTTTCCGCATATTATGGGGAATGGTAGGTCGCTTTCTCAGCTTGCTTTTTCTGTAGCTAGTTTTCCGTATTTGGCAGAAAGTTCACATATTGTGACTATTTTATTGCTTCTTGCAATGATGAAAATGCTTGCGACTTTGTTGGTTTTGCGTTACGGTGCCTCTGGAGGCGTTTTGCAGCCGAGTATTTCGACTGGCGCTTGCTTTGGTGTGATTTTATACGCTATTTTTTCAACGTCTGCGCTTTCGCAAGTTTTTGACATTTCGCAAGTTTCTGCAATTTCTGTATCTATTATTGGCGCTGTTTCTTTACTTGCATCTTCCAGAAAAGCTCCAATTATGGCTTGGCTTTTAGTTGCTGAATTAGTAAATGCGCCGTTTGCATTACTTTTTCTTATGCTATTTGCTGCAATTGTGTCCAATTGCGTAGCTAATTGTGTTGAGCGATTTATTTCGCATTTTTTTGCGGTCACACGCACACGATAGTCTAGATATATTCAAAATGTTTGTAAGGAGATAAGGTGACTGAGCTGTTTACGGCTTCTCCCATTATGCAAGAAGGGGAGCCACAAAATCCAATGGATTCGATTTTTAATCAACTTTTAAAGGATCGTATTATTTGGCTTGGTTCTGAAGTCAAGGATGAAAATGCTAATATCATCTGTGCACAGATGCTTATGCTAGCTGCGCAAGATCCTAAAAAAGATATTTGGCTTTATATAAATTCGCCTGGAGGGTCTATTACGGCAGGAATGGCGATTTATGATACTATGCAGCTTATTGAGCCAGATGTGGCTACTATTGCTGTGGGAATGGCTGCTTCTATGGGTCAGTTCTTACTGAGTTCTGGTACTCCTGGTAAGCGTTTTATTACATCTCATGCACGTGTTCTTATGCACCAGCCTTCTGGTGGCGTTGGCGGTACTGCAACTGATGTGCGTATTAATGCTGAGTTAATTATGGATATGAAGAAGACTCTTTCTGAGCTTACTGCGCAGCAGACTGGTCATACAGTTGAAGAAATTTACCGTGACAATGAGTATGATCATTGGTTTACTGCGCAGCAGGCTTTGGAGTATGGTTTTGTGGATAAGATTGTCACCACTCCAGCTTCTATGCGTGGGGAGGAGTGATTTTATATGGCAAGTGAAGAAGCAAAGTTTGTTGCACGCGCCCAGCGCTTGGGTGGATTTGGTCAAACCAGTGGTGTGTTTACGAATCGTTATGTTTTGCCTCAATTTGGCGAGCAGACTCCTTATGGTATGAAAACTCAAGATCCGTACACTAAGCTTTTTGAAGATCGTATTATTTTCATGGGTGTACAAGTTGATGACACTTCTGCTGATGACATTATGGCTCAGCTCTTGGTTCTAGAAAGCATGGATCCAAATAGGGATGTAATGATGTACATTAACTCTCCAGGCGGTTCTATGACAGCTATGACGGCAATTTACGACACTATGCAGTATATTAAGCCAGATGTTCAAACGGTGTGTTTAGGGCAAGCTGCTTCGGCTGCTGCGATTTTGCTTGCAGCTGGTTCTGCTGGTAAGCGTATGATTCTGCCAAATGCTCGTGTTCTTATTCATCAGCCTGCTATGGGTCAGGATTTTGGTAAGGCTACTGAGATAGAGCTTCAGGCTAAGGAAATGTTGCGTTTGCGCGAATGGTTGGAATCCACTCTTGCAAAGCATACTGGTCAGGATATTGAGCGTATTCGTAAAGATATTGAGGTGGATACGATTCTTACAGCTCCTCAGGCTAAAGAATACGGTATGGTAGATGAAGTTCTTGAACATAGGTCTTAAGTAGTTTTTACTTTTTAGATTTTTATGTTTTAGCTGCAACCCTTGGCGACACGCCAAGGGTTGTGTTTTTGTGAATATGGTTGTATATTAGTCAAGTTGCCGAAAACAAGGGAACGATTTCCTAAGGCTTCGGAAACATGCGCCAGTAGCCCAACGGATTAGAGCATCTGACTACGGATCAGAAGGTTGCAGGTTCGAATCCTGTCTGGCGCACAGGTGGCGCGGTGATTTTCACCGCGTTTTTTTTTATTCTGTTTTCCGCTTAACGCATACAAAATCATATTAGGTATAAAAAAACGAGGAACAAATCCAAAATTGGGAGCGTTCCTCGTTTGCTTGTAAGTCTTACGCTTATCGTTTAAACCTACTCAGTAACTGCCTTCTTGAGCAAAGAACCAGCGGAGATTCTAACACCGTAAGATGCAGGAATCTTAATGGTTTCGCCAGTGCGTGGGTTGCGGCCAGTGCGCTCAGCGCGCTTTACACGCTCAGCGGAGAACAGGCCAGTGAGCTTCAATCCTTCACCAGACTGCAAAGCCTCAACGAACACATCCTGGAATGCGTTGACAGCGGCCTCGGCCTGTGCCTTGGTAAGGTTGGACTTCTGAGCGATCTTCGAAACGAGATCAGACTTGTTGTATGCCATACAAGCATCCTTTGTGTTAGGGGCCTTCTCTTCCAAAGACCACTTTCACTCATAGATATTAATACATTTTCCCTACAAATGCGCGGTTTTTCGCCGTTTTTCCGAGATTTTTTTACGATTTTTTAGATTTTTTGCTTGATAAAATACTTTAAAATCGTAGAAATGCCTTATATAGGTTTATTTATACTATTATCAACTAAATAATCTTATATAATAAGAAAGTTGGTTTTTCAAGATTTTAAGCAGACCATACTAAGCTGTCTAGCTTTTTAAGCATATGTTACATGGTCTAAACTAATCCGCGGTTACTAAGACTTTTCATAGCAAAAGCGCCTATTGGTATTCTTAGCCAGTAGAACATGAGTCTGTAAAGTAGGGTAGCAGATAATGCGATAGTTGGATGAATTCCAACTGAGGTAAAAGCAAAAGTAAGTGAAGCTTCAACAGCTCCCAATCCACCTGGTGTAGGAACAGCGGAACCAGCAGTATTGGCAACTAGGAACAGTAGCACTGTTTCCCAAGGGTTTGCATAGTAGCCGAAAGCAAGAAGAGCTACCCAATATCCCAGTCCTGTTGCAAAAACAAGAATAAGACCGCCTACAGTGCCTTTAATGAGCTGTTTAGGGCTACTTATTAGCTCTTTAATCTGTTTACCATAATCTGAAAGAATAGGAAGATATCTTTTACGTATAAATTTTCGAATAGGTGTAATAATCATAAAAGTGCATATGATTAGCGTTACTATTCCTATTACTGTTATGAGCATGTGTGTAGGAATCATTCCAGAAAGCACATTTTTACCAGTAAAAATGCCTACGCAGAACATAACTAAAGCTGTAACAAGTGCTTGTAAAAGCCAAACTGCACTTGTAATGGCTGTGGCTTGAGCAGCCGAATACCCATTCTTTTTTATAATTTGCATGTTCACAAAGGCTGGTCCTACGCCAGCTGGCATGGAAACAGCTGTAAACCCAGAAGCAGCTTGTGATGTAAACAGAACGCCAGCAGAAGGGCGTGAATCGTCCATAAAAGATCCAACTGTAATCGCAGAACCTACCCAAGCTAGCAAGCTGAACGCAAAGCATAATAGAACCATTAATGTATCCGCGCGTTTAAGAGCAGATACAATTTCTTGAGGATGCCATTGTGTTGCAATAGCAGCCAGAGCTGCAACAATAAGAATCAGCGTAACGAAGAATCTAATATTAAAACGGGCTAATCGCACTGTATCATAATCTTCGTCATCTGTGTGCTCGCATACCTTTTCACCTAGCTTAGTTTTAAGTTCTTCAAACAATTTCTTATTCCAAGACGTTAATGCTCTAGTTGATGAAGGAATAGCAGCTTTTTGCATAAAAGGCATTATTTGAGCTAGTTTATCTGCGCCCCAAGTATTCATAGCAGCGTCTATAGCGCTACTTGTATCAATGCATGTTGCGATTATTGATAACAGTTGTACTTTGTCTAAAGCAATATTGGTGTCGTCGCTAGCAACATCACCATTTTGCCATCCTGCAATAACCGGAGTTCCATCTTCTAGCCTTGCAAGTGTTTCTGGGCTTATTCTTCTATGTGTTATTCCTCGATTGTTTGCAATATCGAGGTAGCGCATAAGTCTTTCCGCATCTTTAATTGTAAGCGTGTTTAAATTGCATGGCACAAGTACATTATCGGTGTGGAATACCATTATTGAAGATTTTCCACAATCTGTTACTCCGTAAACGTTTGCTGTAGCTAAGTGCAAGCTCCTAAGAACAAGAAGCATTGAAAGATGATGATGTATGGAGTGTCTTGCAGAACGATCTCGTCTAACTGGTATATCTATTAGCTTAATCCATTGCCATAGCTGATTTAGATATCCTGGCAAGTGAACCTGATTATCTAGAACCGAAATCACGTATCTTGTTCCATGAATATCAATCGCATCGTATAGCCTTGAATTTTCAATCAGATCGTCATCAAGGCTAGATTTCAGAACACCATTATGGTCTGTAGTTAGTGTACGTCTGTTTAATTGAACAAGATGAGTAATTCCAATATTTTCTAATGCGTCAACTATATCTTTTCCCCAAGCACCTTTGCTGCGAGTGCCTTTAATAAATCTGATTATTGTACCTATAGCGCGACCAATACACCAAGATGTTAAAACACCTGTTAGTGAATGCCATGATGTGACTATTAGTATAGGTGAAGCAATTATTAATGCTTGCCAAGATATTCTTACGACTTTACTATCTCGTCTAGGTCCACTAACGGTTAAAAAAGCAACTATTACCGCGTATATGTCTGGCAATAATTCAGTACCGTGACTGCTGGAAATTGAGTTAAATGATGTAAATAGTGGAGCATTATTTAAAGCAGTGAGAAGATAAGAAATATACCATACGAGAGGATATGTTAATAGCAAGGTTAGTGTAGATATCGTTGTATCAATCCAACGTCTTGCGTTAATCATAGAAATTACTACGCTAGCTACTATGGCGATTGTAATTGCTTGCTGGAAAAGAGAAGATGGTAATCCAGTTACAATCCACACAATAATTTTTCCAGCATTTTTTGCATCGTGCTCTACGCCTGCGGTTGTGCCAGAAAAACACATTGTAAACAGTACAACCGCAGTTCCTAGTGCAATAGATATAATCGCGTAAATCAAGTCAGCCCAATTACGAACTAATTTAGGCCTCGTGTCATTAATAACCAAATTTTCTTCTACTTGCGATTGCATAAACACACCGTTTATTTATTAAATAAAATTATCGAATAAAATCAACCAGCCTAGATGCAATACCAGTATAAGATTCTGGTGTAAGAGCTTTCAACCTATTTGCTGTTTCTCTATCAAAGTTTCTAGAAGATATAAACTTTTCAACATCTTGTCTAGAAATACTATGACCGCGCATTAATTCTTTAACCTGCTCATATGGACGTTCCATTCCTTCTACGCCAGCAATTTCTTGAGCTCTCATAGCAGTTTGGATTGGTTCTCCAAGAACTTCCCAGTTGCTGTTAAGCTCTTCGCTCATCATTTGCGTGTTTGGATGAATCGACTTTAAGCCGCCAAGAAGATTGTTCAAAGCAAGAAGAGCATAACCGAATGCGGAACCAACGTTTCGTTGAGTAGTTGAATCTGTTAAGTCTCGCTGCCAACGGCTCTCGGTAAGAGTTGCGCAAAGAGTGTCGAAAAGTGCGCAAGAAATCTCAAGATTTGCTTCCGCGTTTTCGAATCGAATAGGATTCACTTTGTGAGGCATTGTGGAAGATCCTGTAGCTCCTTTAACTGGAACTTGTACAAAAACTCCGCGAGAAATGTACATCCACACGTCTACAGCAAGATTGTGAAGAATATGATTAATGTGACTTACTGTGCTATAAAGCTCTGCTTGCCAATCGTGGCTTTCGATTTGCGTTGTAAGAGGATTGAAGCAAAGACCCATTCTATTTTCTACAAATTCTTTAGAAACGCTAAGCCAATCAACATTAGGGAAAGCAGCAAGATGAGCGCCAAAAGTTCCAGTAGCACCATTTATCTTTCCAAGATACTCTTGGGAGTTAAGGTGTTTTAGCTGGCGATTTAGTCTATAAACAAACACTGCAAGCTCTTTACCTAAAGTTGTAGGAGTGGCAGGCTGACCGTGAGTGAGAGATAGCATTGGCATATCTCTATACTCTTGTGCTTTTTGGGTTAAGTAATCGACAATAGCTTTCAAATTTGGCGTGTATACGTTTTCAACCGCGTTTTTTACGCACCTCGCTATAGAAAGATTGTTTATATCTTCACTCGTGCATGCAAAATGAACTAATGTTTTAAGATTGCTAAGCTGGGTTTTATGCCCTAATACTTGCTCTGCTTTGTCTAACTCGTCGTCAATGTAGTATTCAACAGCTTTAACGTCGTGATGTGTTATAGCTTCGTGAGCTGCATGGCGTTTTATTCCTTCTGCTCCAAAATTTTCTGGAATTGCACGCAAATAATCGCATTCTTCATCTATTAAAGGATTTACGCCGTCTACAATGGTTTTGAATCCGTTTCCCTTGTATCCGTTTGCTAAAAGGATCATCCATTCAACCTCTACGCGCATGCGCTCGCGGTTTAAGGCTGGTTCGCTTAGAAATTCTACAAGATCAACAGTTTGATTGTGGTATCTTCCGTCTAGCGGAGTCAAAGCAATAGCAGGGCAAATATCAGTAAGCTTCATACTTTAAAGGTTACAGCATGGCATGAAACTACTAGGTGTTTTGAGCGGTTATTAGTTAATGGCGCATAGTTAATGGCTCATAATTCCTTGCCATAGTGTTGTTTCTTCTAATTCGTCACCTAGTGTTTTTCTAAAATGCTCTTCTTGCATTCGTATCTCTTTAGATCCAAGTTGATGAGCGTCTTCATAAGCTGCTTTATGATAATTCAAATCATGTGTGAGCGTTCCTTCTTCTGGTACATTTTTTACTAAGATTCCATCTTTTTCAAAAAGTTTTTCATTTTTATAACTTTTAGTTCTGTATTGTTTATTGTTTTTCTTATTATTTTCTTTATTTTTGTTTTGCGATTTTATTACATTTACAACAAGTGAATTGTATATTGCATTATGAGCTGTTTTAGGGGCGATTGTGCCATTGTGAGCAGTAGCGCTTTTCTTTGCAGTTCCATGTATTGTAACCCAATTATTTCTATTTGGATTAGATGCGCCATCTAAGGTAGGAACTAGTTCGTCTTCCATTTCTATGCTTGTGACCCAAGTTTTATTTGGTATTGGATGGTTTGCTATTGGAGATCCAGCAGTTACTATGTGTTTTATGTTGTATTGTTTTGAGTAATCGCTAGCTATGCTTGCAGCTACAATTCCTCCTTGTGAATGTCCAACAAGAATAACTGAGTCTTTTGCTTTAATTCCGCTTTTTCTCATGGCTTCTATAACCATTCTTGTGCTGTCTGCATTTTGTCTTACGTTTTTAGAACTACTCATAACTTCTGCGTTTTGTGGCCATCCAAAAGGAGATTTTGGTTTGCCATCTGTTCCAGGTATTGTAACAAGCCAAGATATGCTACCGTCTTTTTTCTTAAAGCGTTGTATTGCTATTGTTGCTGCATCTGCGTTTATTTTAGGCGGTTTTACGCCAAGGTTTCCATTTGAAAGATCTGTTAGATTTGCAAGAGCTTGACTAATATTGCTTCCTCTGTAATGCAATATTTTCGAATATTCTCTGTGAGTTAATCTAATTTTTGTTACTTTAAGATTATTCCCTTGGTTTGCATCGTTGATTTTTGCGCTAAACAAGCTTAATGCGCTTGCAAAAGTGGAAACTGGTGCTTTTGAATGTTTTACATCGTTCTTTTCTTGAATACTAGAAAAAAGACGAATAGGGATTCCTGTTACGGGGTTTATTAGAAAATGCTTAGAAAAGCCTCTAATAAAGCCTTGTTGAATTGGTGCAGTTTCATGACTCCATTTAGAAAAGTTTTTCATACCGCTTTTTTGAGTCATATCTAAAAGTATGCTAAATCCTACGCTTGCAAAGAATGGTACTGCTGTAATAGGGAATATACTTGTACCAATCGATACAAGATTATCTAAGTTTTCTCTATTTTTGTATTCTGCGTTAGCATATAGATTATTTGCTCTGATTATTAGAGAAGATAATTCATCAAGTTTATTTGATAACGATTCACATTGGCTTGATTTTATTCTGCATTCTGCAGGATCCAATAGCGGTTGTAAAGAATCGTCATTAAAATAACCATTAAAATTTTTGTTATTTTCAGAGAAAACAGACGATTTTTGACTTTCAATCTGCATTGCAGCTTGCATCCAGCTTGTGCTTAACGAGTGGAAATCGTTGGATAGTTCTTGTAATTTTGCGGATTTTGTTTTGTATTCGCTAGCATCAGCTACGCTAATAGTTTTCCCACCTGTTATTGTTGATTTAACTCTCCAAGGCATTAAATTCACCTCCATAAGTTGATTTTTGAGTTAATAGAGCTAATTTCGCATGCTTTTTTGGCAACATTAAACATTTCTTCATTGAACGCGTTTGCGGCTTTTCCATGCCAATCTTTAAGAGTATTTGAATGTGCTTCGCCAAGCACGCTGTTAGAACATTGTTCTGTTCTTGCTATCAGCCAGTAATAATTATTAAATGTATGCATACAAAGTATTACACACAATGTTTTTTAAATAGTCACGAAAAATCTTTTAATGTGGTTAAAGGTTCCAAAATATTGAAATATAAGGGTTTATATTCTATTAGATATTTTTTTATTACCTTTACCACGGCTTGTTACTTGAATCTTCTTGTTTAGAAGACTTTGTTTTTCCAGACTTACTATTTGAATCATTATTGCTGTAATCTTTTTCGGATTGGTTTATTTGATTCTGGTCTTGATCTTTTTGATTGTTTTGTTTTAATAAGTCTTCGACCTTCTTTTTTTGAGAATCGCTTAAACTAGAATTCCCAGATTTGTCCTGCAAATTATTTTTTTGGTTTCGGTCATTATAGTTGGATTGTGTACTAGAATCAGTATTCTTTTTATCTTCATCAATTTGTTTTTGTAAGAATCTAGTAAGTCTTTTAGATATTAGTGCGTTGTGCTCAATACTATTTTTTATATGAGGTAAAAGAATAGTGTATGGCGATTTTGCTTCGCTAAATTGATCATCAACCTGTTTTTGAGATACGAGCAATATTTCTATATCTGCATCAACTTTTTTTGACGCTTTTATGTTATTTATTAGTGATTTTGTGGCAGAATTATACGTTGATTCTGCTTTAAGATTAGTAATAGACAAATAAGCTGATATAGCGCATAAGGCTATAACAATAGAAGATAAAGTAACAAGAGAAAATCTTAGGAGTGACTTAGGTGTGATTCTGCTAATCATATAAGCTTCCTTGATTTTGTAATCCAGCATGATAATTCCCAAAGAATCAATATGCTTGCAAGAATAGCAAAAGGCCAAACGATTGGCTCAGGTCTAAGTCTCGGCTTAACAGTATTGTTCTGTCTCCATTGTTTAGAAAGAATATTTTTTGCTTCTAATCCAATAGAGTGATTTTTGCTAGAGTCAACATATTTTCCACTAACCTCATCAGCTATATTCTTAAGATTCTGCGGATCCATCTTAGATATTCCAGGTTTTCCAGTAGATGGGTCAATAATCCATTTACCAGATTGTTTTGTAGAAGAATCTGTAGAATTTATATCATCTAAATCATTTAGCTTAGTGGTGGTATTTGGGATTTTCCCGCCATTTTTAGAACCTACGCCAATAACATAAGCATGATTCACGTATCCGCGTAGAGATGAGAATGTTCTACGCTTTCTAGAAGTTGTTTCTTCTCCATCGCTTATTAAATATAAAACTGTAACGTCTTGCGGATGAGCGTCATGAATTGCCTTAGCTTCAAGAAGAGTTTTATCTAGGGGAGCATCCAAACTAGTTCCATTTGAAACTCCAACAGGTTCAGTGTTGATAGTATCAACCCAATTTTCAATTGCATTAGAATCTGGCGTAAGTGGAACATCAACACTAGAAGACGCTCCAAACCTAATAGCAGTAAAACTTGCGTTTATGTAATTATTTGTAATTTGTTTTATTATTTGTTTTGCAGAATTAAACCTAGTGGTTGTGTTGTTGTTTAAATCCTTAGAATCATTAACATTCATAGAGCCAGTAACATCTAAAACAAATATAACATTTGTAGCATTAAGAGAGCGTTGCAAGGTGCTTTTCATAACACAAGGGCATAATGCACAAATAGCTAGAAGAACGCATATTAACACTCTTCGAACCCTCATATAAATTGTCTCGTCCGAACTAAGGTTTTTGCGATTAATTGGGAAAATTTCATATAATGCCAAAATGCCAAGAATCGCAATAGCAACTAGCGAAATCCAACTAAAAGATATTTTCATCGTTTTATCCTTCTCGCTGAAATAAGCCAGAGAGTTACAAAAATAACCGCAAATATTGTTGCAATACTAGGATCATCGCTTAACGCTGATTGTGTAGAGTCCTTTTGCATAATTGTGTGCTGCTGTTCAATTTTACGTACCAAAGCTAAAACAGAATCAGAATTATGCTGAGTTAAGAAAATGCCACCATTTTTTTCAATAAGTTCACGCATCTGATTAGTAGTGTTCTCATTTTCGCTTTGAGTAGATCCAGAATACAATCCATCGACTTGAATATTAGCTCGCTTTGTTAAATCTAAAGCTTGCTTAAGAGAGTAAACTGGTTTTCCAGAAACAACATTATCTGTAGCTAAAACAATAGATGCACTACGATTAAGACGATTATGAGGTTTTTGGGAGTTGCTAGAAGAACCATATACAACTCCAGGAATCATTGCAGCGCAACTAACAAGACCATCGCCAATTAACGATGTTGCTTCTTTTCGGTTTTGCGTACCATCAAGCCACGTGGAAATTTGCTGATACTGCTTTTGTTGCATATTGTCGATTTTGTCTTGTGTTTGAACTCCATCCAACAGCTTAGAGGCGTATTGCAACTGTTTTTTAACAAGTGAATAATCGTCTGTAAGAGGAAAAACAGTCCTAGAAGTTGAATTAAAAATACTCAAACCAATGCGCTCGCCTTGAAAATGCTCAACAAATTTCAAATAAGCGTTAATAACTTCCAAATCATACGGCAGAGTAGATCCAGAAACATCTAAGCATAAAACAATATCTCTAGAGCTTGATTGTTCGTTTGCGTTTAAAACTCTTGAAGGTCTAGAGCTGAGAATTGTAGTGCATATAAGAGCTAGGATAAGCATTATAAAAGAGAATTTGCGAAGAATATTCCATAGTCTCCATTTTCTAGCACATAAACTTCCTTGCAAATCCTCGTCTAAAGTAAATGTTCTCAAAAAGCTTGATTCTAAAATGTTTCTTGAATTGTACGAATGATTCTTTAAGTTGTGTCGTTTAACCTCGCTAATCACTAATACAGTTATAAGAATTATTACGCTTGCTAAAACACCAAAAAATAGGACTATTGGCCATTTAAGTCGCATAGAGAAAATGGATGAAACTAGTGTTGAATAATTATATATTTGGCAGTTACATAATGTTGAGAATGATAATGTGGAGAATGTCATCTTTTATTCTCCTTTGTTTTCCAACTTTCTAGCAGAATAAGAACCCATCTTGCACCCTGATCCACATCTGTATTTTTAGCTTGATTATTATATGTGCTATCTGCAAATTCAGGAGGATATAATGCTGCGATTGTTTGTCTTAAAAGATCTGCTCCATGAGTGTTTTTCCAAGATTTTCTAAGTGAACTGATTTCTCCAAGTGTATGCGATTTAATGTTTTCGCCACTCATTATGGAAACATATTGTCTAGCTATTTGCGCTAATTTTGCAAAAGCCTGATCTTTCTCAATTTTATTTTCATGATATTGGCTTACCACTAAATCAATCTTTTTACGCCATTCTTGCTTATTGGCATTCAATGTATGAGCAGCATTTTTAACTTTTTGCTTAGAATCCCCTTTAGTGTTTATTTTATAAATTGCAGCATATAGAACTACGAAAGCAGCGCATGCGATTATTAGACTTAAGCCAATAAATGCAAATAGCATTGAATCATCGTTTAGAATTTTATTAACATCAAGAATACTCATCGACTTACCACACTAACTCAAGCGTAAATCTTTATTGCTTTTAGCGCCAGAAAACATACTCTGTAAGGTAGCTTTCGATATAAATTTCGTCGAAGAATGGAATATTTGTTCACTAGAAGAACCGCGTATAAGCGATGATCCTGTGTTATTTAGAATTTCGTGCAATGCGTTATTGACAAAAGCTCTATGTGTATTAACTTCTTTAGCGCAAGAATCATCTTTTAAGAATGCTGGAATTTCTCGCATTGTTGTACCGTCAATTATTGGCGTAACTTTATATGAATTAAATGGATTAATTGGACATATTGTTACCACGATCAATGAGTGTAGTCTTGAAATTTTTTGCAAATCATCAAAATGTTTTGACGAAATTGCATATTCATCCGTGATAATTACTATTAATCCGCGTGATTGATTAATTGAATTAGCAAAATTTATGATCGTATTTGTATCTCTAAGTTTTTTACGTGTTTTATATATATTTTTATCCAAATTACGTTCAAAATCAGGAAGATTCCTAGATGAAGGAATCTTTATAATATCGTTACCGTCAAATAAAACGCAGTTTAATGAATCGTTACGTTTTATACTTAAAGACGCAAAGAAACACGCTGAATTAGAAGCTGCCTCGTACAAATACTCGTTAAGTCCATTACAAGAACATGAAGCATTCATGTTCGCGCTAGAATCTACAAGAATCCAAGTCTTAGAAGAACAGTTTCTTTCTCTAGAAGAGACCATTGGCTCGCCAAGTCTAGCGCTAGCTTTCCAGTTCATCATTCTAGCTTCATCACCAGGCTGCCATGAGTGAATGTCAACTAAATCACCATTTCCAAAGTTATGATTGGACGGATGCTCTCCTTCAAAAACACCCAACGATTTTTTGGCTACAGGTAAATTCAGACGATTATCTAATTCTTCAATCTTTCGCCTAATCTTTTTAGCAGAATTTGAAACTAATAAGCTTCTTTTAGTATCTTGTACCACAAAATCAGATTTTGTAAAAGATTTTAACATTCTTGTAAAAAACGGATTTGCAAAGATCATGGTGCAGGAACCGTTTTCACTATTGCGTCAATAATCTGATCACTTGTAATAGAATCGGCTAAAGCTTCAAAAGTAAGAAGAATCCTGTGTCTAAGAACATCATGAGCAAACTTTTTAACGTCTTCCGGTATTACGTAATCTCTTCCAGCAAGAAGAGCCTGTGCCTGACCGATACGGATTAACGCGATAGAAGCTCTAGGGCTTGCGCCCATTCTAACTAGAGAAGAAATAGTTTTAAGAGGGTGACTACCTTCTCCTCTAGAAGTTGCAACAATATCTACTGCATACTTCATAACTGCTTCCGAAACATGTACTCTGCGAGTTGCCGATCTTAAGAAAGTGACATCCTGAAGGCTAATCTTCTGATTATTTAAAGATTCTGGATTGAAAACATCACTACCTCTATTGGTTAAAAGCTTCAGCATACTAACTTCTTCGTTGAAGGAAGGATACGACATAATTGCTTTAATCATAAAGCGATCCATTTGTGCTTCTGGAAGATTAAAAGTTCCTTCTTCTTCAATAGGGTTTTGTGTAGCGATAACCATAAAAGGCTGAGGAAGATTAATGCGTTCTCCACCAATAGTTGTGGCGCCTTCTGCCATTGCTTCAAGCATAGCGGATTGTGTTTTTGCGTTAGAACGATTAATTTCATCTAGAAGAATTACGTTAGCGTGAATAGGTCCAATTTGTGTTGTGAATCTTTGAGAAGCGAAGTCAAAAACTTGTGTTCCAACCAAATCTGCTGGCATTAAATCAGGAGTGCATTGCACTCTTTTAAAACTTCCAGACATTGCTGTAGCAAGAGTCTGAGCCGCTGTGGTTTTAGCCAATCCAGGAACGGACTCAATAAGAATATGTCCTCCAGCAGCAAGAGTTAAAATAAGTGATTCTCTGAGAGAATCCTGTCCAACAAGTGTTTGTGCAAACCTAGAACGAAGAATATCAGCGATCTGTTGAGCTCGTTTAATATCTTCATTAGAAACACCAGCAGATACTGGTTGATTTACAGAGTCAACAATTTGATTAGCTATTGTATTGTTGACCATTGTATTGTTAGGTGTAACTGCACGTGGTTGTGGAGGAAGATTAAATACGCCAGTATTAGCGTTATCGTTTTGTTTGCTTGGTTGTGGAGGGAATAATGCCATGCGTTTCATTCTAACTGATGTTTACTACTTTAGATGATTTTACTACTTTAAATAATCTTTACTATTCGCTAGGGAGAGTCCAATCTATTGGTGTTGATCCTAACGATATTAAAGCCTGGTTTGCTCTTGAAAATGGACGAGAACCAAAAAATCCTCTAGAGGCAGAAAGAGGACTTGGGTGAGGGGATTGAATAATGATTGCGTTTGTGAGAAGAGGAGCAAGACTTTGAGCATTTCTTCCCCACAAAATTGCAACCAGAGGAATATGCTTGCCGTTATTATCTACACGGTTATTCAATGCGGTAATAGCTGCATCGGTAATTTCTTCCCAGCCCTTTCCCTGATGACTATTAGGTCTACCTACTTCAACGCTAAGGCACCTGTTTAGTAGCATAACGCCTTTTTGAGTCCACGGTGTTAAGTCACCATTCTTTGGTATTGGTACATTTAAATCACTAACTAATTCTTTATAAATATTAATAAGACTTTTAGGTAATGGTTTAACGTTTGGAGCAACGCAGAAACTAAGTCCTACAGGATGACCTGGAGTAGGATATGGGTCTTGACCAACAATAAGAACCTTTATTTCTTTAAAAGGTATTGTAAAAGCTCTGAGAATATTGTGACTTTCTGGCAGGAATCGCCTCCCGTTAGATAGTTCATCTCTTAAAAAGTCTCCCATTTTGTGAACTTGTGGTTCTACTGGTTCAAGAGCGTCTGCCCAATCTGGGTCTATTAAATCGTGTAAAGACTTTCGCTGTTTAATCTCCATGGTTAATAACTTTAAAACATAAATGACAAATATGTGCAGCAAATAATAATAATTTTTTATATTTCCATTTATCTTATGTTTTGTGCGAGGCATTCGCTAGTATGTATTCCATACTGTTTTAATGATTTTTTGGAAGGGATACAATTATGGCGAACAATAGCCAGAACGTGTCATTCACGACTGATGATTTCGATAATCCACCAGAAGGTCCTGTTGGAGTACATCGTGGAAATCGCGCGTGGTATGCTGTATTGTTCCCATATGTTGTTGTGCTAGTTGTTGCTGTTGTGTTGGGTCTTCTGGCATGGGCGGTTATGTCTGGAGAAATCAACAATATTCGTATGCCTTGGAGTGCAAATAATTCAGCAATTTCCAAGTCTTCTAATGGCAATAAAAATGGCAAAATTGATGAGAGCAAGAGTAAATCTGACAAAGCTGATGGCGATGATTCAGACGAGGATAAGGACCCAGAAGAAACAAATAAGTCAGATAAAAAGCAAGATAAAGAAGATAAGAATTCTTCTAAAGACTCTAATGCTAACAATGACTCTTCGACAGCAGATATTAACAAGACAGTTCAAGTAAAAGTTGTTAATGCAACTAAAATTCAGGGTCATGCAGCTCAAGAAGCTGGAAAGCTTAAGCAAGCTGGTTATGCAAATGTAGAAGCTGCAAATCCTAAAGGTAATGTTCCTTCGGATTCTGTTGTTTGGTACAAGGGAGATGAAAATCGTGCTGCTGCACAAGACATTGCTAAAACTTTGGGTATTAGCAATGTTGAGGCAACTAGTGAAATAACTACCACAATAGTTGTTGTTTTGTGCAAGTAAATTGCTATTTACTCATTTTGCAATAAATTTCAATAATAAATAATTTCTTAAATAGTCGAGTAGAAAGTCGTATAGAGTGGCTTTTTGCTTGGCTATTTTTGATTTTGCTTATAGATTTTTTCTATATATTTTTGAATATAGTTGGCACTCGGGCACTTAGAGTGCTAATCTTCATTTAGCACTCTAATGTTGCAGGTTTAATCAACAGCTGACGGTTGGTTAGATTTCGACGGTTTGAGTGAGTGTTCCATAGTTAAGTTATGTGGAGGAATAATGGCAAAGATTATTGCCTATGAAGAAGATGCCCGTCAGGGTATGCTTGCTGGTCTTGATAAGCTTGCAAATACAGTAAAGGTGACTCTTGGTCCAAAGGGTCGTAACGTTGTTCTTGATAAGTCTTACGGCGCCCCAACCATCACTAATGATGGCGTTTCAATCGCTAAGGAGATCGATCTTGAAGATCCATACGAGCGTATTGGCGCCGAATTGGTAAAGGAAGTTGCTAAGAAGACTGACGACGTTGCAGGTGACGGCACTACAACCGCTACCGTGTTGGCTCAATCTCTGGTGCACGAAGGCTTAAAGAATGTTGTTGCTGGTAGCAACCCGATCGCTCTTCGTCGCGGAATTGAAAAGGCTTCAGAAGCAATTGTTAAGGAACTTCTCGCATCTGCTAAGGATGTTGAAACAAAGGATCAGATTGCAGCTACTGCAACTATTTCTGCAGCAGATCCTGAAGTTGGCGAAAAGATTGCTGAAGCTTTGGATAAGGTTGGTCAGGACGGTGTTGTTACCGTTGAAGACAACAACAAGTTTGGTCTTGATTTGGACTTCACTGAAGGTATGCGTTTTGATAAGGGTTATATTTCCCCTTACTTCGTCACTAATGCAGAAGATCAGACTGCTGTTCTTGAAGACCCATACATTTTGCTCACTTCTGGCAAGGTTTCTAGCCAGCAGGACATTGTTCATGTTGCTGAACTTGTTATGAAGTCTGGTAAGCCATTGCTCATTATTGCTGAAGATGTTGATGGCGAAGCATTACCAACTCTTGTTCTTAACAAGATTCGCGGTACTTTCAATACTGTTGCAGTAAAGGCTCCAGGATTTGGCGATCGCCGTAAGGCAATGCTTCAGGATATGGCTATTTTGACTGGTGCTCAGGTTGTTTCTGACGACCTTGGTTTGAAGCTTGATTCTATCGACGCTTCTGTGTTTGGTCATGCTGCAAAGGTTATTGTTTCTAAGGATGAAACAACTATCGTTTCTGGCGCTGGCTCTAAGGAAGATGTTGAGGCTCGTGTTGCTCAGATTCGCGCCGAAATTGAGAACACTGATTCCGATTACGATCGCGAAAAGCTTCAGGAACGTCTTGCTAAGCTCGCTGGCGGCGTTGCTGTTATTAAGGTTGGTGCTGCTACGGAAGTTGAGGCTAAGGAACGTAAGCATCGCATTGAAGATGCAGTTCGTAATGCTAAGGCTGCTATCGAGGAGGGTTTGCTTCCAGGCGGTGGTGTAGCTTTGGTTCAGGCTGCCGCTAAGGTTGAGAAGTCTGCTGATATTGTTGCTCTTAGTGGAGAAGAAGCCACGGGTGCTGCAATTGTGTTCCGTGCTGTAGAAGCTCCAATCAAGCAGATTGCTCAGAATTCCGGCGTTTCTGGAGACGTTGTGCTCAACAAGGTCCGTGAGCTTCCAGAAGGCGAAGGCTTCAATGCTGCAACTAATACTTATGAAGATTTGTTGGCTGCAGGCGTTACCGACCCAGTTAAGGTAACTCGTTCTGCTCTACAGAATGCTGCTTCTATCGCTGGCTTGTTCTTAACTACAGAAGCTGTGGTTGCTAATAAGCCTGAGAAGCCAGCTGCTGCACCACAGGCTGGCGCAGAGATGGGCTACTAAATAAAAGTTAGACGTATTGCTTAGCTTTTAGCTAGTTGTTATATGTGAGCGGTGAGTTGTTTTAAAATACAAATCGCCGCTCACGTTTTTTATTTATTCTATTGTTTAATTATTTTGTTTATCCCATTGCAAACAAAGATGTAGCTTGCGCTTCTGTATCCATGTAAATGTTAGAAGCATTTTGCATAGCGAGTTGAATGGATTGCAATGATTGTTCCATTTGCTGGTGTGCTGCACGCCATTGCCCAGCTGTTGATGCAAATTGTGTAGCTGCAGGACCAGTCCATACACTTTGCAATTGTTGGAGATTTGCGTACATTCCATTTGTGGCGTCTCGAATCGCATTAATCGAAGATGCAACTGCTGCAGCAGATTGCTGAATTTGTTCTGAATCAACTCTAAATTGTGTCATTTTTTCTCCTCATTTAGTGTAGTTAATTTTCTTATAGTTATTCATTTAGTTTTTGCCGTGCAAACTTATCTTTTGTATAAATTAATTTGTATAAATCAAATTTATAATTTTTTAACTTTTGTTTTGCCTAAATTGCTCTATTTTGCGCTTGTTTCTTGTAATCTAAAAACACGGTATTATGAATATATGCCGTCGAGAAAGTTTATAAAAGATTTTTTTATCAATGTGGTTAAAGGCTTATCTGCTTTTGTAATTATTGTATTTTTGAGCGAAAGTGTTTTGTTTCCAACAACAGCTTTTGCTAATGATGGATTATCAAAAGCGGATTCTCAGAATAAAAGCACTAAGAATTTGGGTATTGTTGCAACAGATTCTATTACGGATACAGAAAATCTTCTTGGAGATTCTGTTACAAAAGTTTCAGATATGATTTCAATAACCAAAAAACAAACAGGTGTATCGGTTAAATTACTTTATTTATCTAATTTTACTGGAAATAAAAATCCGTCAAAATGGGCTAGTGATTTACTTACAAGCACTAATCCAGATCGTAATACTGTTCTTCTTGCTGTTGCTACTCATGATGGAAAGCTTGTAGTAGCAGTTTCATCTAATTCTGATGAATGGCTTAAAAGAAAAACAACCGTGGATTTGCTTTCTGATGCGGCGTATCGTCCTCTTATTAGTTCTCAAGGTGCTGATTGGTCTCAATCTGCAATCATGCTTATGAAGCAGATTGCTCGGTCTAAGAAAACTTCTGTAACTTCCAGAACAAGTGTAGTTTCAACAATCGTTATGGTTGTTATTATTGTTGCTTTGTTTGTTCTTGTTGCATTTATTTTGTGGAGAAGAAACTATATTCTAAAACAAGTATCACTAGGGTTGAGAAGAGCTAAGAGACGCCATGCGGCGCGTAAATAAATCGATTTTTTTCAGGAAACACTCAGGAAACATTCAGTTTTATAAGTGATGCTAATCAGTATGGGTAAGAATGTAGAAGCATCTATTGTTGTGGTCGATGACGAACCTTCAATTCGTGAGCTTTTGGTAGCATCGCTACACTTTGCAGGATTTGATGTAGAAACAGCAGCTTCTGGATCAGAAGCTATTGATGTTATTGAGCGTGTACATCCAGATCTTATTGTTATGGACGTTATGCTCCCAGATATAGACGGATTTACGGTTACAAGGCGAATTCGCCAGAATGGTGTTGCTGTTCCTGTGTTATTCCTTACTGCTAGAGACGACACTCAGGATAAGATTATGGGTCTTACTGTTGGTGGCGACGATTATGTTACAAAGCCTTTTAGTCTAGAAGAAGTAGTTGCGAGAATTCGTGCAATATTGCGTAGAACTCAAGATCCAGATGAAGATACTCCTGTTGTGCGCGTTGCTGATTTGGAAATTAATGAGGATTCGCATGATGTCTCCAGATCTGGTGTTCCAATTGAATTAAGTCCTACGGAGTATAAGTTACTTCATTATTTGATGGACAATGAAGGCAGAGTATTGTCTAAGAGTCAGATTCTCAATCATGTTTGGCAATATGATTGGGGTGGAGACGCAGCAATTGTAGAATCCTATATTTCTTATCTTCGTAAAAAGATTGATGGTATTGAAATTAAAAATGAGGATGGAAGCTTAAAGAAGGTTGTTCCTCTTATTGAAACGAAGCGTGGTATTGGCTATATGATTCGCGTTCCGAAAGCAGGTCAAGCCTGATTATGCGTGAGAGCAAATCTGTGGATGGTTCGCTTTACAATAATGGTTCCAAAACATCTGGTTCTGATAACAGCGGATTAAATCAGTCCGAAGTTAGTGCTGATCGAAATGTTAAAGCCGAATTAGTGACTTATTCTGGTGATAATCCTAAAAAAACCAAGAATAAATCTAAGTCCAAATGGTTGCGGAGGCATATTGATGCTATACCGTTGAGTACTCGTTTGGTAGCGTGTACGTTAGTTGTTCTTACAATTGCTGCATTATGCATTTCTCTTTCTATTAGGCAATTAGTTGGCAGTTATCTGTTGGATAAAACCGATGCTCAGCTTACAGATCAGGCTCAGCTTATTTACGACAATATAGATTTGCTTCGTAGTAAGGATTCTGGAGAACAGACTGCAGGTCCTAATGATTATTTCTTGCAGATTAGAGACACTAATAACAAGATTATTACTACACCTTTGATTCCAAAACTTAAAGGTGATGTTGTTTCTATGCCGAATCTTCCAGAAGATGGCGAAATTAATAATGTTGTTGTAAGACGTAGGCCTTTTACTGCTCCAGCGCGAGTGCATGGAGATGTAAAAAGTATTGATGAAACAACTGCAAAAGCTGCGGAATCTCCTTGGCGAGTTCTTGTTCTTACATGGGGTCAGCGAAGCGGATATAATTCCGAAATGCATGTTAGAGGGTATGTTTATATAGCTCTTTCTTTAAGTGACCAATTAGATACTGTTAATACGCTTACACGTTATTGCGTGATGGTTAGTATAACAGTTATTCTTCTTGGTGCTGTTTTAGCTGCTCTTATTATTCAATCTACTCTTGTTCCACTAAAGAGAATAGAAAAAACTGCGTCGAAGATTGCTTCTGGAGATTTAAGTAGGCGAGTACCTTCCGCACCAGAGAACACGGAGGTTGGATCTTTAGCTGCTTCGTTGAACTCTATGCTTTCTAAGATTGAACAAGGATTTAACGACCAGGAAGCAATGACTGAGAAAATGAAACAATTTGTTTCTGATGCAAGTCATGAACTCCGTACTCCATTAGCTGCTATTCATGGATACGCTGAATTGTACTACATGTGGAGAGGTGTGCCTGGTCAGCAAGAAAAAGCTGATGATTCTATTGCTCATATTAAGGCTTCTAGTGAAAGAATGACGGAACTTGTAGAAGATTTGCTTTCACTGGCGCGATTTGACGAGGGTAGAGGAATAAATGTTTCTCAGACAGTTAAAGTAACTCCTATTCTTTCTGATGCGGCAAATGATTTGAGAGCGTTAGATCCAGTTCGAGTTATTCAGCAAGGCACTTTGCATTTAGCTGATGACTGGAAGTTGATGAATTGCTCTAAGCCAACAAATTGCAGTCTTGATAGAAAGTTTATTTTTACTCCAGGTGAGTTACCTAAAGTCACTTTAAAGGGTGACGGAGCTAGATTGCGACAAGTTCTTACAAATATTGTTGGAAACATTCATCGCTATACTCCAAGCGATTCTCCAGTAGAGATAGGTATGGGTGTTCTAAAGGCTTCTATTACTCCTGAAGCTCTTCAAAAAATGGGATCTGTATCTCGTTCATTGAAAGACTTCTTAGAAGCTGCGGAAGTGAGCCAATCTACTGGAACAGGCAGCTCATTTGTGGTTATTCGAGTGGTAGATCATGGGCCTGGCGTACCTGAAGAATCTTTATCTCACATATTTGAGCGATTCTATATTGCAGATCCATCTCGTGCTAGAGAAAAGGGTGGTACTGGCTTAGGTATGTCTATTGCTCAGTCTGTTGTTAAAGCTCATCGTGGTTTTATATGTGCTACTACGTCTTGTGCATCTAGGACCAGCAGTGATCAGCTTATTGATGATACAATGGTAGGAAGCGAATCATCTGAATCTAAGCCTCATGGTTTAACTCTTACGGTTGTGTTGCCGAATGTGATATTTGACGATGAGAATAATAAGAAGGTTAAGAATACAGATACTTCTAGCATGGTTACCGATAATAATATTGTAAAAATCGATAATAGTTTAAATTATTAATTATTTTATTTATAATTTTGCTTGTTTTGACATGTTTTTTCGGATAATTTATTGCTTATAGTTTTTGTTTTAGATTGTTCGGGATTCATGCGCTACAATTGATAAAGCGTGAGCCGAGTGAATGTTATGTGGATTATAGTAGAATATGATGATTCGCATAGAATTTAATGAATTCGAGTGAGGTGTGTTATGCCCAACGGGCGTGTTCGTTGGTACGATTCTAAAAAAGGATATGGCTTTATATGCGATGAAGAGGGCAAAGATGTATTCTTACCATCTTCTGCGCTGCCAGAATCAGTGAAAGAGCTGCGTAAAGGTACGCGTGTTGAATTCTCTGTTGTTGAAGGTCGTAAAGGGCCACAGGCAATGGGTCTCACTGTTGTGGCTTCTGCGCCTTCGCTAGTAAAAGCCACAAGACCAAAAGCTGAAGATATGGCTGCAATAGTAGAAGATCTTATTAAGCTTTTAGATTCTGCAGGCAATGGTTTACGACGTCGTCATTATCCGTCTACTGCTGAGAGTAAGAAACTTGCGCATTTGTTGCGTGCTGTAGCAGACAATTTTGACGTGCAGGACTGATATTTAACAGGATTTTTTATGGCAGATGAAGTAATTAATCCTCAGGAGCTTGCATATAGTATTGCTGTGGAAACTTCAGAGCGTGAAAACGCTGTTGGAGATTTCGTAAGTGCTACAGATCTTGGTAGTGATGTTACCGATTTTAGATTTGTTTGCAATATGCCTGGGTATGAAGGTTGGCAGTGGTCAGTAACGCTGTACCACGATGCTGATGTTGATCGTTGGACAGTTAATGAGTCAACTCTTGCCCCAACTGAGGATTCTTTACTACCTCCACCTTGGATTCCTTGGAAAGATAGACTTAAGCCAACGGATCTTTCGGTTATGGACTCTATTGGTACAGCCGAAGATGATGAAAGGCTTGAGTCTGGAGTTAATCCAGAAGATTTAGATTATAAAAAATCTAAAGCAAATGTTTCTGAAGATTCTGTAGAAACTGAATGCTCTGGATCGGAAAAGTCGCCAGCAACCGAACAGGATGGCGAAACAGAGCAAAATAATGAATCTAAAGAAGATAATGAGTCTAAAGAATCTCAAGAAGATTTTGAAGAAGCAGTTGAGACTTTTAGATTAACTCGTAAGAGGGTTATGACTGCTGAGGCAATAGCTCAAACGGCGAAGCGATGGTATTCGGGACAACATGGTCCTAAATCGCTTTCTACTAAAATTGCGGATGGTAAAGCGTGTTCATCCTGCGGATTTATGATTCCGCTAGCTGGCAGCTTAGGAAACATGTTTGGAGTTTGCGCAAATATGTGGAGCCCAGACGATGGGAGAGTGGTGGCATTAGATCACGGGTGTGGAGAGCATTCCGAAATAGAGCCACCAGAGCCATCACAACTTTGGATTCAATCGACTCCAGCCTATGACGATTATCATATTGAGATAGCTCCTCAAGCTCCTAGAGACGAGAGAGCAGATGTAGAGCTTATCGAAGAAGCGATTGAAGATAGTAAGGAAAATCGTAAAAGACATCGCAGGTTGATAATTGAAGACGAGTCTGACGAGTTCAGTGAAAATAGCGAAAATAGCGAAAATAGCGATTCTGCAGAAATTGATTCAATTGATAGAAGTAATAATAAAGATAATAAAGCTAATGAAGATATTGAATCAGAAGATTTTGCAGATAGCACTGATAATTCTGATGATGTTGATAAGAGTGATGTTTCGGATGATGCAGATAGCGCAGATTATGCAGAATCTGGCGATGACTCGGATTCTGCAGATGACTCGGATTCTGCAGACAATTCTGAAGATTTAAATAAGTCGTCATTAACCAATGAGTAACACTAAAAATAGTGTTAGAGTCATGGCAACTCGTTACCATAGAACGAAGGATAAGAACGGAAGGCAATTATGTTTGAACGGTTCACTGACCGCGCTCGGCGTGTGATTGTGCTAGCTCAGGAAGAAGCGCGCTCTCTTCAGCATAACTATATTGGTACCGAGCATATTCTCTTAGGTCTTATTAGAGAAGGCGAAGGAATAGCAGCAAAAGCTTTAAACGCCAAAGGCGTAGAATTAGACAATACTCGTAAACAAATAAAAGAAATGATTGGCACTGGTACTGTCTCGCCTAGTGGACACATACCTTTTACTCCGCATGCTAAACAAGTGCTTGAGCTTAGTTTGCGTGAAGCATTGCAATTGGGGCACAGCTATATTGGTACCGAGCATATTCTCTTAGGTCTTATTAGAGAAGGCGAAGGTGTTGGAACGCAGGTGCTTATTAAGATGGAGGTCGATTTAGGAGATCTTCGTAGCACTGCAATGGATTTGATTCGAGGAAATTCTGGATTACCAGAAGACGGTCAGAAGGGTGATTTGGCTAATGCTGGAGGAGTGCAGGATAAGAGGAATCAGTCTGGTTCTGCGCTGCTAGATCAGTTCGGAAGGAATCTTACTACAGAAGCTGAGCAAGGGAAGCTTGATCCTGTTATTGGTCGTTCAAAAGAGATTGAGCGCGTTATGGTTGTGCTTTCTCGCAGAACTAAGAATAATCCTGTTCTTATAGGTGAACCTGGTGTTGGTAAAACAGCTGTTGTGGAAGGTCTTGCACAGAAGATTGTTGCTGGAGATGTGCCAGAAACGTTAAAGGGCAAGCAGGTTTATTCTCTTGACTTGGGTTCGATGGTTGCTGGATCTCGTTATCGTGGCGATTTTGAAGAGCGCTTAAAGAAGGTGCTTAAAGAAATTAAGACTCGTGGAGATATAGTTCTATTTATTGATGAGATTCATACTATTGTTGGTGCTGGGTCTGCAGATGGTGCTTTGGGTGCTTCTGACATGCTTAAACCTATGCTTGCGCGTGGTGAGCTACAGACGATTGGTGCTACAACTACCGATGAGTATAGAAAGTATATTGAAAAGGATGCGGCTTTGGAACGAAGATTCCAGCCTATTCAAGTTCAAGAGCCTTCTATTGCAGAGACAATTGAGATTCTGAAAGGTTTGCGTGCGCGCTACGAGAATCATCATCACGTAACCATTACTGATGCTGCTTTGCAGTCTGCAGCAGAAATGTCTGCTCGCTATATTCAAGATAGGAATTTGCCAGATAAGGCGATTGATCTTATTGATGAAGCTGGAGCTCGCCTACGTATTAAGCGATTGACAGAGCCACCAGAGCTTAAGGAACTTGATTCTAAGATTTCTAAACTTTCAGAAAAGAAAGATGAAGCTATTAAGAATCAGGACTTTGAGAAGGCTGCCGACTTGCGAGATGAGCAGGAAAAGCTTGAGGAAGAACGTAAGAATAAAGAGCAGGCTTGGCGTGAGGGCGAGTCTAATGTGAATATGGTTGTAGACGAGGATGTTATTGCATCTGTTGTTTCTAATACAACTGGTATTCCTGTTGTTAAGCTAACTCAAGCGGAATCCAAAAAGTTGCTCGGTATGGAAGCGGAGCTTCATAAGCGTATTATTGGTCAAGATGAGGCTGTTTCTGCACTTTCTCGTTCTATTCGTCGTGCGCGAGTAGGATTGAAAGATCCAAAGCGTCCTTCTGGATCGTTTATTTTCGCTGGTCCTACGGGAGTTGGTAAGACAGAGCTTGCTAAAACCTTGGCTCAATTCCTGTTCGACGATGATGATGCTTTGATTCGTGTTGATATGTCGGAGTTTGCGGAAAAGTATGCGGCTTCTCGTCTTTTCGGTGCTCCTCCAGGATATGTTGGCTACGAGGAGGGTGGCGAGCTTACAGAGAAGGTTCGTAGAAAGCCATTCTCGGTGGTGCTTTTTGACGAAATTGAAAAGGCTCATCCAGATATTTTCAACACGCTTTTGCAAGTGTTAGACGACGGTCATTTAACAGATGGCCAAGGAAGAAAAGTTGATTTTAAGAACACGATTATTATCTTGACTACAAATCTTGGTACTCGTGATATTGCTAAGTCAGCGAATACTGGTTTTAGTCTTGGCAATAATGCGGATGCATCTTACCAGAGGATGAAGGATCAGGTTAATTCGGAATTGAAGCGTCAGTTCCGTCCGGAATTCCTAAACCGTTTGGATGATACGATTGTGTTCCGTCAGCTTACTGAGCCAGAGGTTCGTCAGATTGTTGATTTGGACGTTAAGCGTTTGAATGACCGTCTGTTTGAACGTCATATGACTTTGGAGCTTACAGATGCAGCTAAGAATCTTCTTGCGCAAAAGGGCTTTGATCCTCTTCTTGGAGCAAGACCGTTGCGAAGAGTTATTCAGCGCGATATTGAGGATGCCATAAGTGAGAAGATTTTGCTTGGCGACTTAACAGATGGTGAACGCGTTGAAGTTGATGCAGAAGGCGAAGGTTTGCTGGGGGAGTTTATTTTCCGCGGCATAAAGTTTGATGTTGAATCTTGATGTTGAGATTTGATTTTGAGTCTTGATGTTGAGTTCTAAATAACGAAAATATTCTAAATAACGAAAATCCCGGTGTGTAAATCGCATCGGGATTTTTGGGTTTTATTCCCAAAATGTCAATCAGATTTGAGTGTTAATTTTGTAGATAGTCGACTGAATCTTTAATAGTTACTCGCGCTAGTCTTAAACACCACAATTGCGTATAAAAGGTGATAGAAGATTCACAATTTAATTGTGTATTGCTTTGTAAAAGTAAATATGCTAGAGCTGCACGCAAAACTGGTGACTCTTTTATAACAGCAATCACACTTCCTATAGTGAAGTGAGCTTGTCGTGCATATAGACATATACAAATTTTGATATTTTTACAAATTTTATGACTATGTTGTTGCAGCCATGATTTTTAAATATAATAATGATAAGTCTATCTGATTATTCTTCTTACGTGTAGAGTGTTGTGTTGATGTCAAGGGCTGATTATGTGGGTGCAAGTTTGCCTTTGTGTAGCAAGGCTTAGTGAGGGCTATCGTTAAAAGGTTTAGCGCACTGCGGCTTTACTAAGATGCTCGTACAAGTCGATTCACCACTTTGCGCGTACCTGTTTATGTGGGGAAGTGTTGATTAAGAATATTGCAGTGGGATTATCTTTTATTCACATGTTCGGCTTAAATTTGAAACCTTTATAGCTGCTTTTGGAAAGATTGAAGGTTCTTCCTTGTTTTCTACGGGTAACTAGTTCCGTTATTTTGTCAACATCAGCTAATTTCATGTTTAAGTGTAAACATTCTTGTCTGACTTCTTCGGGAGTGACTGCTTCCCACCTTTTTGGACATTCCATAAGGTCGGATTTCAGTTGATCAACTTCGTTCCATTTCATACCTTGAGAATATCCATCAGCCCTACCAGCGAGATAAGATAAGATGTCACTAATTCCATTAGGTAATTTACCGAGTTCAAAATCATCGGTAGATGTTGGTTCAACTATCTTGTTGGGTAGAAGAATGATAGGTTTAGCTATCGTCATCCAATCTTTATCTTCACACCACTCAAGAACTGCTAAGGCATCTAACTGAGAGTTCCATAAATTACTCAGTCTTTCACGATTTGGAAATGCATATAATATACGACCAGTAAGGTATTGACCGTCATTTTCTCGCCATGTGTAGTAATTAACATTTACATTTTGGACGAAGCGTTCTATAGCTTTATTGTCCAAACGTTTGTTAGGCGTTATTACAGTAATACTTCCACCAGATTGTTTGCATAGCCAAGTGATTGCTCTCTCAGCTTGTTTCTCTCTCGTATCATCTTCATCACCTAAGCGAGAAAGAGCAACTGGATAAGTATTTTCTATCACTACTATTACCTCACTATAATTTTGATACTAAATCGTTTAGTGCTTTGTCGAATTCAGACATTCTATTTTCTTGATTAAAGAATGGAAGACCTATAATCTTGTATCCTCTTCCTAGAATATCGTTAATCTTGTAGCTGTTTTTAATCTGCCCTAAGAATTTTTCTTTCCACTCATCTTCAAATAAAAGTTGACTACCTTTAGGCTCAACATATGCTTGATATGTTTTAACATCCTCATACTCTTTCTCACGAATAAAAAGCAAGAAATCAGGCTCAAAACGTTCACCTGAATCAAACGAATAAATGGCAAGCTCAGGGATTCTCTCATTCCTAATAAGATAGTATTCAAGTCCTTTTGCTTTAAGCTTCGGCTCAATAGTTGACTTAAAATATTTTACTAACAGTTTCTCTTCGCCCGTACCATAATTGTCCGTAAAAACGTACCAAGGTTCATCCACAAGATTCATGCGATAATCAGCGTTAGCGCAGTTGTTTTGCGAGTCACCATGACCACCGTCTGCAGTAATTGAATTAAGCGATATCTTTTTGTCATGTAAAACATTTTTAAGCATATGTGGCTTAAACACAGTACTTCCAACAAACTCTTGTTTAATAGTCGCAATATATGATGCGATTTGCGAAAAAGCTTTCTTACAAGCCTCAAATAAATCTTTACCGCTTATACTATCTCGAGTTTGTGTAATCTCTAAAATAGAGTTTCCAAGATAACTATCCGAAGTTAAAAACTCTTTTAATGAAGTAACATTAGGATATTTATCTTTTATAACATTAAAACAAAGTTCTGGGTAGCAGGATGCTGCGCCAGATAAAATATTATAATCAATATTCTTAAAAGATTTCGATACTGGTTTTGCAATTAAATTATTAACATTCTCAGTTTCACCAAAAAGGTTTACTACTTTCCCATATACAGATTTTTGCGAGTAACGGTATATTTTTGTTTTCAAACTATCTTCAATAGTTGTGATATTCGCACGTCCTCGAGGCAAGCGTTCATTAGAGTAGACGTATGATTTTTGGTAAAATTCAGAAGTCTTAAATTCTTCTTTAAGCGTATATTCACGAGTAATTGGGTTTTCTGCTTGCAAACCAGTAGCAATAAGCGCCTGTTTCAGCTCAGCAATGTAGCGTGAATCGTTCAGACTATGGAAAAGCATTGTCTCTAAAATACGATAGTCATTCGTAAGATCACCATCAAACTTACGCTTATATTTAAGGTCTTTGTCGCCGTTAAAAACGAATGGACAGTATCGTGCTCCACGACCAATCAGTTGAGCCTCTTTAATCGTATAGGAGCCAATCTGACCTGCTTTACCACTGCCTTGTCGGCTATCGTACAAGCGCACAATATCGAAAAGATTTAATACATCCCAGCCTTCGTTGAGCATGTCAACAGCAAAAATAAGGCGTATGTGATTATCTTTATCTTCCAACGAGTTTACTTTTATTTGATTAACATCATTGTTATCGCTGCCACCATTCATAATAATGGTGTTTTCCTCGGCAAAAGAGTACTTAAGACTATGCTCCAGGTTTTCGAGAGTGTCATCTTTTTCTTCAAAATAAGCTATAGCCTTAGAAAGAAGCGGAATATTAGCGCTGCGTAAAGCCATGATTTCATAGCTTGTGAGCTGATTTAGCTTTTTGAAAAACTCGTCATGGAAAGCTTCAGACTCTTTAATCTTTTGCGATTTAAGCATAATAACTGGTTTAATATTCAGTTTTAAGTCCGCAAAAAGATAGCGACGATATTCACTCAAGATAAGAGCTATAAGCGTACGATCCCAGAGATTCGTATCGGTTGCAAAGTTTTGAAAGTCTTTCGTGTAACCACTCGCACGGAATCGCTCCAGTGGATAGTTGTATACGATTTTATCAGTATATTTTGCAAGTACGTTTTTATCTTTAAGATCAGCTGTAGCTGTAAATTCAAGTAGAACACTGTCTTTATTAGAAGTAAAAGCATTATTAACTGTGTATTCCCAGCTTTTTTCAGCATCTTCTTCAATACTCGTCTTTTTCTTCGTATAAGAATTAATATGATGGCTTTCGTCCGAAATAAAAACGATCTTATCATTCTCAAAATCAGCGTAAGTTGGCGCATTCTCTTTAGCAAACCACATATCCGTATGTAACTTTTGCGTGGTAGTAAATAGCAGCTCAATATCATCATCTAAAGCTGTATCGCTAAACCGGTCTACTTTTTTCACTTTAATTTTCGTACCAAGATAGGAAAGATTATCAGCAAAAAGATACTTAGATGAAAGCGTGTTCAAAAAGTTTTCTTCCGTCTTTTTCAAAATATTCGTTTGGTTCACAAAGAAGAGGAACTTGCGATAGCCTTTTGTGTAAAGATAGAGTATAAGTCCTGCCATCATCACCGTTTTACCGGAGCCGGTTGCCATGTGAAAAAGAGTATGAATCTGCTTATTTTTACGCAAACCATCTTTTTCAAAATAGGTAACGAAATATTGGAAAGCTTCTTTTTGGTACTCTCGCAAAACAATATTTTGAGATAAACTATGCTCAATAATATCTGGCATAGGCGCAAGCTCATTAATCTCTTTAAGCGTATCGAGTTTTTCGTATAAGAATGATTCAGCCATGGATCATGCCTCCTCGTAGAAAGACTTCGTAAAAGCTTTATCTGCATCGCTGATTTGATATGTTTCATCATCCATATCTGAAGCATTAACGTACAGCTTGTTCTTATCTATAAGCTTTGTGAGCACGCGCTTCTTTTCTTCTAACGTTAGATTCTCAAAGTCTTTATCAGCATCAGCGAGTTCCTGCTTAGTAAGATAAGGCACAATACGCTCGTCTGCGTAAATGGAAGCTTTTACACTTTCAATAGTATCTTCAGTAGCATTCTGAATAGTGTTAATAAGCGTGTTAGCGTCTTCTTTAAGCTCGCAATAAACAAAAGAGCCGCCACCATGCCAGTTTTGAGACTTAGAAATACCACCTTGTTCGCCTTCAAGAACTTTCTTCAAGCGCTCAACAGTTATGTCTTGAATGTAATCCATTTGTTCAACACCAATGTATCGTCGTCCCATTTTATGAGCAACAGCGGCAGTAGTTCCAGAACCAAGGTGGAAGTCAAGAACAAGGTCAGATGGATTGGTGGCTATTTGTATAATACGCTCAATTAATTTTTCCGGTTTAGGTGTAGAGAAAATTGTTTCGTTAAATAAATCTTTAATCTCAGAATTGGCATTTCTTGATGTTCCTGAATTTTCAGCATACCATATATTTTCAGGTGTACGTCCTTTTTGATCTTTGAGATATATCTTTCTTATAATTCCACTTCCATCTTTTTTGAATATAATTTCTCCTGCTTTAATTTTTTCTTCAATACTTGACTTGCTCCATCTCCAACCATTTATAGGGGGCTCAATTAAATTTCCGTTTGGAGCTGTTAACTTAAACCTAAGAGTTTCGCGCAAGTTAGGACTTCGTACGTCTCCGCTTCGCCACAGACCTTTAGGGTCATTATCTGGATTCTGATAAGCCTTATTGTCGCTTTCTTGACGCGGCATAAGGAACGGCGGTAAAGCATTTTTATTTTTCGCGTATACGAGCAAACTGTTGTAATGCCTCGAGAAAAACCTTTCATCGTTTTTGCTTTGCTTTGTATGATTCCATATAACGTTAGCAATATAATTCTCTCTATCTAGCACTTCGTCCATCAGAACTTTTAAGTATGCTTGTTCGTTATCATCGCACTGAACAAAAATAGAGCCATCCTCACGAAGTAACTTTTTAGCCAATTCCAGCCTATTTTTCATAAATGTGAGCCATGTGGAATGGTTGAATGAGTCGTTGTAGTTAAAGCTGTCATTGCCAGTGTTATAAGGTGGATCAATATATATGCACTTTACTTTGCCTTCGTAGCGTTTAAGCAGGCTTGCTAGGGCAATAAGATTGTTGCCTTTTATAATTAAATTATCATCATCGTTAAGCGTGATACCTGTTTCTTCTCCAACACTAATAGATTTTTCTGCCCCCCCTTATATTGTTTTTGCTAACCGCCGTATAACGTTTAGCATTCGTGAAGACTTTAGGTGCAAGCATGCGCGAGATTTCATCACTTGCTATCGTTTCGTTGTAGAAAATCTCGCTTCGTTTTTGATCGTCTTTATCTTGACCGCCTTCCAGCACACAATCCTTGTAAGGGAAGTCGAGCACAACATCGTTTGTTTGCGATATGAAACTGCCGTTATGCGTAAGCCCAATTTTGTTTGTGTAAGCCGTGTAAGAGTCAGGCAAGAATTCCTTTGATTCCATAAACCAAGCAAACTTTTGCTTATCAAAAACAAGCGTACCTTGAACGTCTTTGAAGAAGGTTTCTTTTACGCGTTCGTTAGAGAGGAGAAGCGTCAGCAAATTCTCATTCATTGCCATAACATCGTTATAAACAACAGCTTTAAGAAGCTTACCGTCTTCGGCTTTGTATTTATTGTTTGAAAGCAGGAGGCTTGCTACTGTGTCAAAAATGTTCTTCATTATTTCACCTCATTGTTCTTTACCTGTTTTACTTCGCAAATGTCTTTGATGTCGCATTCCAAGTATTGACATATGCGTAGCAGTGTCTCTGTATTCACGTTTTCACCTTTGCTAATTCTAGCTATGGAAGCTGATGATATTCCAGCATCTTCAGCATATAAGCAAAACACTATGCGAACAGTTAGTGATTGGAAGATTGTCTGAATATCTTACAGCTTGCTCAGCAGGAGTAACCAAGGTACCTTGACGTTCTTCTGGCTTATCAAGATCAACATTCTTACTTTTTTGTTCAACAAGAAAACGAGAGTCGGTACACAACATGTATATGTAGCCGCCGCCAGCAGTGCGATACTCAAACTCGGTATTGTTTATTGCGTTTGGAACGTCTAGAACGTTTTGCATAAAATCAAGCCAAAACTTCTGTGTTTCCTGTTTTTCGTCGCCGCGGCTTTGCCAGCGTTAAATAAATTCTGTTGCCTTTTATGCTGATCTGCAATATTCATGAGTCTATTATCTACTGAACCACGGATTAGTTATGTGTTATTGTTTATGTTGCATACAAAACCGTCTACATGACAATGTACACGCATCAAAACTGTTTCCTTAATGCAACAATTTTAATACACTTGTGCACTATCTCTATAAATTAGATTTAACGTACGAACAAGGTTGTGGAATAATGCAATCTTTGGTAGCATGAGTTATAGGAGTCTTCCTGCGTTGAAAGTCGGCTTCATGCCGTCGGTTGATTTTTACTCACCTTAGGCGTTGTGTGGGCTCCTTTATTTTTTGGATTTCAACCAGCAATCCATATTTAGAGGCTTGCTCTTTGTATGGTAATTTTCCGAATTTTTATAATGTTCTGTATCATAAAGGTCAAGCACAAGAGGAATTTTATTATTATCTAGAAGTAAATTATAGAAATATAAATCACCCATTTCAAAAACTCTCTGAACTGCCCACAATGCGTAATCAGTTATTGCTAATAACGGCTCATTTGAGTACGGTTGCGTGTTGAATTTAATGTTTGATGCATTTATATCCGGAAGATTGTTCGTGCTGTTTTTAGTTCTTTCTTGCGCAATTTCTATAGAATGTTTCAAATTAACATTTGATGTAGTGCTACCCCTTCCAGCTACGTTTAGTACCAATTTAGGATATTTTCCTTTATCCTTAATTAAATGAGACATTAAATTGGCATACAATTCTGCTTCTAGATTATTTTTAGGTAAAAGGTTTGATAAATATGTAGACTTTCTAGCAACTACAACTTGTGTAGTAAAATCAATATTTGAACATATAAAGTTAAAAAACAAATCTCTTAATTGTTTAGGATCATTTTTGGCGTGAGGATAATATTTTCCTTCTTTTTCAATAAGCTTTTTTATACTTTCAATATTATTGAATTTACTGTTATTCTGTATGCCTTTACAGAAATCATTTATTTTTTTACGAGCTTCGCTAAGATCTTCTTTAACGTATGTCATACCAATCATAAAAGATGCAGAAGCGCCGAGCCCCACAATAATTTTACTTCCACCCCTTATTACCTTCTCATGTTGAAAAGTCATGTCTCCAGATTCATCAATAAACCTGTGAAAATCTTGTAGCTTATATTTTTTAACCATCTCTTTTTTCATGTATAGATTTTATCACATGAAAGTTAATGAAATTATTTAAAATTATCTCTGCCAATAACTTTTCCTTAAATGCGGATACTAAATCATTGATATTTTTAAAGCTATCACATGAATATAATATATTTCAAAAAGACATATTGATGGAGAGAATATATGAGCTACGTCGCAGATAAACCTATTGAAAAAGCTGATGAAGATTTGTTGGGAAGATCTGATTTTGCTAAACAATTTGGAAAATCGATTTGTGAATATGATAGCAAAGATGGTCTTGTAATCGGTTTGTATGGAAAGTGGGGTAGCGGTAAGACATCTATTATTAACATGGCAATATCCGAGATTCCAGTAGACGAAAATGAAGCCCAAAAAGCAGAAAAAGAAAAATGGTATTCAAGATTATATAAGAGAATCAAAAAAATTTTTACTTCACAAAAAACTGAAGAAGAAGATCAATGTCATTATCCAATAATTATAAAATTTTCGCCATGGAATTATTCCGACAAGAACAATTTAATTAGCTTATTTTTTCATGAATTAAAGAATAAACTAGGTGTTGCTAAAGGAGAAAAGCACAAAGGAAAAATCGGGAAGGCTATAAGTCAATATTCCGATATTATTGATGTACTATCAATAATTCCAGCAGTTGGGCCAGCAATTGTTCCTATATTAAAAACTACATCCAAAGCAGTAGGGGCTAAATTGATGAAAAATCCTAGTTTGGATGAAGCTAAAGAAAATCTTTGCAATGAGTTGAGAGAATTTGACAAAAAGATAATTGTTTTTATTGATGATATAGATAGATTGACTACTCCTCAGATTAAAGATATCTTCCAATTGGTTAAACAAGTAGGCGATTTCCCTAACATAATTTATGTTCTTACAATGGATAGGGAAATTGTTTGCAATGCTTTGTCTGAATATCACAATATTGATGGAGATGATTATTTAAAGAAAATTGTTCAAGTTTCTTTTGAAGTTCCTGAAATTGATAGATCACTATTGCCTGAAATACTAAAAGGTAGACTCAGTAAAGTTATACACAAAAATGATTGTGAAGAAGAATTTGAAAACAATAATTATTTTGAAAAAGTACTTGAATATTGCGTAAATCCTTATATTAAAAATATAAGAGATATTAATAGATTACTTAACGCGTTCCAATTCAAATATGGCGCTTTATGGAAAGAAACATCATTTGTTGATTTATTAAGTATTACTGCAATAGAAATTTTCGAGCCTAAGCTATATGAATGGATTTCTTATAATGCATATGCATTATGCCAATGCAGTGAACATAGTCTTCTAATGATTGGCAAGGATAATAGAGAATACTTGAAATATTGCAATGAGAAATTTAGTAGTCTAGAGCTTGATTGTAACAAAGTAATAGATATTCTTTCAACTATGTTTCCTACATTTGCAAAAGACATTAATAAGCATAAATTCGCAAATCCTCAATCTAAAGAAGAACTTATTAGTAAAATGCGCGTTGGTTCCGCTGAGAAATTTGATTTATATTTCAGTTTTAATTTATGGAGTATAAAAATCCCAAGAGAAGAAATTATTAAATGTGTAGACAGTTATAGTAATTTTACTCTTAGACAAAAAATTAAGAATTTTAATAAAGATGGTAATATTATATTCTTTTTAGACAATATAGAAGCGCTAGTTCTTGATAATAAAATATTAAATAATAGACTTGCTCTAATTGCCTCAGAATTATTTGAATTGCAATACGAATTTAAAGACCCATATCCATCTGTTTTCTATAACACGTCTGCGGCTGAATATTCAGAACACATATTATTAAAAATAATCGCTTGTATTGATAAAGAAAACGACAGGTATGAAATTATTAGTTCTGCAGTTCAAAATATTAATAAATACAACATTGGCACAACATCTACGATAATTAGAGATATTGGATTTGCCTACAAAAAATATGGATGTGAAGATGAGCGTAAAGATTTCCAATTCATTAGCCTTAAACATTTAGCAGATATTGAAAAAATTTATGCTACAAAAATTAAATCTATTTCATATTCCGAGGATATATTAAATTCTTATCAATTCTGTGTGGCATTTTACGTATGGAAATGTATTGATAAAGAAAGTGCCATTTCATATGTTAAGAATATATTTAATAATGAGACAAATAAGCTTAAATTCTTATGCTTAACAACATATAATAGTTTAACTGGCTGGAAATTTTATTCAGAGAATTGCTTTAATCTAGTTTCTGAAGAAGAATTTTATGATTCTATAAAAAATTTTGATAAAAGCAGATTAGATGAATTCACTAAAGAAGAGCAAATAATATTAGCTTCGTTTACTATAAACTACGAAAATAGAGACAATGATTATTTTCTTCATGCGCAAGAAAAACAAGCTATAGAACTCATAGAAAAGTGGAAATCTGAAAGCAGCATAGCAAAGCAATAATCATATTGGGCACTAGCACACTTGCAGTTAGCGCACAATATTTTTGCCGCTTACCCTATTTGGTAGCATAAAGTATAGGAGTCTTCCTGCGTTGAAAGTCGGCTTCATGCCGTCGGTTGATTTACTCACCTTAGGCGTTGCGTGGGCTCCTTTACTTTCGGCTTATAACATATGAATCATTAAAGACTATAAAACAGTTGGAATATACGAAAGCTAGTCATACCCTCAAACCAACTCATTACGAGATTAAGGGGTAAGAGGAGCCCTAGCTTTCACTTCGATTCTATCATATGAGTCTTTCCATAATGCGCAGTGGTAATCCTTGAAGCGCACTATGTAAATAAAGAGTCCCGAACAGCCGAAGTGCCCGGGATTCACAATCCACTATAGTCTTTCCCTCATACGCAGAGGCGATACTATAAATATTGTGATACGATATAACCAACGTGGGGACCTCGGCAACCAGCTTTCAAGACTAGAACATCAGTCTGAGGAGCACCCCACGTTTTTCAGTTTTTTGCAACGATTGAGCGAGAAAAGAAAAACGGGTGGCGCGTTAATACCTTGTTCCCAGTTGCAGAAAATAAGAAGGGGGAGTGAGAAGCTGATGAACATGCAGAAAATTTATTATGACATGGCTGAGAAACTCCGTCCCTATGCTGAGCCATACATGGATAAGCTCTCTAAAGAAGCAGTCAATAGTGCTATTAGAGCAGGAGAGCCATCAATTGCAATTGGTGACTATTTGGCAGAAGCATGGTTGCACAAGAGTGCGCCTAAAGAGTTGTTAATCGAAGCGTATAACCTGCTAGAGCCTTATGAGTGCGGCGATATACATGACGATATAGCAGACGATTTAGGGTTACCGCGTAAAGTTGATCCATTAGACGAATAAAAATAAATTTTGGTCTATAACCCCTCAATTCGATTCTATCATATGAGCATCTTCCTCATACATAAGGCTGACATATATTGTTGTTATTGTTTAGTTAGATTTATCATACGCAATAAGCACGTATCAAAACCATTTCCTTAGCGCAGCAATTTTGATACAGTTGCTATGAATATATGACACGCCAAGCGACACGCCAAAAGACGCAAAGCTTGCATTTGAGAATATTTCGGGTATAGTAGTTACTCGTGCTTCGGGCTGGCGGTGGTCAGTGTGAGAGCATTGCGGACATAGCTTAGTTGGTAAAGCGCAACCTTGCCAAGGTTGAGACCGCGGGTTCGAGTCCCGTTGTCCGCTCTAGGTCCGGTGAGTTATTCGACCTTACGGTGGGTTAGCCAAGCGGTTAGGCAGCGGCCTGCAAAGCCGTATAGATGAGTTCGACTCTCGTACCCACCTCGATTAAGCGGGTTAGCTTAATAAACAACCTGGGCGGTTGGCGCAGTGGTAGCGCACTTCCCTGACACGGAAGGGGTCACAAGTTCGAACCTTGTATCGCCCACTCGAAAGGATTGCCTTTCACGCATAATTAAAAAAATTTTGGGTGATTGGCGCAGCGGCTAGCGCACTTCCTTCACACGGAAGGGGTCATAGGTTCGATTCCTATATCACCCACAATATTGTTCAGTTTCGCGGTATGGTATACCGCATTTTTTGTATCTACTGGTATGTCTGATAATCGGGGTACTCGGCAAAAAGTGTGTCTATTAATCAGCGTGTCTTGAGCAAAATCTCGCAGTTACGCTGCTCGGTTACGCTGTTCAGTCATGTTGCTTAATCATGCTGCTCAGTTCTACTATTTAGCTCTACTTATTACTTGATACCCGTGTTTAATTAGCACAGATTCGAGTTGAGAAAGATACGCAAGCGCTGCAGGGGAAAGATTCGTGCGCTCATTCTTAATCCACCCAACAAGCATGGTTTCTTCGCAATCCAGAGGAATGGTCACGATTTTCTCGTTATTCAAGTCGCCATTGTCGATTCCAGTGCAAATCGTAAAACCATTAAGACCAATAATAAAGTTCAAAATAGTTGCGCGGTCTGTAACATTAATCTTTTTAGGCGGATGTTGAGGCCATACCGCTTCTTCTGTAAAGAAGAAGCTGCCATCTTCTCCCTGTTCATACTGAATAAACGGATATGGTCGCAAATCCTCCAAAGTGAGTTTTTTATGACCTGCAAGTGGATTGTTTCTAGAAATAAACACATGCAATTTAGCGCGGAAAAGTGGATGGAATTCAAGATGCTTTTCTCGAAGCATCTTTCCAATAACGTCTTTGTTGTAGTCGGAAAGATAAAGCAAACCAAGGTCTGCGCGCATTGAAGTCACTTGATTAATAATATTTTTTGTACGAGTCTCCCTTAGTGAAAACTCATACTCGTTAGAATCAATGCTGCGAATCATGTCTACAAAAGCTTCAACAGCAAACATGTAGTGCTGAGTTGCAACGCTGCAAAGCTGTTTTCTAGGCTTAGTGCTGTTGTATCGCTCTTCAAGCAAATCTGCCTGGTCTAAAACTTGTCGTGCGTATGTTAAAAACTCAGCTCCGTCAACAGTTAGAGCAATTCCTTGAGAAGACCTTGTAAAAATCTCAATTCCAAGCTCTCGTTCCAATTCTTTTACGGAAGAGCTTAACGCTGGTTGTGAAACATAAAGTTCATGCGAAGCTTCGTTCATAGATCCACACTCTACGATTTTCACAATGTACTTTAATTGCAGCAGCGTCATTATTAAGAGCCTTCCGATTTTGGGATTTATACTTGACTATTTCCAACTATTACAACTATAACAACTATAAACTAACGCCTATAATCTTGCGACTTTGGCTTAGTGCTTATAATCTAACGCCTAGCGATGCCAAATCCTCTCTAGCTTTTTGTGCTGTAGTAAAAACAAACCCGTGCATTCCAACATTATGCGCGCCATCAATATTTACTGGCTTATCGTCGAAGAAAACAGTTGTTTGCGGTTTCAATCCAAATCTGTTCATAGCAAGCTCAAAAATCTCGGGCTGTGGCTTATGCAATTTTTCAACGCCAGAAATAACCGTACCTTGTAAAAGCGTGTTCAATTCTGGGAATTTACGCAATGCGAGTGGGAAAGTTTCTTTAGACCAGTTAGTCAATCCCCAAACTCCGTAGCCAGCTTTGCGCAAATCGTGCAATAAATCAACCATTCCAGGCATCATTTGCGTAAGAACTTGGTCATAGTGTGCGCAATACCATTGAAAAGCGTTACTAAGCTCCTTGCCAAAACGCCTTTCATATTCTGGCAAAAGGTCTTTTAGTAGTTCGCCGCCGTCCATGCGGTCTTCAAACTCATAGAATCCAGCCAAATCGTCTTTTCCAAAAGTGCCATTAGGGCAAATCGTGTCTACTAAATCCGGGAACTGTTTTTGTAAACAATTCCTGCAATTCCACTCGAGTAAGACCTTACAATAATCAAACATTACGTCGTGAATTTCAACAGATTCTACATTTTCATTTGTGTTGATATTTGTGTTGATATTTGTGTTTTTCATTTTTTCTTCTTTCACTAATTAAGATTCATTAAAAGACCAATAATGTAAGGCAGCGCATTAATAATATCGCTTGCTACGATTGGGTGATCTGAAGTTGAATCATCATTTGATTCCACTATGTCTTGCGCCAATTGAGTGTAATTGTTTTCGCTGTTGATTTTAGATGCTAATGATGCTGAAATTCCGTGGATTACAGCTGCGCTCGCTGCAATAAAAGCATAGTTTTCGTTTTCTGCGTAATTCGCGTAGTTTTCTGCATAATTTTCTGCACAATTTTCATTATTTTCTTTTCTTTCGCGTTGCGCTAATAATGCTCCTAGAATTCCTGCTAGTACATCTCCTGAACCTGCGGTTGCGAGCCAAGATGGAGCGCATTTTGCAATATAAATGGGAGAGTGTAGTTCTGATGGTGATGCAACTACTGTTGTTGCGCCTTTAACTAGCACAGTTGCTCTAGTAAGATCGGCTGCTTTTTGAGCGTAGTGTGTTGGATTGCTAGATATTTGTTGTGCGCTTATATTCAAGTCGTATCTAGTAAAAAGTGAGCTTAATTCTCCTGCGTGTGGAGTGAGAACCACTTTTGTGCAAACCTGTTTTGGCAGTAAATCTAACGCTCCAGCATCTACGCATATTGGTGGAAGATTATCTTTTTGACTTATTGATTGTTCTTTCGAATTATTATTTTCTTTCGCATATTGCGCAAGAATGCTCGCAATGTATTTTCTTTGATTTGCGCTAGCTTCAGTATTGCAATGATCCGCATCTGGTATTCCAGATCCAACTGTTATAGCGTCGATTTTTCCAGTCAATTGTTCCGAGGCTACTACTTCTGGAGATGTTTGTAATACTAAGTTTTGTGCGCGAAGAGGACCGGCATAACGAACCATTCCAATATTTGCGTGTGACGCAGCACTCGCGCTTAATATTGCAGCTCCAGTATACTCATTAGAACCTGTGACTAATCCCAGAACCCCACGCGAGTATTTATTGTAAAAAGGCTTAGGCTTTTTTAGACATTTGTTTACATCTTTTGCTTCTATGTTTAGAAGTTCACTCATGCTTACGATTGTAGTGAATATCTGGGATTGTTATTTGTGGGATTGTTATTTGTCACATTGCATTCGCTATATACACCATTTATTTATATAACGCAAGAAAAATCGCAATTATATCAGACAAAAAATTTGCGACACGCCACTTTTGAAAAAATATAATAAATTTTCAAAATTTCATTGACCATCCATCATATTTTTTCTATGCTTTTAAACGTTATTGCTAACGATAATCTTTCCTAATTAAAAATAATGGAGAAAGTGAAAACGCTTTTTAAACAGATTACAAGACTTGCAATAATGTGAATTCATAGATTCCGGAAAGGAAAATAGTGAAAACTGCACGAATTTTTGCCACCGCAGCCACCGCCGCTTTGCTAACTGTTGGCTTGTGCGCATGTGGATCAACAGCTAAGACAGCAGATCAAAAGACTAACGGTAATCAAGTAAACGTAGTTGCAACCACCACTCAAATCTGCGATTATGTAACTCAAATCGCATCCACTGCAGATGCAAAATCTGGATTAAGCCTTAATAAAACCGATTCTCAAGGCAAAAAGTCTGTGATTGGCGCGCCTCAAGACAAAGCAAAGTCAACAATCAACCTTACATGCTTACTCGCGCCAAACGCGTCTGCACACGAGCATGAGATGACTCCAGCGCAATCCAAAGCGCTTTCTAAAGCAGATTTAATGCTTGTTTCTGGAGTAGATCTTGAGCACTTCTTAGATCAGGCTGTAAAAGCTACTGGATTTAAGGGCACGATGGGAGTAACTTCGGGCATTCTTACCGCAGACGAAATCAAGGATTCAAAGGCAGAAGCTGCTAAAGAAAAGAATCTTCCTTACAAGATTGACCGCGGTATTGAAAAGGTTCATGCCGAAAAGTGGCCATTCCCACCAGAAGAAGGCGAGAAGGAGCCTGAATTCCAGTATGATCCACATATTTGGACCAGCACCAAGAACACTATGATTCAAGTCAAGAATATTGGTAACTTCCTTGGCAAAGCTCTTCCAGAAAGCAAGTCAATCTTCGATGAGCATGTTGAAAAGTTCGTTAAGTCGCTTACTGATTTGGACTCTTGGGCAACTGAAGCTTTGAACAGCGTACCGCAGGAACATCGCGTTCTATTTACTTCGCACGACGCATTCGGATACTTCTCACGCGACTACAATGTTAAGTTTATTGGAGCAGCGCTTTCCGACTTCAACAGTCAGCAAGACGCGACCGCAGACCATATTAAGGAGGCTGCAGAAGCTGTTAAAAAGTCTGGTGCCGTAGCAATCTTCGCCGAAAATTCCAACAATTCAAAGTCTATTAAGGCTGTGGCTGCTGCTGCAGGCGTAAAGGCGATTATTGGCGACGATGCGCTTTATGGCGATTCCCTTGGTCCTGTTGGCTCTGCTGGCGAGACTTATATTGGTTCCATTGTTCACAATGTTCAGACTCTTGTTAAGGCTTGGGATGGCAAAGTTCCAGACCTTCCAGAATCTGTAAAAACTGCTTTGAAAAAGTAGTTAATAGGTAGCTACATAAGTAGCTGAAAATAATAAATCACTACAAAAGTAGTTACAAGAAGGTTAATTTATAGTGAATAAGAGCGTCCTAGCAATGAAAGATTGCGACCTAGCATACGGTTATAAAACTGTTGTGACTGGGCTTAACGGAAGTGTAGAAGCTGGAGAGGCTTTAGCTTTAATAGGACCTAATGGTTCTGGAAAAACAACGTTTTTGCAGGCGATTATTGGTATTGTGCGCGTAAGCCATGGAAGCTTAACAATGCCAAAAACGGTTTCTATAGGCTACGTTCCTCAACAAGTTGATTTGGATTTGACTTTTCCAATCACCGCTCGTCAGGTTGTAGCAATGGGCTTAAGCAGGCAAACTGGATTCCTCGGTTTGCTTAAAAAAAGCCAGAAAAAATCTGTTGAGGACGCTCTTAATCATGTTGGTTTGCTAAATAGAGCAGATGTGCGATTTGGTGATCTTTCTGGAGGTCAGCGCCAGCGAATATTACTTGCTAGAGCTATTGTTGCGCGCCCTACTTTAATTCTTTTAGACGAGCCTTTTAACGGATTAGACGAGCCGAATCGAAAAGAACTGCTCAATATTATGAAGTCCGCAAAAGAAGATGGGATTTCGTTTGTTGTCTCTACTCACGACTTGGTAATCGCAGACGCTATTTGCGAAAAAGCCTTGCTTTTGGCTGGTCATCAAGTAGCTTTTGGACCACTTAGAAAAGTTATGACTAAAGAAAACATATCTTTGGCTTATGGTGGAAGTATGCCAGCTGCAAGTGCGGGTATTACTTTGAATCAATTAGCAAACAAAGATGATTCGTTAAATGCGGAGAGTGTCACAAGCACTTTTAGTGATTCAAGCATTTCGGGCACTGCTTTAGGAGACGAATCCAATGCTAGCTGAATTGGTTGAGTCTTTGCGCAAAATCCTCGAGCCAATACCAGGATTTGACTTTATTGCATCCGCTCCATACATTTTCAGACCTTTCTGTCTCCTTATTGTTCTTGCAGTTGCTAGCGGAATAGTTGGCGTGTTTGTTAACTTAAGATGCGCCGAGTTTAATGCGGAGGCTTTGGTTCACGGGATTTTCCCTGGAATCGTAGTCGGAGCGTTATATGGAGGAATTGAGCAAATTATTCCAGGAGCTTCGATTTGCGCAATTTTTCTGGTCGCCGCTCTTGTGTGGGCATCTAGGTCTCAAAAAATCAACGAGTCAATAATTGCAACAGTTCTAACAACATTTTTTGCGCTTGGAATCGTAATATCTCTTAAAAAGGGAGATATGTCTGGTCAGCTTGAAGCACTTATGTTTGGACGTTTGCTAGATGTTACAGACGATAGAATGACTCAAGCAATGCTTATTTGTTTATTTGCAATCGCATTACTTGTTCTAACTTGGAAGAAGCAAATTGTTGTTGCGTTTGACCGCGCTAGTGCTCCTTTAATGGGTGTTAATACTTTACTTGTAGATATTGTGCTAAACGTTGCAATTGCGTCTGTTGTAGTTTCTGCATCTTCGGCTGTTGGCGTACTTCTTGTTATTGGATACCTTGTTATTCCTGGAGCTAGCGCAAGATTGGTTTCTCACACTGTTGGGCGTATGGCGTTTGTTGGCGTTGCGGTTGGTATTTTTGGCGTTTTATTAGGCATGTACGCTATGAACTTAGAGCTTGATCACCCAGTTTCTCCGCAAGCTGCAGTGGCACTAAGTATTTGCGCAATGTTCGTAGTCGTTTTGATTTTAAGATTCTTATACAGATTTACATACGCACTAGTGTTTTCTAAAAAGAAAAAGTCTAGCGCAATAGATGGTGGTGGAAAGTAATAATGGTAAGTATTTGGCAAATTATTGCTCTTCCGATTGTAGAAGCAATCGCTGTTGGAGCATTATGCGGTTTTGTTGGATCCTTGGCTTTGCTTAATCAGCGTATTTTCTTCACCGAGTCTATAACTCACGCTGCTTTTCCAGGAGCTGTTATTGGAGTTGTAGTTACATCTGTTTATACGATTGACCAAAACGTTTTGTCTATTGGTCTTTTTATTGGTGCTGCTTTGGCTTGTATTGTTTTGTCTTTTATGATGCATGTGCTTTCTAAACTAAAGGGCATATCTTCTCAAGCATCTGCTGGAATAACTCTTACTGTTGGTTTTGCAAGCGGCTACTTTTTAAACAAGTGGTTTGCTCCTCTTCCATTGCGAATTGAGGGTTTTTTAACAGGATCTTTGCTTAATTGCACTCCTGCAGACGTGATTTTTGCGATTATTGCATTCGCTCTTGCACTAGGATTGTGGAGTTTTAATAGTGCTAATTTGATTCACTGCTCTTTTGACTCCACTAATTACAAAGCTTTAGGAGGCAGAAGCGGATTAATGCAAGGAATTGTTCTTGCGCTAATAATCATTACAGTTTCGGTAATTATTCCAGCTGTTGGAACTGTTGTTTCGGTATCTTTAATCGCAGCTCCTGCAGCAGCACTAAAGAGCAGAATGCGTTCCATTAACAAATTTGTGTTTGCGTGCGTATTGTCTTCTATTTTTATAGCGCTTTTAGGACTTGCCTTAGCTGTGATTTTAAGACTTTCTGCTGGCGGAACTATTGCGATTTGCGCTGGATGCTTCTATTTAGTTGTAAAGCTTAGTGAAAGCATCTTTTTGAAAATACATGAGATTTATTCTGGTTTTTGCAAAAAATCATTGTTAAAAAGTCGCTCTGTTGTTCTAGAGTAACAGAGAATTGCGCGTGAAAAATGCGTGCGATTGACGTCGTTTTTTGCGCGTTTTATTTATGTTTTAATCGCGTAAGTTTATCGACGCCACACAAGTCCAGGTCTGCACATTAGTAACGCAAGACCCCGATAGAAAAGGACAATTATGGCTGAAAATACCATCTCCATCACAGTAAACAATGAGCGCAAGGAGGTGGATGCAAGCTTCACTGGCGTTGAACTTTTCGCGGAAGATAAGAATATTATTGCCGTGCGTTTAAATGGCGAGTTGCGTGATTTGTACACGCATCTTCATAACGGCGATACCGTGGAATCAGTAGCACTTGATAGTGAAGATGGCATCGCAATCATGCGTCATTCCGCTACACACGTGATGGCTCAAGCTGTTCAAGAAATTCGACCAGACGCAAAGTTGGGCGTAGGTCCTGTAATTAAAGACGGCTTCTACTACGATTTTGATGTTGATACTCCATTTACGCCAGACGATTTGAAGCAAATCGAAAAGCATATGCAGCGCATTATTAAAGAGTCTCAAAGCTTCCGCCGCCGCGTTGTAACAGAGGATGAAGCGCGCGAAGAAGAAGCAAATCAACCTTATAAGTTGGAGTTGATTGGAGATAAGGAAGCGGATCTTGATCCTGCTGCTGCTGGCGAAATCAGCAAGCATGAGCTTAGCATGTACGACAATTTGGATCGCGAAGGCAATAAGGTCTGGAGCGATTTGTGCCGCGGACCTCATTTGCCAAATACGCGCTATATTAAGGCTTTTAAGCTTGAGCGTGTGGCTGCAGCTTACTGGCGTGGTTCGGAGCATAACCCTATGCTTCAGCGCATTTACGGAACTGCATGGCCTAGCAAGGAAGAGCTTAAAGCTTATACAACTCGCATGGAAGAGGCTGCTAAGCGCGATCATCGTAAGCTTGGTCAAGAGATGGATTTGTTCTCATTCCCAGACGAGATTGGTCCAGGCTTAGCAGTGTTCCATCCAAAGGGTGCTGCAATCATTAACGCAATGGAAGATTATTCCCGCGAACAGCACAGAAAGCATCACTACAGCTTCGTACAAACTCCTCACATTACTAAGGGTGGCTTGTATGAGACTTCTGGTCACTTGCAGTGGTACAAGGATGGCATGTATCCTCCAATGAAGCTTGACGAAGAGCGAGACGAAAACGGTAACGTAACTCGCCAGGGTGCTGACTACTACTTGAAGCCAATGAATTGCCCAATGCATAATTTGATCTTCAAGTCTCGCCAGCGTTCGTACCGCGAGCTTCCTTTGCGCTTGTTTGAGTTTGGTACTGTGTATCGCTACGAAAAGTCTGGCGTTGTGCATGGCTTGACTCGTGTTCGCGGATTGACTCAAGATGATTCGCACATTTACTGCACTCGCGAGCAGATGCGCGATGAGTTGAAGAGCTTGCTTAACTTTGTGCTTGGTCTTCTTAAAGACTTTGGTTTGAACGACTTCTACTTGGAGCTTTCCACTAAGGATGAGCACAAGTTTGTTGGTTCCGACGAGATTTGGGAAGAAGCAACAAACACTTTGGCAGAAGTTGCTAAAGATTCTGGTTTGGAACTCGTGGACGATCCAGGTGGAGCTGCATTCTACGGACCTAAGATTTCTGTGCAAGCTCGCGATGCAATCGGCCGCACTTGGCAGGTTTCTACTATTCAGCTTGACTTCAACTTGCCTGAGCGCTTTAAGTTGGAGTATATTGCAGCTGATGGTAGTCACCAGCGCCCAGTTATGATTCACCGCGCACTCTTCGGCTCTATTGAGCGTTTCTTCGCGATTTTGCTTGAGCATTATGCCGGCGCGTTCCCAGCATGGTTGGCTCCTGTTCAGGTGACTGGCGTTCCTGTTGCAGACGAGTTTGCTCCGCACTTGCAAAAGTTTATTAGCGATTTGGAAGAGAATATGGTTCGTTGCGAAATGGACAGCTCCGACGATCGCTTTGGCAAGAAGATTCGTAACGCTTCTAAGTCTAAGGTGCCTTTCACTTTGATTGCTGGCGAAGAGGATGTGAACAACAATGCTGTGAGCTTCCGCTTCCGCGATGGTAGCCAATTGAATGGTGTTCCAGTTGAGCAAGCTAAAGAGTGGATTTTGTCCATTATTAAGCAGCGCGTTCAAGTGAATACTGCAGAAGATTTTGAGCGCTACACAAAGTAGCATTCGCGATGCAACTTACGTAGCATAAATCAACGTAAGTCAATACAAAACAAACCCGCACTTCTTAACGTTGTGCGGGTTTGTTTTTATTATATTAATTTTTTGGCCTATAACCCTAGTTTCTTAACTCTTGGATACAATGAAACTTTTCCTTTTATACTCTGAAACTGCTCCTTCTGAACTCTAAAACTGTTGCTTTCTGTTCACGTTGAGAGTGTCGTATTGATGTCAAAGGCTGATTAGGTGGGTGCATTTTTGCCCTTGTGTATCAGGGGTTTGCGAGGGCTATCGTTAAAAGGTTTAGCGTGTGGTGGCTTTAAGCTGGGTTCTTGCGATTTTTGAGCGCAGTTTGGCTGTATGAGGGAAGATATCAACGCTCTGGGGTCGAGTGCACAGGATGTTAACGTTAAAAAGTGCACCCGCTTTGCACCCACCTTGTGGAGTGGGAAAATAAGGTTTAGGCTAATTATCATGGAGAAGAAATCTAAGTTTCGTTAGTCTAATAATAAGGAGAGATGGCTATGGATAAGATAGATGAGCTAAATAAAGATGTGATAGTCATCCATCCTCAGCGTGTAATTAAGGATTATGCGGTTGGGGTTTATGCTCGTGTGAGCACAAATCGTAAAGAGCAGTTGGATAGTCTTGCTGTTCAAGTGTCTGGTCTTACTCGTCTTGCTGCTTCTCACATGACTTGGTTTGTTGCTGATATTTTTCTTGATGTTGCTTCAGCTAAGGTTGGATCTTCAAGAAACGAGTTTAATCGAATGATTGATGAGTGCGAGAAAGGTAATCTTGATATTATTCTTACTAAAAGTGTGAGCCGTTTTGGTCGTGATACGAAAGAAGGCTTAGAGGCTATTAGAAAGCTTAAAGCTTGTGGCACGAGAATTATCTTTGAGACAGATAAAATTGATACGGAAACTGTCGATGATGAACTTTTAATCAGTGTGGTTCAGGCTTGTAGTCAAGCAGAGAATGATTGGCGTAGTGAGAATATTGTTTGGGGATTAAGACGTAGGGCAGAAGATGGCACATCAGGTCTTTATAGCAGAGTTTGTTATGGTTATAAAAAAGATAAACATGGCATGCTGATTATTGATGAAGAGCAAGCGAAGGTAGTGAGAGCTATCTTTGATTGGTATCTAGAAGGTTTAAGCGTTGTTGGAATTATTGAAAGATTAAAAAGTAAAGGTGTTAAGTCTCCAAAGGGGAAAGACAGTTGGAGTAAACGGGCTGTTGAGAGCACTTTGACTAGGCGTAAATATACAGGCGATGTGGCTATAGCTGATTCAGGCGGTTCTGACAGGCAATATTTGTATTCGGATCATCATTCCGGAATTATTTCTAAAGAGAAGTTTGAAGCCGTTGAGCTTGAGATGGCGGCTCGGAGTAATGTGGAAGTTGGAGAGGACGGGACTATTGTTAGAAAGAAGAAAAAATATAGCTCGAAGAAATAGGAAGGAGTCGAGATATGGATTGCAGAGGACATGCAACAAGAGAAAAGATTGCTCAAGATTACGAAATTCATCCTAGAGCACATATAAAACTATTAAAAAATCAAAGTAAACATAGTGATGCAGGGCCTATTATTCAAAATGAATACTATATTTTTAATGCTAAGAGAAGAAATGATGGGGAGCTAGAAATAATTCAGTGTGGTATGGGTGCAGCAAGAGATTTTCTTGAATTAATTAAGCATCAAGGGCTACCAATTTTTAATCCCCTAAAAGTTAATTACAGAGATTCAAACGGTGATGAAAGTAATACTACTGGTACTAATAGCTTAAAAAATGTGACCTGGAATGAAACTGCAAAACAACTGTATAACGCAATCATGTGGCTAATTGTATTATGGGATGCCAAACCTGATACGCCTCTCTTTGATTTTATGGATGAAGTAATCAAATACAAAAAATGTGAGCCTTTTGATAGAAAAATCAGAAGAGTAAATACTGCTATACAACATGGAGGCAAAGGTAGGACTTTAACAGAGATGATTGATGATTATAGAAAGTACAATGATTTTAAGAATGATATTTGCAATTTTGAACTTCTTAGCGACAAAATTAATAATATGAGGGACAAAGACGGAAGTAAAATAAAATCCTATTTTTAAGGCTCGCTAGATGGAATAGAAATTATATGCTTGAAATAGCCTAATCAAGGATAGAAAGAGCTGAATGAAACAACTTCCTCTAATAGACGCAGCAACACAGGAAAAACAAGTACCTTAGCCAATTTCCAAATTTAACCTAACAATCTCACGTCGAGAGTGTCGTATTGATGTCAAAGGCTGATTAGGTGGGTGCATTTTTGCCCTTGTGTAGCAGGGCTTAGCGAGAGTTATCGTTAAAAGGTTTAATGCGTGGCGACTGTAAGATGGCTCGGAGCGGTTTTTGAGAGTGATTTTGCTGTTTGAGGGAAGATATCAACGCTCTGGGGTCGAGTGCACAGGATGTTAACGTTAAAAAGTGCACCCACTTTGCACCCAGCTGGTGAAGTGGGAAATTGAAGTCATAAAACAAAAATAAGGTAAGATTTCACATATAAGGTGTGGTCGTACCTTATTTTTTGGTCTATAACCCGATAATTGAGAAAAATGAGCAATCGTAATAGAGGATAGTCTGCATATTTTCATGTGAATTTTATCTTCAAAATCATACATAATTCGCGATAATTACATTAATGCCAGGATGAAAGTTGGTGGAAATATCTGGTATATATGTGTTATAACATTTTCGTTACAGTGTATTGACAAGACATCATAAATGATTTATAACTATGGTGAGAGTTGAGAATGCAACATTCGTCTATGATGTTGCGGATTTAGCTCTATAGGAGGTTTTTACTTGAAAGAGAGGAGATGATTATTATGAAGAAGCTAACACTAGAAGAATCTCGCTCGATTAGAGCTGGATGGATGTGCGTTGTCTGGGGTTTCATCTGCTGGGGATGATTCTCTAGTTCTGCATATGATTATATTACCAGATTTCATTACAACAGTAGATTAGGTTAGTCTCATTGTAGTGTTCTAACTGTAATCTATTTGCGTAATTTAGTATTTGAGAAAATTGATTTGATTGTATGATGCTTTTTAACATTTGTGATTAAATCTGTAGCGTGGAGGCTATGATAGCCTCCACGCCTTGAAACTTTGAGGAGCTCAATAGATGGTGGCTTATCCTCATAATATGCAAAATTTGACTTCAGATTGCGGTATTGCAGTTATCAAATCATTGCTAGAAAATTATCATAGATTTAATGAAAGAAGTTTTAAATCGGTTGTTTCTAGTTTAGATATTGAGCAAGGTTTATCTTTGTTTAATATTGAAGAGGTTTTGAAACAATTCGGAGTTTACGGTTCTAGTTATGAAGTTGAAGATTTTCATCTTCTTGATTTTACTAAGCCTATGATATTACTGGTTGATAGCAATGGCGAAAATCATTATATTCTATTGTATGGTGTTAAAGACGGTAAAGCGATTGTATCTGATCCTTCGCATGTAGTTCTAGAACAGGTTAATTTAAACGAGTTAAAAGGGGTATTTAAAGGGTATGTTTTCATAATTGAAAATGTTGTGGAGCGTACTCATCAGGAAAAGTTACTGCAAAAACATAGTCATGTAAAAAAGAATCTTAAATTACATGTTGATCTTTTATATTTAACAGTGTTGTTATGCATAATTCCAATTATAATTATTTTCTCAATTCAATATTTTTTGATTTATCAATTGCGGAATCTAGTTATATGGCAAGTATTGGTAATCTTTATTTTTGAGACATTGCTCACGTGTATTTATGTAAAATTAAAGACGGAATATAATGGAATTGTATCAAATGAAGATTCTCTAAAACAAGAAGCATTGGCTTTTTCTTTTTTGGAAGATATAGACCAGTTAAGTGAAAAAGATGAGAATATCTATAATAGGCTGATAAAGTTTTGGAATAATTTTAATGCGTCGGACTGGCAGTTAAAGAGGTATCTTTCATATTTCGAATTAGTTTGTGTAGTTCTTATTTTTAGTGCGACTTTTGCTTTTAGTAGAGGGATAGCTTTGTTGTCGATCGTATGCATGCTTACCTACGTCATTATCTTCAAAAAAGGCATCGTGACAAGAAAAAATTATAATAGGAATTATTTCAATAATATGGGAGAGCTTTCTGTTTTCATTGAGGAATCGATTCATAATAAGCTGGATAGATCCATATTCTCAAGTAAAGAGGAAGTATCTACTTATCTGAAAAGCATATTGCTCAAAGTGAAAGATTCATTTGCTAAACAGCGAGAAAGCACAGCTCATATTTTGACACTTTATGATGGGGTTATGTATCTGAATTTAAGTTTGATTTTTGTTTATGTAATGCTTATGTATTCCATCAAAATGGATATGAAAGTTGTCAGCGTTTTTATCAGCTTTGTAATCGTTTATATGGTTTATAGTCTTGGCAAGCCTGCTATACAAAAATTTTTAGATTTGGAGAGATATTCTTCGCTTGATTCCCATTATCGTAAACCACCTGCTATTGATAGAAACAATGCAGCAGATTTTACTATTACTGGAATATCTTTAGAAAATGTTTCAGTTTCGTACAGTCAAGACACTTCAGTCTCAGTCCTTTCTGGAATATCAAAGCAATTTCGTAGTCATAGCTTGATTTTGGTTAAAGGGAAGAATGGAATAGGCAAATCGACTTTAATGTATGTTATTATGGGCGTAGTACCAGTGTCTGGTGGAAGTGTGCATTATTATGACTCTGATAGGGATTTGTATGGTTATCCAATAGAAATGATTCAGAGTAGAATAAGTTGTTATCAGCAAAATCAATTTTTAAACTATGCTTCTATTGGTAAGAATGTTGCATATGATATTTATAAGAATGCAAGACAGCCAGTAGATAATATTTTTAAACTTGATTTAGATAAGATAATTTTTTATAACGGTGTGAATTTATCGCAAGGGGAACGACAGAGGGTTTTATTGTCTAGAAGTTTGAATAAAGAAGCAGATGTGTATATTTTTGATGAGCCTACTTCAAACTTGGATGATTCTTCTAAGAAGATTTTTATAGACAAAGTCTTGGAGTTAAAAAAGACTGCGATGATTTTTATTGTTACTCATGATGCAATGTTCGATAAAATTGCTGATGAAATAATAGATTTGGATGTGATTAAGAAATGAAAAGCAAAAAATGGATATTTGCAGCTACCATAGTAATCCTCGGTCTTATCAGTCTGCTGTATGTAGGGTATAAGACAAATAATGTTCGTTTTGGTATAATTCGTGATGATTTGCCAACACTAGTTTCAGGAGATTATAAAAATAACGATAACTTATCGTTAAAGCCAGGAGTGTATGCTATTTATGCAAAGAGAGGCAAAGGAGAGATACGCTTTGCTGGAAAGCTGTACAAGCTTGATGATGTTCTTTTTGTGCGTGCTCAGAAACAGCCAGGAAATGTTAAAAATGCTGTTATCTACGAAGAGAGTCCTAAAATTTTTATTGGTGAAGATAGTAAGATTTCTGTAAAAGGAGATCGGAAATTTTTAGTTTCATTTGTTAAGAGGTAATCTTATGAAGATATCTCATTTGAAAAAATCATATGGGGGAAAAGTCGTTTTAGATGACATTTCTTTGGAAAGCAGTGCTGGGCAAATTATTGCGTTAGTAGGCAATAATGGTTCAGGAAAAACCACGTTAATGAAGTGCATTGCAAATTTGATAGTTGATTATCAAGGCAATATTGAATTGGACGGTTCACTTTCATTTGCTATTGAGAATCCATCTTTTTATGACGAATTTTCTGTACAGGATAATCTTAGAGTGTTTGCTGCTTTGATGGGGAGAAAAGACTTTAATTGTGATAAATTATTGCATCAGGTGAGTCTCGACGAAGCAAAAAATAAAAAGTTTAAACAATTGTCGCTAGGTATGAAGCAAAAATTAAATATTGCTAGAATATTGCTCTCAAATAGTGAAATCATTCTTCTTGATGAACCTTTCAATGGATTAGATGTTCTTACTATAAAGCAGTTAAAAGACACTATCTTGTCATTGCGCTCACAAGGTAAAAGCCTTGTAATTTCAAGTCATATATTAGATGAGTTAGGTGAAATTGCTGATATTGTATGGTATTTAAAAAAAGGGAAAATTCAAAAAATTGTTAATTTTAACGATAATCTAAGAATTTATAATGTGATTGTTGTAAATGATGTGGATATTAGTAAATTGCTTTCTAACAGATATGAGGTTTTTTGTCGTAGCAAAGATAACAAAGAATCAACTTTTAGAATTAAATTGCCTAGAGAGGATATTGCCAAGGTTCTTAAATTGCTGATTGAGCATGGGGCACAAATCGTGGAATACAGTGATATTACACATGATATTAAAGATTTTATGTTGGAGGAAGATGATAATGAAGCACTATATAAAATCAGAAATTATTAAGTTTAGTCATCAGAAGCTTTTCTTATTGTCTTTTGTTTTGTATTTGGCATGTTGCGTGTTTATAGTATTTCAAGCTAAAAGAGGTGCATTTTTATCACAATATAAATTCTTTTCAACGATAACTATACTATTTTTAAGCCTATATCAGATATTATCAATTGGTGAATGGCAAGAGAAGAAAATTATTCATCATTATCTAGAGTATATTCCTAATAGGATTAAATTATTGTGTTTTATATATGGTGAATACGTAAGCATTTATCTAGTCGTAAATTTGGTATTTTTGTCACTAAATTACTCGTCTCTAGGGATAGTTATGCATCAACTGCTCGTATATCCGATAATTTTCCTTTTGTATATTGCTATAAATATGAATCTGTTGATATATTTTGAAAAAGTTGGTGTTACGATGATTCTTTCCTTTATATTATTATGGATATTGCCGAATTTGATAAACATAATATTGTCTCAAACATCCGTGTATTCTTTTCAGATATTTTATTATTTATCACCAGACTCGTTCACCGCTCTTACGCCTGTAACTTGTATTATTGCTCTAATGTATATTGTTATGTTTTTCCTATTGTCGTTATTCCAATTTATGAAAAAGGAGTACTGAGTTATGAAAAGTGTAATATCTCGTATACTTCCAGCTATTGTCATAATGTTATTCGTTGGTTTTATTGCATATATTCATTTGAGTGGCTTAAGACCCTCATTTTCAGTATTACAGGAGAATAATATCTCAAATCTTAAAACTGGAGAAGTGCTCTATTTTGGTAGTTCAGGCTGTGGAGCATGTCAGGAATTCAATAAAGTTCTAAAAGAATATCAAGATGAAACGCATGCTAAAATTTATTATTGGGATGCCACAGACATGAAAATTGTGAGAAAGGCAGCTGAAATAAAGATTTACAATACTCCAACTATTGTAATGAGGAAGCGTGGGAAACTGGTAATTTCTCAAGGATATAAGAATTTGAAAGAGTTAAAGACTTTTGTAGAAAGCTAGTAGCGATGAAGAAGATTATTTTATACATTGTTTTAGTATTCAGTTTAATTGCAAATGCTTATTTTATTGTTGGACAAACTTACGAAAAGGATATGACGCATCCTACATTGACTATGTATGATAAGTTAAATAGCCTGTTGGAAAAAAATTTTGTGTTGCGCAATAATGATGGAAAGAAGCTTATAGTTTATTTTGGAAGGCCGGGTTGTGGTGATTGTAATAAATTTGATCAAATATTGGGGGAAATGATCGACAAATATAAAATTAGTGATAGATTATATTATGTCAATGTTGAGAGGATTCACGAAAATAAATCTGAATGGCTTCAGTTTAAGAAGAAGTATAACATTAAAGGTACTCCGACGTTGGCTATATATAATCATAGAAAATTGTTAACAAAACTAGATTTTGAGGAGCATGGCGGATTCTCTCTTAAAGAACTAGAGATGTGGATTAGTAGAAATCTTGTTTCAGAATAACTAATAATGCAAATGCTTGATTTTTATGGTTATTTCCTAGAAAGTGTGCATAGAATTGGTGTGTCGTTACCATATTCTCATATTCCTGCCAACCCTTTTCGTATAAACAAGTATGAATCCTCCCATGGTTTGTACGGGATTAATCGCGTTACCGTACCCTGTTATTTCTTCTTTTCCTCGTGAGGAGTATTTATAGTTTTTGTTTAAAAAACTTAACAGCCATTTCATAAGCAAATGTAACAGTTTTTTACGTGTTATATCTTGGCAATGTTGTATTAAAAAAGAGCCGCATGTTTCGCATATCTCCATCGTATTTTCTTTGCACTGGTTTTACCATTCTTAACCATCTTGTTGCTGCATACACTACCAATGGGATTATTGCAAGAGTTCATCATTTAATTACAACAGTAGATTAGGTTAGTTTCATTAAAGTATTCTAATTGTAGTCTATTTGCATAATTTAGTATTTTTTTTGGGGGGGGGGGGATAACCCTATTTCTAGTTGTTACAAGTAAAACTTAGAACACCTTATACATTTTATATGTTATCAAAAATAACAACAACAATTGTATGGCAAAAAATTATTGGATAGAATGAGTATTAAACCCAATGATAGGTCTTTTATATATTGTAAATACAAAGGAGAATTTCTATGAAATGTCATATTTTTAAGTCTATTGCTGTAGTTGTTGCAGCATTATCAACCTGTATTTCTCTGGTATCAACTGCTCAAGCTAATGAGATAGTGGATAACGGACCAAGTGTTGTAGAAAGCAATGTCAGTGATGCGAATATAGATAATTATGCTAAGCGTCTTGAAATTATTTTTTCAAAGTATCTCAAGTTTAATGAAATTAATAAAAAATGGACTATAACACAAGCAGGGGAGTTTTCTCATGTTCCGAAAGAAGTGCTTGAGAATTTAATTCATAAGCTCAATGCAAATGCATCTGTTGGTGAGATTTCGTCTAATGATAATCATGCAGTGCGTTCGAAGGATTATGCTAAATGTATAATTAAGACTACTGGTCTAATCGGTATTACTGGAGTATTTACTGCTACTTTCAAAAAGTTACTTGAAAAGCATCTTTGGAAGCAAGCTGCTATGTATATTTTAAAGGCAGTTGGTTCATCCGCATTTAGAGGTGGAGTTATGGGCCTAGCTACAAGTTTAGCAGCTTCTGCTATTTGGTGTTCGACTCCGTTTAGTGAGTGAGGAGGATATTCTCATGTACAAGGTTCTTATGTTCGTGCTGAAGTTGGTTATGTTTACAGCTGTGAATTTTATGGTCCTTTACTTGTCGATGGTGGTATTCGGCCATGATTTTGGTGTGATGTTCAAAACGTATGGGAATGCGCTCGGTCCGTTTACGTTCGTGCTTGCTTTGATGACAACGATGTCGTTGCCTAATGAAGGAACTATTTTTGAGGGTAAGCGGCAAAAAGTGTGCTAAAAAACCGAGTTTTCGTTGAAATAACAAGGAAAACTTGCTGTAGTTAAGCTAAAAAAGCTTAACATTTAGTATTACTTGACATTGAAAACAAAAGGGGCTTAGGACAATTTTTAGACATTTTGTGCAACCATAGCACGATGTTCCATAATTGTCTTTTAAGCCCCATTTTAATTCTGTGATTGTTGTAAAAATCAATATAAGTATGAATAGCTTGACGTAATTCTTCTGTACTATCCCAGTTATGTTGCAAGAAGGTTTTCTCTTGCCAGAAGCAGGCTATCTTCTTGATATTAAAAACCATAAATAGATTCAAAAATGCATGTTTAGACCATTTGAGCCAGTCTGTTTCATTATAATTATTCTCTTTAACTACTCTAATCTTGCGCTCTAAAAGTCCAATACGTTGCTTAAGTGGAATTATTTTGCCAGTTGTTGCAATAGAGAAAATACTGAAGCATATAAGAGTTTACTTAATAATTTATTAGCTCCTACTGTTGTTATTACCGATGGGAATACTGGAGCATTGAGTGCTATTAAACAAGTTTGGCCAGAGACTCGAGTACAACGCTGTTTAGTACATGTTAAACGTAATATACGCGTATTAACTACAAGCAAGCCTAGGCTGCAATCACATAAGGCTTTGTGGGGTTTAGCTAAAAAGTTAGTCAAAATCAGAACGTTGAAAGAATCTGATTTATGGGTTAATTTACTACAGAAGTCTTATAACCAGTGGAAAGATTGGCTTAATCAAAAAACGTTCCGTAGGAATGTTTCTGAAGAAAATATTCCTTCTTGGGTAAGAAGTAATCAACAATGGTGGTATACGCACCAGACAGCAAGAAAAGCTTGTAATCTGCTTGCTAGACAAGTTAAAAATGGTACGCTATTTACCTTTCTTGATCCTCTACTATTAGAGAAAACGAGCGTTCCTATTCCTAGTACTACTAATGCTTTAGAAGGTGGTATAAATTCACAGATAAAGAAATTGGTAAGTGTCCATAAAGGATTATCTGAAGATCACATGCGTAGAGCTATAGAATGGTGGTGTTACTTCAGTCGTGAAAATCCTTCAAATCCTAAACAATTTATAACTTCTGAATGTTTTAAACCAAAAACTAAAAAAAATTATTATTGATGATAATCCAATCGGACCAGCTCATTTAGACACTGAATTTGACTTATATAAAGCTGACTATCATCCAGATATTTCAATCAGAAAAGGGACTATGCGTTAACGACACGCCGACCAATAGACACACTTTTTGGCCGATTACCCTTAGTTTCCCCTACACGCACGACAGAATAAATCGGGCTTGACACTGCAAAATCATTCACAAGCATCAAGCCCAATACGTCAATTGCCGATCATTGCAACCATTTTGGATTCACAGCTGGAATTCCCGGATATAAATTCGTATTTTTCTGAGCTGTCAAATAGAGAAAATCTTTATTAACTTTTATTTTTTTCAATAATTTTCCAGTCTTCCTATCAAATCGTTCGATAACAAAATCTTTCAAATCAGAGGTATCGATAATCGATGGTATACGAACTATTTCATGGTTTCCTACCAGCAAACGATAGTTGACGCCCGCTGACGACTCTTGACGCGTAGTTTTATCTAACAATCGGCGAAGAACACCTGTTTGCGTATCAAGAGTAAACACTCGTCCATTCTCAGTATCAACAATATGAAGAAGCTTTTCATCGTATGCCTGTGCGTTTATGTAGCCAGCAATCTCATAAGAGACCGTGGTCGGACCATACAACACTTGACCTTTGCTGTTCTTCAATGGAATTGTTGTTATTTTACCAGTTTTCACATCCCATCGCACAAGAAAATGTTCCTGAATAGTTTTAACATCATCAGCAGAATCGCTGTGTTCTACTGCCATATCCTTTGTGCGAGCAGACGATGGACCATACGAATATAAGAAAGTAATCACACCATTGTTGCATCGTGGGATATAAGCAGCATCAATTACTCCTGTAGATTCATTTTCTCCTTGATATAATTGCTCACCCACCATGTCTTTTTCATGGTGCCGCGATACCTCATTTAGGCCAACATTTGCTTCATTGACCATGCGATACAATACAACTTCATGCTTGTCTGTTTGAGCAATTGCATACGCTTGATTGCCACAGGTAGAACAAGTTTTAATAAATAGGCTCTCTGAAAATTGTATTGTTTGCTGCTTACTATCACCTTTAGAAGTCGTAGAAAGAATCTTATATGTTGTTTTACCTCTATGCTTCATCATGCTTTCGTCATACAGATCAACAAAACCGCCATTAGCAAGAGAAAATGCAAAATTCTGACGTTGCACCTTTTCTATAGAGTTTACCGTAGGTTTTCCAGCGTTCACTGGTATGAAATAACTATCACGGGAATCTGTATAGTGAAGCGCCTCAGTATTCCAAATTGGCGTTTGGCCTTCTATATTGCTCACCTTATGCAGCTTAAAACTGCCATCTTCATAAACAATTGACATAAATGCGTTGCCATTGGGAATAAGAGATGTCTGAGGGTTATGCAGCGGGATTGCAACAACCGCATGCTGCAACCGAAGATTTTCAAATTTCTCCGAATGAGCAGATACTGTATATTCTGTCGATAAAACCCAATGAAAGACACCTATAGTAACGGCTGCAATTACAGCAATTATACCTATAACCCCGAAAATCCAGACTACTACTCTATGAGTTTTATTCCCAGCTGTGAATGAAGATTGAGGTGCAGCATTACGCACATAATCATCATTCACTCTCTTGTGAGCTTCAGATTCATGAATAAATTTTTTCCACATAATGACCGCACCTCAACTACTGAACATATTGATATTCCCTAACATATCCAGAATTTTTAATATCATATGGCCACACATATTCACCACTACCAGTATCCAAATCAATACCAGCACCATAATAATATGCAGCCCACACTAATTGAGAACAGTTAAGACCTCCCCAATCATTTCTATTAGTATCAGTAATATCTGCATTGTAACCCCTACCAATATAACCAATTGCCCGACGCGCCGCTTTATCGCGGTTTCCCTGGGAAGTTTTTACTTCAAGAATAGAGGCACCGCCGGCTGCGACACTATTTTTCCTTGATACTCGATGAGCATTCTGGAACATCCCTACTGCTTCGACAATATCATCACGATTAACATAAATTCCAGTATGCCCATGCTTCCAAACGAAAAATGATGAATTATTAGAAACAAAAATATCTCCTGTATGACGAGCTCTTGGTAACTGTGTATTCCCACTTCTTACAGAGAATCTCGCAGTATCTAACACTGAATCACGAACCGATTTCTCCACCCTACTAGCAATCGAGTCAGGGCTCTCACCAGTGCGACGCGAGGTCTCCTTTATCTGCTCATCAATTTCTTTTTCACTGAGTGTGTGATTCAGATAAGTTGATATATCCCCCAGTCTTTGCTGATAATTCTCATTATTATCTTGTCCAAATGCCAATGGGGAAAAAGTAAATAAACAAGCAGCAGAAACAACTACAGATAGACTTCGCATTATTATATTTTTCATAATATCTCTTTCTCGATAAGAAGGCATACTATGCATCTTTACAATAGTAAAACACCTTGCTCTTATTGTACGCTTCTATGAAAAAATATGCAATACTCTTTCCCTGCAATCTCGTGAATACGACACCGTATATGTGCGTATTTGTCAGGTTTTTGAAGAGCCTTTTTAGCATAGTAATAACTTGAACGTTTTATCTGAAGTGTTTTAATCAGAAGCTCTAACGGTAATACTAAAAGTAGTTAGGCCTATAACACTTTTTGCGGAGTGAGGATTTCTTATATTAATACGGTTGGGATTATATTAGATTTGTTGGGATTGTATTAAATACAGTTGGGACTTTATTAGCCACGGTTGGGACTCTATTAGAGCGTGGCTAATGCTCGTTTTGTTTTCTAAAACGAGTGTTGTTTAACGAGAAGGGGGGTGAAAACATTGTTAACGCTTAAACCTCAAAGCACGTAGCTTTCAAGGCAAGTGTGATTTTTACATGTCAAACTGTTATAAAAACGAGATTATTCCACTCTTTTTTACACTCATGATACGGGTTTTAAGAAAGAGCGGGTAAATGTTATAAGAATTTTTGGAACAATTAACAAGATTGTGGTTAATGATTAATCAATAAGACACTACTAATAAACAGTTAAAGCCTGATTAGCTATAGGGCGATGAGATACGTCAATAGGATCCTCATGGTTTTTTCATGACTCCTATGAAGTACCTCTATTCTACTATGGCTGTTTTTCAGGTATTAGAGTCGGTGCTTCATAAAGTATCGGCTCTTTTTTGTATGTGTCTTCACCCTACCGCTGCAGGCGGGAAGGGTGAGCATGAGGACTCGCAAAACTAATAGCAACGATCGAGCAACATATAAGTATACAAGTTGTGTTCGTAATGAAGATGGTAGTTATAGTGAAGAAACTATCGAAATCAAGCCGGGCGAAAATGGTGTCACTGAAGCTGATATTAAGATGCTTCATGCTATGGATGACAGTGAGGTTTACTACAACAATAAGAATCTGCGTCCTACTAGAACTGCTGAAGAAAAAGCTGAAATTAAGGCGTGGAAAGAGAAGTACATCAAACGTTTCGAAGAAAGATACGGCTACAAACCCAACAAGGACGACGTTGACTACGCTGCTGAAGAGCGTTTCCCACGTAACTATAATCTTTCGCTTGATTTTGATGCAGATGGCGAGCTTGAAGTAGATAAAAGTCATGTTGCTGAAGCTCTTAGTACTACTGATGATTATGGTTTTAGCGGTGATGATTATGGTTTTGAAATGTCAGAGAGAACAGAATCCATGCTTTCAGTGTTGACAGATAAGCAGAGTCAAGTAGTAAAACTGATGTTTTTTGGAGGATACACTCAGTCAGAGATTGCAAGCATGCTTGGTATCTCGTCTGCTGGTGTGAAAAAGCATATGGATAAGGCTCTCGAAAAGCTTAGAAAAACGCGTTAAAAAATTCTAGAAATTTTATTTGGAAGAGGTTAAAAACTCCTCCTTTTTCTTTGCCTGTGATGTGTAAGGAAGAAACCCCTTATAGAAAGGAGGCAAACCATGAAACACAAGATCGTTATTAACGTCACCGGTGAAAACGGTGAGAAGAAACAGGTTCTACGTGGAGCTGTGATGCGATTACCTCAACGGTTTATCCGCTGGCTGTTTGGTGATTACTCGCAAGTCTACCTATTAGATCCTGGAAAGAGCGTTCAGTCAGTTGATGTCAAAGAAGTTTAAGGAGGAAAACCGTGAAAAAGGAAATATTGAGAGAAGTCATCAAAGACTTGGAAAACTTAACAGCTCATCTTAAAAAACTATTTGATGATGCCGGTGCTTCTGATGCTGGTTGTAAAGAAACAGTTCCTAATAATAAGGAGTCTGTTAAAAAGGTGAGTTTAGAGGATGTGCGAGCGGTTTTAGCAAAACTTAGCCAACATGGTAAAACCGCGGAAGTAAAAGCGCTTATCGTCAAGTTCGGAGCTAACAAGCTTTCAGAACTTGATGAAAGTAAGTACGCTGAGCTTCTTGAAGAGGCGAAAGGTATGACAAGTGACTAAGCATGCTTTACTTTCCCCATCTTCTGCTCACAGGTGGATTAAGTGTACTCCTAGTGCTGTTTTAGAAGAAAAGTTTGAAAACACTACTTCTGTGGCAGCTGAGGAAGGAACGGCGGCACACGCGTGGTGTGAGTACAAGCTAAATAAGCTTCTTAACCGTCCGTGTGAAAAACCGTCAACAGAGTATGACTCAAACGAGATGCAGGAATGCTCGGATGCTTACGTGGATTTCGTAATGGAAAAATACGAGCAGGCAAAACTTAACTGCCAAGATCCCATTCTTCTCATCGAGCAGAAAGTTGATTTTTCAGCTTACGTGCCGGACGGGTTTGGTACAGCGGACTGCATTATTGTAGGCGAAAAAACGCTGCAGGTTATCGACTTTAAGTACGGTCAAGGCGTGCTGGTTGATGCTTACGAGAATCCGCAGATGAAATGCTACGCTCTTGGAGCTTTAACGCTTTTCGACAGCTTGTACGAGATACAAACTGTTGAGATGAGTATTTTTCAGCCAAGACGTGACAACGTATCCACTTTCACACTACCTGTCAAAGAGCTTATCTCTTGGGCTGAAAAAGTGCTTAAACCAAAAGCAGAGCTTGCTATTAAAGGCGAAGGCGAATTTGAAGCAGGTGACTGGTGCAGGTTTTGCAGGGCAAAAGCTACGTGCCGTAAACGTGCGGAAGAAAACCTTAAACTTGCAGAACTTGAGTTCAAAGAGCCATCTGTTTTAACAGATAGTGAGATTGAAGAAGTGCTCACGCTTATCCCACAGTTAACAAAGTGGGCTGATGATGTTTTAGCGTACGCCACAGATTCCGCTATTAACCACGGCAAAGAGTGGAGCGGTTTCAAACTCGTAGAAGGCAGATCAGTTCGAAAGTTTAAGGACGAGACAGCGGTTATTGAGAAAGCAAAAGCCGCAGGCTTTACTGACATTTTCAAAACTAGTCTTATTGGTTTAACAGAAATGCAAAAGCTGATGGGCAAGAAAAAATTTGAGGATATTCTGGGCGACCTCATTATAAAACCGTCCGGGAAACTTACGCTCGTACCAGACTCTGATAAGCGAGCAAAAGTTAATGTTTCAAACGCAAATCAAGAATTCAAAAAGGAGAATTAGTACTATGTCTAAATTAAATAACACGAAGGTTATCACCGGCAAAAACACGCGTCTTTCCTATTTTAACGGTTGGGAGCCAAAGTCTATTAATGGCGGTCCTGAAAAATATAGTGTTTCACTGCTTATTCCTAAAGATGATGTTGAAACAGTAAACGCTATTGAGAAAGCTATTGATGCTGCTATTGAGGAAGGTGTCGGCAAGTTCGGCGGTAAGAAACCAAACAAGGCTGCTCTTAAAACACCACTCAGGGACGGGGATATTGAGCGTGATGATGAAGCGTATAAAGGACACTACTTCATTAACGCGAACTCAACCACGGCTCCGCAGATTGTAGACAAACAGGTAAAACCAATCATGGATCGCAGTGAAGTGTATTCAGGCTGCTATGCGAGAGTTTCCATCAACTTCTACGCGTTTAACTCTAACGGTAATAAGGGTATCGCTTGCGGTCTTGGCAATATTCAAAAGATCCGAGACGGTGAACCACTCGGCGGACGTAGCCTCGCAACCGATGATTTTACGACTTTAGAAGATGATGATTTTCTAGCATAAGGAGCGTGAGTTAATTATGGAAATTGTTATAGCGGTTTTTATTTCAGTGTTTATAGGAGTATTACTTCTTGATTTCACGGTAAAGAAACTCGTGAGTCTTTACGTTGATATTAAACACATTCTAAATAGGAATTAGAAGATTCCTGAAAATAGGATTTAGAAGATTCTATAAGTGGGGTGGCAGGTTTTCTGTCACCTCTTTTATTAACTTGGAGGTGATGTAATTTGGAAAATTTGAGTATAGATTTAGAAACGTTTTCCTCCGTTGACCTTAAAAAATGTGGTGTTTACAAGTACGCAGAATCGGATGATTTTGAGATACTGCTTTTTGGTTACAGTGTGGACGGTGGTGAGGTTCAGGTCGTTGATTTAGCACAAGGTGAAACCATACCCGAGGTTGTGCTTTCTGCTTTAACGGATGAAACGGTTACAAAGTGGGCGTTTAACGCTCAGTTTGAAAGAGTCTGCTTATCGCGCTACCTGCGAGATAAAGGCATCAATGTTAACCCTGGTCAGACAGTGAAAAGTGAAAGCTTGTTTTTAAACCCAAGCTCCTGGCATTGCACAATGATCTGGTCAGCCACCCTGGGACTTCCCATGTCGCTTGAAAACGTGGGAGCAGTACTGGGTCTTGATAAGCAGAAACTCACTGAGGGTAAGAATCTTATTAAATATTTCTGCCTGCCGTGTAATCCTACGAAAGTAAACGGTGGAAGAACAAGAAACAAGTATTTTCACGATAAGGGAAAGTGGGAGCAGTTTAAATCGTATAACAAGCGTGATGTGGAAGTTGAAATGAGTATTCAAGAAAAACTCTCACGCTTTCCCGTACCAGACTTTTTATGGCAGGAGTTTTATCTCGACCAAACCATAAACGACCGTGGGATAGGAATAGATCCTCTTTTCGTTGAATCAGCCATAAAACTCGACTTAGAGGTGAAAACGCATCTCATGAGTGAGCTTAAGCATGTTACAGGTTTAGAAAACCCGAACTCAGTGTTACAAATGCGCTCTTGGCTTAAAAAGCATGGTCTTGAAATGGAATCGCTTGGTAAAAAAGAAGTAGCAAAACAGCTTAAAACAGCTGGTAAAGAGTTGGCAGAAGTTTTACGGCTTCGACAGCAGCTTGCCAAATCATCGGTGAAAAAGTATACGGCGATGAAAAACGCTGCCTGCATGGATTATCGGGAGCGTGGCATGTTTCGCTTCTATGGTGCAAACCGAACAGGAAGATTCGCGGGAAGGCTCGTGCAATTACAAAACCTACCACAAAACCATCTGCCTGATCTAGCTGAGGCTAGAAGTCTTGTTAAACAAGGAAATGTTGAAGCGTTGGAAATGCTTTATGAGGATATTCCGGATACCTTATCCCAGCTTATCCGCACTGCTTTTATCCCACGCACGGGATTTAAGTTTATTGTCGCAGACTTTTCAGCGATCGAAGCGAGAGTCTTGGCTTGGCTTGCGGGTGAAAAATGGCGTATGCGAGTATTCGCGGAAGGTAAAGACATTTACTGCTCGTCAGCATCTCAAATGTTTGGCGTACCTGTTGAAAAGCACGGGGTAAACGGGCATTTGCGGCAGAAAGGGAAGATCGCGGAGCTCGCTTGTATTGCTGAAGGTGAACTTGTACTCACAGATGAAGGGCTTGTTCCAATTGAAGAAGTCACTACAAAACAAAAAGTGTGGGACGGAGAAAACTGGGTCAACCATAACGGAGTTGTTTTTAAGGGTGTAAAGGAGGTAATCGAGTATGAAGGACTTAGAGCAACACCAGACCATCTCGTCTGGGTTAAAGGGAAACCGAAGCCAATACGGTTTATTGAATCCGCCATCTGCAAAACACATCTCATACAAACCGGAGATGGTCGGAGAACAATATGGCTGGGTGAAAATCATAAGTGCAGAGAAACGCTGGAATCAAAAGCAAAACCACTGTTATGTACTGACACAATGCGTAGGGTGCGGAAGCGTCCAATGGCAGGACTTAAACAGTATAAAGTCGGGCAAATCAAAAGGGTGTCAAGCTTGCTCGCAGCCGAAACAAATACCAATATGGTTAGAAAAACGGCTAAGTGCTGCAAAACAGCGATGCATCAATCCAAGAGATCCAAATTACAAAAACTATGGTGCAAGAGGGATAAAGTGGTGCTTCCATTCTGTTTTAGAAGCAGGCTTGTGGATTTTACAAGAGGTAGACAATGTGCGAAAAGACTGGGAATTAGATCGGATAAATACAAACGGCAACTACGAAAAAGGAAATATCCGCTTTGTTCCAAGAATAGTCAATCAAAACAACAAGCAGAACGCTATCCTAACACGGTGGGAGCAACAATATTGGCCATACGCAAGATCGGTAGTTACAAGAATGCTATCGAAAGGAATAGGCAGAGAAGAAATCATATCAAGAGCAAATACAGCTGTAGCACAACACAGAAAAAACTGGCGTTTAATCGAAGCAAGGCTCGAGTTTATGACATACGAAATGCCGGACCAAATCATCGTTTTACCGTATCGGGAAAGCTCGTGCATAACTGTGGCTACGGTGGTGCAGTAGGAGCATTAAAGGCAATGGGTGCTCTTGATATGGGTTTACATGAAGATGATTTGCAACAGTTAGTTAATGATTGGAGATCTGCTAATCCACATATTGTTTCACTGTGGTGGGATGTGGACAGAGCTGTAAAACAGTGTGTACACGAACACGTATCTGTTCGAACACACAATATAGTGTTCACTTACAAGAGTGGGTTTCTTATCATCAAACTGCCTTCGAAAAGATGCCTCTACTATGTGAAGCCACGCGTGGAAGAAAACAAGTATGGTGGCGAATCAGTCACCTATGAGGGTGTGGGGTCTACTAAAAAATGGGAGCGGCTGGAAAGCTACGGGCCTAAATTCGTGGAAAACATTACGCAAGCTATAGCTCGTGACATTCTACTTTACGCCATGCAAACGCTGAAAGAATATCGCATCGTTGCTCACGTGCATGATGAAGCCATTATCGAAACCGATAAGAATGTGAGTGTTCAAAGCGTGTGTGAGCTAATGGGAAGAACACCACCTTGGGCAGAAGGGCTTGTTTTACGAGCTGACGGCTACGAGTGCGAGTTTTACAAAAAAGATTAAAAAAAATTTAGGAGCAGGGTTAAAAACCTGCTCTTTTTCTTTGCCTGTGATTTAGAAGGTAATACCGCCTTCAGAAAAAATCATAGGAGGTAATTTTATGAATGAATTACAAGTATTTAAGAATGTAGAGCTTGGCTCTGTTCGCACAACAGTAGTAGATGGTATTCCTTATTTTGTGGGTAAGGATGTGGCTGAGATTCTTGGTTATCGTGATACATCTGATGCTCTGAAAAGGCATGTAGATGAAGATGATAAGCTGACTCGGTGTTTCACCGACTCAGGTCAGAACCGAGAGATGTATGTTATTAACGAGTCTGGTTTATACAGTCTTATTCTTAGAAGTCAGCTCCCTAAAGCGTGTCAGTTTAAACACTGGGTTACATCACAGGTTCTTCCAAGTATCCGTAAGCACGGTATGTATGCTACAGATGAGCTTATCAACAACCCTGATATGGCTATCGCTGTTTTTAACGCATTGAAAGAAGAGCGTGCTAAAAGAGAGGCGTTAGAGCTTACGACTGCTATGCAAAAACAGCAGATAGCAGAGCTTAAACCAAAAGCCAGCTATTACGATGTTGTGCTTAAATGCAAAGACATAATCTCCATGCGTGTGATTGCAAAAGATTATGGCAAGTCAGCACAGTGGATGAACAACTTTTTGCATGAACTCGGTGTGCAATATAAGCAGTCTGATATCTGGCTTTTATATCAAAAGTATGCAAATCAGGAATATACGAAATCTCGCACAAATACCTACGAGGATTCTAACGGCGTCACACACTCAAAAATGCATACTTATTGGACTCAGAAAGGCAGGCTTTTCATCTATCACCTCATGACACAACACGGGATCTACCCGTTGATTGAACAGGAGGCTAAAGATGAGTAAGTCTTATAAAAAACATTTAGAAACGACACCGAATTTTAAGCCTATCGTCTACATTTGTGCTCCCTACCGTGGAGATAAGGAGAAAAACGTGCAACATGCTATCCGGTGTGCGGCTTACGCGTATTCACGCGGAGCAATCCCTATCACTCCACACCTGCTTTTCCCGTTCATGGATGATGAGAATCAAAAGCATAGAGGGGACGCGATGTTTATGGACATTATCCTCTTAGGCAAATGCAACGAACTGTGGGTGTTCGGAGAAAAAATCACAGGCGGCATGCAAGTAGAAATCAATCTTGCAGAAAAACGCAGGCAGCCGATTAAGTATTTTACGGATAAGGATTTGGAGGTGAATATTGATGCGTAGTTTAGCTATCGCTTACGGTAACAACAGGCAGGCAAAGACATGGGTTAATAAGACCATCACCTATGATGAGCTGAAAGACAGTCTTAAAGTGACGATTCGTACCTCAGAGTCAGCGGAAGAGTATGCAAAAATGAAGAAAACGGATCGTGATCTTGCAAAAGACCACGGTGGTTTCGTTGCGGGAGCGTTGGCTTACGGTAGACGAAAAGTCGACAGCGTTGAATTTCGCTCCATGCTCGCCTTAGACGGGGATCATGTTGCTAAAGACTTTATTGCACTCTACGAGAGTGTTGCGCCTTACACGTCTTTTCTGTACACGACACACAGCCACACGCCTGATAATCCGAGGGTGAGAATTGTTTTTCCTTTAACAAGAAATGTAACGCCTGACGAGTTTGTAGCAGTATCAAGGTATTTAGCTGACATGCTGGGTATTGACCAGTTTGATGAGTGCTCTTACTTGCCTAACCAGCTCATGTACTGGCCGTCCACGCCACAAAACGGCGTGTACGAGTATAAAGAGGTTGAAAAAGACTGGCTTAATCCCGATGATATTTTATCCGCTCACCCTGAGTGGACAGATCCAACCAGGCTTCCGACCTCATCTCGTGAGAGTAAAGCAAATCAGGTGCAAAAGCAGAAAGTGCAAGACCCACTCGCAAAAAATGGTGTAGTTGGATTGTTTAACCGAGTATTTAACCCAGTAACTCTTGCTTTAGAAAAGTTTTTAAGCGACGTGTATGAGCCGACAGATAACGAAAACCGCTGGCATCTTATAGCCTCACACAGTATGGCAGGAGTTGAGATTATCGAAGACAAGTTCGTTTACTCTCATCATGCTAAAGACCCAGCATATTTGAAACTGTGTAACGCTTTTGATATCGTTCGCACACACAAATTCGCTAGCTTAGACGAGAAAGAGTCGTTTAAGAAAATGAGCGAGTTTGCGATGAGTCTTGATGAAGTAAAACTTCAAGCGGCAAACGAGAGACTCTCGGAAGCGGAAGATGATTTTGTTGACAGTGAGGATTGGAAGAAAAAACTACGCTACACGTCTAAAGGCGCGGTTTTAGAAAACTCGCTCTATAATGCGAAACTCATTATTAAACATGATCCTTTGCTTAAAGGAATCGTTTTTAACCAGCTGGCTGATGGTCTTGAAATTAAAGGCGATGTGCCTTGGCAGCATCCTGCGAAGTTTTGGAGGGACGCGGACGATGCGCAGCTTATCTGCTATGTTGACGACCATTATGGCTCGTTTTCACAGAGAAACTATGATATTGCTGTCACGAAAGTATCAGATGATAGAAGTTATCATCCGATAAGACGCTATTTTGAGAGTCTTCCTCAATGGGATGGTGTGAAACGTGTAGACACGCTTTTTATTGACTATCTTGGTGCTGAAAACAATGAGTATATTCGTGCAGTGTGTAGAAAAACACTGTGTGCAGCATACATGCGTATCTACCATCCCGGTATTAAATTTGACTACCTTCCTGTTTTTAACGGTGCGCAAGGTATAGGCAAGTCAACGTTTATAGCAAACCTTGGCATGGAATGGTTTTCAGATAGTCTCACGCTTTCAGACATGAACGATAAGACTGCGGCTGAAAAACTCCAAGGATATTGGATTCATGAAATCAGCGAGCTTGCGGGCATGAAAAAAGCTGACCTTGATAAGGTAAAAGCTTTTGTTTCAAGACGTGACGATAAGTATCGTGCTTCTTTTGGAAAACGTGTAGCACCACACCCGAGGCAGTGCGTGTTCTTCGGTACAACGAATAGTGAAAACGGTTATTTAAGGGATGTTACGGGTAACCGGCGTTTTTGGAATGTGAAAGTGTCGGGAAACGGTAAGTATAAGCCTTGGGAAATGACACGAGAACTGGTTGACCAAATATGGGCGGAAACCATGGTTATTTCCAAAGCTGGTGAAGAACTGTTCCTTGACAAGAGCTTAGAGGCTTTCGCTCAAGAAGAACAGCGTGAAGCCATGCAGCAAGACGACCGCGAAGGCATTGTCAGAGAGTATCTTAACATGCTTCTACCTGATACTTGGGATGAAATGGACATTTACAGGCGGCGAGATTACTTCCGTGACATGGAGGATCCGACACGACCTAAAGGCACGATTAAACGCATGGAAGTATCCAACATTGAAATATGGTGCGAATGCTTCGGAAAAGCCAAAGAAGATATTAAGCCTGTCGACAGTTACGCAATATCGGCGATTATGAAACGTTTGAAAGACTGGCAAAGATCTGACAATCGTAGAACCATACCAATCTATGGAAGGCAAAGAATTTATACCAGAATTTGAGTGGACAAGCGGAGAAAACAGGACAATTGAATGTAGCTTGTCCTGACTTTGTCACTTGTCCCACTAATAACAACAGGCTTTGGACGAACAGGGACGGACAACACATGAAAATCTATATTAAATAAAATCTTTATTTATTACTTATAGCGTACACGTAACACGTGTATTCGCGCGTAAAGGGATTTTTAGCCATTTGTCCGTCCTTGTCCCGATAGAAAGGATAAAAAATTATGAGAAGTAAACAAGCAAGAACAATGGAAAGATACATGAAAGCAGGAGCTGAAATGAGACTGCTTAAGAGTCTTAGTGCAAGGCTTATCACAGATACAGGCTCTATCCTCTTAAAAACGCAGCAGGATAAATTGATGAGAGCCATGGATAAAGTCCGTCAGCTATGTTCGCTAGCAGAAGAAAACATGTTTAAAGACTATCCCGATTTAGGCAAAGACTATATTGATGTGTTTTACGGCGATGTTTCTGATGAGCCGAGAAATGAAGTGGATAAGAAAATCATTGAGATGGCAAAAGAGGTATCTGATGGGCTTTTTACGAGAAAAGGAAACTGAGCGAAAACTCGTCTGTGATGTTAAAGCTGCGGGAGGATTTTGTTTAAAGCTTACAAGTCCTTCCGTTGACGGGCTTCCTGACAGGCTGGTTTTACTGAATGGCGGAAAGATTGGTTTTGTCGAGCTTAAAGCACCAGGTAAAAAGCCTAGAGTTTTACAGGTGAAACGGATGAAAGACTTACAGGCTTTAGGTTTTAAGGTTTTCGTGGTTGATGAGAAGAGTCAGATTGGAGGTGTGATTGATGCGATACGAGCCACATGAGTATCAAAAGTATGCGACTGATTTTATTATCACACACCCGGTTTCAGCGGTTTTGCTTGAAATGGGACTTGGTAAGAGTGTGATAAGTCTTACAGCGATTAACGACCTGATGCTTGACTCGTTTGATGTTTCCAGGACTCTTGTTATTGCTCCTCTTAGGGTTGCGAACACTACGTGGCCTTTAGAGTTAGAGAAGTGGGAGCATTTAAAACATTTGACTTATTCTGTGGTAACGGGCACTGAGAAGGAGCGGATTCAAGCACTAAAGACGCCTGCTCACGTTTATATTATTAACCGTGAAAACGTGGAGTGGCTGATAATGAAAAGTGGCCTGCCGTTTAATTTTGACATGGTTGTGATAGATGAGCTTTCAAGTTTTAAATCGTATCAGGCGAAACGTTTTAAAGCATTATTGAAGGCTAGGCCGAAAGTTAAAAGGATTGTTGGTCTTACGGGAACTCCTTCTTCTAACGGGCTTATGGATTTGTGGGCTGAGTTTAGGCTGCTTGATATGGGTCAAAGGCTTGGCCTTTATATTACGTATTATCGGCAGAACTTTTTTGATCCTGATAAGCGTAACCAGCATATGATTTTTTCTTATAAGCCTAAAGATGGTGCTGAGAGTTTAATTTATAAGCAGATAGCTGATATTACGATTTCGATGAAGTCGAAAGACTATTTGAAAATGCCTGCGTGTGTGATAAACGAGGTGAAAGTAGAGTTATCCGGTAAGGAGCGAAAACTTTATGATGAGTTGAAACAGGATATGGTGGTGTCGTTGGAGGGTAAAGAGATTGATGCGATTAACGCAGCGTCTCTTTCAAATAAGCTTCTTCAAATGGCAGGCGGCGCGGTTTATAACGAGAAAAAAGAAAGCGTTCATATTCATGATCGTAAGCTTGATGCTTTAGAGGATTTAATCGAGGCTGCTAACGGTAAACCGGTTCTTGTAGCTTACTGGTTTAAGCATGATCTTGAGCGGATTAAGAATCGTTTTAACGTGCGTGAGATTAAAACGAGTGCTGATATTGCTGACTGGAATGCTGGCATGATTCCTGTAGCGTTGATTCACCCGGCTTCTGCAGGTCATGGTCTTAACCTACAGGCTGGCGGTTCAACTCTTATCTGGTTTTCCCTGACTTGGAGTTTGGAACTTTACCAGCAGACGAACGCTAGGCTTAACCGTCAGGGTCAAACCGGCACGGTTGTAATCCATCACATTATCACTAAGAACACGATTGATGAGGATGTGATGAGGGCTTTAAGCATGAAGGCTAAAGTGCAGGATGCTTTAATCGAGTCGGTTAAAGCAAGACTATCAATTAACGAAGTGAGGGAAAGGGGTTCTAGAGAGAACTTACCTCAAAATGGAGGTAAGAATGAACAAAAAAGAATACTTACGGCAAGCCTATCTTCTTGATAAGCGGATTAAGGCTGACATGGACGAGGTAGTAAGACTGCGTGAGCTTGCTACAAGTGTTTCTTCATTAAGATACGACAGAGAGTATGTGCAGACGACTCGAAGCGTGGAAGCTCCGTTTGTGAAAGCTCTTATAAGGGTTATGGATTTAGAAGCAAAGATTAACATGGAGATTACGATGCTTATCAGTTTGAAAGAGCAGATTTTGGATGTGATTTCTAAACTTGAAAGCGTGGATGAGCAGATGATTTTACGCTACCGTTACATGAGTAACATGACGTGGGAGGATATTGGTAAAGAACTCCATGCAGGTGTCAGAACAGTTATCAGATGGCATGGTAATGCGTTAGAACATCTTGTTTTTCCTGAAAACCCTATTCGAATCTAAAAATTGAGAAAAGTTGGCATGCTTTGGCATGGTTTGGCATGAGATGGCACTGCCTTCTATATGGTATTATAAACTTAGCAAAAATTATAAATACTAAGCCTTGGAAGAGTAATCTTTCAGGGCTTTTTTCATGCCTAAAAGGAGGGCACAACATGGATCAGATGGTATTACTAACACAGCAATGGTTAAACAAAACCTATGGTGATAAGCCTGGGTTTGGTTCAGTTATTACTGATGGGAATACTGGTTGGGATACAATTAATGGGCTTATTCGTGCTTTGCAGATTGAGCTTGGTATAACAGAAACGGCAAATAATTTTGGGAAAGGTACTCAGTCACGATTTAAGAAGCGCTGGCCAAATGGTATTGATCAGACAGATGAAAGTAATAATATTAATGGAATTATTCAGGGTGCTCTTTGGTGCAAAGGGTATGAGGCTGAATATGGAGGCATAACAGAAGAATTTACATATAATGTAGCAAACTCTATTTCTGATCTTAAAAGTGATATTGGTCTTTCAGATATTTCATCTACTGTGGATCTAGAACTCATGATGGTTCTTTTATCAATGAAACAATTCAAATTGTTATCGTTGTATGGAGGCAAAGAAGACATTCGTGTAACACAGCAGGCTGTTAACAGTAAATATAAGAATTATACTGGAATTATTCCAACAGACGGTCTGTATGGTCGTGAGATGAATACAGCATTGATTCAAGTGTTACAAGCTGTTGAAGGGTTTACTCCAGCTGAGGCTACTGGCAATTTTGGTAATGGCACACGATCACGTTTAAAGACAATTAGTGAGGGAACGAGTGAGTGGGTTTGGTTGGCAAGCGTAGCCCTCACATGTAATGGGTATTCGCTTACGCCAACTTCAACATGGAATAATGCAATAGTGTCGGCATTGTATAAGTTCCAAGCAGAGCATGTTATTCCTGTTACAGGTAAGGTTGATCCAACAACATGGATGAGCCTGTTAACTTCGAAAGGTGATCCTAATCGTTCTTGTGTAGCGTGTGATACACGTTTTGAGATTACTGACGAGTTTGCTGAGTGTTTGAAGGCTGATGGTTATAGGATTGTTGGTCGTTATTTGAGTGAACCTGATCAAAAAAACACTGCTGAAAAGGACTATTTTAAGGCATTGCGTACTGGAGAATTGGAAAGAATTGTGAGCCACGGTCTTCAATATTTCCCTATTTTTCAAGAGTATTCAACTGAATTACGTCATTTTACAGCAGAAAATGGAGCTCGTCATGCAAAAGAAGCGGTTGCTTCAGCTAAACGTCTTGGAGTTCCGCCAACAGTAATCTACTTCGCGGTTGATTATGATGCAACGAATCCGGAAATTAGTAGCAATATTTTGCCGTACTTCAAAGCTGTTAAAGAAAATATGCATGGTGGTTATCGGATTGGAATTTATGCATCTAGAAATATTTGTACTCGTGTTAGTAAAGCAGGATATGCGGTAGCATCATTTGTGTCTGATATGTCTACAGGTTTTAGTGGAAATCTAGGCTTTTCTATTCCAAGTAATTGGGCGTTTGATCAATTCCATGAAATCCCTGGCTATAAAGGTAAATGGGATCTTGACAGAGTAGCATATTCTGGACGTTTTGGAGCAGTTGGAAGTGTAAATCATTCAACTGGCAATCCACAATCAAAGATTACTTATGTCGCTCCACCTAATCCAGATACGTCTCGTTTAACAAAAATTGAAAAAGTGATAGACCTCATTCAACAATTAGAAAGCGTGTATGATAAATGGCGAAAAGTATATCAAAAGTATGCGGTGGTTCTAGAGTATCATCCTTTAAGCGTGACTCAAGGTGTGATTAATTATCTAGCTAAGGCATATATGACGAATTGGAAATTTGCTATTGCTGGCGCGTTTGCAGATCCATTTTTCATAATATTCATGGAAAAAGAATATCCTGCATTAAAAGATAAGCTGGATACTTATATTGGTAATAAGCGTGACGAAGTTGCTGATATAAGTGGTGGTAAAAACGATATAGCACACTTTGCTTATACGCTTTATTGTTATGCTTATTCTAATTTAGCTCCAGATCATTGGACTGGTTGGGCAGGAGATCTTGCAACAGGCATGGATGACTTACATAAATACCTGCAAAAGTATCCATCTCTTGATCGTATGAAAACAGCATATGCTCTTATTGGTTCAGACAGTAGTGCACAGTCAGAGTATTTTAAAGCAAATCATGTCAGTAATAAACTTGGTATTCGCTGCAATTTTACAGATTTTTGTGATGATGCAGACGCTATCTATTTAGGAATGAATCTACGTAATGCTAGTGATGAAAATTTGCATACTTTAAGCGATATGATGACAACTTATTATAGTAGTATTACTGCTCAAAAGAGATATACTGCTTATGCTCAAGATGGGTTAGATTTCAGTTCATTTAAAGCACTGGAAAATTCTATTAAAGCAAAAATGTATGGATGCCTGGAAAAATTTAAATTGTTTGGATTGCTGGCACGGCTTGCTGGTGAATCAACTGATGAAGAACGAGATGCATGCTGTATTGCTATGGCTCATTATTTACTGGCAAAATCAAAATAATCATAGAGTTAAATCATTGAGATAACAGGTCACGGAGGTGATTGAGGGTGTCTTTATTCTCAATCACCTTTGTGCTTTTGATTTCTTCTTCGTAAAAACTCTTTAACAATGATTGGAATTATAGTTGGAATACATTCAGTGGTTAAGAAATACGTAATGTATAAGTAAATCCAGCTACTACCCAATTGTTGAGGAGACTCTTGTAATATCAATAAATCAATGGCTGGTGCGATAAGCGCTATGGCAATGGTTTTACAAACTCCTAAGTTTTCGAGTGTTTTTTGATTGACGATGATTGAGTAAAGGACAAGTGTTGTTAAACCAAATACGTGAGCTATACCGATAAATAAAACAGGTGAGTCATAAACAATTTCTGGATTAAACAACCTAAGTGAGTTAAGGATTAGTCCTAAAAGAGGGAGTAATAATGAAAAAAGGAATAATCGTATAGCTTGATACATAGATTTCTTCATTACAACCTCCTTAAATTTATATAGTCAAGTGGATGACTACTGTCGTAGACGGACTATTTTCACTCATTTTACGTTAATTTATCTTACTTGGAAAGGGAGGATGAGTCTTGCCAAGAAAACCTAAAAGACCGTGTTCTTATCAAGGCTGTCCGAACCTAACTGACGGCAGGTTTTGCGAGGAACACTTAAAACAAGAGAACAGACGATACGAAAAATACGAGCGTCCTTATGATGCTCACAAGCGTTACGGCAGAGCATGGCAGAAAGTCAGGGATTCTTATGTGAAAGAGCATCCTTTCTGTGAGCTTTGCTTTAAGAACCATATGCTTGTGCCTGTTGAGCAGGTTCATCATATTAAACCGATTGCTGAAGGCGGAACACATGAGAGGAATAATCTTATTTCTCTTTGTAAAAGCTGCCATTCTAAAATTCACGCTAAGCGTGGAGACCGCTGGCATAACAAATAAACAACACCCCAGGGGCGGTCAAAATCTCTAAAAACCTATTCCCCGGGGAACGGGCGCAGGGTCTCGCGTGCAAAAACAGCGTATTCAAAAGGGTAATAGGGAAAATCAGACAAGAAAAATTTTTTTGAGTTAAAACTCATGCGGAAAGGAGGCGGAAAGTTTGCCTACAAAATCAAATAATATCGGCGGTCGTGGCGGTAGACGCGTAGGTGCCGGGCGTAAAAAGAAAGCAGTTGTTGAAAAAGCGAATGACGGAAACCCCGGTGGCAGGCCTTTAAGCGTTCTTGATATTCCGGAGCTTGAAGGTGCTGAAATGCCTCAGCCTCACGAGTTTTTATCCGCCACGCAAAAAGACGGTACTCAGCTTCAGGCTAGAGAAATTTTTGAAGAAACATGGAAGTGGCTAAAAGACATTGGTGTTAGCAGTAAAGTGCCATCTCCTCTTATTGAACGGTATGCGATGAGCTGTGCTCGTTGGATTCAATGTGAGGAAGTAACCAGTAAACTTGGGTTTCTTTCCAAGCATCCGACTACGGGTAAACCGATACCATCGCCTTTTATCAACATTGGTATTAACTACATGAATCAGGCGGTCAGGCTTTGGAATGAGATTTTCCAGATTGTGAAAGAAAACTGTTCGACTGAGTTTGATGGTGTTTCACCTCAAAACGATTTAATGGAACGCCTGCTTTTAACACGTAAAAACATATAAGGAGAAAAAATGTGGAAGTATGGAAAGATATTCCTGAATATGAAGGTCATTACCAAGCTTCTAATTTAGGGAAAATTAGAAGCATAAAACGTAGTACTCAAATTCTTAAAGGTGATTATCAGCGTAATGGTTATAAAAGGGTGTATTTATGGAAGAACGGAAACAAGAGAAACCTACTTGTTCATAGACTTGTGGCATTAACTTTTCTACCTAATCCTAATGATTATTCTGACATAAACCATATTGACGAAGATAAAAGTAACAACAGAATCGATAATTTGGAATGGTGTAGCAGAAGATACAACATGAATTATGGTCAGGTTAAAGAAAAGATTTCTATAGCCAATAGAGGAAGAAAGCCACATAAGAATCAGTTGATAAAGCTGAGTAATAGCTCAAAAAACAGAAAATGGATAAGCAAAGGGAATGTAGAGAAATTTATCAAAATTTCGAACATTCCTTTTTTTATTGCAGCTGGTTGGAAAATCGGAAGGAAGGAAAAGAACCATGATTGAAAAAGTAAACCCGTCACATGTCGACAAGATTGCGGATCGTATTGCTGGAGCAATTGTTGATCTTGCTTACAAGCTGGATGAGAATCCGAAGATTGCTGTTGAAGTGATGCTCGGGCATGGTAAGTGTGCCGTGTGTATTGAAAGCACGGTGATGTTTAAGTTTAAGGATATTAAAAATATTATCCACCGTTTAAGCCCTGGGAAAGTAAAGATTGATATTACGGTCGTGCCACAGGATAAGCATTTAAGCCAAAACCAAAACGGCATGGTTCGCTGCGCTGATAACGGGATTTTTAAAGGCGTTCCATTAACAGCTGAGCAGAGGAAGCTTTCTACTATTGCTCGAAAGGTTTATGAAAAGTATCCGTATGATGGCAAGTATGTTCTTGATGGTGAAAAGCTTATCATCTGCCAGTCTCACGCTAAACGAGAAGACTTATTGAAAGAGTATCCGAATGCGTTTGTTAATCCTTTAGGCGACTGGACTGGTGGTATCAGCGTGGATACGGGAGCGGTTAACCGAAAACTCGGGTCAGACATGGCTGATGCTGTCACGGGCGGCGGTCTTCATGGTAAGGATCTTACGAAAGCTGACGTGTCGGTTAATATTTACGCGTTTTTGAAAGCACAGGAAACCGGCCGGGTGGTTGAGTTTTCTTGTGCTATCGGGGATGAAATGGTTGATGGTAAACCGTATTCGCAGATTGTGGAAATTGCGAAAGATTATATTGACTCGGTGGGTGGTTTTGAAAAGCTGGCTTGCTGGGGTCTTTTCTAATGGGAGGAAAGCTTATGGAAAAAGAAATGCAGTATTATTTGGCTGACGTAAGTGAGCTTATCCCGTATGTGAGAAACGCTCGCACGCACTCTGAGGCGCAAGTATCTCAGATAGCGGCAAGTATTCGCGAGTTTGGTTTTCTATCCCCAATTCTAGTGGCGGAGGATAATACGATTCTCGCAGGCCACGGCAGGCTTGCCGCGGCATTAAAACTGGGTCTTAAAAAAGTTCCGTGCGTGAAAGAAAACCATTTAACTGAAACACAAAAGCGTGCTTATATTATCGCGGATAATAAACTTTCACTTAACGCCGGTTGGGACAATGAGCTTTTAGCTGTCGAGTTGTCAGAGCTTGAAGGGGCTGATTTTAATGTTGATCTTCTCGGGTTTGATGAGGCGGAGCTTTCCAGTATTTTTGATGCTGATAAAGACGTGAGTGATGATGATTTTGATGTTGAAAAAGAGCTGGAAGAACCGTGTTTTTCTAAAACGGGTGACATGTGGACGCTTGGTAAGCATCGTGTTATTTGCGGTGATGCTACTAAGTTAGAAACATTTAAGACGCTTCTTGAGGATACTAAAGTGAATCTGGTGGTTACTGATCCGCCTTATAACGTGAACTATGAGGGTTCTGCTGGGAAAATCAAAAACGATAATATGGAGAATGATAAGTTTTACCAGTTTCTTTTCAACTCGTTCGTGAACATGGAGCAGGCGATGGCAGATGATGCGTCTATCTACGTGTTTCATGCTGACACGGAGGGATTGAATTTTAGAAAAGCATTCCAGGACGCGGGGTTTTATCTTTCAGGTTGTTGTATTTGGAAGAAACCGTCTCTGGTGTTGGGTAGAAGCCCTTACCAGTGGCAGCATGAACCATGTTTGTATGGGTGGAAGAAAAAAGGTAAACACAAGTGGTACGCGGGTAGGAAAGAAACTTCAGTTTGGGAGTTTGAAAAGCCTAAGAAAAACGCTGATCATCCAACCATGAAACCAATAGCTCTTTTAGCGTATCCGATTAAAAACTCGAGTATGACGAACTCGCTTGTGTTAGATCCGTTTGCTGGAAGTGGTAGCACGCTTATAGCCTGCGAGCAGACGGGTAGAGTCTGCTACGCTATCGAGCTTGACGAGAAATATTGTGACGTGATTGTGAAACGTTATATTGAGCAGGTTGGAAATGATAAGAGTGTGAAAGTTTTAAGAGGCGGTAAAGAATACTCGTTTACTGAAGTATTTACTAACAAGTAAGACTCGTATTTTATATGAAAAATAGTTTGCGACCGCTTGATAAAAACCTTCTTTAGAGTGATTTATATATGTACCCGAAAAAATCTAAAGGAGGAAAAATGGAATTAAAATACGGGTTAAAAGGAAAAGATAGGCAGCCGCTTATTAAAGCTATAGAGGATTCTACGGGAGTAAAGGCTGTTTACTTAAAAACTCCGAGTATGTCTTACAGGATAGGTGTTTTCAACATTAGTAAAGATGGTACGGTCACGTGTAGTAGTGAAGAGAACTTAGATGATTTGAAAAACATGTTAGACGTTGACTATGGTATAAGTCTTCCAGTCTGCGCGTGTGATGGTACGCAATGTTTTAGTGTTGAGTTTCCTAAAGATAAGGCTGATGTGGTAAAGCTTAGGAAAATTCTTGATAATAAGGGTGATCTTATTAAAAAAGCGTTAGGAGTGAACAGTCTTAATATTAAGGAAGAAGATGATAAGCTTATTTTTCCTTGGTTTGAGCAGGCTAACCAACCAGGCTTGGCATCCTATGCGAAGTTTATAAACAGTCTTTGTAAAATGAGCGTGGAAATTAAACGCGTTAATAATAGTAAGCGTGAGACGCTTAACGATAAGTATGCTTTCAGATGTTTTCTTCTTAGACTCGGGTTTATAGGAGACGAGTTTAAACAAGACAGGAAAATTATGCTTTCCCGTTTAGAAGGGTCCTGTGCTTTTAGAAACGGGGGTGAGCGTAATGCTGTATGCGAGTGAAGACCAGGCGTACGTGTTGAGTGAAGACTGTCCTACAGGCTCTTTGGTTGAAGAAATTTTTGCGAATTTAGAGCAAGAGAACGAGGTTTTTGTAAAAGTATGTTTGACTGTAGTAGATGATTTTTGGGTGATTATTATTTCCGCATGATTTTAGAAACATTTTAACGGTTTTTAAGAGTAAAAAAATTAGCGAAAACTGGTGGGGAAAAAACGTGTAAATACCCGGTGTTTCTTGGCTTAAAAGCTTGCTATTCTGCTCTTTTAGAGTGATATATAGTACTAGCAAAAAGCAGAGAAGCAAAGGAGAAACCTGTGAAAAAAGAAATTTTACAAAACCTCGCAAACGAAGTTAAAACATGCAGACGCTACACATTAAACGCAGTCAAAAAAGCTGAAGAAGGGAAAATTAGTTCGGCTATCAGCATGCTCGACATTGCGCAAACAGCAAAAACCTGCGCCATGAAAGCCCACGAGGAGCTTTGGAAGGTAAGCGAAGGAAAACTAAACGATACGGAGTTTGAACTGTTTGCGGATGCTGAAACCTTGGACAAGGATATTCAAAAAGCCTATCAAGCGATTCAACAAGAAAGAAGCTAAAAGAAAGGGGGATAGTCAGCCATAGGGTTGGAAGGCTGGAGAAAAATCGTGGAATTATCCGCGATTTTTTCTCGTTTACGGCTTGCTATTCTGCGCTTTTAGAGTGATATATAGTACTAACAAAAAACACAGAAAAAGGAGAAAAAATCATGTGGGAACAAGATACGCTTAAAGTAGAAAATCAGGTTGTAAACTACAGCATGAAAGTTTTTGAAGAGCCAAGCGAATACGGGATTAACCAGGGAAGAATTTCCAAGCTTACTTTGAAAAACAATAACAAGGTTATCGCAAACTACGATAGAGGCTGGGACATGATGCCAACAAGCAAGCTTGCAAACGAGGCTTTAGAAATGATCCTCGACGCTAGAAACTAAAAACTTTAAGTTTAGTTAAAAGTAGCAGGGCTTAAGGCCCTGTTTCTCGTTAAGAAAAACTAAGAAATGATGTGGGCGCTGAAAGCGTCTTTTTTTATGCCTAAAGAAAGGAGGAGCTTAAGTTGCAAGCATACGAGGTTACTAAGTTTAAAAAAGAAAATTCAACGTATAGTAAGGAGCTTGCGGATTATGCTGTAAGTTTTATCGAATGTTTAACACACACGAAGGGAACGTGGGCTGGTAAGTCTTTTAAGCTCCTAGCCTGGCAGGAGCAGATTATTAGGGACTTGTTTGGCGTGGTTAAACCGAATGGTTACCGTCAGTTTAATACTGCTTATATTGAGATACCTAAGAAAATGGGTAAAAGTGAGCTGGCTGCTGCAGTAGCCTTGCTTTTATGCTGTGGGGATAATGAGGAGCGTGCGGAAGTTTATGGTTGTGCGGCGGACCGTCAGCAGGCAACGATCGTGTTTGATGTGGCGGCGGACATGGTTAGAATGTGTCCGGCTCTTAATCGTAGGGTTAAAATTTTAGCTTCGCAAAAACGTATTATTTTCCTACCAACTAACAGCTTCTACCAAGTGTTGTCGGCTGAAGCGTACTCTAAACACGGGTTTAACATTCACGGTGTCGTGTTTGATGAGCTTCACACGCAGCCAAACCGTAAACTGTTTGACGTGATGACTAAAGGCTCCGGGGATGCTCGCATGCAGCCACTGTATTTTCTGATTACCACAGCCGGTACGGATACGCATTCTATCTGCTATGAGACGCATCAGAAAGCAGTGGATATTCTTGAGGGTAGGAAAATTGATCCAACTTTTTACCCCGTGATTTATGGTGCAAAAGATTCGGATGATTGGACTGATCCTAAGGTGTGGAAGAAAGCTAATCCTTCTCTTGGGGTGACGGTTCAAATGGAGAAAGTTAAGGCTGCTTTCGAGTCCGCTCGCCAGAATCCTGGTGAAGAGAATGCTTTTCGTCAGCTTCGTCTTAACCAGTGGGTGAAACAGTCTATTCGTTGGATGTCGATGGAAAAGTGGGATGCTTGCGGTTTTCAGGTGAATGAGGAAGAACTCGAGGGCAGGGTCTGCTACGGGGGTCTTGACCTTTCAAGCACCACCGACCTTACCTCCTTTGTTTTGGTCTTTCCACCAGAAGATGAGTCGGATAAGTTTCGTATTCTACCTTATTTTTGGGTGCCTGAAGAAACCTTGAGTTTACGCGTGAAGCGAGATCACGTGCCTTATGACGTGTGGGAAAAACAAGGGTTTATTAAAACTACGGAAGGGAACGTTGTTCACTATGGGTTTATTGAAAAATTCATCGAAACTTTAGGTGAACGTTTCAATATTCGTGAGATTGCTTTCGACCGTTGGGGCGCGGTGCAAATGGTGCAAAACCTTGAAAACATGGGGTTTACCGTGGTCCCGTTCGGACAGGGATTCAAGGATATGAGTCCGCCTACCAAGGAGCTTATGAAGCTTACACTCGAGCAGAAAATCGCACACGCAGGGCATCCGGTGCTTCGCTGGAACATGGACAACATATTTATTAGGACAGATCCTGCAGGAAACATTAAATGCGATAAGGAAAAATCAACCGAGAAAATTGATGGTGCTATCGCAACCATCATGGCACTTGACCGTGCTATCAGATGCGGTAATGCAAATACGGAAAGTGTGTATGACAGTCGAGGAATCCTATTCATGTAAGGAGGTGCGTATGAACATTTTCAGTAAGATTTTTAAGAGCAGAGATAAGCCTGAAAACAAGATGTTAGGCGGCGGTTATCGTTTCTTAATGGGTACGTCCTCGTCCGGTAAGAGGGTGAATGAGCGTTCAGCGATGCAGATGACAGCTGTCTACTCGTGTGTGCGTATCCTGTCTGAAGCGGTGGCGAGTCTGCCGCTTCACGTGTATGAGCGGACGAGTACGGGTACGGCTAAAGCGGTTAAACATCCTTTGTATAAGGTGCTTCATGATGAGCCGAATCTTGAAATGACAAGCTTCGTGTTTAGAGAAACCTTGATGACGCATCTACTGTTATGGGGTAATGCTTACGCGCAGATTATTCGAAACGGTAAAGGCGAGGTTTTGGGCTTATACCCTTTAATGCCTGATCGTATGAGAGTTGACCGGGATGAGAGTGGTCAAATTTTTTACGAGTATACGTTAAATGATAGTGATGTTTTAGCGGGTAAAGAAACGAGTGTGAAACTTAAACCCTTTGACGTGCTTCATATTCCCGGTCTTGGTTTTGACGGTCTTGTTGGCTATTCGCCTATTGCGATGGCAAAAAACGCTATCGGCATGGCGATAGCCACGGAAGAGTACGGTGCATCGTTTTTCGCTAACGGTGCTACACCAAGCGGAATCTTGGAATACCCCGGAACAGTAAAAGATCCTCAAAGTATGAGGGATAGTTGGAATAAGGGGTTCTCGGGTTCTAACTCGCATAAGATAGCGATTTTAGAGGAAGGCATGAAGTATACGCCTATTTCTATTTCGCCTAACGAAGCACAGTTTCTTGAAACTCGTAAGTTTCAGATTAACGAGATCGCTCGTATTTTCAGAGTCCCACCACACATGGTTGGTGATTTGGAAAAATCAAGTTTTTCTAATATTGAACAGCAGTCGCTGGAGTTTGTGAAATACACGCTGGATCCTTGGGTGGCGCGGTTTGAACAGTCTATTACGAGACGGCTTTTTACTGATAAGGAGAAAGAAACCTATTATGTGAAGTTTAACGTGGATGGTCTTCTTCGAGGAGACTATCAGAGTCGTATGAATGGTTATGCTACCGCTCGTCAAAACGGTTGGATGAGCGCGAACGATATTAGACAGTTAGAAAACCTGGATAAGATTCCAGCCTGTGAGGGTGGTGACTTGTATTTGATTAACGGCAACATGCTCCCGCTTAACCGTGCGGGAGCGTTCGCAAACAGTAGCGGAAAGGAGGAACAAGGTAATGAGGAAGTTTTGGCAGTGGAAAAACCAAAAGCAAAATCAGGAGTCAAATGAAATATTGGAGAGAACGCTGTTTCTTAACGGTACGATTGCTGAAGAATCATGGTTTGATGATGATGTAACCCCACAACTTTTTAAAGACGAGTTAAACGCTGGTAGTGGGAATATTACCGTGTGGATTAACTCTCCCGGCGGCGATTGTGTGGCTGCGGCACAAATCTATAACATGCTCATGGATTACAAGGGTTGTGTGACGGTAAAGATTGATGGTATTGCTGCGTCGGCGGCCTCGGTTATTGCGATGGCCGGGACAAAGGTTTATATGAGCCCGGTGTCAATGCTTATGATTCATAATCCTATGACTGTTGCTTTTGGAAACAGAAGCGAAATGGAAAAAGCAATATCAATGCTTGATGAGGTCAAAGAGTCCATTATTAACGCTTACGAGATTAAAACAGGGCTTAACCGTGTGAAACTGTCGCATTTAATGGATTCGGAAACGTGGATGGATGCTAACAAGGCGGTAGAACTCGGGTTCGCGGACGGTGTTTTAACTAGAGGTGAAACCGCTGATATTGGCATACCACAAGTTTCAACATTGTATTCGAAAGCAAGCGTGCAAAACACGTTATTGGAAAAAATATGTAAAGCCTGCCGGATAAGCGGTAAGGAAACAAACAATATTAGTGCAGACGATCTTATGGATCGTCTTTTTTTAATCAAAAATTGGAGGTAAATATGATGAACAGTATTTCAAACATGGTTGAGAAACGTAATAAGGCTTGGCAGGGTGCGAAAGCTTTCCTTGAGTCTAAACGTGACAAGGACGGGCTTATTTCAGAAGAAGACGCGAAAACCTATGATGAGATGGAAGCGAAAGTGAAAGCTTACAGTATGGAAATTGATCGTTTGGAGCAGATGGAAGTAATGGATAAGGAGCTTTCAAAACCAACATCCGAGGCGATTGTTGCAAAACCTATGAAAACAGGTGTGAACCTTGAAAAACAAGGTCGTGCGCGTGACGAGTATAAGCAGGCGATGCTTACAGCTCTTAGAAGTAATTTTAAACGAGTCGATAACGTGTTGCAGGAAGGCGTGGACGCTGATGGTGGGTATCTTGTGCCGGAAGAGTATGATAATCGTCTGATTGAAACGTTGAAAGAAGAAAACATTATTCGCTCTCTTGCTACCACGATTACCACTAGTGGAGAGCATAAGATTAATGTTGCGATGAGTGATCCTGCAGCAGCTTGGATTGAAGAAGGCGCAAGCCTTAACTTTGGGGATTCCAAGTTCGCGCAAATCCTGCTTGACGCTCATAAGCTTCACGTTGCAGTAAAAGTTACTGAAGAACTCTTGCATGATAATGCGTTTAACCTCGAGAATCATCTTCTCACATCCTTCGGCATGGCGCTGGCTAACGCTGAGGAAGACGCTTTTCTTAACGGGGATGGCGTTGGAAAACCAACTGGTATTTTCAACAAGAAAGACGGCGGCACGTTCCTTAAAGAAACTACCAGTATTAAAACTGATGATCTGATTGATCTTATTCACGCTTTGAGGCGACCATACCGTAAAAACGCGAGTTTTATTATGAACGATAAAACAGTCGCGAGCATACGAAAACTTAAAGACAATAATGGCGCGTACGTTTGGCAGCCTTCATACCAGGATGATGAGCCGAACAGGATTCTCGGATACCCGGTATACACGTCTGCTTACGCGCCTGAAAACATGGTGGCTTTTGGAGACTACTCGTACTACAACATTGGTGATCGTGGTTCACGCTCGTTTAAAGAGCTTACCGAGCTTTTCGCTGGAAACGGCATGATAGGTTTCGTTGCTAAAGAGCGTGTAGACGGCAAACTCGTGCTTAAAGAAGCAGTACAGATTCTGCCTGTTAAAACAAGCGTAGCAGCTTAAAAGACGGTTAAAAGTTAAGGAGGGGTGTTGATGATAGTTACAGTTGAGGAAGCAAAAAACTATCTTAGGGTGGATAGTCGAGAAGATGATGAGCTTATCAACACCCTTATTCATTCTGCTGAAAAACTCTGCCAGGGAGTAGCTCGTAAAAACGATACTAGTTTGATTAGTGAAAACTTTGACGAGTATCGGCTCGCAGTCTTATACGCTACAGGCTACTTGTATGAGCATCGGGAAGAAGCCGACCACCACGCGCTTATGCTCACTTTACGTTCGATGCTTTTTACTGTTAGAAAAACGGGGTTTTAAATGAGAATAAGTTTATTAAACGAGCGTATTGTGCTGCTTAAAAACAGTGTTGAAGTTGATGAGGTTGGTAATCATAAGATTAAGTGGAGTAAATATTACGAGTGTTACGCCACGGTGAGTGCTGAAAGTCCAATGGAGCAGACTTCTGCGGGAAACGTGTGGGATGAGTCAAAAATAGATTTTACTATCCGCTATTCGAAAGAAACCGCTGCAATATCATCCACCAGGTATCGTGTTATTTTCCGTGATACGGTTTATGAGATTTTAGGTGTTGACCACATGAATTATAAGAAGAAAAGCCTGAAACTTCACTGTAAGAGGTGTAAAAAGTGAGCAAAACAGGAGTAGACAATCTTTCAAACAGGATAATAAAAGAGCTTAAAACTTACGCGGATACTACGAGTGAGAAAGTAAAAGAAGCAGTTAAAAACGTGAGCATCACCGTTAAAGAGGATATCGAAAACACTGCTCCGAAACACACAGGTAAGTATGCGAAAAGTTGGGCGGTGAAAACTGTTAAAGAAACAGAAAACGCTCTCACACTGGTAGTTCACTCAAAAAACAAGTATCAGCTTACACACTTGTTAGAGTACGGTCACGCTAAACGAGGCGGAGGACGCGTTGAGGCAAGAGCACACATTAAGCTTGCGGAAGAAAAAGCGGTTAAAAGTTTCGAAGAAAAAATAAGGGAGGCGATAGAACATGACTAAACTTTTAAGCATCATGAGAGAGATAGGTTTTCCTTTTGCTTATCATCATTTTGCTGAAGGAGAATCACCTTCCCCACCGTTTCTTGTGTTTCTTACGCCTGCAAGCAGTAATTTCGCGGCAGACGGGAAAGCGTATTTTAAAGCAAACGAAGTTCATATTGAACTATACACAGATTATAAGAATCCTAGTGTGGAAGAAAAAGTTGAAGCCGTGCTTGATAGGCACGGCATTTTTTATAACAAAACAGAAGCGTTCATAGAGTCGGAACAGCTTTATGAAACACTCTACATTTTTGAAATGGAGGTAACAATAAATGGGAAACAAGGTTAAATACAATCTTAAAAACGTGTACGCGGCAAAACTTAAAAAAGATTCGAGTGGTTTCTCCTACGATGAGCCTAAGCCGATTCCGGGGGCGGTGAGTATAAGCCTTGAGGCTGAGGGTGAATCCTCACCGTTTTACGCTGACGGGATTGTTTACTTCAGGTCGACTGCTAACAACGGTTACAGTGGCGACTTGGAAATTGCTCTTATACCTGAATGGTTTAGGACGGAAATACTACGAGAAGAACTAGATAAAAACGGTGTTCTGGTTGAAAACGCGAAGATTAGTGAAACAGAAAAATTCGCGCTCCTGTTTGAGTTTGATGGTGACGTGAACGCTATCAGACACGTTTTATATAACTGTTCAGCAACACGACCGTCTATCGAGTCAGAAACTAAGGAAGACACTATAGAACCGGGTACGGAAACTTTGTCGCTTACGGCTGATCCTAGAGAAGATGGTTTGGTGAAATCCCGTAGCGGTGACACTACTTCAAAAGAAACCTATGAGAAATGGTATAAGAGCGTGTACGTTCCGCAAGTTAACGCGGAAAACAAATAAGTTTTAAAGGGGTAAAAGTGTTAGAAAAAACAGTAAAAGTAAATGGTAAAGACGTGAAGTTTCGTTCTTCCGCCACTATTCCAAGATTGTATCGTATTAAATTCAAGCGTGATATTTTCAAAGACCTGTCAAAATTAGAGCAGTCTTTCAAAAACAACGAGGGTGTTTTTGAAATATCGGATCTTGAAATTTTTGAAAACGTAGCTTATATCATGGCTTATCACGCGGATAATAGTATTCCAGCGAGTATTGATGAGTGGCTTGACGAGTTTGAAATGTTTTCTATCTACGAGATTCTTCCTGAAATTCTAGAACTTTGGGGAGCAAACTTGGAAACTGAAGTAAAATCTAAAAAAAATTTAAAGCAACAACACGGCAAATGACAACCGCGTTGTTTCTTCTTAGATGCACAGAAATCGGGATTAGTATTTGCGAACTGGATCTTTTAACCATCGGCATGATTTTAGACATGTGGACGGAGAAAGCAAACGATAGTGTGAAATACGATAAGCTCGCAAGCCAAACAGAATTTGACAGGTTCTAGACGAGAACCAAGCATTCTTATACCTGACGTTAAAATATCTATTTTTTCATACCTAAATTAATGGAAAAAGGGAGGTGAAGTTATGGCAAGCAGGATTAAAGGTATTACTGTTGAAATTGGTGGGGATACTACAGGCTTAGATAAGTCTTTACAACAGGTTAATTCGACTATTCGCTCAACCGAGCAGTCGCTTCGTGATGTTAATAGGCTTTTGAAACTTGATCCGACAAGCACGCAGCTTCTAAGCCAAAAGCAGGCTTTTTTGCAGAAAGAAATCCAAGAAACGTCTAATAAGCTTAACGTTTTGAAACAGGCGGATAAGCAGGCTAAAGTACAGTTGGAAAACGGGGAGCTTGGTAGAGACAAGTATGATGCGTTGCAGCGTGAGATTGTTGAAACAGAAAATAATCTTGATAGTTTAAAAGAAAAATTAAAACAGGTAGGTAGTGTTAGTTTAACCAAGCTTAGTAGCCAGTTTGATAGTACGAGTAAAAAGATAAAGAAACTAGGAGATGGTATGTCATCTCTTGGTCAAAGTTTAAGCACGAAAGTTACGCTGCCGATTGCTGCTATTGGTACTGCTGGTTTTACTGCTGCAGCAGACTTACAGGATGCTATGGGTGCTACAGAGCAGATTTACGGTAAGTCTGCTAACAAGATGCTTAAATGGTCAGGAAGTTTGAAATCCTATTATGGTATTGCTCAAGGTCAAGCTTTAGAGTATGCGAATACTATGGGCGCGATGTTGAAAAATATTGGTGGGAAAAGTGATGCTGAAGCAGCCGAGATGAGTCAGAAGCTGGTTGCTCTTGCAGGCGACTTGTCTGCTATGTTTGGTGGCACAACCGAGTCTGCTGTTCTTGCTTTAACGGGCGCGCTTAAAGGTAATAATGCGATGCTTGACAATTATGGTATGGGTGTTAACGAGGCGACTATTAAAGCTAAAGCTCTTGCCATGGGTTTGCATGATGGTAGAGGCGCGATGAGCTTGCAAGCGAAACAGGCTGCTACTTTGGCTCTTATTATGGAGCAGACTGCTGACGCTCAAGGGCAGGCTGGGCGTGAAGCAGCGGGCGCTTCGGGTTCTATGAAGATTCTAAAAACAGAGTTGCAGAATATTGCTGCGACTATTGGTAATGTTTTACTTCCCGTCATAACACCATTAATGCAGAAAATTTCAGCATGGCTTTCTAAATTTAAACAGCTTTCTCCAGAAAGCCAAAAACTTATAGTGACACTTGGGTTGATTGCTGCGGCAGTCGGCCCTTTTTTAGTGGTTCTTGGAACGTGTATTTCTAAAATAGGTGTTGCTATACAAGGGTTTTCTAAACTAGCTTTGTTTATAGGTAAAATGTTCGCAAGTTTTACTTCCGGCTCTAGCATTCTTGAAGGGTTAGGCGCTGTTTTAGGTGGAGTATCCGCGCCAATACTCGCGGTTGTTGCGGTTATTGGTGTTCTGGTAGCAGCTTTTGTAACCTTATGGAACACTAACGAAGAGTTTAGAAACAGTGTTATTGCTGTTTGGGAGAAAATCAAGGAAACTTTCACCGGTTTTGTTAATGGTGTTAAAGAAAAACTGTCAAGCCTTGGTATTGATTTCACTAGTATTGTTGAAGGGCTTAAAACAGTGTGGAATGGTTTGTGTGCTATTCTAGCTCCACTGTTTGAAGGCGCTTTAAATTTAAGTTTTACTAGTTTCAAAACCGTTCTTGATTTAATCACAGGCGTTTTAGACGTTTTTATAGGATTGTTCACCGGTAACTGGTCTCAGCTTTGGAATGGTGTAAAAGAAATTTTTACCGCTGTTTGGAACGCGGTTAAAAACACGTTCATAACAGTATTGAACACGTTAAAAAACGTTTTTAACGTGTTTTTGTCTTTCTTTGGCACTAGTTGGAACAAACTGTGGTCGAGTGTGAAAAACTTTTTCATGAATGTTTGGAATGGTATCGTATCGTTTTTCACTAACGTTTTAAACGGTATTAAAAACACTGCAACAAGTGTTTGGAATGGTATTAAAACTGCGATCATGAGCGTGGTAAACGGTATTAAAACAAGCATTTCAACAGTGTTTAATTCAGTAGCAAACATGGTTAAGTCTGTGTTTAACGGTATTAAAAACACGGTTGTGTCAGTTTGGAATGGTATTAAAAACGCTATCATCACTCCAATAGAGGCGGCGAAAAACAAGGTTAAAGCAGTAGTTGACGCTATAACAGGGTTTTTCTCTAACATAAAACTTAGTCTTCCTCATATTAAACTGCCGCATTTTAGTATTAAAGGACAATTCTCTCTTACGCCACCGTCTGTACCGTATCTTGCTATCGACTGGTATAAGAAAGCAATGAACAAGCCGATGCTGTTAAACGGGGCGACTATTTTCGGTGAGAAAAACGGGCGTATGCTTGGCGGCGGTGAAAAAGGTCCGGAAGTGATTATGGGGCTTGATACTTTGCAGAATATGAGCGCGGGAGCGAACACGCAAATGCTTAGTGTTATGAACCAGATTCTAGCGATTATGGACGCGTATTTCCCACAGTTTTCCAACCAGAGTATTGTGCTCGACACTGGCGAACTAGTGGGTGGTATCGCGCACAGGATGGACAGTGAGCTTTTTAAGCTTCAAACAAGAAAAGCAAGGGGGTGGTAAAAGTGTATGGGATGCTAATAAACGGGTTGCATAGTTTTAACGATCTAGGGCTGGTTGCTACAAGCCGTCCACGCGTTCAACTTCCAGAACCTAGATTAGAGTATTTGCAAATACCAGGCAGGCAGGAAAGTATTGATATTAGTGAAAGTCTTGCCGGTGAAGTGTTATACGAGATGCGTGAAGGCTGTTTTGAATTCATTGTTGCAAACAAAAACAAGTGGAGTGAAACATGCCATAGTGTTAAAACGTTAATCCACGGTAAGAGTGTGAAACTGTCTCTTGATGATGAACCATTGTTCTACTATCAGGGTCGAGTGTGGGTTAGTGATTTTAAATCGGATAAAAACTATTCAACTCTCACACTCAACTATAAGCTGCAACCGTATAAGTATAGTGTAGATGATTCGGATGGGGTTCACACAATATGGGGTGTGCAAGTAGATGATAAGCGTGAAATAACACTCGTTCACGATTTTGACATGACGCTGATTCCAGAATTTAACAACCTGTCGTCTAACAGTATGCTACTGGATTCTAATGGTAAAAACTATGAGATTAAAACAGGTGTTAACCGTTTCCCACAGCTTCGTTCAAAAATAAACATGAGTTTAACATTCGTTGGAAACGGGATGGTAAATATTTCCTATAAAAGGGGGTGGTTGTGAGTGTACAGGATTATGCTTGATGATAATACGATTTACTATCCAAATGATGACAAAGCGGTACTTGATGATATTACGTTAAATTTGGAACTTAATACTGCAGGAACGTTAACGTTTACTTGCCCTAGTCAAAACCCTTGCTATGAGCTTATTAAAAACCGGAAATCAATAGTAAGCGTGTGGCGTGACGATGAGGAGATTTTCTTCGGCGAGGTTAGAGAACAAGTAAAAGACTTGCATGGTAGTAAGAAAGTAACTTGCGTAGGGTTGTTAACTTACTTAGCTGATAGTATTCAACCTCAGAAAGAATACCATGATCAGAGTTCCTACCAGCTTTTAGAAAAACTTTTACAAGCTCATAACAGTCAAGTAGATGATTATAAGAAAATAAGAATTGGTTTCGTCACAGTATCTGACTCGAATGATTCACTCTACAGGTTTACTAATTTTGAAACCACGCTTGAAGCGATCATGGGTAAAATGGTTGAAAAGCTTGGCGGATATGTGCGTCTTAGAAAAGAAGACGGGAAACTTTACTTAGACTACCTACGTTTAGAAGAAATAGGTAAAACTACAAGCCAGCATATTAGTTTCGGCTTGAACCTGCTTGAATACGCGGAAAACCTTTCAGCAGAGGATGTTACTACAGCGGTTATTCCTCTCGGCAAAGAGTTGGAAAACGAGAATAGTGAAAACGAGGTTCTTAAAAAGCATGTTGATATTACTTCAATAAACAATGGGAAAAACTATATAGTATCTCGTGAAGCGCAAAAAACATTCGGCTGGGTTTGTAAAGTTGTTAATTTCAATAATGTGACAGTTCCAACTAATCTTATGCGCAAAGCTGTTAAATGGTTACAGGATAACCAGTTTGAGCATGTAGAAATAAGTCTTAGCGCGGTTGACTTATCCGCGTTAGGTTTACATTATGCGACGATTGAGTGTGGGGATAGGGTTCGTTGTCTCGCTCCACAATTTGGCATGGATCGCGTGTTTCCTGTAGTAAAACAGACTATACCGATTCAAAAACCAGGCGAAGTTAGAATCGTGCTTGCGAGCAGGATTTCTAAAGGGTATGTGCAAAACGTGTCGCATGCTGTTCAAACGTTAAAAGAAGAAGCGGTTGAAGCTAGAAAAATTGATAACGAGCGTGTTAAAGCTGCGATCGATAATATTAAAGCGCAAATGGGTAATTCTCAAAGCGGCTATAAGATAAGCGAATACGATAGTAAAGGCATGTGGGTTCGTGACCTTTACATGGATACGCCTGATAAGAACACTGCTACGAAAGTTTTACAGGTTAACATGAATGGTATTGCTGGAAGCCATAACGGTTTTTCAGGCCCTTACAGTACTGCGATGACTCTTGACGGCATGGTGTATGGTGACAGGATTATCGGGCATTCGATTGACGCGGAAAAACTTTCAGTTTCTTACACTTCGCAGGTAGAAAAGCAGATTAGTAAAGCAAAAAACGAGGCTATAAAAGACACTGGTAGGAGGCTTGAAAACTATTACACGATAAGTGAAATCAACACGAAACTGAATGTTACAGACGGTAAGATTGAGGCTGGTGTTGAAAGCGTTAACCATAGTCTTAAACAGAAAAATGGTAACTATTACGGTTCGTATACTCCAAGCCAGTTTAACGCTCCTATGAGCTTGTGGCTGACTGATAGTGAAAAAATGCAGCATGTTGGTGATTTTTTCTACGACACGTCAACCGGCTACGCTTACAGGCTTATTGTTAAGCAGGAAAGTTTAGCCGTAAAATTTAATGAGAAGTCGCACACGGAATCAGCTTTTGACGATTTTGTAGACATTTTTTACAAGTATGAGGATAAAATTTACGCTATACCGGGTTTAACTGGTGAAAAAATTTCTGGCGCGACAGTGTTTATTCCATCAAACGAGTTTTGGCTACATTTTAGAACTAACTGGTCTCCGTTTGACAATTATGGTTTTAAGATTGATAGCATTAAAAAAGAGTATTCAGGAGAAATTTCAGGATACGTGTCTAAACTGCCTGAAGATATTAACATTATTGAGGTTGAAGGTGAAAATTATCCTGAGTCTGAACACCCGTATAAAGGTGGAACAAGCAAACTATGGCATTACGTTTCAGCTGACAGTATAAGTAGTTTTAGAACGTTCGCTTGGATCAGAGTTAAAGATAAAGACATTGAGGCTGCTAAATTCACGGCTGATAAGGCTATTTCTAAACTAACCATAGTAGAAGATTCCATATCTTCAATGGTTAAAAAAGGTGATTTTGGTAGTTTCATGCAGCAAAACTATAACAGTTTCCTTCTCGGGTTTAACCATTCGAGTAAATACGTGCAAATAACACCCGGGCAGATAGAGCTTTACGATGGTGAAGTTGATGAGGATCATAAAAGAGCTGTTTTTGATAAAAATGGGAACAACTTCTACCGTAACGGCGTGTATATTGGCTATGTTGGAACCGGCGAGTGGGAAGAAGATAATTCTCACAAGGGTCTAGTTTTTCATCTTACTAGCGACGGAAAGTATATGGCTTTCGCGCAGCGTAAATCAGCTGATGAAGAAACATACGCTACTATGCTGTGTTTTTCACGTTCGCAAAGCATTTATAAAGAGTATGGTATTCACGCTGGATGCAACTTTTACATGCATGGTAACAAGATTATAGATCCTGTTTGGCAAGACGGTGCAGGAGTAGACGCGGATATTAACTATGTGCAGATTATTGAAATGAACCAGGATGGTAAAGCTTCAAAATGGGGTTCTAATGCTCACATGGTGTTTAAAAACGGGATACTCATGAAAGTTAAATACTATTAAAAAACGCGGGTGGAAGCGTTAAGTGAAAGTAGAGGAGAATTTGTTATGGAGAAACTAATTATTCACACAAACAAAATAGTGGCTAATAAAGGCACGCGCTTAAAAGACGTGACAGAAAGTATTACGACACCTGTAGTTGATAATACGAAAATTTTATGCGAAATCAGCCACAAGCTGGATATTATTCTAAAAAAGATTGGAGGAGAGTAGTGGTGAAACCGACGATTAGCTACGCGGTAGCTGTGCAAAAATATAAGGCTGAGTTAAACGAAAAAATAGTCGAGTTGAATAAGCAAATACCAATACCTACTTACATGATAGAAGGCATTGTTGCAAGCGTATTATCTGATATGCGTTCGGCGGTGATCGCGGAAAACTCGATGGAATATGAAGCGTATGTGAAACAGTTAGAAGACTATTTTAATTCTAGAGAACGCGAACTTAACGACGAGATTTTGAAAATAAAAGCCGAAAAAGCCGAAAAAGACGAAAAAGACGAAAAAGATGAAAAAGATGAAAAAGATGAAGCGGCTGGGAAAGGTGTAAAAGGTGGAATGGTTGAGGAAGGTGAAAAAGATGGTAAGTAGTAGTCATGTGTTGAAAAATAATATCAGTTGAAATACTGAAATGTTGAAATGCTGAAATGCTGAAATGTTAGGGCAGGTGTGGGTTAAACCATGCCTGTCCTTTTTTTATTACTTTTTACTTTTTGTTTTTATAAGAGTACTGGCAAATGTTAGGAAAACTTGTAAGGGGAATTATGAGAGGATTTTGGAATAGTGCTCAACTGGCTTTCACACTGGTAGGCGGCTGGCTGGGATACTTTTTAGGCGGGTGCGACGGGCTTATCCTCGCGCTCGTTTTATTTGTGGTTGCGGATTATATTACAGGCGTGATGTGTGCTGTTACGGATAAGAAACTGTCTAGCAGCATTGGTTTTAAGGGCATTTTTAGAAAGGTGCTCATTTTTATGCTTGTTGGTATAGCAAACATTATAGATTTTCATGTTTTGAAGCAAGGAAGCGTGATTAGAACCGCGGTAATTTTCTTCTACCTATCTAACGAAGGATTATCTTTAACCGAAAACGCGGCTCACCTGGGGCTTCCCGTGCCTGAGAAATTAAAAAACGTTTTAGAACAATTACACGACAAGAACAGGAAGGACAATACTCATGAGTAAAAAAGGAATAGACGTGTCAGAGTGGCAGGGTGACATTGATTTCAACGCGGTGAAAGCATCCGGTGTTGAGTTTGTGATCATTCGAGCAGGATACGGTATCGGATGCAAAGACAAGTGGTTTGAACAGAACTATCGTAAAGCAAAAACATGCGGTCTTGATGTTGGAGCCTACTGGTATTCGTACGCAAACTCTGGTTTTGAGGCGGCTGAGGAGGCTCAAAGCTGTGTGAACATGCTTTCAGGTAAGAGTTTTGAGTATCCTGTTTACTTTGATTTGGAAGAGAAAAGCCAGCTTAACCGTGGGCGAGCTTTCTGCGATTCGCTGATTACAAGCTTTTGCAATAAGCTGGAAGCTTGCGGGTATTATGCAGGTTTTTACACTTCGCTTTCAACTGCTAATAATCTTGTGTCCGCTCATGTTAGAGACCGTTACGCTTTGTGGATCGCACAGTGGAACACGCACTGCAATTATCAGGGTTCGTATGGTCTTTGGCAATACTCGTCAAGTGGCAGTGTGCCTGGAGTAGCCGGCAGAGTTGACATGGATTATGCTTACGTGGATTATCCGAGCATTATTAAAAACGCTGGATTAAACGGGTGTAAAAACGGCGGCTCTGACCAAGCTGCGCGCACGTCAAGTATTGATGAGGTGGCGCGAGAAGTTATTAACGGCGCTTGGGGTAACGGAAATGAGCGTAAACAGCGTTTAACTTCTGCCGGATACGATTATGCGAGCGTGCAAAATAAGGTTAATGAGCTTCTCGGTGTTAAAGCCTGTAGAAAGTCGGTTGATGAGCTTGCACGTGAAGTAATCCGAGGCGCTTGGGGTAACGGTAGCACGCGTAAACAGCGTTTAACTTCTGCCGGATACGATTATGATACGGTACAAAAACGAGTAAACGAACTCTTGTAAAACAGTTTGAAACATGTAAAGCCCGAGGCTTGTTCCTACATTGGAGCAATCCTCGGGCTTTTTTTTATTTTTTAAGGTTAAATTGTCAAGTCAATAGGTTAAAAAACACTGTTTTTTCTTTGCCTGTGATGTAAGGAGGCACAGGCAAATGAATATGGAAGAACAACGCAAGGTCAAATTACTAAGAGATGAAGGTCTTAGCTATACGCAGATTGCAAACCGTATGGATGTTTCCGTTAATACGATTAAAAGCTACTGCAAACGTAACAGTCTAGGCGTAATTCAGTCTACGAAAACACAGACGGCATTATGTGAATCTTGTTCAAAACCAATCAAGCAAAACACAGGAAGAAAAGTTAAACGTTTCTGCTCTGATGTGTGTAGAAACACGTGGTGGAACAAGCATACACAGTTGGTAAAAAGACAGGCAAACTATGAGTGTGCTTGTCTTAACTGCAAAAATTCTTTTATCTCTTACGGTAATAAAACCAGAAAATACTGCTGCCACGCCTGCTATATAGAACATCGTTTTGGAGGTGGGCATTATGCAAATCAGTAAGGATGTTCACGGGCTAACGGATGTTAAAGCGAGGGCTTGGACAAAAGAGAGTATGCAGGCGGATTTTCGTTTTGAAATAGCCGAAAAACTTACCGTTTCACTCTTTAAAAAAGGGCTTATCAGCGAGCAAGAAAAAGAAAAAATAAGCCGTCTTAACAGGGAAAAATTTCACCCGTTTTACAAGGAATTATTGGGTTAAAAGCTTGATAAACACTGCTTTTAGAGTGATGTATATGACTGTAAGAAAGTGAGGTGAGACGATGAAAATGATAACAAAACTGGAAGCCAAACAGCCGGATAATTCTCTTAGAAAAATACGGGTTGCAGCATATGCGAGAGTTTCTACCGACAGTGATGAACAGCTTCTCAGCTTAGAAGTGCAAAAGGAGCATTACGAAAACTATATTAAGTCTAATCCCTGCTGGGAGTATGCGGGTCTTTACTTTGACGAGGGTATTAGCGGCACGAAAATCGATAAGCGTGAAAGTCTTAAACAACTGCTTAAAGACTGTGAGAGCGGTCAGATAGACAGGATTGTTACAAAGTCTATTAGTAGGCTTGCAAGAAACACGGTTGACTGTCTTGAAATAGTTAGAAAACTTACCGGTCTTGGTATTTATTTGTATTTTGAGAAAGAAAACATTGATACCGAGCATATGAGTTCGGAGCTTATGCTTTCTATCCTGAGTTCCATTGCGCAAAGCGAGTCAAGATCCATCTCGGAAAACAGCATGTGGTCAATTCAAAAAAGGTTCGAAAACGGAACCTTCGTCATTTCCTGCCCTGCGTATGGGTATAAAAACGAGAATAAGAAAATGATTATAGTTCCCGAGCAAGCCAGGGTAGTAAAAGAAATTTTCAACATGGCTCTTTCCGGCATGGGTGGAGAAGCAATAGCACGAGTATTGACCGATAAAAAGATTCCAACTAAAAAGGGCGGAAGTTGGACTTCAACTACCGTGAACGCTGTTTTGACTAATAAAACATACACAGGTGATGTCATATTTCAGAAAACATACACGGATGATAGTTTTAACCGCCATAAAAACTGTGGCGAGAAACAACAGTATGTTATTGAAAACCATCACGAGGCTATCATCAGTCATGAAACTTTTAATCTTGTAAAAGAGATTATCGCGTGGAGAAGAAGTGAAAATAACATAGTATGTGGTAGTGGTAAGTACAATAAGCTTTATGCGTTTTCAGCTAAAATTCGTTGTGGTGAGTGTGGAAGCAAGTGTAAAAGACGAATAATTTATCAACATAATAAGGCGTATGGCATATGGGTTTGTATAACGCATCTTGAAGATATTCATGCTTGTTCACAAAAGTCTGTTATGGAAAGTTATCTTAAAATTTCTTTCCTGCAAATGTTAAACAAGTTAAAAGCAGGATACGTTCAAATGTTGACTCCTCTCGTAGAAAGTTTGAGAGGTGTGAATAATAAAGACGGTTTGAACAAGGTTATCGAACTCGAAGAAAAAAAGCTTAAGCTGCAAGAACAAGAGCAAGTACTCAGTAAGCTTTTAGCCGGTGGCTACATTGAGATGGATTCCTACTATCTGGAAAGCAATCAGCTTAAAACGGAAATAGATACTTGTCTTAAGGAAAAACTTAAGCTTTCCAACAGTTTAAACGGTAACTTAACGCACTTAAACGAGGCGCAAAAACTTCAACGGTTCGTAAGCGTCACAGAAGTATTTAGCGAGTTTAAGGACGAGGATTTTCTGGATTTTGTAGACGATGTCGTAGTTAAAAGCAGAACAAGATTTCTTTTTATTTTGAAATGCGGATTGGAATTAGAAGAAGAGGTGAAAGAAACATGGCACGCATCCCATATGGTTACAGAATAGTAGACGGTAAAGCGGTTATAGATGAAGTAAAAGCTCAAGAAGTAAGAGAGTTTTTTCGTTTCTATCTTGAATTTAAAAATATTTCTCAAGCTGCTAAAAAATCAGGTATAAAAAGGGATTGGCCAGTCACGGGCAAAATTCTTAGCAAGAAATTGTATTTAGGAACAGAGTTTTATCCTCAGATTATCGATGAGGATATGTTTAGACAAGTGCAACAAATAAGGCATGAGAATGCTATCAGGAATCATCGTTATAAAGAGCCTAAGCCAATAAAGGAAATTCGGCTTATTACAAGCTACCAGTTAGAAAAGGTAGAAAAGAAATACGATGATCCTTATCGTCAAGCAGTATACGCGTACAGTCAAATCAAGGAGGTGTAAAATGAATGCCAACGTTATAATTATTCCACCAAGAAAAATAGCGGGGAATACGGTAGATAAGCATAAAGATAAGCCGAAGTTAAGAGTAGTAGCGTATTGTCGTGTCAGTACTGACAGCGAAGAACAGGCAACAAGTTATGACACGCAAGTTCAGCATTATACGGATTATATTTCAAGAAATCCTCTCTGGGAGTTTGCCGGCATCTACGCTGATGACGGTATTTCAGGAACCAGCACGAAAAAACGCGTCGGTTTCAACGACATGATCCACGATTGCATGAGCGGCAAAGTAGACATGGTTATCACTAAGTCGATTAGCCGTTTTGCGAGAAACACTATCGACTGTTTAAAGTTTGTTAGACAGTTGAAAGACAAAAACATCCCGATCATTTTTGAAAAAGAAAACATCAACACCATGGAAGCAAGCGGAGAACTATTGCTTACTATCATGGCTTCTTTAGCTCAACAGGAATCCGCGTCGCTTTCTCAGAATGTGAAGCTTGGACTTAAGTTCCGCTACCAGGAAGGCAAAGTGCAAATCAACCATAACTGGTTTTTAGGATACACAAAAGACGATGAAGGGAATCTTGTAATTCTTGAACAGGAAGCAAAAGTCGTAAGAAGAATCTATAGAGAATATTTAGAAGGAGCAAGCCTTAGAGACATAGCGGAGGGCCTTGAAAAAGACGGCATTAAAAACGGTGCCGGGCATTTAAAATGGAATTTATCTAATATTAAAGGCATCTTGCAAAACGAAAAATATATTGGTGATGCTCTTTTACAAAAAACCATCACGACAGATTTTATTAACCATGTTCGTATAAAAAATGATGGAACAGAACCACAGTATTATGTAAAAGATAGCCACACGCCTATTATTCCAAGAGATATTTTCTTTAAAGTTCAAGAAGAAATGTTAAGACGAGCCAACATGTTTAGCGGTGAGGAGAACAAAAAAAGGAGAGTTTATTCCAGCAAGTACGCTTTATCCAGCCTGTGTGTTTGTTCTAAATGCGGGGATGTTTACAGAAGAATTGCTTGGAACAATCGAGGAGTGCATTCTGTTGTTTGGCGTTGTTGTACCAGATGGGAAAATGGTCCTAGTGCTTGTGATGCTCCGACAGTAAAAGAGGAAGAACTGCAGTCTGCTACAGTGAAAGCCATAAATAAGGTGTTTAGTATATCGGATGAAGTATTGGATACGTTGAATAACAATATTAGAGAAATTATCGCGGGCAACAACTTAAACGAGATTGAAACGGTTGATAAAAGAATCGCGGACAAACAAGCGATACTATTAACCTTGCTTAAAGCTAAAAAAGACTACACGAAAATAGCTGATGAGATTGATGAGCTTAAAGTTAAGAAACAGCAGCTTCTTATAGAAAAAGCAGGTCAAGAAGATGCTAAAAGACGAATCAGAGAAATGGAAGATTTTCTGAAAAATGAGCGTCACGATATTAGTGAATATGACGAGAAGCTGGTAAGAAAGTACATCAAGAAAATAAAAGTTTACGAGGACAAGTTCAGCGTAACTTTTAAATCAGAGATTAGTGTGGATATTGAAAGGGCATCGTAAAAGTCAAAAGAATGTGAGCATTTGAAATGTTACAAAAGTCAGCCTAGGGGGAATCCTCTCTAATTTTTTTATGCTCAAAATCCAGCTATTAAGCAGGTCTTAAACCCCTGTAACGATTACCTTTTCCTATCGTTAAAAAGACACCCACTATCAATAGTGTGCACTCAAAAAAGTGTAGCTATACTAGGAGTTCTCTCAATCCACGTCGAGACTGTCGTATTGATGTCAAAGGCTGATTAGGTGGGTGCAAATTTGCCCTTATGTAGCAGGGTTTAGCGAGGGCTATCGTTAAAAGGTTTAATGCGTGGCAGTTTTAAGCTGGGTTGGCGTGGTTTTTGAGCCCAGTTTGGCTGTATGAGGGAAGATATCAACGCTCTGGGGTCGAGTGCACAGGATGTTAACGTTAAAAGGTGCACCCACTTTGCACCCAGGCTGTGAAGTGAGAAAAATTTTGCAGAAGGAAATGTACCGTAGCATATGTGTGAGAAAAAATATACGAGTCTAGTGAACAGGTTTAATACTGTAGAATCAAGGCTTAAAGAAGTCAAAGCTACCATTGTTGAAAAGCAAGCAAGACGTGATGAGGTTGAATATTTTATTGATGGCTTGAAAAAGCAGGACTTGTTAACAGCGTTCGATGAAAACGTCTGGCTTAGCATGGTCGACTATCTAACCGTACATAAAGATGGAAAGATTGAGTTTACCTTCCTTGATGGGAGCGTAATGAAAATAGACGAGTAAATAACAGATATACAATATATAAAGGCTAGTCAATATAGATTTTTTCTTGTATAATTAGCACGAGAAAAATTAGTATAAAAGGTTGACAAGCCATGAAAAACCTGACAAAATCCTTGACAGACAGACAGACAGACAGACAGACAGACAGACAGACAGCGTAACTCTGTCTCTTTTTACATAGAATTTTTTAATAGGCAGGAGCATGTACCTGATGGGTAGGTATGTGTTTCTGCCTATTTTTGTGCGATTTTTCAAAACAGTAATGTAAATCATTTAAACATGTGAAGAAATGTAAGAATAATAAATGGAGTTGAAATGAAAATGAAAATGAGAATGAAAAGGATAATGGGACTACTTCTTGCCCTATTTATGACCATGGGTTGTATGTCTTTAAATCCAATAATTAGCTATGCAAATGACACGGACACGAAAACTTTTAATATTAATCAGGGCAGTGTAAATATAACACAAAGCGGTACTTATACGATTGAAGGAACGGGTCAACCAACGCCAAATGAGATTAGAGTGACAGGAGATTCTATCACCGCTAAGATTACCCTAAAAAATGTAAACATTGATGTATCTAATCAAATTTACAACTCGGCTTTTCTTGCAAAAGGTTATGGTCAATCTAATGTTCAATTAACGATAATACTACAAGGAACAAATTCGTTGAAGTCAGGTGAAGAGCGGGCTGGGTTAACATGGAACAACAATTCCGATAATGATTCAACGTTAGAAATCGAGGGTGATGGTTCTCTAACTGCAACAGGCGGAAAAAATGGAGCAGGGATTGGATCGAGTTGGAATCGTAACGGTGGTACAAGGAACATTACAATCACTGGTGGAACCGTGATCGCAACAGGCGGATATGGTGCTGCTGGCATTGGTGGTGATCGCGGTAACTCAGCAGAAAACATTACAATCACTGGCGGAACCGTAACCGCAACAGGCGGAGATGGTGCTGCTGGCATTGGTGGTGGTGCTAGTGATTCAGGAAAAAACATTACAATCACTGGCGGAACCGTAACCGCAACAGGCGGAGCTCGTGCTGCTGGCATTGGTGGTGGTCGTCAGGGTGGTTCAGGAGAAAACATTACAATCACTGGTGGAACCGTAACCGCAACAGGCGTAGGCTGGAGTTCTGGTGCTGGCATTGGTGGTGGTGGTGGTGGTTCAGGAAAAAACATTACAATCGCTGGTGGAACTGTAACCGCAACAGGCGGAGATGGTGCTGCTGGCATTGGTGGTGGTGACCGGGGTTCAGGAAAAGGCCTTACAATCACTGGTGGAACCGTAACCGCAACAGGCGGAGATATGACTGCTGGCATTGGTGGTGGTACTCGGGGTTCAGGAGAAAACATTACAATCGCTGGTGGAACCGTAACCGCAACAGGCGGAGAAGATGGCATTGGTGGTGGTGCTTGGGGTGCAGCACAACACATCAAAATTACTGGTGGAAGCGTCAAGGCAAACAGTATCAGTACAACGCCGACCGATGACAAGGGCAATAGTGTCTACCTTGCTAAACTGGAAAATCAGGACAGTGTGAATGAGGTAACTGTAGACAGTGGCGCACCAAATAAAAAAACATTCAAAAGAGCAGGCAACCACCCTGACAATGATACCGCGTTTTATCTGTATCTGACAGAAAAAGACCATGACCTTGTTACTTCTAAAGGGAAATATAAGGCAAAATGGGATAATACTACGAATGCATTTACAGTAAAGCCAAAAGTATTTGATAAAGAACATGTAACGGCTATGGTAGTAACAACGCAGCCTACAAAACGAGTCTACACGGACGGAGAACCACTAGACCTAACAGGACTAAAGGTAACGTTAACAGACAATCAAACCTTGACACAAGAAGTAGAATTTAAAGACTTTGATGACTATAAGATCACGGCAAATCCTGAAAATAAAACACCATTAACAGTGGCAAACAATAACAAGCCAGTTACCTTATCTCATATTTCATCTTTTTCAGCTGGAGATCCAACCTTAACCGTTGCAGCGAAAACAGGTCTACTAACAGTAAAGGCAAAGTACAAAGTTACGTATAAAGACGGCGTTAATGGAAAAGCCTTCGCAGACCAGGTGAAAAGTATTGTTACTGGAGCTGACACCCCAGCGTTTACTGGCACGCCCACAAGAGCGGGTTATGTCTTTGACAAGTGGTCACCGAATCCAGCAGGCACCAAAGTAACAGCAGATGCAACCTACACGGCAACCTGGAAAGAAGACAAGAACGGCGACGGTACTCCTGACGACCAGCAAGAACACTTCACAGTTACGTATAAAGACGGCGTTAATGGAAAAGCCTTCGCAGACCATGTGATACGTGATATTCTTACTGGAACTGACACCCCGAAGTTTAATGGAAAGCCATCAAGAGCGGGTTATGTCTTTTCCGGCTGGTCACCAGATGTAGCAGAAAAAGTAACAGCAAATGCAACATACAAAGCGACATGGAAAGAAGACAAGAACCACAATAATAGAGCTGATGAAGATGAAGACAAATATACTGTTACTTATGTTGACGGTGTTGATGGACAAGTAATCTTCCCTGACAAGGTGACAAGTGGTATTCTTTCTGGAACTGATACCCCAAAGTTTAATGGAACGCCTACAAGAGAGGGTTATGTTTTCGCAGGCTGGTCACCAGATGTAGCAGACAAAGTAACAGGAAATGCAACCTACGTCGCTCAATGGAAAAAAGATCATTTCACAGTTACTTTCAAGGACGGCGATAAGACTCAGACAGTAAAGGTAAAAAACGGTAAGGCTATTGATACGGATACGTTGACTGACCAGTCCATGCCGAATGATCCAACGAAGGCAGGTTATACTTTCAAGGAGTGGAACACGAAGGAAGATGGCAAGGGCGAGAAGTTTACGGGAGCAAGCGTAGTTAATGCCGATATGACTGTGTATGCCATTTACACGAAAGATTCAGTGCCTACGCCTAAACCAACAGCGTCTACGCCGGAATTGAAGCCGCAGCCTAAAAAGCATATTGGTGTGATTCCTAAGACGGGTGAATCGGCGTCGTTTGAAGGCTTGCTTGCAGCACTTGGTTTCTCGATTGCCGGACTTGCAATTCTTCGTAAGAAGAAAATGATGGAAGAAAACAAGTAAGTAGGAACTGCTTGTTTTAAGTAACGAGCATTGTTTATTAGAAGATGGCTCTAGCGATATGTTAGAGCCATCTTTTTGTATATTAGCTTTTGATTGTTAGCTTTCTTATTTTCAATAAGAAATAATATGATGCTCCAAGCTATAAAGTTTCAGGATTCCTATAAATAGTTTCAGAGTACAGAGCAATAGTTTCAGAGTTATAAAGGCAAAGTTTCATTGTATCCAACACGTAATGAAACTAGATTCTTCATGCTGAATTATTCTTTTCTTTTTTCAAATAATGGTGTTCAAAAAAGGAGTAGATAAAAAGTATGCGCTATGGGTATGCAAGGGTGTCTACAAAGGATCAGTGTGTAGACAGACAGTTTAAGGCTTTGGAAGACAGTGGCATTAGAAAAGGCTGTATTTATGTTGACAAGGCATCAGGGAAGGATTTCAACCGTAGAAATTATTTGAGATTGTTTAGACGTTTGAGATCTGGTGATGAGTTGTTTGTGAAGTCGATTGACCGTTTAGGTAGAAACTATGATGAGATTATTGAGCAGTGGAACAAAATCACGAAAGAAAAAGAAGCAAATATTGTAGTGTTGGATTGTCCTTTGCTGGATACGAGAAAACATGTAAATGGTGTAACAGGTAAGTTTATTGCCGATCTTGTATTGCAGATTTTATCGTATGTTGCTCAAGTTGAGCGAGAAAATATTCATCAAAGACAGATGGAAGGGATTCGTGTTGCCAGACAAAGAGGTGTGGTGTTTGGTAGGTCAAAGATTGAGATCCCTGATGATTTTTATGCTGTGGCGACTAGGTGGCAGCGTGGACAGGTAAATTTGCGTGAGGGCGCAGAAATGCTTTCTGTTTCGCATACTACCTTTTCTAAGTGGCTACATGCAAGAAAAATTGAAAAAAATTGTAAATAAATCTAGGAATTAATTTACAAATAAATATTGCAAATCAACCCTACCTTTTCCTTGATTTTACTACGCTTGCTGACAAAAAGCCACTGTGTAAATTAAACCCTACTTTAGTTGCCATCAACATGAAAATGCGGGGTGAATAAATATGACAGCAAGAATAATAAAAAAATGGATGATCCTATTACTGGCGGTGGCTATGCTTATAAGCATAGCTCCATTAAATGTGAGTGCAAGTGCAAGTGCAAGTGAAATTGATAAGACTTATCAGGCGTATGATGCTAGTCAGCATAGAAAAGTTATAAGTGAAAATGGAACAACAGATTCAGAATGGTCCTTATGTATGGATCATCATAAACAATCTCCAGGAAAACCCGGTGAAGCTACAGGGAAATATTCAAAAAACGAAAATGCTACGAAAGATACGTATGCTAGTAACGGTGGAAAAGGAAATTTTCAGAAAATCAAAAGGATGCTATTTTATAAATTAAAACATCCGGAACTTAATTATACAGTCTTACAAAATGAATATTACTATCAGCAAGACAATAAAACTAAAATTTATGATACACATTATAGTCAAGACCCAGAATTGAACAAGCAAAAACAAGACTTAAGAACTTTTGCTGAGGATTCTTCTCATGATGATGAGATTAATAGCATAATGGAAGTTTTTATTTATAAATCAATAAACCCAAAGATGCAAAATTTAATTAGCGCGAAACTGAAAGAAGTTCCAACATCAACAAAAGTTAAGTTTTCTAAGAAAGCATTAACAGAGAATGGAGAAGATCTTAAGGGAGCAACTATCCAATTGACAAAAGCAGATGGAAGCTTAGTCAAAAAATGGGTAACAGATGGAACTGTAACAGAGTTTGAATTAAAAGACGGAAAGTACACATTCACAGAAACATCTGCACCAGCTAAATATCAAGTAGCGACAGCAATAACATTTGAAGTAAAAAATGGAAAAGCAATAGTGAAAGGTATAGCTGTAACAGGAAATACGATAGTGATGGTAGACAAACTGAAAGAAGTTCCAACATCAACAAAAGTTAAGTTTTCTAAGAAAGCATTAACAGAGAATGGAGAAGATCTTAAGGGAGCAACTATCCAATTGACAAAAGCAGATGGAAGCTTAGTCAAAAAATGGGTAACAGATGGAACTGTAACAGAGTTTGAATTAAAAGACGGAAAGTACACATTCACAGAAACATCTGCACCAGCTAAATATCAAGTAGCGACAGCAATAACATTTGAAGTAAAAAATGGAAAAGCAATAGTGAAAGGTATAGCTGTAACAGGAAATACGATAGTGATGGTAGACAAACTGAAAGAAGTTCCAACACCAACAAAAGTTAAGTTTTCTAAGAAAGCATTAACAGAGAATGGAGAAGATCTTAAGGGAGCCACTATCCAATTGACAAAAGCAGATGGAAGCTTAGTCAAAAAATGGGTAACAGATGGAACGGTAACAGAGTTTGAATTAAAAGACGGGAAGTACACATTCACAGAAACATCTGCACCAGCTAAATATCAAGTAGCGACAGCAATAACATTTGAAGTAAAAAATGGAAAAGCAATAGTGAAAGGTATAGCTGTAACAGGAAATACGATAGTGATGGTAGACAAACTGAAAGAAGTTCCAACACCACCATCAACATTACCTAAGACTGGTGAATCCAGCTCTCTTGGCGCATTTCTTTCTGCGTTGGGGCTATCTTTAGCTGGTCTTGGAGTACTTTACAAAAAAATGAAGGCTTGTGAATAACGTCTTAGCATAAAAGGTTGGCAAGCCATGAAAAGACTGACAAAATCCTTGACAGACAGACAGACAGCATAACTCTGTCTATTTTCACGTAGAATTTTTTAATTTGCAGAATTATATACCTGATGGATAGGTATGTGTTTCTGCCTATTTTTATGCAGTTTTTTCAAAGTAATAAAAAGAACATTTTTAGATTAATAAGGAAATATGAATAAGATGAAATTGTTAGCAAAAAAGACAATGGGGCTACTGCTGGCAACATTAGTAGCATTTGGCGTAGTAGCTGGAACTACGCAGGCATTTGCTGGTGGCGATGCGGTAGCATCTAAGCAAGCCGACAAATATACGGAAATAGACATGCAGGAACCGTATATAAAAGACGCAGAGCTGCATGTTTATTCTGTAAAAGACGATAACGGCTCGCCTGCAGCCGCGATAACTATCACTCACAAAAATTCGGCTGGAGTTGACCCTCAGATTACAGGCGTAAGGGAGTACACTGCCGCTGCAAAAGAAGGTTGGGTTTTTAAGAATTGGACGTACGAGCAGTTTTTAAAAGACAAGGACTACGGAAACTACAAAGGTATTTTCTATTCATTTTCGAAAGATCACAACAACAAGAGCATTCCTTATACATCGGGAAATGTGATTTCCGTAAACAGAACGGGGACTATAGGAGAATCAACATTAATTAAGCGAATTTATAAGGTCTATGCAAACCTTAATCCTACTATCACGGCAACTGCCGGTGAAGGCGGATCGATAACTCCTGCCGGAAAGACAGAAGTCACATACGGAGAAAATCAGAAATACAATTTTACAGCCAACGAAGGATACATAATAGCTTCGCTGAAGATAGACGGAGTAGAACAGACCGTCGAACATACAGCTTCGGGTTCATATGAATTCAAGTCTGTAAAATCGCCTCACACTATAGAAGTAAGCTTTGTAAGAGAATACACGATAACTTATACTGATGGCGTTGATAACGAAGCAATTTTTACCGATCAGGTTTACAAAGCTGCTTCGGGTTCCGATACTCCTGCTTTTGTGGGAACCGCTCCAAGCAGAAAAGATTATGTTTTTACAGGCTGGACTCCTACCGTTGCAGATAAGGTAACTCGTGACGTAACATACGTCGCTCAGTGGAAGGACGACAAGAACAACAATGGTACTCCTGACGATCAGGAAGGTCACTTCACAGTTACTTATACCGACGGTGTTGATGGAGCTGAAATATTCCATGACCAGGTACATCAAAATATACTCGTAAACATGCCTACTCCTGCTTTTGTGGGAACCGCTCCAAGCAGAAAAGATTATGTTTTTACAGGCTGGACTCCTACCGTTGCAGATAAGGTAACTCGTGACGTAACATACGTCGCTCAGTGGAAGCGGATTCAAAGAACAGTTACTTTCAAGGATGGCGATAAGACTCATGCAAAAGTGAAAGTGGAAACTGGTAAGGCTATTAATACTGATGCGTTGACTAATGAGTCCATGCCGAAGGATCCAACGAAGGACGGTTATACCTTCAAGGAGTGGAATACGAAGGAAAATGGTAAGGGTGAGACGTTTACGGGAGAAAGCGTAGTTAATGGTGATATGACTGTGTATGCCATTTACACGAAAGATTCTGCACCGACACCGACGCCGGCTCCAACACCGACACCGACGCCAGCTCCTAAGCCGGCTCCAACACCGACTCCAACACCGACGCCAGCTCCTAAGCCGACACCGACGCCGGCTCCAACACCGACGCCAGCTCCTAAGCCGCAGCCTGAAAAGCATATTGGTATGATTCCTAAGACGGGTGAATCAGCATCATTTGAAGGATTGCTCGCAGCTATAGGTTTCTCGATTGCAGGACTTGCAATTCTTCGTAAGAAGAAAATGATGGAAGAAAACAAGTAAGTAGGCACTGCTTATTTTAAGTAACGAGCATTGGTTATTAGAAGATGGCTCTAGCGATATGTTAGAGTCATCTTTTTGTATGTTATCTTTTGATTGTTATTTGAGATATAAGCTTTCTTATTCTCAATAAGAAATAATATGATGCTCTAAGCTAAGGTTTCAGAGTTGCAAGGTTAAAGTTTCAGGATTCCTATAAATAGTTTCAGAGTTCAAGGCTAAGGTTTCATTAACATGGCATTCGACCGATAAGTATCGAACCAGAATCTGGCAGTGTAGTCACAAGTTTGAAGAACACTGCGCCACTCCACGCTTAAAAGAAGATGAGATTCAAACGCTGTTTATTAAAGGCGTAAATATGATTGTTAAAGATAAGCAAGAAATAATCGCAACTCATAAATAGATGGTAAAAACTGTTTTTGATACTTCAAGTCTTGAAAGTGAACAACTGAAACTTGAAGAATAACTCAACATCGTAGCTGACAAGGTCAATAACTGTATCAATGAAAACGCACGAAAATTGCAGGACCAGGATGAGTATGAGAAAAAATATACGAGTCTAGTGAACAGGTTTAATACCGTAGAAGCAAGGCTTAAAGAAGTCAAAACTATTATTGTTGACAAGCAAGCAAGACGTGATGAGGTTGAATATTTTATCGAAACTTTGGAAAAACAAGAGATGCTAGTAGAATTTGATAAAAACGTTTGGATTAGCATGGTTGACTATCTAACTATTTACAACGATGGAAAAATAGAATTTACATTCCTGGACGGGAGTAAAAGTGAAGCAAAACGTTAATTAAAAGAAAGTACACAATCTAACAATGAGAGCACGTCAGTAAACAACTGACGTGTTTCCCTACTGTTAAAACCGGTTTATAAGCCAAAATCTTTTTCTTAAAATAAAAGTAGTTTTTAACACATCACTCTAGAAGCCCATACACAACCCATACCAAAAACAAAACACCCCTTACTTTTGATATACACACCCTTGAATATGTACACCCTTGAATTCAAAAAACACTCATAAAAAAGAAAAAATTTAGCATCAATTCACCGCCAGATTATCGTTTGCATTTTTCTTTTTCTTCAGACCGTCGAGAAGCCTTATTTACAACGTTTTTCTAGGCGACAATGGATAAAGATTGTATACTTTTGGGGTAATACATTTCCTAATAATGTTAAAATTACAAATGTTGTTTTTCCAGAAATAAAAGCTTCTGAAGGTTATAAAATAGTACACTATGGTGAAAGTGAATTTTCTGATAATCGAATTACTAAGTTGAATCCTCTTGTAGAAAAACTCGATGATAGTTGGAAACTTACGGATGGGTCTTATCGTCCTATTTATAGAACTGTAGAAAATATTACATATATAGTTTTTTCAGACGAGATTTTTCCTGTGCGAAAAGAGTAATAATCTTTGCGAAATCGTTGTGGTTTGGGAGTAAAACCTAAGCCTCAACGATTTTTATTTAAGAGATCCACATGCTAGCATGGTAAAAATTTAGTTTTTGGATTAAATTCTGGGGAATAGATGCCGTTAGATTAATGTTGACTATATTAGATTTATATAGATATAGTTAGATATACTTAGATATGTTTAGATATACTTAGATTAGATAGAAAAGTTTAGATAATTCTTTTAAAAGGGGTGATTATAGAAATGAATATTAAAGATTTGTCTTTGCACATTAAAAATCCGTTCACTCCAGGTGCAGGATGCAAACCTCCAGAGCTTGCGGGTAGAGAAGATGATATAAGGATTTTTAAAACTCTAGTTGCAAGAACTGTTTTGCAACGTGTTGATAGAGGAATAATATTTAGCGGTTTAAGAGGCGTTGGCAAAACTGCTTTGCTTGTAACTCTCGATGAATATGCTTTAAACAATGGCATGCTAACTGCTCGTATAGAATCAAGTGGAATTATTGAAGATGATTATGGAAGACTTTTTAGAGCAATTAGTCTTGCTGTTTCTGAATTCGATATGCATAACACGAATCTTAAGTCTCGTATTTCTGAAGTAATTTCATCTGTTAGCAGTGTGTCAGTTAGTGCCTTGGGTGTTTCTGCAAAATTTGAAAGTAAGAAAGTAGAAGAGCAGGAAAATGATTCTTTAAGACTTGAGCTTCTTATTACAAATTTATCAAGAAAACTCAAAGAGCTTAAATCTGGATTCTTCTTGTTTATAGATGAGTTGCAAGAAATGGACTCAGATTTACTTGGAGTTCTTATTTCCATACAGCATAAGTTAGGTCAATTATCTCTTCCTTTTTACATTATTGGTGCTGGTTTACCTAACCTTCCTGGTGTTTTAAGTAAGTCGAGATCTTATGCAGAAAGATTGTTTGAATACCGTGGAATAGATAAGTTAAATGAGGAATCTACTATTAAAGCTTTTCAGATTCCTGCAGAAAGTGAGGGAGTAACATTTGATTCCAAAGCTTTAAAACGTCTGGTAGAACTTTCTGGCGGCTACCCTTATTTTATACAGTCTTATGGTGAGGCTGCATGGAATGAGTCTGATTCAAATCCTATAACTTTGAATTCTGTTATAGCTGGCCAAGTTAAAGCAAGGCAGAAGCTTGACGATGGTCTTTATGCCGCTAGATGGCAGCGAGCAACTGAATGTGCAAGGAATTATTTGATTGCTATGTCAAATCTTGCTGGAGATGAGCCAGTTCTTACAAGTTCTTTAGCTGAATCAATTGGTAAACCTAGTAAAGAATTATCAGTAATTAGAGAATCTCTTATAAAATTAGGGTTGATTTATTCTTCTAAACGAGGAATGGTTGCGTTTACAGTTCCAGGAATGGGTGATTTTATAGCTCGCACACAGCCTTCTAGTACTCAACCTTATGACTTTAGGTAAGTAGATTAGATAGAAAAGTTTAGATATTATTCAAAAGTAGTTAAACGGATACAAAAAAGAACGGCTTATATACTTTAAGTTTAAGCCGTTCTTTTTTTATTCTTGATTTATTACGAGTGACTTAGTTACTTAAGCAGCGCACGAATTGCTTCGATTTGCTCGCTATTAACTTGACTTGCAGGCTCGCGAACAAGCGTGCTAATCGGCAATCCCTTAAGATTTACAGCAGCTTTAATAGCAGAAATAAACAAGTCGGTAGTGTTGTAAACTGCCATCAAATGGCTGATTCTTTTAGCACATTCAATAAGATGTGCAAAATCGCCAGCCTCATACGCCTTATGCAAAGATGCAAAAGTTTCTGGCTCTACATTTGTAAGACCACAAATTACGCCGTTTCCTCCAGCAATCCTGTTAGGAGTGTAATACTCATCAAAGCCAGAGAAAACAACGAAATCTGGGTTTACGCGTCTAGTGGCTTCAATCATTGCGCGAGTATGGCTTATAGTATCTACCGTATCTTTAATACCAACAATATTCGGGTATTTTTCAGCAAGACTTGCAACTAAGCTTGGTGTTAAATCGCTGCCAGTTCGAGCAGGGAAGTTGTATAGAATAACGGGCAAGCTAGTTGCGTTAGCTATTGCGCCAAAGTATCGTTCGGCAGTTGGTGCAGTTGGTCCAAAGTAGTATGGAGATACAGCTACAACAGCGTCTGCTCCGCAACTTTCCGCAAACTTAGTAAAGTCAAGTACTTCGTTAAGATTTGTGTTTCCAACGCCTATAAGAACTGGAACTCTGTGATTAACATGTTCAATAGCAAACTTAGCAGCTTCCTTTTTTATGCTAAGTGGATATGCGTAGAATTCGCCGATGCTGCCAAAAATCAATATGCCATTAATCCCAGCATCAATCAGATGGTCTAAGTGCTTTGCCCATAAGTTGTAGTCAATACTTCCGTCATCTTTGCTTACAGTTATTGATGGGCAGAAAACGCCCTTAAAAGCATGCAAATCAAGCTTTGCGATACTAGAAGTAATCATAAAATTCGTCCTTTTATTAATTATTTTGTGTATTGAATTATGGGGTATAAGACTTTAACTGGCAAAATCTTACACCCCATAAGCAATGATTATTCAAATCGATTATTCAAATAACTTAATTAATTACAGTTTAATACCATACGCCTTCTTTGCATTATTCATAAAGAAATCTTCGTCGTCGCCGAAAAGCTCAACCATTAAGTCAAGATGCTGCTTAAGTGAAGAATTCAACTTAACAACTGGCCAATTGGAGCTAAAGAGTAGGCGATCAGGGCTAAAGGTGTCTTTTACAAACTTAACAATATCTGGATTTACTGGATTATCTCCCGAAATCTTAATATAGCTGTGTGGAAGCTTTGCAAACGCACGCAAAGCATTGCAAGAATCGTCGTCTAATCCTGGAACATTGCCCAAATGGTTTAGAACAACAGTAACTTCTGGAACTTGCTCAAAAGCTTTAGCCATATCTCCAAGTTCTTCACCACGATTGCAAAGCTCGAAAGGCATGCCCTTCTTTGCCATTGCCTTAAGACCACCAATAAACGAAGGCTCTAGGCAACGTCCGCGTGGCTCGCTTGGAATATGAAGAGGCTCGCGAATACCGGTTGCGTGAATTGGAACGCGCATAAACGGATCCAACGTGACTCTAAGCATTTTAGCTAGAATTTTAGGATTAGGATTTTCGCCAATAAGCCTATCTTCTAGCTCGTGGTCTGCAGCATCAACCTCAACGTATACGCCGCCGAGGAAGTCAACTCCCAAATCTGCATACTCTTTTTCTAGCTGCTCTAGAGTAAAAGTGTGGTTTAACTTGTCTAAGCCATCAAGCCAATGCAAGACTTGCTTTGTTGGATCCCAAATATGAAAATGTGAATCCAAAATACGAAGTTGAGACATAATAAATTTTCCTTTCTAAAGACTTTCAAATAAAAACTTTGTAAAGACTTTGTAGTTATTAGCGAATTATTTAGCTTCTACAAGACCAATCTTTGAGCCCCAAAGAGCGTACCAAGCAACATACAAGAATCCTGGAACGGTGAGCAATACGGCGGCTTCGATTCCAGCAAAATCTTGTACCAAACCGAAAACTAACGGAATGATTGCAGCGCCAACAATGCTCATAACGAGTGCAGAAGAACCAGTCTTTGCTGCTGCTCCGTGAATTCCCTTAAGAGTAAGGGAGAAGATTGTTGGGAAGCCAATGGAGATAAACAAGTACGCTACAATGTAGGCGATTACAGAAATCTGACCAAGTCCGAGGAATGCAACAAACATAAGCACTGCGCTTAAAGTCATGTACAATCCAAGAATCTTGCCACCATCAAACTTTGCCATCAAAGGAGTTGTAACAAAGCGGCCGATTGTAAACATTAAGGAAACGATTGCAAGCATAGAAGCAGCAACACCAGTGGTGATTCCAGTACCCCAATGCTTTAGAGCAAAGTCGGAGAACATTGCCATTCCAGCAACTTGAAGTCCAATAAAGATGAATTCTGCAATAATTCCAAGAGTAAAGTATGGCTTGCTCATAAGATGAATGAAGGAAGAATCACCCTTGCTTTCCTGGTCTGCCTCAACGTCTCCTGGAGGAGTAGGGAGTTTAAAGCAGAAGAAGATTGCAATAATCGCAATAAGAACAATGCCAATAACAATGTAAATCAAGCGAGTATCGCCAAGGAACTTTAGCTTAGCAACGTCGAAGCCTGGCTCGTTCTTTGCAACAGTTTTGCCTAAAATTTGACCAAGAATAAGAGGTCCAACAATGTTTCCAACTCCGTTGAAGCTCTGTGCCATGTTGATTCTAAAGGATTCGCCCTTCTCGTCGCCAAGCTTAGTAATGTAAGGGTTGCAATTCGTTTCCAAAGTTGCTGCGCCCAACGCTATAACAAACATTGCAACTAGGAACATTGCGTAGCTTGCGGTAGCTGTTGCAGGGATTACCGCAAATGCGCCAAGAGCAAAGAGTGCGAGGCCACTAATAACGCCGCCCTTATATCCAAAACGCTTTGCGATTAAGCCTGCAGGAATTGCCATAACGAAGTATGCGCCAAAATATGCTACCTGCAGCAATGCTTTTTGAGTATTATTCAGTTCAAGATAATTGCCAAATGGTGAATTCAGTGCATTGACCAAATTCATGGTCAAGCCCCATACAAAGAACAAAGATGTTACCAATACGATGGCAATCATAGCTTTTGAGCCATTTTTACTATTCTTAACGACGGCATTGTCGTTTTCTTTTGTAGTCATCGTCACTCCTGTGTGAGAATAATTCTAAAAGTTTAAGATTTTAAGTTCTTAAATGATTTTGTGCAATGGTGCGCAAACACACATTCGCATTGCGCACCATTTACTAGCTAAAATGCATTAATCTTAAATTTGCATTTGTGATTTAAGACAAAGCGCGATCAAGATGCACGTAGCCGCCATCAACGAATACCCATTGACCAGTGGTGTGCGAAGAGCGATCCGAAAGCAGGAATGCAGCTTCGTTTCCGATCTCTTCCGTAGTAGTCATGCGGTTTTCCAGAGGAATCTTGTCTGTAATAACCTTCAAGCGAGCTTGCTGAGCAGCTTCGTCACCAAATGTCTTAATCCAATCTGCGTACAGTGGAGTCCAGCATTCCGAAACAACAATCGCGTTTACGCGCACGCTATCATGAACAAGAGCTGCAGCCCATTCGCGAGTCAAGCCTAAGATTCCGCCCTTTGCAGCAGCATAAGCGCTAGTCTTGCCCTGGCCAGTTAGAGCAGTCTTAGAAGAAATGTTCACAACAGCTCCGTGGCTTTCCTTCAAGTACTTTACAGCAGCATGAACAGTTTCGTAGTAGTGAGTGAGGTTTCCGTGAATCGACTTCTCGAAGTCGCGCCAAGAAGTGGATTCCAAATCCTTGTTGTCGTTAACGCCAGCGTTATTTACAATGCCGTCAATGTGACCATACTTCTTATAGGTTTCTTCAATAATTGGTGCAATCTCGTCCGTGTCGTTCAAGTCGAGAAGATAAACATCGTAGTTCTTTGTGTATTGCTCAATATCTTTGCGGAATGTTTCTTCTGCAGAATCTGCGCGGTTAATAACTACTGGAATTGCGCCTTCTCGAGCAAGTTGAAGCGTAATGCCTTTACCAATTCCCTTGAATCCACCTGTTACAATGAAAACTTTGCCTTCCAAATGCAAATCCATAATGAACTCCTTTGTTAAATGATGTGGTTTGCTTTTAGTTAATTTTTAAATTATAAAATTCTATGATTTATTATTTTTTACAAGTGGCTAACCGTTAATCACTATGCGATTAGCCACTTATTTTTTATTATTTTTAGCCGCGATAAAGGTACTTTTCGGCTGTTTCCAGCGTCATCTCAGTGCCATTACCTGGGGCGGTTGGCGCAACGTAATTGCCATTTTTGATTTGTGTTGGATGTACAAAGTGCTCGTGCTGATTGTCTACGTATTCAATCATGCGACCTTCCTTTGTTCCAGAAACTGCAACATAATCAAACATTGCAAAGTGGCATACGGCTTCGCACAATCCAACGCCACCTGCGTGTGGGCAAACTGGCTTGTTAAACTTACGTGCAAGCAAGTATTCGAGAACAACTTCTTGTGGACCTGCAACTCGAGTTGCGTCGATTTGCATGATTCCAAATGCGTTTGCTTGCAAGTATTGCTTGAACATGATTCTGCTTTGCATTTGCTCGCCAGTTGCAACTGGTATTGGGTTGATTGCGCGGGCGATTGTTGCGTGTCCAATAACATCGTCTGGGCTTGTTGGCTCTTCTACCCAAGCTAAGTCGAAGTCGTGGAAGCGATTAATCCAAGTAATTGCTGTTGGAACATCCCACACTTGGTTTGCGTCTACTGCAAGTCGAACATTTGGGCCGATTGCTTCGCGAGCGAGTGCGAGTCTTCTCAAATCGTCGTCTACATTTTGACCAACCTTAAGCTTAATTTGCTTAAAGCCTTTAACTTGCGATTCTTCCTTAGCGATTGCAACCATTTTCTCGTCGCTGTAACCGAGCCAGCCTGCGGCAGTGGAGTATCCTGGGTAGCCGTTTACAAGCAAGTCTGCAATTCGCTCTTCCTTGCCTTTTTGGCCATCTTGCAAGAATTCGATTGCTTCTTCTGGCTTTAAAGCGTCTGTCATGTAGCGGAAGTCGAGCGTAGAGACTAATTCCTTTGGATCCATCTCGGCAAGCAAGCGCCACAATGGCTTTCCAGCTCGCTTTGCTTTAATATCCCACAATGCGCTTAAAATCGCGCCAATTGCCATGTGTTCTACGCCTTTTTCAGGACCTAGCCAGCGAAGTTGTGAGTCGTGAACAAAAAGATCCCATGCAAGTCGCATGTTGTCTAGTAATTCTTCTACGTTTCTGCCAATAAGCACTTGAGACATGGAGTCGATTGCTGCGCAAACAACATCGTTGCCGCGGCCAATCGTAAATACAAATCCAACACCTTTAATGCCATCGTCTAGGCTGGTTTTGATTTCTACGTATGCGGATGAATAATCTGGATCTTTGTTCATTGCGTCGGATCCAGAAAGCGTTTGCGACGTAGGGAATCTAAAATCATAGGTTTTTACTGATGTAATTGTACTCATAACGATTTGTGCTCCTTTGCTTTAAGATCGTTGTGACCTACTCCTATATTTTATAACAAAATAATAGAAAAATGTTCTAATTGTTAGGAAATTTTCGTAAATAATTTTTTGCGAATTTTTCCTAATCTCGCGTTTTGTGATAAATGTCATATTTCGGATTTTAAAAATATTGAAAAATTGAGCTTTTATCTTTTATAACTGTTAAAAAATGAATACTTTTGGCATCGATGTTATCTGTTAAATTCTGATTATTCGGCGTGTCATAAGAAAATTTCGCGACTATGCATAGTCTGTAGCGAAATAACATATGATATTATTTCTATTAGGCTTGATATGTCAGGCAATAATGCGGTTTTTCTATTTTTTGAATTTTCGCATTGCTGAGAATTAATGCAAAATTAAGTAAGAAATTTTCTCTGCATTTGTTTGCGACTTAAGAAAATTTTGCGACTTATAAGCATATGAGCATAGGAATATAGGAATTAGGAGAGTGCATATGCCAACTCGTAGTCACGCAACTAGCATTGCTGAAAATGAATCTTCAAAACCTCGCATAACGGAGTTGGCTAAAAAGGCGGGGGTATCGCCTTCTACAATTTCAAAGGTTATTAACGGTAGAACTGGCGTTTCAGATGAGACTCGCAAAAAAGTAGAAGAAGTTCTTTTAAAAAGTGGGCGCGAGTATTCGCTTGTAAGCACTAAGGTATCTCCGACAATTGAATTATTAGTAGATTATGTGGCAAATAATGGCACGATTGAGATGATTACTTACGCATCTCGTTGGGCGCAAAGAGAAGGATTAGCTCTTACAGTCGCTCAAACCGATAATGGTAAGAAACGTGATGAATGTTTGCGTGGAATTGTAGATAGAAATCCTCTTGGTGTTATATCTCAAATGTCTGATCTTACGAAGAAAGATAAGGAATTTTTGCGTATGCGAAATATTCCGTTGATTATAATTGATCCCGTGTCTCTTTCTAATGGGGAAGATCACACGATTTCAATCGATAATTGGACAGGAGCTTATGAGCTTACAAAACATCTGATTAATATGGGGCATAAGAGAATAGGCGTTATAACTGGTCCTCTTAATGTTCAATCTGGTGTAGCCCGATTTGCTGGCTATAACGCTGCAATGGAGCAGTCTGGCTTGACGATTGATAAAGATTTGGTTAAAGAGGGGGATTATCTTCCTGAACGTGGCTATGAAATGGCTTGTAAGATTTTGGATTTGCCTGAAGAAAAGCGTCCTACTGCTATTTTCGCTTGCAACGATATTACAGCTGTAAATGTGTATCGCGCTGCTCGCGAGCGCGGTATTAAGTTAGGATCTGAGCTTTCTGTAGCTGGGTTTGATGACGTGTATCCTGCACAGTATTTGATGCCATCTTTAACAACCGTTAATCAGCCTTTTGATTCAATAGCAAAGAATGCTATTAGAATGATTCTTGAGATTAGGGAAGGTAAGGAGATTGAGAATCAACTGGTTCTTCCTGCGCATATTGTTATTCGAGAAAGTACTCAGACTGTTGTCGATTGATAGAAGAGTTATTAGATATAGAATTTGACTTATGATTTATGGCTTATGACATAAATCAAATAAATGTGGACGCAGCCTAAATCAAGATAAGTTGCGTCCACAAATATTGCGTATTTATTTATTATTTATTATTTTAGAAGACTACATCAAGCTTGTGTAAATCTTGCGAATGTCTTCCAAAGTGGCCTTGCGTGGGTTTCCTGGAGTGCAAACATCTGCCAAAGCGTCGTGGCTCAAGCCTTCAATATCTGCCTGTGTAGCTCCAACTTCGCTAATCTTAGTAGGATTTCCAAGCTTAACAGTTAAGTCGTGAACTGCCTTTACAGCAGCATTACGCACGGTTTCGAGGTCATCTGTGTATGCGTTTGGAACGTCGAATGCTGCAGCAATATCGCGATACTTTTCGCCACTGTAATCCTTGTTATATTCCATAACAGGAGCAAGTAAAATTCCGTTTGCAACGCCATGAGCAACGCCAAGGCGACCACCGAGTGGGTGAGCCATGCCGTGAACTAAGCCCAAACCAACGTTGGAGTATGCCATGCCAGTTATATAGCTTGCGTAAGCCATTTGTTCGCCTGCTGGAACGTCTCCATCTGCGCTCTTTGCAAGGTTTTGTGCAATCATGCGAATTGTTTGCAAAGACAGGCAATCCGAAAGGCTCCATGCACCTGGAGTAATGAAACCTTCGATTGCATGGGTGAGTGCGTCCAAACCAGTTGCAACTTTAAGCGAGCGTGGCATGGAATCGGTGAGATCTGGGTCTACGAATGCAACGATTGGAATATCGTGAGGGTCTACTGCAACGAATTTACGAAGCTTTGCAGTATCGGTAACAACATAGTTGATTGTTGTTTCGGATGCGGTTCCTGCGGTTGTTGGCACGCCAAAGATTGGAACAGAAGGATTCTTTGTATCTGCAACGCCTTCAAGAGAAAGAACGTCGCCAAACTCTGGGTTTGCTACAATAATTCCAATGCCTTTGCATGTATCTTGTGGAGAGCCGCCGCCAAGTCCAATAAGGAAGTCTGCTCCAGATACCTTGAACTTTTCTACACCGTCTTGAATGCATTCAACAGGTGGATTTGGCTTTACATTGTCGAATACTTCGTATGGAAGACCAGCTGATTCTAGAACGTCTGTAACTTTTTTAACGGTTCCAGTTTTTACAAGAACAGGATCTGTTACTACAAATGCTTTTTTAAAGCCGTGTGCTTTAGCAACGTTTGGAATCTCTTTGATTGCTCCGCGACCGAAGTAAGCAGTCTGATTGAAAATCATTCTATAGACCATGCGAAAATCTCCTTTGAGTTTCATATTGGCATACACCAAATTTTTGGTAGTCGTTTAATATTTTACAATATTGCATGACATTTGGCGAGTGTATTAAATAAGCTTTTTATTACTAAACTTAACAAATAAGCAATTAAAATGAACATAAACTAACTAATTTTATGCATTTTTATTTATTTTAGATATAAATAAGCACATTTATAAAAATTAGAGCACGTGATTTGCAATGAATATGTTGAAAGAAAAATATTAATCATGTTAAGAAAAATTCTTTAATTGATGGTGTTGTAGTTGCCAAATTGACTTATTTTGCATTAACTAATCGCTTGAAATGCAAATTTGAGCTTGTAGCATTAACAATCTTATGCAAGCTTCTCATACTAAAGTATGACGATTTTATATAAGAGCATTTTTATATCAAAATTTAATATCAAAATTCCTATTATTTCAATGAGAATATCAGCCTTACGCACTATAGAGAATGCGTTTTTAATCCCGTAAATTGTAATTGTAAGGTAATTCCAATACTTGTAAGGAACTGCAAAAGTAAGCGAGGTGCAAAATGAGTGTTGAAAATAGTCAAGATACGCGTTTTACGCAAATGAATTATTCCGCTCAAGAAGGTTTGATTGGCGAGACTGCGGTTGCAGCTTTGCATGTTGTTAAAGATTTTGGCAAGGGTGCAGGCATTGTTCACGCTTTGCGAGATGTAAGCGTTAGTTTCGAGCGCGGCAAGTTTACTGCGATTATGGGTCCTTCGGGTTCTGGAAAGTCAACTTTAATGCATTCTTTGGCTGGTCTTGACAGCGTTAATTCTGGAAAAGTTTTGGTTGACGGCCTAGATATTACAGGCATGAGTGATAAGCAGCTTACGCTTATGCGCCGCGAGATGGTTGGTTTTATTTTCCAAAGTTTTAATCTTCTTCCAATGTTTAGCGCTGAGCAAAATATTCTTATGCCTCTTACTTTGGCAGGCAAAAAGCCAGATAAGCAATGGTTTAATACTTTGGTTAATACTCTTGGCTTGCAAGATCGTTTAAAGCATAGGCCTGCTGAGCTTTCTGGTGGTCAGCGTCAACGCGTTGCAATTGCTCGAGCTTTAATCTCTAAGCCTTCCGTAGTTTTTGCAGACGAGCCTACTGGCAATCTCGACTCTGCTTCCAGCTTGGAAGTTTTGCATTTCTTGAAGAAGTCTGTAACGGAGCTTGGTCAAACTGTGATTATGGTTACTCACGACGCTGTTGCAGCGTCTTACGCGGATCGGGCAATCGTGTTTGCAGATGGTCAAATCGTTGAAGACGTGCAAAATCCTACTGCAGAAGGAATGAGCAAGATGCTTATGGAGCGTAGCGAGGCTGGCGTTAATAATCAGCCTGCTCAATTGCAATAAAAGGTGGTGAACTTAGAATGTGGAAAATCGCACTAAAACTTATGCGTAAAAGCGTGCGCATGCTAATCGCCTCTGGAATTGCAATTCTTATAGGCAGCATGTTTATGAGCGCTACTTTGCTTTTTGCAAACAGCGTTGATGACTTGATGGTTCGAAACGCAACAAATGAATTCGGTAGCGCAAATTATGCAATCTCATTTAGAAATCCTAACAGTTCTCCGAGTAGTGAAATTCATTATAAAGATCTTCATTTAGACGAAATATCGAAGATGCCTGGTGTTAACGGTATTCGTAGTGACGATGCTACTGCGCTTGTAAGAGTAGAAAAAGGTGATAAATCAGTTACGAGTATTGCTTGGTCTAATGGTTTGTATGGAAATCTTCCTGTGTATAAATCAACAGAAGGTAGAGATCCGCAAGAAATAAGCGAAATCACGCTTATTAAAAGTATTGCTAAATCAATACATGCAAATATTGGCGATACTATAACTTTGGTTAAAGTAGATGACACTGGCGGAGATAAAGAAAAATCGTACGATGTTCGTGTGGTTGGTCTTGTTGACGATGGAGAACATTCTCAAATACCATTTTCAAATCGCGGCACGTATCTTGGTGGCATAACGAACGATTTTTGTGCAAAACTCGAAAATATTGAGAATTTTGACAATCAAGTTGTGCAAAGCAAAGTGTACATGAGTATTGATGAATCTAAAATAAACGATTTATCTCCTAAGATTAACGCTTTGCTTCCTTCGAGATTCTCTCTTATGTCTAGGCACGAAGTTGGTGTGAGATCTGTTCGAAATGTGTCTAACGGCACTAATTTTGTGACTATGTTTTTGCTATCTTTTGGTATTCTAGCGTTGCTTATTTCTTCGCTTGTTATAGCAAACACATTCCAAGTGCTGGTTGCTCAACGCAGACGAACTCTTGCGCTTTTGCGCGTAATTGGCGCACAATCTCACCAGCTTTATGCTGCAGTTTTGCTTGAAGCTGCAATACTTGGAGTTATTTCCGCGGCTGTTGGTGTGCTTTGCGCAATCGGATTTATGGGCGCAATTAGTAACGTGAATATTAATTCTGGACCGTTATCTAAGATTCCTTTGATTGTTTCACTTCCGGCAATTGTGTGGCCAATAGCAATTGGCACGATTGTAACAGTTCTTGCGTCTATGAGTGCTGCGCGATCTGCTACAAAAGTAACGCCTATGGAAGCGCTACGACCAATGGATTTGATTAAAGATAAGCGTGCAAGCATTATTCGCGCTGTTTTTGGCGTTCTGTTTATTGTTGTAGGTATTTTAGCTACTGCTTTAAGTGCTACTTCTTTAGCGAGTATGATTGCTGGGAAGTCACCTAATGCTGGTTCTGACTCTTGGATGACTTTGCTTGGAGCAATGTTTGGTTGTGCGCTTGTTTTCATCGGAATTATTATTACAGCAACATTCTGGATGCCGTTCGCTATGAAGGCAACTGGCGCAATCATGGCACTTTGTGGGCCTGCTTCTAAAGTTGCCAACGCAAACGTGCAACGAAACCCTAGAAGAGTTGCAGCAACTGGAACGGCTTTGCTTATTGGCGTAACGCTTGTTTCTACAGTAGTAACGGGCGCAATATGTGGTAAAGCAACTCTTAAAGGTGTTGTTGATGACCGTTACAGTGTTGACATTATTATTCAAGGCAAGAATGTTGATGAATCTCTAGCTGCCGATATTTCAAAGATTAGTGGAATAAAGCATACTGAGTTGCTTCCTGCAGTTCCTATGACTTTTAAGAACGCTAAGGGCAAAACTGAGTATGCTATGGCAGTTGGAGTTGATAATGTAAATCAACTTAAAAATGTAATGCACACTGACCTTGATGGCGTTAATATAAACAAAGATTCTATACTTTTGCCTAAGTTTAATGAAGAAGGTGGAGAACCTTTTGAGCTTAAAAAAGGAAACCTTGATCTGCAAGCTTACGTAGAAAAGTACAGTTCTGGTGAAACAGACAGTGATAATATTACGCCATTTACTGGCACGAATACAGACTCTAGTAATAACGATAAGAGCATTACTGTAAAGCAAGTTCAGTTTAAGAAGTATAGAAATGTTAATATATATTCAAGGAATACTGCTTTTGTTAGCAAATCTTACTTCAATAACTACCTTAAGCCTACAACGCATATTCTGCTCATTTCGGTAGATTCTAGCAAAGCTAATCTTGTAGATATTGTTAAAAATATTAGAAATATTACATCTAGCTATGCGGAGGTTATGGCTGCTGGAAGCGTGTTTGAGCGAGCGCAGTGGGAGAGTGCTATCGACGTAATGATGATGTTGCTTGTTGGCTTAATAGCAGTAGCTGTTGTGATTGCTTTAATAGGCGTTGCAAACACATTAAGCTTGTCTGTTATTGAGAGAACCAAAGAATCTGCAACTTTGCGCGCAATAGGCATGACAAGAGGCCAGGTTAGAAGATCTCTTGCGTTGGAAGCAACGTTGATTTCCTTAACAAGCACCGTTTCTGGCTTGATTGTTGGAACAGTGTTTGGGTGGATTGGATCCTACATGGTGTTTAGCGTAATTGGCAAAGTTCCGTTTGTAGTTGATTGGGCTATTTACGCGGTTCTTGCTCTAATCGCTTTGCTTGCAGCGCTTCTTTCTAGCGTTCTTCCGGCTCGTAGAGCAGTGAAGTCTTCGCCAGTAGTTGCGCTCGCAGAAGAATAAACTATATGTTGTTATAACATATATTAAGTTAATTATAAAAACAGAAATAATGCTGGTGTAGTTGTGCATCAGCATTATTTTTTTCTACATAACGTGCGACACGCAGAAAAAATAATGTGATGTACATCAAAAAAATAAATAAATTTTATGCATAAAATACAATTGTTTAGATATTATTAATATGGATTTATATTTTTATCGGGAAAATCGAAAAAATTAAGTATTAAATATTTGTTATAACAAGTTAATCGAAAAATTTTTCGATTATTTGACGTTGGAATCTTATTTATTTCTCTGTTATGCTCTTTGGTTGACTGCTGACATAAGCATAAATTAAATATGAGGCCGCTACGAGCAAGGAGTAGAAGAATATGGTAACGGTCAATAAAAAATCTGCCGCAGTGATTGCAGGAATCGTGTTGTTATTAATGCAAAGCCCAATGCCAGCGTGGGCACAAGAAGCTGTAAGTGGATCAGAACCAAATAATGTTGTCGATGCTTCTGATAACAAATTCGGTAAATTAGAAGATTTAGATTTGGGTGCTAAAGATCCAGAGACACAAGATGAATTACTTTCTAGTCGTAAAAGTGCAAAAAATAATTTAAAGATTTATGAAAACAAGTTAAAAGAATTAGAAATAAAAGTTAAGACTTTAAATGAACTTGTAAAAAAAGAATTGGAAGATAGTAATAATAAAACTGATAAAATTGAAGAATTAGAACGCAGAATGGAATCTGCTTCTGAATCTGATTTTGATCGTCTTAATGGAGAGAAAATCAAGCTAGATGAAGATAGAAAAAATATAGAAAACAATCTTAGAGACAATACTAAAAAGTTGAATTCTGCTGAAGAGGATTTGAGAAAATATAATATATATTCACAAAATGCAAGGCAACAAGTAGCAGAATATGAACGAAAACTTAAGGATAATTTTGGTGTAGATATCAATGATCTTAATAAGGAAGAAAATAAGGTTCAAGAAGAAACAATGAAGCCGGATTCTCCTACACCAGCTCCACGTACAGAGTCAGATACTACAGTTGATACGCCAAATGACTCTACTAAGTCGAAGAAAGAAGTTGAGAAGTCCATTCCAGAAGTAAAATCTCCAGATACTAAAGTTATTGAAGAAAAAGCTGCACAAGAAAAAGATTCTGTGCAGACTCAGCCGAAGGATTCTAAAGTTGATTCGCGGTCTTCAGATAATAAATTTGCATCTTCTGAATATAGATCTTCGCAAGTAGAATCATTAGAATCTAAGAAATCTAAAGCGAAGAGTGTTGAAGTTGAATCGACTACTTCTTCATCTGTAGCAGCACGCCCAGCAGAATCCTCTGTAACACCATTTGCTCCAGTTTCTGAATCAAAGGTTATCCCACAGAATGCTACATCCAAGGAAATTCCTGCGGCTTCTGTTGGAAACTCACAAAATGCATCTGCTGTTTCTCCTGCGTCAGATGTTTCTGCTGCTTCCGCAAATGTGAGCACTACTGCATCAGTTGCAGCGCAGACAGCATCGCCAGTATCTCATCCAGCAGAATCCGAAGCAAATAACGCTTCTAGTAGCGAAAAAAGCGATTCTCAAAATACTGAAGAAGATAAAAAAGATGAAAATACGGAAAATGAAGAGGTAAAAGAAGATTCCAAAGCTGTTGAAGAAGCCGATAAGTTATCTGAAGCTAAAAGCGATAACGCAAAAGCACCATCGAACAACAATAATCTTGTAGTTGCTGGCGCTGTTGTAGGAACAATGGCAATAGGTGGTTCTGCAGCTGCAGGTATTTATATGAGTCGCGGTGGCAAAATTCGCTTTTCTAAATAAAACTTAGGATTGCTGATAATTAAATACAGATAGCTAAAATAGCTTAATGCGAATATAAATAGCACAAATAATATAAAAAAATTAAAATGCGGTTGCAATTCGATCGTTCAATGGAGAATAGATTAATTTTGCAGCCGCATTATTTTATAGAAAAGATTTATTGTTTATAAGAACAGCCGCATTATTTTTTATTTTTATAAGAATAATTAAACAAGACCATTTTCGTAAGCGAACACAACAGCTTGAACTCTGTCTCTTGCGTCGATTTTTCCAAAATATGAGCAACATGCGTTTTAACTGTTGGCAAGCTAATAAACAGTTTATCAGCAATCTCTTGGTTAGACAGTCCGTGAGCAATTTCAATGAGTACTTCGCGCTCGCGATCTGTTAAATCATTTAAGTAAGAATTGTAAGCGTTTGCGTTTTGTTTGCTTCTAGACGCATTTTCTGTATTTTCTTCTTCCGATGCAATACTTTCGTTGCTCGGCTTAGAAATCATCGACTCAATTAAGCGCTTTGTAGCAGTTGGAGCAATAATTGCGTTTCCTTGATACACAGTTCGTATTGAATTAAGCAATGTTTCTGGCTCTGTATCTTTAAGCAAGAATCCAGATGCGCCCGTATGAATTGCAGCCATAACGTATTCGTCTAAATCAAAAGTTGTTAAAATAATAATGTGCGTGTTGCTATTAGCATCTTCTTGCAAAATTTTGCGAGTTGCTTCCAAGCCGTCCATGTTAGGCATGCGCACGTCCATCAAAATAACGTCTGGATTTTCCTTTGACGCAACTTCTACAATTTCATTGCCATTTGAAGCTTGCGCAACAACTTGCATGTCTTTTTGCGAGTTGATTACCATAGCAAATCCTGCGCGCACAAGCTCCTGATCGTCTGCTATTGCTACGCGAATTACTTCATTGTTTTCCATATGTTCCATAGTATCAACTTACTGTTGCTTATTTAATGTGTTGTGTTTAATGCGTTGTGTTGAATTTGCTCATCAAGTGGTGCAGCAGGGCGAACCGCAATCTCAGAAACATTTGCACTATTATTTGCTGAATTAACGCTTGATCCTGTTTCTCGCAAAATTCCAAGCAATTTTCGCATATATTTTAGTGCTGAACGACCTTCGTCACTAATATTTTTGAAAGCTTTACTAATTGCTTCACTTTGTTCTTGTAGTTGCTCAGGTTCTTTTGACTTTTGATTTTCTGCATTACTATTTGTTTTTTCGTATTTATTAAGCATATCAATTCCGCTATTTGCGGCATCAATTACTTTATGCAATGTAACTGCAACTTTTTGCTGAATATTTGCGCTAATACGCTGCCTTTCGGCATTTGCTGCAAGTACTTCTAGCTGTTTTTGTTCTTGTTCTAATTCTGTTCTGCGCGCTTTTAGAATCAGCAAATTATTGTCATCGTTTCTGCGGTAATAAGCAAATGCAATAGCAGCAAAACAAATTAATGCAACTATAAAACCAAAAATTAATCCTACGGACGCCATTTGCATAATGTCATAAAAATTAGTTGTGTACGCATTAGATGCAAAAAATCGTATTGGAGTTTCATTTTGTGGAATATTTTTTGATGCAACACCAATTTTTACAGCAAAAATAGCAGATTCGGCGAGCACTACTGCGCTAACCCATTGCCATGCGTGCTTTTTGCCATAGAGCACAGCCGCATAAACAATGGTTGGTATAAAGAAATTAGCAAATAAAATATTAGGCAAGCATATAAGTTGTATTGCAGAAAATGCTGCTGCAACAATTGCGCACGTAGTCGGAGCTTTTCTACGAAACATAAATGGAATCATAGTAGTAAGCGTAAGTATTCTATAAAGTATTTGTAATGAAAGCGAGCTTGAATATTGTGAAGTCATTCCAGTTCCAACAGTAAAATCGTAAGTTGGTATAAAAAGCATTAGAACAGTCCAAGGTGATGCATAAATAACATCGCCAATAAGCCAATGTTGTTCAAACCATTGTGATACTTTCTCAATCCTATTTTGTGAATTATTTGTCGCTGGCAAAACTTTTGATGAGGTTTTATCGCTTGTATTTTCTGGTTTTTCTTGCGTTGATAATGGATTATTAACTTTTACGTTTTTATAACTAACATTAGGAATACTATTTAGTGCAGAAGCAGTAGTGTTTGATTGGTCTGTGCTGTAAGAATATGGAATAAAAGCAACAATACTAAATGTTCCATCATTGAGTTTTCCATAATCAAGCGTTCCGTGAAGATTTTCAATGCGCTCTTTCATGCCAATCAAACCATAACCATTTTTATGTGGCACACCACTATTTTGCTCTTGATTAGCTTCAAGCTTGTGTACTTCGTTTGTGATTTTTAGTGTTAATCCTTGTTCGTTCCACTGTTCGTGAATGTTTATTTTAATGCCATTTCCTGCGTGCTTCCGAATATTAGTAAGAGATTCTTGAATAATGCGGTATGCAACGGTTTGTGCGTCCGTGTTAAGTCTATTTTGAGAATTTATGCCATCAACAGTGTGCCAAAAAATGTTATTAGGAGATGCAATTTTTGCTTGCTCAATAAGCGAAGGTATGTGATTAAAATCCAATTGAGCGGATGGAGCGTCTGTTAAAGCCTCTAGCAGTCGACGCATGTCGTGAACGGCGCGCTCTGCTTCGTTTTTAATAATATGCATTGTTTTTTTAGCAAGCGAAATATCTTTGGTTGCTGCATAACGACCACCATCTGCTTGAACAATAATAATAGAAAGCGTGTGAGCAACAATATCGTGCATATCTCTTGCGATTCTAGCGCGCTCTGCAGTAACAGCAATATTTTGAGCTTTCTTTCGGTACGCGCGAATAGCATTATTGTTCTCTTGTAAAAGTTGAATAGTATGCACGTGAGTGCGCTGCCAGTAGCCAATAATAACCGTAATTGTAGTAATAATAATCGCAAAAATTATGGAAGGAATTGCAAAATCAAGTACATTTGAAAAGCAGTTTCTTATGTTGCTGCTATTTATATTTTGTACACTACAAGAATAACTAGCTTTTAAATGATTGATGCCATATATTGGCCCCATTACAATATTCCACGATATTGCTGCGCAAGATAATACTGTTGTTACGTAAGCTGCAATAACAAAAGCTTTTGAATGTTCTGGATTTCCGCGAGCAATAGCATTAACAAGCAGCACAAAACCAAAGAAATCAGCAAAAAGTTGAGTAGGGCCAAATATTACTTGCAAAATGCATGCAACAATAAAAATAACAGCTGTGTGTTCGGGCCATATTCTTCGTACTGAAAGTAATGATGCAACAACAATATTTATAAGATAGGTTGTAATTAGTGAACTTTGCGTCAAGAATCCGTCAACATTGTTTATAGGATACCGATTGCTTGAAAGTGTAAAAAGAATAAGTGGAATAATGCCCCACAATATATCGTTTAGCGTAAGCTCAGTGCGTAAGCGTTGTATGGCTTTGTTAAACGTGTGAGATATTTTCATAACTACTAGGCTAGTACACGGCACTTTATAGAACAATCGAACTTTAGTATGATTTATGTAAGAGTGTGTATTTTTGTATGTGATTTGTTATTGCAACGTTGCATGCGAGTGCAGAAAGGAATGTTTACAATGGCACTGCTAGCAAAGTATTACGTACCAGGATTGTATGTAGAAGAGCGCGCAATCGATGTTCCTTTAGACTGGGAGCAAAACACTCCAGGCGATTCTATTAAAGGGGAGAAGATTCGCCTATTTTGCAGGGTTATTAGTGCTCCAGAACATGCGCATGACGATTTGCCTTTGCTAGTGTTTTTGCAAGGAGGCCCAGGCGGTCAGTGCCCTCGTCCGCTTTCGCCGTCTAGCGATGGTTGGATTCAAGAGGCAATTAAGCATTTTCGTGTTGTTCTTCCAGACCAGCGTGGCGTTGGGCGCTCTTCTAGAGTAGATGCTTCTACGATTAAGCGCATGGCAGACGACGGCGTGAGTGTAGAGAGGCAAGCATGGTATTTAAAGCGATTCTTAGCTGATTCTATTATTCGCGATTTTGAGCATTTGCGCTTAACTGAGTTTAATGCAAAGCCGTGGGTTTCTTTGGGTCAAAGTTATGGTGGATTCTTAACGCTTACGTATTTGTCTCTTTTCCCACAGGGCTTACTTGCAAGCTTTACAACGGGCGGTATTCCTCACATTCCAGCTAATGCTCTAGAAGTTTACGAGCACACGTTCCCGCGTATGGCTAGAAAAACTGAGCAATTCTACGAGCGTTATCCGCAGGATGTTGCGCGCGCTGCAGCTATTGCAGATAGGATTTCTCAAGGAGATGTTTTCTTGCCTAATGGCGAAAAGCTTACGGTTGAGCGCTTTCAGACTCTTGGTTCATCTTTTGGCATGAAGCCAAGTTTTGAAAGAGTTCATTGGCTTATTGACTCTGCATTTTCGGATGGAGATGGCTCTCTTAAGGCGTTTAAACATGGTGGTGGAACAGCAGATGGCTATTTAAGCGATGAGTTTCTTTATGGCGTTATGGATGCAACATCTTCTAGTCCGCTATATTGGCCACTACAAGAGTTCATTTATGCGGATTGTGAATTAGATCATCCAATTCGTTGGGCAGCTCAGCAAGTTCGAGAAACAATGCCAGAGTTTGCTGGTAGCGCGCGTCCGCTTTTGTTTACTGGCGAAGCTGTGTTCCCGTGGATGTTTGATCAGCAAAAAGCTTTGCAACCGTTCTTGCCAGCTGTTGATTGCATGATGAACGATATGCAATTTGGCAAGATTTACGACTTAGATCAACTCGCAAATAATGAAGTTCCTTTGCAAGCAGCGGTTTATTTCGATGACTTGTATGTTGATTCTGGTCTTCAGCTAGACACTTTGTCTCATATTTCTAACTCTCATTATTGGACTACTAACGAGTTTGAGCACGATGGTGTTCATGGAAACTTTGTGTTCCGTCATTTGCTAGAAGAGGCAAAGAATCGTGGAGATTTAGAGACTATATATAAGTGATATAAGTCGTATAAGTAACTTTTGATTAAAGTACCTAACAAATGATTAGATATACAAGTTGTATGTACAAATGATTAGATGCTTAATAAAAAGTTAGTGTTTAGTTTATTGTTTACTTATTAGGGAGATTTGTTAATGAGTTCTAACTCAATTGGAACCGTTGGATTTATTGGCTTTGGAAACATGGCTCAAGCGATTGCGCAAGGCTTGATTCGCGCTAATGTTTTGCAAGGAAAAGATATGGTTGCATGCGCAGCCCACTTTGAAAAACTTGTTAATACTACGAGCAAATTTGGAGTAAAAGCGTTAAAAAGCGCGTGTGAAGTTTGTGATGCTAGTGATATTTTAATTCTGGCTGTAAAACCAAATCAGATTGAAGAAGTTCTGCATCCTATTGCAAAAACTATTGTGGACAGAAAAATAGCAATCATATCCGTTGCAGCAGGCTGGAGTCTTAAGCATTACCAGAATCTACTTGGCAAAGATGCTAACGTGCAATGCATTATTCCAAACACGCCAATCGCAGTTTGCCAAGGAGTTACTTTAGCAGAAGACGAAAATACGCTAACCGATAGTCAGCTAGAAGCTTTTAATGCGATTTTTAATCCGATTTCTTTAGTCGAGCGAGTAGATAGCGAGCACATAAATATTGCAATGTGTGTTTCTAGTTGTGCTCCGGCTTTTACTGCTATGTACATGGAAGCTTTAGCGGATGCTGGCGTAAAGTATGGTCTAAAGCGAGATTGCGCATATCGTTTGGCTGCAAAGATGATTGAGGGAGTCGGTGCTCTGTATATGGATACTCGCATTCATCCAGGCGTTATGAAAGACGCTGTATGTTCTCCTGGCGGCACTACGATTCGAGGTGTTTCAAAGCTAGAATCGTGTGGTTTTAGGGGAGATGTTATTAGCGCGGTTGATGCAATTCAACAAAAATAAAACAATACGAGTATAGTAGAGTCGTCAATTCCTCTAGCTGGTCTAAAGTAGGTAATTATGTCTTTAACAATTGGAATCGTAGGTTTACCTAACGTTGGTAAATCGACTATGTTTAATGCTCTAACAAGAAATAACGTTTTAGCAGAAAATTATCCGTTTGCAACAATCGAACCAAATACTGGTATTGTGCCTTTGCCAGACAAACGTTTGCCTGTTTTAGCGAAGCTTGTTAAAACCGAGAAAATAGTTCCAGCAACCGTTACATTTGTTGATATTGCAGGAATCGTTAAGGGTGCAAGCGAAGGCGAAGGCTTGGGCAACAAGTTTCTTGCTAATATTCGTGAAGCAGATGCCATTTGCGAAGTTGTTCGTGCATTTAACGATGATGACATTGTGCATGTTAATGGCAAGGTAGATCCAGCAGACGATATTGACACAATCAACACGGAGCTTATTCTTGCTGATTTGCAAACAATCGAGAATGCTTTGCCAAAGTTAGAAAAAGATTTACGTGGCAAAAAAGTTACTCAAGAATACGTAAATGCTGTAAATAAGGCTAAGGAAATTCTTGAATCTGGTAAGACGATTGATCAGGCTCATAATGAGAAGTTGATTAATAAAGACGACGTTTACGATTTGCATTTGCTTACTGCTAAGCCTTTTATTTACGTGTTTAACGTTGACGATTCGGAGCTTTCGGATGACTCTTTAAAGTCTAAGCTGGCGGCATCTGTAGCTCCAGCAAAGGCTATTTTCTTGAATGCGCAATTTGAGTCGGAGCTTACTGAGCTTGATGAAGAAGATGCTCGAGAAATGTTGGCTGATGCGGGCTTGCAAGAATCTGGATTGGATCAGCTTGCGCGCGTTGGCTTTGATATTCTAGGTCTTCAAACCTATTTGACGGCTGGCGTTAAAGAAGTTCACGCATGGCAAATTCATAAGGGTTGGACAGCTCCGCAAGCTGCAGGCGTTATCCACACTGATTTTGAGCGTGGATTTATTAAAGCAGAAGTTGTTTCTTACGATGATTTTGTTGAGGCTCAAGGCTCAATGGCAAAAATCAAGGAAGAAGGAAAGCTTCGTCTTGAAGGACGCGATTATGTTATGCAAGACGGAGATATTGTTGAATTTAAGTTTAATGTGTGATTGTCTAAACAATTCGTCTAAACAATAATCATATTAATGTGTAACGGCGCTGCTTAGGTACTGTAGTATAGTATCAAAGTAGCGCCTTTTATCTTGTTTATTATGGAGATTTTATGAATATATTTTGTGCTTTAAAAAGCGTTCTAAGGTCACTTATTGCGCGATTAGTGAAATATATTATTAGCTTAAAATCTCCAGAAAATCGCAAAATTTTCTATAAGCGCGTTTCTACTGTTCTAGTTATTTTAATCTTTTTCAGCTTTGTCGGTTTTCAGGTATCTCACGTAATTGAAGAAGCAAATAGTCGAATCTCTAATAACACAAAATCTTATTATTCAAAACGCAAAAACAATAAGAGTAATAAAAACAATAAAAAATCTAAAACAAAGATAGATTATTCAAATAAGTCTTTAGATAATCCATTAATTAAATCTTCTGATTTATGGAAAATTCCTACAGGAGGTCAGTATCCGAATCTTTCTGGGGTTGATGCAAATCATTTACACGTAAAAGTAAATCTTAAAAAACAACGTGTTTATATTTATGCGAATAATAATCTTGTTTATACGATGATTGTTAGTGCTGGAATGGATGAATCAACTCCTAAAGGTGATTATAAAATTGGTGCGCGAGGTGACCATTTTTATAATGATAGAGAAAAGATGGGTGGCGACTACTGGGTTGGCTTTATAGGTTCCGAATATTTATTCCACTCTGTGCCAACCAGGTTTAATTTTGGTGATTATATTGTTCCAGAGGCTCAAAAGCTGGGTGTTCCTGCATCTCATGGATGTGTTCGATTAAGTGTGCCTGACTCTAAGTGGTTCTATTCGTATATTCCAGATGGAACTTCTGTACACATTGAATAACTAAAATATTTATTGATTATATATGCAAAGAGGATTCCCTTAAAGGGAATCCTCTTGTTTCTTTTATGATGTCTGTTCTATTAGAAGAACAAAATACTTGCACCACAAGCTAACACAACTAGCACTATAGAAGCCAAGAAGCTTGCCAAGAATGCTGCTTTTCCTTGCTTAAATATAACTCTAAAGTTTACGTTGATTCCAAGAGCAGCCATAGCCATTCCAAGGAAGACGTATCCTGCGTCAACAAGGAGGGATGCGTAAGACGAAACAAAAGGCACATACGTACCAATAACGGATGCTGCAATAAATCCAAGCATAAACCATGGGAAGTTGATTTTGCGCTTTCCGTTATCTTCTACTTGGCTGTGACGAGCATTCCACCAAATTGCAATAAAGATTGATGTAGGAACAAGCATAAGAACTCGTGTAAGCTTCATGATTGTTGCAACGTCAATACTCCCAAAAGCTCCGCCTGCTGCAACAGCGTGTGCAATTTCGTGAAGGGACGCTCCAGCAGCAATTCCAAGCTGCTGCTTAGTCATTCCAAAATGAGGAAGAATAAAGATTTCTGCCAAAGCATAAATTGTGCCCATTATTGCAACTGTTGCAACAGCCATAACTTCGTTTTGTTCTTTTTCATCCTCTTCTTGTGGAGGTACAGGCATGGAGCCAGAAAGACCCATAACAGCTGCCGCTCCGCAAATACTTGTTCCACCTGCTGTTAGCATTGCAAGCTGAGGACTTACTTTAAGAAGTTTTGCAATGTTATAAGTAACGCAAACCATAACAGCAACGAGTACAGCTGCGATTGGTAGGCACTTTAAACCTTGAGTAAATAGAACGTGCAAATTTAGCTTAAAGCCTAGCAAAATAATACCTAGTCGAAGTAGTTTATTTGCAATTAGACCAGCAGAAGATTTAACTCCAGCTCTTCTAGAATCATTATTCAACTTGTATACGTGCAAAGGCAGCTGCAGGGCCATGCCAATAAGCAACGCAATGATAAGTGCTCCCAAAAGGCTTAAGCCTGGGAACTGCTTGAGCCAGCTACCAATTAAGGAAGCTAGAAGAGTCAACACTGCTATAAGAGCCATGTTGATGGTGCAGATTTTCTTTTTCCATGTATCAAAGAAATTAACCATTTAGCTAAGTATTCTCTCATAATCGGACAAAAATGAACAAAAATTCAAAAAAATTTAAACATTTATTTGCATTTCGGCTTGATTACAAGCAACACGCTAAAAATAAAAATCACATAATAAAACATATTCGATAAAAATCTATCGTAGTTTTGTATTAGTTCCATTCGGATTGTGATTAATTAAATCTTGTTGAAAAAAATCATAATTGTGTAATCATTATATGTAGTTAAAGAGGTAATGAGGTAATTATGTGCAATATTAATATTCAAATTAAACGCATTTATGAATCATCTGATGAACATGATGGCTTGCGAGTATTAGTAGATAGATTGTGGCCTAGAGGGATAAGTAAAGAAAAGGCAAATCTTGATTTGTGGTGTAAAGATATTGCTCCATCAAGTGATTTGCGAAAATGGTTTGGGCATAAGTCTGAGCGTTTCGAAGAATTTGCTAATCGTTATATTGAAGAGTTGGACGAGAATCAAGATTGTGTAAACCAAATCGTAGATATATGTAGAAAAAATAAAAAAGTAACGTTTTTATATGGCGCGAAAGATCTGCGTATAAATCATGCAATTGTGTTAAAAGATTACATTCAAAATGTTTTGCAAAATTAAGATTGTAATAAGCAGATTTAATACGTAAGCAAAAGTTTATAAGTATAAACTTTTATTAGTATTAATTAGTTGTGTTTTATCTGTTTTCGACACACCGATTTTCCTTGATATTTCAATGAAAATCACATGTAAATTTGTTATTTTTAAAATTGCCTCGACACTTTATGATTAGTACATTAGAATGACCATTTGGCTAAGGGGCGGCGGTTGATGGCGACCTCTGCGGAAGCTGCCAAACCTGCGCTCGAGTAGTGCTTGTTTTTTTTTTTTAAGCTGGCGCTTGTTTTTTGTAGTTGTTCGACTACAAACATATATACGAACTCGTTTTACACAAGGAGAAAACGATGAAATCGTTGTTTACATGGCAGCTTCATGGTGACGGAAAAACTTTGAAGCCAGGAGAAGTAGTAGAGCCAGATGAGCGTCTAACTTGGACTCGTACTGCTGGTATTGGCGCTCAGCATGTTATTGCTATGTTTGGCGCAACATTCTTAGTGCCAATTCTTACAGGCTTTGATCCGTCTACTACTTTAATGTTCACGGCTCTTTCCACAGCACTGTTCTTGTTGATTAACGCAAATAAGCTTCCTAGTTATTTAGGAAGCTCTTTTGGTCTTATAGCACCTGTTATGGCTGTAACTGCTGCGCATAAAGGTATTGCTGTAGCAAGCTTTGGCATTATGTGCACGGGTATTCTTCTTGCTTTAATCGGTGTGCTTGTGCATTTTGCAGGAGCAAAGTGGATCGACATTATTATGCCTCCTGTTGTTAACGGTGCAATCGTTGCAATCATTGGCTTTAACTTGGGTCCAGCTGTTTGGGGTAACTTCCAAAAGGCGCCAGATACTGCTTTAGTAACTTTGGTTGCAGTTATGCTTATTGCAGTAATTTTCCGCGGTCTTCTTGGACGTTTAAACATTTTGCTTGGTGTTCTTGTTGGCTACGCTTACGCATGCTTCCAGGGTCAAGTTGACTTTAGTAAGATTGAGCAAGCTTCTTGGATTGGATTCCCTAAGTTCCACACTCCGCAAGTTGACTTCTCTGTTTTGCTTATGTTCTTGCCAGTTGTGCTCGTTCTTATTGCAGAAAACGTTGGTCACGTTAAGTCTGTAGCTCAGATGACTGGCCGCGACTACGATTCCAAGATTGGTACCGCTTTGTTTGCAGACGGCTTAGGTACTGCAATTGCTGGGTGCTTTGGCGGCTGCGGTACTACAACATATGGCGAAAATATTGGCGTTATGGCTGCAACAAAAGTGTATTCTACTGCCGCTTATTGGTGCGCTGCATTCTTCGCATTCGTATTAAGCCTCTGCCCAAAGTTTGGTGCAATCGTAAACTCCATTCCAGCAGGCGTTTTGGGCGGCGTAACCACTTTGCTTTACGGCATGATTGGCATGATCGGCGTGCGCATTTGGGTAGAAAACAAAGTGAACTTCGATAAGCCAGTTAACATTATGATTGCTGCAATCGTTATGATTATTGGCATTGCCAACTTCCAATTTGCTATTTCTGGAATTCAGTTCAACGGTATTGCAATCGGCACTGTTGTTGTGTTGGTTGTGTACCACATTATGAAAGCAATTGGAAAGCTTACTGGAACAATCGCTAAAGACGATCCAGATGTTGCTTAGCATAAATGCTTCAATATGATTTAATTTAATCAAATTAGGCGCGTTCGCTACTTTGTGAGCGCGCTTTTTTGTAATTATTTTTGATTACACAACAAGTAGATTGGGAATAATTAATATAGTATTATTAACTTTATGTCGAAAGTCATCATAGAAATAATCATTGGCGTTGCACGGGCTGCTTTTGGCGCGTATATGGCTAAAAAACCTGAAAACACTAAGGTGTATAAGCGTTCTGATTATTCAAGCGATGGAAAGAAAAAGAGCAATCAAAATAATGATTTTGCCGATACTTCTGCAGATGATTCTATTGACCAAGATGTAGTTGTAGAAAGCATTGATGAAGATAATAGCAGTGTCAATGTTGTTGATAAAGATGCTTCTAAAGATGAGTCTAATAGTGAAAACAAAGATAAGACTTCTTCAAAGTTTGCAAAAAAAATAAAAGATTTGGCAGACTATTATAGTGACGATGATGACCTTGGTGACCTCTTTAGCGATATATTAGAAGCTAAGAAAAAACTAGAAAACGAAGGTGACTCGCCCAAAAATAGCGATACTAGCGATGCTAGCGAAGATAGTAAAGATAGTAAAAGCAATAAAAGCGATAATAAAAGCTCAAACAGTAAGGAGAATAATCGCTATATGAGAATAGATTTTGATGTAAATAAGTTTGTTGGAAAATCAAGAAAATGGCGTTGGATTATTGTTGCAATAGTAGTAGCAATAGCTTTTATATGCTCAATTATTTTTGGTTTTTCTACTTTTATTACAGATTGCATGTGGTATGCGCAACTTGGATTCGAGAGCGTAATCTGGATTCAACTAGCTGCTAAAATCGGCGTTTGGGCTTTGTACGCTCTGCTTATGGCTGCGTTTGGGTATTTGTCTGCATATATTGCGATTAAAAAACGCCCTGGAAGCGAAGATGGCGTATATGTTAAAGAAAAAGGCAATATTTTAGACACTAAAAAGGGAATAAGTTCTAAGCTTGCAATGCATGTTGCAGGAGTTGTGTCTTTGATTGTAGGCGCTGTGTTTGGAATGCAATTCTACAATCATTGGGTGCAAATTTTGCTTATGTTTAACTACCAATCATTTGGTATTAAAGATCCGCAATTTGGATTTGATAACGGTTTTTACGTGTTTGTTTTGCCAGGATTGCGTCTTTTTACTAGAGCGTTTATTGTTCTTCTTGCTGTTTCTTTGCTATTTAGCGTTATAACAAACGCTTTAATGGGAGCTGTAAGGATTACGCTGCCTGTAGGAGGCAAGGGCATTTTTAACATAACTAAAAGTGCAAGGCGCCAAATTTCTGCATGGTTTATGCTCGTTATTATTTTCTGGTCCGTTTTGCAAATATTAGATGTATTTGCGATTGTAAATTTGGATGGTTCTAAGATTACTGGCGGATCTTACACAGATATGAATGCTGGCGTTCCTTCCAGCATTGCAATGGCTGTAATAACACTAATTGTTGGAATTGTTATAACAACGTGGCTGCTAAAGTCTCATGCTCTTAATGGAAATGTAAAAATCGGTACGCGTTTTGCTGTAGCTGTTAAAGCTTGGCGCACGCCTGCTATAGCTGTTGCGTCTTTAGTCGTATGCGCTATGGTTTTGTCTTTTGCTTGGCCTGCTCTTTTGCAACGTTTTAAGGTAGCACCGAATGCTCAAGAATTAGAAGCCACTTATATTCAGCGAAATATTGATGCAACTAAGTTTGCGTATGGCTTAAATAATGTTAAAAAAGAATCGTATAACGCTACTTCGGAAGGAAAGTCGGGAGCGCTTGCAAAAGAAGCGGAGTCTACTGCACAAATCAGGCTTTTAGACCCTCAAGTTACTTCTCCAACATTCCGCCAATTGCAGCAATCTAAGCAATACTATACTTTTGCAGATACTCTTTCTGTAGATAAGTATGACATTGATGGCGTGAGTCAAGACACGGTTATTGCTGCAAGAGAGCTTGATTTAGCTGGAAACGATAATCGAAATTGGGTTAATGACCATACTGTTTACACGCACGGATATGGCGTGGTTGCAGCATACGGAAATAAGGTTACTGCAGATGGTCAGCCGCAATTTATGGAATATGGAATTCCAACTCAAGGAAAGCTTACAAAGTTGAAGAAGTATGAGCCGCGTATTTACTTCTCGCCAAACGCTCCAAAGTATTCTATTGTTGGTTCTCCAAAAGGCACTGCTCCTTGGGAATTTGATTATCCAACTGGTTCAAATGGTGCTTTAACAACGTTTAAGGGAAATGGTGGACCAAGAGTAGGAAACTTCTTCTCTAGGTTGTTGCACGCTATTCGTTTTGAGTCAGATCAGATTCTGTTCTCTGATAGAGTTACTTCTGATTCGCAGATTTTGTATGATCGTGATCCTAAGACTCGCGTTTCTAAAGTTGCTCCATACTTGACTTTAGATGGACGCGTTTACCCAGCGGTTGTTGACGGACGAGTTAAGTGGATTGTTGACGGATACACAACGTCCGATTCTTACCCATATTCGCAAATGACTGATTTTGGTCAGGTGACTCAGGATTCTACAACCACAACATCTCGTTCTATTAAAGGCTTAACGAATCAGCGAGCAAACTATATTCGCAATTCAGTTAAAGCTACTGTTGATGCTTACGACGGTTCGGTTGATTTGTATGTTTGGGATAAAAAGGACCCTGTGATTAAGGCTTGGAGATCAATATTCCCAGGTCATTATCACGATATTTCTAAGATTTCTGGCGATTTGATGAGTCATATTCGATATCCAGAAAGCTTGTTTAAAGTGCAAAGGCATTTGCTTGCAAAGTATCATGTTGACAGCGCAAGTCAGTTCTTCTCGGGAGAAGACTTCTGGCAGACTCCAGTAGATCCTACAGAATCTCAAAGTCTTCAGCGAGAAGATATTTTGCAACCTCCATACTATTTGACTTTGCAAACTAGAGGAGCAAACAAACCAGTATTTTCGCTTGTTTCCACATATATTCCTGCTGGAAAAATCACTCGAGAAATCCTAACTGGATTCTTGTCTGTAGATTCCGATGCTGGAAATGTTGCTGGAAAAGTAAGCGAAAATTATGGCAAACTAAGACTTCAAGAGTTACCTAAAGTTTCAAATGTTCCAGGACCTGGTCAAGCTCAAAACAACTTTAATGCTAATGCAAATGTTTCTAAAGAGTTGAATTTGCTTGAATCTGGCTCAACCAAAGTTAAGCGTGGAAACTTGCTTACATTGCCTCTTGGTGGAGGATTGGTTTACGTAGAGCCTGTTTACGTACAATCTAGCGGTTCTACGAGCTATCCATTGCTTAAGAAAGTATTGGTTGCTTTTGGAGATCAAGTTGGATTTGCTGACACTTTGGATGAAGCGTTAAACCAAGTGTTTGGAGGAAACTCCGGCGCAAACGCTGGCGATGCTTCCAATAATTCTGGCTCAAATGAAAATGTCTCCAATAAAAATAATGCAAATAATTCCAATAAGAGCGATGCTAAAAGTAGTGCAAATGCACCTGCAAAATCTAATTCTATTAGTGAAAAAGCTAGGATTGCACTTAAACGAGCAGCTCAAGCATTGAAGGATTCTGATTCTGCAATGAGATCAGGGAATTGGCAAGCATATGGAAAGGCTCAAAAAGAGCTTAGCGATGCTATTAATGATGCAATGAGTGAAGAAGCTGTTAAGTAGAATTAGAAGACAGTTTTGGAACAATAAAAATTAATGCCGAGCATAATCGATTACATTATGCTCGGCATTAATTTTATATATCAGTTTTACAGTTGATTATCTGGATCTTCATCGTCTTCCACAGGACCTAGAAGAAGTTTTTCAGCTGTATTTATAACAAGCATTAGAAGAGCTGTAAGAATTATTATTGCTATAGTTGCTGAAAAAATAAGTGGAGTTCTAAAAGAGTTATATGCGGATTGAAGCCAAATACCTAAGCCGTTTCTAGCTCCTAAATATTCTGCTGTAGCAGCTGTTCCCAAAACATATGCTGCGCTAATTTTAATTCCTCCGAAAATTTGCCTAGCCGCTACGCGCAACTTAACATGCCACAAAGTCCAAGTAGCATTAGCTCCACAAGTTAATGCAACATCGGTATAAAAACTAGGAACTGCGTCTAATCCTCGAACAGTTTGAACAGCAATAGGAAACATACTAAAAATCATTACTATTACTATTTTTCCAGACATTTCAAATCCAAACCAAATCAAGAAAATTGGTGCAATAGAAATTAAAGGCATAGTTTGAGCCGCGCACAGTAGTGGGAATAAAGCAGACTTAACTAGCTTAGAAACATGGAAAAATACGCCCAGAAGAATTCCGCATATTATTGCTAGTGCAAAGCCAATAACTGTTTCTTGAGTTGTTATTAGTGCAGCAGGCAATAAAGTAGGGAATGATTCAATTGTGTCTTGAGCAATAGAAGTTGGTGCAGGAATAAGATTTGGCGATATCTTATAGTGTTGGCAAGCAAATTGCCATAGAATCAGCACAATTGCTATTGATATTACAGTTGGCAGACACTTTGCAAGCGTAGTCTTTAAACGCGATTGCGTCATTTATTTTCAATCCTTTTCTTGAATATTAAACTAGTGACATAAAAATAGCGACTGCTGCCCCAATCGCATAAATTCAGAAATAAGAATAGCACGTGTATTCTATCAGAATCTTATGTTTGTAACATGATTATTAATTTGTCGATTGAATCGTGCATAATCAAAATGTTTCGTGAGTCAATGTGTGGCAAACCTAGTCAAACTCTTAGCTTGATAGGGGGCATTGAACGGCGCGGGCTAGGCCCTTGATACCGTTTTCTGCCAAGTCTGTGCTGCATTTCCCAGAAAATGGTAAGTAAAAACAAAGTAGGGAACTCATGAATATGCGTGTTTTAAAGCGTGGTCTTGCGTTTATTCTTTCTGCATTTTGTGTATTATCTCTTTCTGCATGTGGATTTGAGGATAATAATCAAAATTCGAATCTTCGTAAAGTATCTTTTATGCTTTTTTGGGCACCAGATACGAATCATATTGGTATCTATGTTGCAAAGCATAAAGGTTGGTTTAAGGATGCAGGATTAGATGTAGATTTGCTTGCTGTTGCTCCAACTGGTTCTGAACATGCTGTAGACAGTGGTGCAGCTGATTTTGCTCTTACTACATTAACTAATGTTGCTGATTCTTCTACAAAGGGAGCTAATCTTGAGCAGGTTATGCAAGTGCAGCAAAAACCAAGTGCAATCTGGTGTGCTCTTGCTAAAAACAATAAGATTCATTCTCCTAAAGATTTTGATGGAAAAACTTACGCGTCTTTTGGTGCTGCAGAAAGTGATGTTGTAATTAACAGAATGATTCAGCATGATGGCGGCAAGGGTAAATTCGATAAAGTTACTGTTGGAACCTCAACTTTCCGTACTCTTGAATCTGGAAAAGCAGATTTTGGTGGGTTTTATGCGACTTGGGAAGGTGTCCAAGCAGATATGTTCGGTCCTAAGCTTCGTTGTTTTAGGTCTAGAGATTATGGAGTTCCTGGTCAGCCAGATACGATTGGTATTATTACTAATAAGCGAACAATTAAACGTGATCCTAAGCTTGTTCGCGCATTCGTTAAAGCTGCAAAGCGTGGGTATGAATACGCGTATTCACACCCAGATGAAGCATCTGACATTTTGGTTAAAGAAGCTAAAGATGCAAATCTTAATCCAAAATTTGTTAAACGCAGCATGAAACTGATCGTCGATGGTCAGTATTGGGGAAACCACGCAGATATTAAAAGTGGAAAGTTTGTGTTTGGTACAAGTGATGTTAAAGGTGCTCAAGACTACTTTAACTTCTTAAGCCAAGGAGGAGCTTACACTGATGCAAAAGGTAAGGTAACTCATAAAACTCCTCAAGCTAAAGAATTATCCACCGACGAATTCTTAAAATAGTTTTTGCGAAAGTTTTAAACAATAACCGCATTATTTAAACAATGACCGTCTTATTGGTAGAATAGTGCACAGTATATGAGGGCGTATCGAGAGCCTACGTATTTAAGTAGTATTCAATCGGTACGCCCATTTTGTTGTTGAGTTTATGAGTTGGAGTGTGCGCTATGGCATCGGATTTTTGGCTGATTGTAGGACTTGGAAATCCTGGATCGAAGTATGAAGGTACACGTCATAATATGGGATTTATGGTTGCAGACGTGCTAAGTGAGCGTTGGTCAATATCTTTTTCCGACCATAAGGGCTTGTCAAAATTAGGCAAGGGAGTAATGAATTTAGACGGTAAATCGGCGAAGTTTTTCCTCGCTAAGCCGCTCACATTTATGAACGATTCTGGTGCTGCTGTTTCGTCAATAAGCTCGTATTATCAGATTGAAACTGACCATATTGTGATTATTCATGACGATATGGATTTGGATTTTGGTCGGATTAAAGTAAAATCTGGCGGTTCTGCTGGAGGTCATAATGGTATTCGTTCTATTGATCGCAGTCTTGGAACTCCGCAATATGCTCGTGTGAGAATGGGTGTGGGGCACGCTCAACGCGGAGCGCACGCGCATGATAATACTGTTAATTGGGTTTTGGGTGGTTTTGCTGGTGCGCAAAAATCTGAACTTCCTAATTTTTTGGCAGATGGTGCTGATGCAGTAGAAAGTGTGATCTTCCGCGGACTTAGCGCCACTCAGGAGCATTTCAATGGCAAATAAATCTGATTTTTTTGCTAACAATATGTCAGATTCTAAAGATTTTATAAATTCTAACGTTTCTTTTGAAAATATACTTAAAGATATTTTAGATAAAAATGAAGCGTTTAAATCTTTAGTTTCTAACGTGCTAGATTTTCCGAATCCGCTTACTGTAGCATCTCCTTTAGGTTCTAGACCTGCTATAGCAGCTGCAATATCAAAGAGTAGTCCTGTTGTTCTAATTACTCCATCTGGTAGAGATGCTAGTGACGCTGTTTCTTCAATACGCGATTGGTATGATGGAGATCCTCAGGATATTGCCGAACTCGAGGCTTGGGAGACTCTTCCTCATGAGCGTCTTTCTCCTAGAGCAGACACTGTGGCAAGTAGAATGTCGGTTTTTAGAAGATTAAAACATCCTCAAAGTGGCAAAAATAGAATGTTTAGCCCAATTCGTGTGCTTGTTATGCCAGTTCGTTCTATTATTCAGCCAGTTGTTGAAAATATTTCAGACGTGGAGCCTCTTGTTTTTGAATGTGGTAAAGAAGTTCCTATAGATTCTGCTGTAAAACGTCTTGTTGAAAACTCATATAATCGCGTTGAGTTGGTTATGAATCGTGGAGAATTTGCAGTTAGAGGTGGAATAATAGATGTTTTTTCTCCAACGATGAATCATCCTGTTAGAATCGAATTTTTTGGAGACGAAATCGACACGATTAAGCAGTTTCATGCATCTGATCAACGCACATACGGTGAGAATATTAATAGTATTTGGGCTACTGCTTGTAGAGAATTACAGCTTACAAAAGATATTCAAAATCGTGCAAAATCTTTGATTGGTAAAATTCAAAATGCTGACGACATGTTGGAATCCATATCGAATGCAATACCAGTAGAGGGTATGGAGTCGTTGCTTCCAGCATTAGTTGACAAAATGGAACCAGTAGAAAATCTGCTTCCAAAAAATTCTATAATATTGATTTCTGACCCAGAAAAATGTAGGCGCGCAGCTCAAGATTTAAGTAGAACTGCTAATGAATTTTTGGCAGCAAGCTGGCATGTAGCTGCATCTGGTAGAGGAGCAGGTGCTCCAATAACATTCGATCAGGCGAGTTTTCTTGATTTTGATGAAACTTTAGCAAGCTTAGAAAATAAGAATCATCAGGTAATAAATTTAACGAGTTTTGGATCTGATAAGTCGCAAGCAACCGTAGGTCTTAAAGAATCTGACGAAAATAAAATTGTAAAAAATAGCCGTCTAGGATTGAGCATTAAATCTCCTCAAGAATTTAGAGGAGACAATGAAAAGATTTCTAGTGGAATATCTGGTCTTATAGCAAACGGATTTAAAGTTTACATAATTGCATCCGCATATGGAACCTTATCTAGACTAAGTCGCGCAATACAATCAACTGGAATTTTTGATTTTGTACCGATTCAATCGCAAATAGTGGACGGATTCATAGATGAACAAAGTAAAATCGCTATTCTTACAGAAAGAGATTTGACTGGAAAAACATCTTCTGCAAGCGCGCTTAAAACTCCTAGGAGAAGACGAAAATCAATAGACCTTCTAGATCTTAAACCAGGCGATTTTGTTGTTCACGATCAGCATGGAATCGGCAAATTTATAGGCATGAGGCAGCGAAATATAAAAACCTCAAGTGGAGAAGCTACTCGTGAATACTTGGAAATTGAATACGCGCCAAGTAAACGTAATGCGCCTGCCGACAAGCTTTTTATTCCAACCGATCAACTCGACTTGGTTAGCAAATATATTGGGGCTGAAATTCCAAAGTTAAACAAACTTGGAGGATCAGATTGGGCTGCTACAAAGGCAAAAGCTAGAAAGCATGTTCAAGAAGTTGCAGAGGATTTAATCAAATTATATTCAGCCAGAGCATCTACTAAAGGTTTTGCCTTCAGCTCTGACACTCCGTGGCAAAAAGAGCTGGAAGATGCATTTCCGTATCAAGAAACGCCGGATCAGCTTACTACTATTGACGAAGTTAAACAAGATATGCAGAAGCCAATTCCAATGGATAGGTTGATTTGCGGAGATGTTGGGTTTGGTAAAACGGAAATTGCTGTTCGAGCTGCATTTAAAGCTGTTCAAGACGGTAAACAAGTAGTTGTTCTAGCGCCAACCACTCTTTTGGTTCAGCAGCATTACGAGACTTTTACTAACCGTTTTTCTGGCTTCCCTGTAACAGTTGCCGCAATGAGCAGATTCCAGAGTGCAAAAGAAATAGACGCTACAATGCAAGGAATAGAATCAGGGCAAGTAGATGTTGTTGTTGGAACTCATAAACTTTTAAATCCAAATATAAAATTTAAAGATTTAGGATTAGTGATTATAGACGAAGAACAACGTTTTGGTGTTGAACATAAAGAAACTTTAAAAGCTCTACGAACAAATGTAGATGTGCTTAGCCTTTCTGCAACGCCTATTCCTAGAACGCTTGAAATGGCTGTTACGGGTATTCGTGAAATGTCTACGCTTGCTACGCCTCCAGAAGATCGTCTACCAGTCTTGACTTATGTTGGAGCATATGAAGATGCACAAGTTGCAGCCTGTGTTAAACGTGAATTATTGCGTGGAGGACAAGTATTTTACGTTCATAATCGCGTAGAAGATATTAGTAAAATTGCCTCTAATATTCAAAAACTTGTGCCAGATGCTCGAGTGGCGATTGCGCACGGAAAAATGGGCGAGAAGCAACTTGACACTATTATTCGTGATTTTTGGCATAGGGATATTGATGTTCTTGTTTGCACTACGATTATTGAAACAGGATTAGATATTTCTAATGCAAATACGCTTATTGTAGATCACGCTGACAGATTCGGTTTAAGTCAGCTTCATCAATTACGAGGACGAGTTGGAAGAGGTCGTGAGCGCGCATACGCATACTTTTTGTACGATCCTACTAAGCCTATGACTCAGCAGGCTCACGACAGGCTTGCAACAATCGCTCAATATACTGCTCTTGGCTCTGGTTTTGATGTTGCTATGAAGGATTTGGAATTGCGCGGAACTGGCAATTTGCTTGGAGATGCTCAGAGTGGGCATATTGAAGGAGTCGGATTCGATTTATATGTTCGGATGGTATCTGAAGCTGTTGAAAAATATAAGGAACCAGATCATAAAGAGTCCATATCTGTTTCTATTGATTTGCCAATAGAAGCCTCAATTCCAGTATCTTATATTGATTCAGATAAATTACGTTTGGAAGCTTATAGGAAGCTTGCTGAGGCTCAGAATGATGAAGACTTAAAAGAGATTTTCAATGAGTTAAGCGATAGATATGGAAATCCTCCTAAATCCTTACAAACATTATTTGATGTTGCAAGATTACGTTTTAAAGCTAAACAAATGGGTATTAATCAAATAAGCATGCAAGGTAAAACTGTGCGCGTTATTGGCGTAGATCCAGCTCAATCTGTTTGGATGCGTTTGAGTAGGATCTACAGGGGAGCACAGTTTAAGCCTGTAACCCACACAATGATTTTTCCATCTCCTTTTGCGTCTGTTTTAGGGGATTCATCGTCTATGAGTGAAAAAGAGATAGTCGAATGGGCTAAGCAACTTTTAGAAGACATTGATTGGTAAAAATTAATAGGTGAATTTTAAATAGTGAACATGTCACTTTAAGGCAAGTCTTAAATCATCTTCAATAGAAACATGATTTGTAGGTCTTCCTTGCGAATCAACACTGCTCCTATCGATATTCCATTGCCTTGATATTACGCCATTTTGAAGCATTAGAATACGATCTGATAATCTTACAGCTTCCGCAATATCGTGAGTAACCATGATTGTGCTCCAGCCGTTTTGTGTTCTTAGCTTAGCTAGAAGATCTTGCATGTCTAGTCTTGTTAAAGCATCTAATGCGCCGAAAGGTTCGTCTAAAAGCAATAGCTCTGGGTTTCTTACTAATGCTCTAGCTAAAGAGACGCGTTGAGCTTGACCGCCAGAAAGTTGAGAAGGCCATTTATTGGCGTATTCTTCTAATTGCATTTTGCTAAGAGCATTATTTGCAAGTTTTTTAAGATTGTTTTTACTGTCTGAAAGACCAAAAACAACGTTTTCACCAATTTTTAGCCATGGGATTAATCTTGCATCTTGGAATCCTATAGCCTGCATGTCTGTAACGTTTATACTGCCGCTTGTAGGTTTTAATAAACCAGATATTACTTTAAGAAGCGTTGTTTTTCCGCAACCTGATCTGCCAATAAGTGAGACAAACTCGCCTTGCTTAATGTTTAAATTAATATCTTTCAAAACCTTATAAGTGTCGTCAAATGCTACTTCAATATGCGTTAAAGAAACACAGTAGGAATTGTTGACATTATTAGCATTATTTTCATTGTTTTGAATGTTCATATTAACTCCTACTGTGTTTTGATTTTGAAAATTATTTAGCGTATTTTAAAGGTTTAGGTTACTTGCTGCAATCCATTACGGAATCATCCAAGTTTGTTGGAGCTTGCTTAATTAAACCATATTTTACGTATTCTTTTGCCTGAACCTTCATCATTTCTAAGCCTTTCTTATCGATTGGCTTAATTGTTGGATTATCGAATTTTTCAATCTGCTTAATGATTGTATCGCTTGCTCCAAGTTGCTTATAAGCATTCCCGATAACATTCTTTTCTTTATGTGACTTATTAGCTTCGCGAACAAGAGCATTATACATTTTTTTAACGAGCTCAGGATGCTTCTTAGCAAATTTTCTAGAAACAATGTGAATGGTAACATTCATGTTGCCATACTTTTTAGCGTTAACAAGTAATTTTGACCCAGGGGTTGTCATCGCTGCAGCAAGATTCTGATCGAATGAGGAAATTGCATCAATCTGTCCAGATGTAAATGCTGCCTGGAAGTTCTTAGGGCTCATCTCTACTTTATGCACTTTAGAAACGTCTAATCCGCTTTTATCGAATGCGCGGTGAAGCATGTAATCGCCAGTATCACCGTTGTGAATAATAGCAACTTTCTTTCCATATAAGTCTTTTAGTGTTTTTGCGCCGCTTTTTGCGGATGCAACGATTCCTTGAGAATCACCATTGTAATATTCGAGCGCAAATGCAACCCAAGGTTGACCTTCTGCAATCAAATCAATAAATCGTCCAGTTCCAGTAGTTGTTGCATCAGCGCTTCCGCTCATAACTGCGGTAAGACCATCAACTGGAGTGTATGGTCCAGTATAGGTGACTTTTGCTTTTCCAAATTCTTCCTGAAGGAATTTTTCATTTTTTAACGTTGTTAAATAGTTTGCTGTAGAAAGATAAGCAACCCTCATTATTCCCGTATCTTTGCTAGAAGATTGGGAGTTATTTGCAGGTTTTTGAGCTCCGTCGCAAGATGCAAGGGCGATAGTTGCGCAAAAAGCGCATATTGCTGCAATAGAGCGTTTGCTAGCAATTTGTATTTTGAAATTAGCCATGATTTGGCTCCTTTACCTTTATTTTGTGTTTTTCTTATTTGGTTTATTTGGTTGTTGATTAAATTTTGTTGATTAAATTTTTATAAAAATTGACTTATTTTTAAAAGTATCGTTAAAAGTATCTCTAAAATTCACAGAGGATTTTATAAATTCTTTATTTACGTGAATTTCTAAAATCAACTCTTTGTTAAGATTCTCTATTTACTCTGCGTTCTGGCATAAGCCAATATTCGAATATGTTTGCAGTAACTTCTGATCCAAGTCCTGCAATCGCATATAAAATAATGCATGCCATCATTTGATCTGGTCTAAAGAATTGTTGAGCTCTAGAAAGAATATATCCGATTCCTATTGAAGAATTAACTGTTTCACAAGTAACTAAAGCAACCCATGCTACGGAAATTGAAAATCGCAATCCTGTCATAAAATTAGCTAGTGTTCCTCGCATAAAAATTGTTGTAAAAACAGTCGATTTTTTAACGTTATAAGCCTTTGCAAGTTCTATTAGTTTAGGGTCAATGTTCCTTACTCCATCTCGAATATTGACATACATTGGTCCAAAAACACCAAGCGCTATAAGCATTATTTTCATCATTTCGTCCACACCTAGAAAAATGATCAATAAAGGTGCTAATGCTGGGAATGGGATGGATCTGAGCATATGACTTGGTTTATTTATTACTGATTCTCCTATTTTGCTTCCGCCAGAAATGATTCCAGATGGCAAAGCAAAAGCAATTCCTAAAAGAAGACCAGCTACAACTCTAAATATGCTTATTGCAAGAGACGGTAGTAATATTCCTTCGTTGTTTAAGTCAACAAATGCTTTTATTACCTCGCTTGGAGATGGCAAAGCGCGATTTTCGGCAGGAGTTAAGGTTGTTAAAAACCATAAAAAAAGAATCGCTATAGTAGAAAGCCAAGCTTTTAAAGAAATAAAAGCTTTATGATGCAGTTTTGCAATCGCGCTAAAAAGGTTATTCATAACGACATTCCCTTCGATAGTTTTAGCTATATCAGGTTCGACGGGTATAATCTCAGCAATTACAATTAAATAATTGCACCCCGTGTCAGTTTGTTATTATCGTATAAAGGCATGGACAAATCGCGAAACGCTTAGATTATATAGGCTTGTATCTTTAACGACTTACGCTACGAAATAACGTCCATAAAACGCATTAATCTTGAATATGTTACACAACCAACAAAATGAATAAGGAGTAGTTGTGGCAGCTATTGAAAGCGTATATGCACGCGAAATTTTGGATTCTCGTGGAAATCCTACCGTTCAGGTTTATTTGGAGACCGAAGATGGCGCTCAGGGTATTGGCTTAGTGCCTTCTGGTGCTTCGACTGGTGAGGCTGAGGCTTGGGAGCGTCGTGATGGCGACAAGTCCCGTTATCAGGGCAAGGGTACTTTGGAAGCAGTTAAGGCTGTTAATGAAGTAATTGCTCCAAAGGTTATTGGCATGGATGCCTCTGACCAGCGTGCTCTTGATGAAACCATGATTGAGCTTGATGGCACTCCAAACAAGGGTAAGCTTGGCGCAAATGCTATTCTTGGCGTTTCTCTTGCTGCTCTTTATGCAGCTGCTGAATCTGCAGAGCTTCCATTGTATCGTTACATCGGCGGAACTAACGGACATATTCTTCCAGTTCCAAACATGAACATCATGAACGGTGGCGCTCACGCTGATTTTGCAACTGATATTCAGGAATACATGATTTCTCCATACGGTTTCGCAACTTACAGCGATGCTTTGCGCGCTGGTGTTGAGGTTTATCACACCTTAAAGAACGTTTTGAAGAAGGAAGGCTTGGCTACTGGTCTTGGTGACGAAGGTGGCTTCGCTCCAAAGATGAAGTCCAACGAAGATTCCTTGAAGTACATCATGGATGCAATCGAAGCTGCAGGTTACGAGCCAGGAAAGCAGATTGGTATTTCCCTCGATGTTGCTTCTTCTGAGTTCTACAACAAGGAAACTGGCAAGTATCGTTTCGACGGCGAAGAGCGCGAATCTGCTTACATGCTTGATTACTACGAGAAGCTCATCAACGAGTATCCAATCGTTTCCATCGAAGATCCATTCCAGGAAGAAGGCTGGGATGATTGGGCAGCAATCACCAAGCGTCTTGGTGATCGTTTGCAGTTCGTTGGCGATGACTTGCTCGTCACCAATCCAAAGCGTTTGGCTAAGGGTATTGAGCTTGGAGCAGCTAATTCCTTGCTCGTAAAGTTGAACCAGATTGGTTCCGTTACCGAAACCCTCGACGCTATTGAGCTTGCAACCAAGAATGGCTTTACTTCTATGGTTTCCCACCGCTCTGGTGAAACCCCAGATACAACCATTTCTGATCTTGCTGTTGCTAAGAACACTGGTCAGATTAAGACTGGTGCTCCTGCTCGTGGTGAGCGTATCGCTAAGTACAACCGCTTGCTTGAGATTGAGGAAGAGCTTGGCTCTACCGCTCAGTACGCTGGTTACAGCGCATTCAAGGCTTGCAAGAAGTATATGAAGTAATATACTAGGGCTTTTATAAGTTATTCATAAGACTTGTTTAAGCTTTTTAAGCTTTGAGCTGAAGCTTATTTTCGGTCAGTCGCAATAAAATGCGGCTGGCCGTTTTTGTATATTTTCAATGATTTCTTAAAATTTTAAAAAAATTTTTCTAAAATTACTTTCATTATCTCCAGAATAGTGCTATTTTTATGAAAAACTAAAAACAGAAGGAGATGTTTCATATGAGAAAAGTCGCTGTTATAGGCATGGGTAATGTTGGTGCTGCAGTAGCCCATCAGCTCATTATTGGTGGTCACGTTGACGATTTGTATCTTTATGATTCAAATGAAGCAAAAGTTAAGGCTGATGCTCTTGATTTTGAAGATTCAATGGATAATGTGCCTTTTAACGTTAATATTACAGTAAATGATTATGAAGCATTAAAAGACGTAGAAGTAATCGTAAGCGCCTTGGGTCATATAAAACTTTTGGATGTTCCTCATCCAGATCGTTTTGCGGAGCTTAAGTATAACCGTAAAGAGGTTGCAGAAGTTGGTGCAAAAATTAAAGCTTCTGGATTCCATGGCGTTTTGATAGATATCACTAATCCTTGTGATGCTATTTGCCAGCTCTACAAGGAAGCTACTGGACTTCCATACGAAAGAGTTATTGGTACTGGCACTCTTCTTGATTCTGCCCGTTTGCATCGTGCTGTAGGAAAGTTCTTCGGAGTTCATCCTAAGGCAGTTAAGGGTTATAGTTTAGGCGAGCACGGCGATTCACAGTTCGTTGCATGGTCTACGGTAAAAGTGTTAGAGCAGCCAATTACTGATCTTGCTGAGGAAAAGAACATTGACTTGGATGCTGTTGATGATGAAACTCGCGAAGGCGGTTTCACTGTGTTCTATGGAAAGAAATATACCAACTACGGTATTGCTGCAGCAGCTGTTCGTTTAGTGAATGCTGTAATGACGGATTCTAGAGAACAGATGCCTGTATCCAATTATCGTGAAGAATATCATTCTTATCTTTCTTATCCAGCGATTGTTGGTCGAGATGGCATTATTGAGCAGTGCAAGCTTGATTTGACTGAAGAAGAGTTGCAAAAGTTGCAGCATTCTGCAGATACGATTTTGAGCAAGGCTCAAATGGAATAGTTGGGAATCTAAGTTTTAAAAGAATTTTGAGTATGATTTTGTGACCAGCTCCTATATATGGATAGCTGGTCACAATTTTTGTATTTTGGCGTGTATTTTGTTCATATTGTGTAATAATGATTTTTTAGGCTAAAAGTAAATATAAGGTGTATTTACACGTCGAATATTTAAAGTAACTTAGAAGTATGGTTTTGAGAAATCGCCGCACGGCAACAAGTACAGTTGATGAATCAAATCAGCCAAAGAAAAAAAGGCTGTTTTCTGGTTCGTTCGTATTTGTTTTTATGATAGTAGTGGCGTTTCTTTGTTCTATAGAATTTGTTTCAACAATTCGAAATTATGCGTTAAGCTTGGCTGAATTACACGCTTTGCAAAGAGATGAGTCTGCTCTAAAAGACAAAAAACAGGAGTTGGATAATAATATTGATCGTTGGAAAGATAAAGCGTATGTTACTGCACAAGCTAGGGATAGGCTAGGATTCATATTCCCTGGAGAGCAGGCTGTTAGAGTTGAACACCCAGAAGCTGTTACAGGAGTTGTGCCAAAATCATTTAATAAAGATGAATCACAGTATGAAGAAAGAAAAGCTCTTCCTTGGTATAGTGATTTGTTCTATTCTCTTCATAAAGCAGATAAGCCAGATGATATGAGTATGAAATCTCAAAACGATGACGTTGACGATTCTAATAAAGATAAGACTTCTAAGCATAATAAAATGGATAAAAGTCGCCAGCAAAATGAGCATCAGAAAAATAAATCGTCAAAATCTACAGATAAGAAACAGAGTAATACAAGTAGACAGTAGTAAGAAAATATTAAAGTACTTTATTTTAAAATCATGCAAATGCATAGGGGAGTTAAAAACATGGATTTGAATATACAATCCTTAGTGGATAGTTTGTTGGAAAACCCTGCAAGTGATGCAGATAAAGACATTGTTAAACGTCAATTGGGAAGATTCCCTAGGGGCATGGTTGCAGTTGGAGCTAGATGCGCTTGTGGACGTCCTCTTGCTGTTATTACAAGACCATGCTTAGAAGATGGAACTCCTTTTCCAACTACATGCTACTTAACAAGTCCAGAAGCGGTTAAAGCAGCTTCGCATCTTGAAGCACAAGGTTTTATGAAGGAATGCAACAATTTATTGAATAATGACAATGATATTGTTAAAAAATATGAGCAGGCACATAAATACTATTTAGAGTTTCGTCACGAATTAGCTATTCGATTAGAAGATAGTGAAGAGCATATTAAAGATATGAGTGCTGGGGGTATGCCTGTTCGTGTTAAGTGTTTGCATGCCTTGCTTGCGCAAAGTCTTGTAATGGGCAAAGGTGTGAATCCTATTGGCGATATGGTGTTAAGCAAGGTAAAAAATGAATTTGACCCTAATGTTTGTAAGTGCACTACTCCTTGGAGTGATGATGCTAATGAAATTGAAACTGAGAAATTATTAAATACAAAATCTTTTAACACCAATACAATCGTTGGAACTAATAAATCGGTTTGCGTAGCAGCAATTGACTGTGGCACGAATTCGATTAGATTAAAAATTGCAAAAGTTAATGCTAATGGTATGCGCGATGTTGTTCCTAGAATGCTTAGAGTTGTAAGACTTGGTCAGGGAATTGATGAAACGCATATGTTTGCTGAAGATGCCTTGCAGAGAGTTAAATCTGCTGCCAAAGAATTTGCAAAAGTGCTTAGCGAACACAAAATAGATGCTATTCGTTTTGTAGCAACATCTGCAACTAGGGATGCGCTAAATAGAGACATTTTTGAACAGATGATGTTTGATGAGCTTGGCGTACGCCCTGAAGTTATTAGCGGAACAGAAGAAGCTGCTTTGAGCTTTTTGGGAGCAACAAGTGTTGTTTCTAGAAAAGATTTGCAAGCCCCTTATGTTGTTGTAGATTTAGGTGGTGGGTCTACTGAGATTGTTCTTGGTGGAGACGGCGTGAATATTGCGGAAGATAAAGTGGATTCCGCGTATTCAATGAATATTGGTTCCGTTAGAATGACTGAGAGACACTTGCATACAGACCCTCCAACAGAAGAAGAAATTTCTTGTGCTATAAAAGATATTGACAAAAATATAGACGAAGCTTTTAAGCATGTTAACGCTGGTAAAGCTCGCACGATTATTGGTGTTTCTGGCACTGTTACAACTATGGCAGCCCTTGCTATTGGATTAAAGCATTATGACCATAAGGCTGTTGATGGAGTAAAAATCGCGTTGGATCAGGCGTATACAGTTAATGACAGGTTCTTGCATATGACAAGAGAACGTAGGCGTACTTATACCACTATTCATCCTGGAAGGATTGATGTTGTTGGTGGAGGTGCAGTTGTGTTGAGTCGTGTGCTTGAACGACTTGCAAAAGCGGCGTATGAAGACCATGGTGGAGTTCTAGATACTTTTGTTGCTAGTGAGCATGGTTTACTAGATGGAATCACGTTAGATTTGGGTCGTAGAATTCTCGCCACACGCTGAGTTGTTTTTAATTGTATTATATGGCATAATAATTGTCTGTTGCCTCCGTGGCGGAATTGGCATACGCATCAGACTTAAAATCTGACGCCCTTACGGGCTTGTGGGTTCGAGTCCCACCAGAGGCACAAATGTTACGCTGCGAGTTTATTTTTTACGTATTTAATGTTAATTTTTTGTTGCAATTCGTAAGATTTTTGGTTTAATTAGTCTTTTTTCTATAAAAATATCTGTTTACAGTCTTGCGTTAATCGAGAATCGTACTAATCTATACCATTAATTGCAATAAAAGCAATAATAAAAATACAAGTAATATCGCAAATTAGGAAAAGAGACATAATGGCTGATTTAGAGGTTGCTCCAGACTTTAAAAATGCCTATGATTCTTACGATCATAGTGATTCTGATCTGTTGAACAAACTGGCTGGCAATTTTACTGTTTTGCCTAACGATAATCCTGTTTCGGATGCAAAGCGAGCAGAGCTGATTGATAAGCCTGCTTTTGGTCAGATTTTCTCCGACAATATGGTCCATATGTCTTGGACCAAGGGAGAAGGCTGGTCGGATAGACGTGTTGAGCCTTATGGGCCATTAAAAATGGATCCAGGTGCTTCTGTGTTGCATTATGCCCAAGAATGCTTTGAAGGTTTAAAAGCATACAAGCGAACTGATGGATCCATCTGGCTTTTCCGTCCAGATATTAATGCGGCACGATTCCAGAATTCTGCGAAGCGTTTGTATTTGCCAGATCTTTCTATCGACGATTTTATTGGATCTGTTGCAGCCTTAGTTAAGCGAGATAAAGAGTGGGTTCCAAGCCGACGCGAATATACTCTTTATATGCGTCCGTTCATGTTTGCTTCCGAGCCGTTCTTAGGTGTGCGAGAAGCTCATGAGGTTGAATATTGTGTTATTGCTTCTCCGTCAGGACCATATTTTAAAGGTGGCTTGAAGCCAGTTAGTATTTGGGTTGAAGATCAGTGGTTCCGCACTGGCCCTGGTGGTACTGGTTTTGCTAAGTGTGGTGGAAATTATGCGGCTTCCTTGCTCGGTGAATACAAGGGTATTGAACACGGTTGCGAACAGGTTTGCTTCGTTGATGCAGCAACTAAGACCTATTTGGAAGAGCTTGGTGGAATGAACGTGTTTGTTTTGCACAAGGATGGTCATTTGGAAACTCCATCTCTTACTGGTAGCATTCTTCCAGGTGTTACACGTCGTTCTATTATTCAGCTTGCAGAAGAAGCGGGTCACAAGGTTGTTGAAACTATGATTCCACTTCAGGGATTGCTTGACGATATTCGCTCTGGTGAGGTCACTGAAGTCTTTGCCTGCGGAACTGCTGCGATTATTACGCCTATTGGTCGCTTTAAGTCAGATGACTTCGATCTTAAGGTTGCTGATGGTGGAGTTGGTGAGTTGACTCAGGCTTTGCGTGATGAATTGCTTGGTATTCAGCTTGGAGATGTTGAAGATACTCACAACTGGATGTGGAAGGTGTGCGACTAGTTAAAAGCTGTTTAAGAGCTATTTAAAAGTCGTTTTAAATCCGTTAGAGTTTTTAGTATTTGGCGCGTCATTTTTTATATCTTATAAAAGGTGGCGCGCTAATTGTATGCTTAATTGGTTATAGGCTTATTAGGCGGATTTTGTTTTTTAAGTGTTTAACTAACCTTGGAAAGGAAATATTGTGGAAGGGGCTTTAGGAGATAACATTTTCTTCCTTGTTGTTGAATACATTGCTATGGGTTGCTGCGGAATGGTTGGCGGAATGTGGGCTATTCGCAAGAATTATGATATCTTTGCAATAATCACAACGTCATGGCTTACAGCATTGGGTGGCGGAATTGTTAGAGACGTTCTGCTTGGAGCTTTGCCGCCAGTTGGAATTGCAGATAGGGGATTTGTTTTTACTGGTCTTGCTTCGGGTGTTATTGTTGCTTTCGCTCATCTAGAAATTGATGAGTGGAAATGGCTTATGTTAACTCTTGACGCTTTAGCATTGGGGCTTTTTGCTGTAAATGGTACCGCTAAAGGCTTGGATTTTCACATGTCTGGAATGGCGTCTGTGTTTTTAGGCATGGCTACAGCTCTTGGTGGTGGATTAATTCGAGATATGGTTTTGAATCAAGTTCCTGTAATTGTTCGAGATAAGCATTGGTATGCGCTTCCTGCTGCAGTTGGGTGTGTTTTGACGGTATTTGTTGTAAAAGCACAACGTGCAGGATGTTTTGACGTTATTACAGAGATGATTTTAGATACTCTTATTGTTGTGCTAGTAGTTGCGATGCGATTAATGTCTGTAAAGTTTGATTTAACGCTTTTTGGTGCAATGAACCGCAAATCGCCAATAAAAATAAGTAAATATCGCAGACATAATGCATATAGTCGTAAAATTTCCGATAAAGCCATAAAAAATACAGAAAAAAATAATCAAAATAAATAGAAAATATAGTCTAATCTGAATAAATATCGGTTAGTGTCTAGAGTTTGTCTTTGCCTATCTCAATAATGAAACACATCGACCAGAGGTCGCGCTCAACAAGAATAGCAATCATTAGCCAGAAAGAGGCGTTAAGTGATTTGCAAAAGGGGAGAGCGCCGAAGTTTGTAGGTTATTCTTTCTAGCTTACAAGCTGGGACTTGGCTTAATAAGCCAAGGACTGTCGCAGCAATTTTGGCAATTTGCTGCGGAGTGCTATCGACATGCATACTGTTGTCTGTTTGCCTCTGTTTGAATATTGTCAAAAGGAGGAAACAATGAATAACGACAGTTCATCAACTACTGAATCTCAAACTGTGCATCGCAGTTTAAAAACACGCCACATTTCCATGATTGCTTTGGGTGGAAGCATTGGAACAGGCTTATTTGTAGCTAGTGGCGCAACAATCCACATGGCAGGACCTGGTGGCGCGCTTTTGGCATACGCTGCAATCGGTATCATGGTTTATTTTCTTATGACATCTCTAGGAGAGATGGCAACATATATGCCAATTAGCGGGTCTTTTGCATCATATTCTGGAAAGTTTATTGATCCTGCTTTAGGATTTGCAATGGGTTGGAATTATTGGTTTAACTGGGCAATCACGGTTGCTGTAGATATAAGTACGGCAGCAATTGTTTTGCAATATTGGCTTCCTAATGTTCCAATATGGGTATTTTCGCTAACAGTTCTTGTTGTTATTCTTTTGATTAACATTCTTACGGTTAAGTGCTTTGGAGAAACAGAGTACTGGCTTTCGATTATTAAAGTTGTAACCGTTATTATATTCCTTGCTATTGGTTTGCTTACGATTGTTGGAATTTTAGGCGGAAAAGCGCCATTTCTAAGCAACTTTACACATAAAAATGCTCCATTTGCTGGCGGAATCCCAGCTGTTTTAGGTGCGTTTGCAATTGCAGGATTCTCGTTCCAAGGAACAGAGCTTATTGGCATTACAGCAGGTGAATCTGCAACACCAGATAAGAGTATTCCAAAGGCTGTAAAGCAAGTGTTTTGGCGTATTGTTTTGTTCTACATTCTTGCAATCTTTGTAATCGCATGCATTATTCCATACACAAGCCCAAGTTTGCTTGGATCGGAAGCTAGCGATATTTCTATAAGCCCATTCACTCTTGTGTTCCAGCGTGCAGGATTGGCGATTGCAGCAACAATCATGAATGCCGTTGTGCTTACATCTGTTATCTCGGCAGCAAACTCTGGAATGTATGCTTCTACTAGAATGCTTTACGCTCTTGCAAAAGATAATCACGCTCCAAAGATGTTTGGAAACGTAGATAGAAGAGGTGTTCCAATGCAATCTTTGGTTGCAACGTTTGTTGTAGCTCTTTTAACATTCTTGATGAGTATTTTTGGAACTCAAATTTACATGTTCTTAGTTGCTGCAAGTGGTTTGACTGGATTTATTGCATGGGCAGGAATCGCAGCTGCGCACTACAGGTTCCGCAAAGCGTATATTGCTCAAGGAAAGTCTTTGGACGATCTTGTTTATAAAGCTAAGTGGTATCCATTCGGTCCTATCGTGGCTCTTGTATTGTGCATTTTGGTTATTGTTGGCCAAGATCTTGAATCATTCCACACGCTTAATTGGCAAGCAATTGGCATAACTTATATGTCTGTGCCGCTGTTCATTGTGCTTTATGTTGGATACAAGATTAAGTACCACACTAAGGTTATTCCTTTAGATCAAGTTGATTTAACAAAGTGATTAGAATATAAAAAATGCGCTCAGTGATTTTGCTGAGCGCATTTTTATATTGATTAACAGAGGTTATTATTTGTCTCCGTCGTTAGAAATTTTAGGATCTGGCTGTTCCTTCTTTTTCTCTTCCTCTTCCGTCTGCTTTCTTTCTTCTTCCTTCTTTTTCTCTTCCTCTTCAGCTTGCTTCCTAGCTTGTTCTTCAGCTTGCTTCTTAGCTTGTTCTTCAGCTTGCTTCTTAGCTTGTTCTTCTAGCTGCTTCTGTAGGTTTTCGGCAGCATCCCTAATTCGCTTTCTTCTTTCTAATTCTAAACGTCTCTTTTCTGCGTCAGACTTTGCCTTTGCTTTAGCTTTAGCAGCTTGTTCGTCAGCTTGACGCTTTGCTTCTTCAATCTTTTTCTGCATGGCGTTATCTGCTTGAACTTTTTCTTCTTGAGTAGGAGGAATATTTTGAATAATAATATTCGGCTTACGCTTTACCTTAGGAGCTATACGAATAACAGGAGCGGTGATCTTCTGCAGTTCCTTCTGACTTTCTTCAGCCTTCTGCTTTTCCTGCGCATTAGCTGTAGTATCTGTAGATGCTGCAGAAAGCTTATCAATCATTGCAGAAGTCACTCCACGAATACGCTGAGCATTGTCAGAATACCATTGAGTTGCAGCTATAGCTTGAGCTCCCTGAGAGCCTAACTCTTCTGGAGAATTAGCATTGCATACAACCGTTTCTGGCAAACGCTGCTTCAAAAGCTTAGCAAGTAATTTGCCATTTTCTGAGTTATCTTGAGCAAAAGAGATAAGAAGAGAATTTTTAGTAAGTTTTTTCCATGACTGGCTTGCTTTGCTAACTTGTGCAACCTTAATTTCGCACTGTTTTCTAGCTTCTTTCATACGAGATGAGTGCTGAATGCTCCAGCAAATACCACCAACGCCTAATACTAAAGCTAATACAATGACGCCAGCAATGAGAATTATCATCTTCTTTTTATGACCATTATTCGTGGCTTCGGAGATGTTTTCTAACATGTATCATCCTCTGTTTTTATCAATCTTCGCCAAGAATTGCTTTTTGCAAAACAACACTTATAGTTTACGCCAAACTAAGTACGTGACCCTTGTAGTTTGTAGCATTTTTGATGATTTGCAAGACAAGCGATATCATTTGCGATTCATTAGAATACAATATTCAAATAAATTCAAAACAAAAAAACCACCAGACTTGCTGGTGGTTTTCTTGGCTCCTGCGGCTGGGCTTGAACCAGCGACCATTCGATTAACAGTCGAACGCTCTGCCAACTGAGCTACGCAGGAATATCCTTTGCGCTTGGCTGTGTGCCGTGCACAAGACATTTATATTACACGGAATTTTATGATATGCAAATATAGCGTGTTTGGGCGTGTCGAAAACTCATAATCGTTGGAATACCAATGATTTGTACGCTTTAACCACATTGATAAAAAAGTGTTCCTAAAAAAAGAATTTTGTGAAAAACTTTCAAATATAAGCGAAAACCTTTAAAGAATGCAGATTTTTGCTGTTGAAGCATAAAACAAATTTGATTTATGAAAGGAGAAAAATAAAATATCATGAGAAAAATATTTGATTTAAAAATGATTAAGCCCAGAATCTTAAAAGTCAAAAAATTTATATTAAAACAAAAATCACAATTTGTTAGAATACTGATTTTTATTATTCTGATTGTAATCATGTTGATTATTCATAGTTGCATAAATCCTACAATAAACAAAAGTATTGAGTATGAATATTTGCAATCGAATCAAACTGATTATAGTGTATCTTCATTTGACGCTGGTTGCATAGAAAAATCTTTTGTAGGTAAAAAGCAAAAAATAGTCGCGAATACAGTTAGTCAAGTTTCAACAGCTTCAACACTAAAAGAAACTACAAATTGTAAATCAAGGATGGTATGGCCAGTAAAAAATGTAAACATTATTAAAGATTTTGATGCTCCAGCAAAACCATGGCTCGCAGGTCATAGAGGAGTTGATTTGCGAGCAGAGGAAGGAACTGAGCTATATGCTCCATCAGATGGAATAATAAATTTTGCTGGACTTGTGGCTGGAAAATCTGTTGTAACAATCAAACATGGAGTTTTGTCTTCCACATTTGAGCCAGCATATACGGATTTACCAGTTGGAACAGTTGTTAGAAAAGGTCAATTTTTTGGTTACGTAACAGTTGGATCAGATCATTGTGACAATTTGTGTATTCAATGGGGTTTAAAACGAAGAGACAGGACTTATGCAAATCCAAGGAAAATGGTAGCGAAAAAACGAATAATTTTAAAGCCCAAAGAAGAGACAAAAGAAGAAAAAAATAGTCTGTAAAATGCGTGTCGTATAGTGTAATAAGAGTCTTGGGCTTAAGACATTGACCTAAGATTATTACATAAGATTTTCTTAAACATATTAGGGAGCGAATATGCAAAAGTATTCTCGTAATCTCGATGAGAAAATTGATTACAATGCAAACATTTTTTCGCTTCTTGAAAGTCGCGTAGAACGTAAGCCGAACGATTCATTGGTTGAGTATGTAGGACGCGACGGGGAATGGAATTCCTACAGTGCTAAAGACTTTAAAGATTTGGTTATATCGGTAGCAAAAGGATTCATAGCACACGGTGTGATGCCGGGAGACACTATATCGATAATAGCGCATACTTCATGGCAGTGGACTGTGCTTGATATGGCAATAATGTCTATAGGCGCGTTAACAGTGCCAATTTATGAAACAAGTTCTGCAGTGCAAATAGAAAATATTATTAACGATTCTAGAGTAAGCATGATTTTTGTTGAAGATGAAAATATGCGTGAAACTGTGGAAATATCAAAGAAGTCATGTCCAAGCCTTAACGATGTCTATGTATTAAGCAGAGACGCAATAGATGCGCTAATTGAGTATGGAAAAACAGTTACAGACTCAGAGTTTTATGAAAGAGAAAAAGCTGTTAAAGGCGATGATCTAGCTACAATCGTTTACACATCTGGATCTACAGGAGACCCGAAAGGTATAGAACTTTCGCACGGAAATTTTGTGTTTATAGCGAAATCTGGAATGCTTTCCATGCCAGATATAGCATTAAAAGGCAAACCAAGACTTCTTTTATTCCTTCCTTTAGCACATGTATTTGCAAGATTTATGCAGTTCTTCTGTTTTGCTGGAAATGTAACACTTGGATTGTCAAGCAACCTTAAAACAATACTAAGTGATTTTAAAAGTTTTAAACCAACTTTCATACTTGGTGTACCTAGAATATTTGAAAAAATCTACAATGCTGCCTCTCAAAAAGCTGGTAGAGGAGTAAAAGGATTTATATTTGCTCAAAGCGTAAAAGTGGCAAAAGAATGGTCAAAAGCTCAACAATCGGGGAGAATGATTTCGCCAATGCTGGCTATAAGCCACTCCTTATGTAAAAAGCTCGTTTACAACTCAATTTTGCAAGTTTTTGGAGGAGACGTTGAATATGGTGTTTCAGGAGGAGCGCCATTAGACAAATCGATTTCGCATTTCTTCAATGGCATGGGATTGCCAATTCTCGAAGGGTACGGAATGACAGAAACATGTGCTCCGTCAATGGTAAATCCAACGAAAGGCTATAAAATCGGAACAGTTGGTTTGCCAGTACAGGGAGTGTCTGTAGCAATAGATGATGAGGGAGAGCTTTGTATTAAAAGTCCCGCTGTTTGCAAAGGATATCATAATCATCCAGAGATAACTGAAAAACAAATAGTAAATGGATGGTTGCATACAGGAGACTTCGGATCTTTAGATTCCGACGGTTTTGTAAAAATTACTGGTCGCAAAAAAGATCTGATAATAACAGCTGGCGGGAAAAACGTTTCACCTAGCATACTCGAAGCATCAGTTATGACTTCTTCAATTATTTCTCAATGCGTTGTTATTGGAGACAGAAAACCTTTTATCTCTGCGATTATTGCGTTAGATCTTGCAGAAGTGAATTCTTGGCTGAAATCTCGAGGAGCAAGCCCAGTGCGCTCGCTGGAAGAGGCAAGAAAAAATTCAATCGTCATAAGTTCCGTAGAACAAAGCATAGTTAAAGCAAATTCTAATGTTTCTAGAGCAGAATCAATCAGAAAATTTGAGATTGTTCCAGATGCTTTTACTCAAGAAAATGGTTTAGTTACACCAAGCCTTAAAGCAAAGCGCAATGCGGTTATAGAACGTTATAACGATCTTATCGAAAATAAGATTTACGCTCCAAGACCAAGAAAATAACGTACTTTACAGTCCTGCATCTGCAAGAGTTACGTATCCAGGGTCAATCAAAAGAGCTTTAAGATTAGTTGCGCTTACAGCGAGAATTGGTTCTGTTATTACAGGTATATCTTTTTCTGATCCACTGTTATTTACAAAAATAGAAATATCTTCGAGTTGAGATAATTTTCCATTAACATTTAGAGAACTACATTCTTGAGCAACATCAGTAGAGATTTTCTGAATGTTTTCGATAGAAGTCATCCATTGCTTTCCATTTACAAGATTTGGTAAAGCATCTTTGTAAGCGCCGTAGCCAGTAATAACAGGCCATTTTGAGTCATTTAACAATTCATTCGCTGAATCTTTAAGCTCAGAATCTTCAGTATTTTTATTCTCTTTATTGGATTCAGATGAATTCAAATCATTATTTTTTGTGCTAGATTTTTGTGATTCATTATTTTTCGCAGTAGAAGCAGGCGTTGGAACCTTTTTCTTAGTCAAATTTCGTTTTCCTATAAAGCTTCCGATTATATCTGGAAGAGTAAAGGAAGGGTTGATATCCGCAGAGCTTCCCTTATACCCAAGGTCTTCAAGAGCTTTTTCCACTTGCATAACAACTTGATCATCTAAAGCAATAATGCCATCTACGTGTTTTGTGGAAGTTGTTCCGTTATCATTCTTTATTACTAATCTCGAATTAAGTTCTGCCTTAACAGAGTCAGAATTATCTGCGTCGAAAGCAGCATTTTCCCAGTCATTCTCTGTTGAATCCTTACTAAGTTTTCCAGAAGGTGAAATCATTAATCCAGATGTGAAATAAGGTTTTAGAATTTTCCAGATTCCAGCAAAAGCAAGTCGCGCGAATTCATCATCAAATTCTTGAATTTTGGAACTTGAATTATCAGAATCTGAATTACCATGAGTATTTACTCCAAAATGCATATGAACATCTTGTTTTTGATTGTGGCAAGGCAAAAGTACTTCTACGCTTTTTGGATTATCTTTAGAAGCCTGATTTAATGCTAATTTTTGCACAAGAGTATACGCTTGAATTTCTCCAATGCTCTGAGCAGAAGAAAGTTTGAAGAATGCATCTGGCTTAAAATCTCTAGTAAGCCTAGATAACATAACGACATGCATGCCAGCTTTTTTAGCCAAATCTAATGACGATGTAAGTCTATTTTCTGCTTCCTCTTGTGATTTTAGATCTTCTTCTTTTAGTTGCTCTTTAGGTGTTGTGGGTTGAGTTACGTAATCACCATAATTATTATTACCGTTTTTATTACTCCAAGGAGCAACAACAATAGTCGTATTAGAAAGTTGCTTTTTTACGATGCTATGGATATCTCTGATACTTGTTTTCTTGTTTTTATTTTTAGAAGAATTTTTTGTTTTTAAAGATGTAATCATGCTTACAACGTAATCTTGAATATCTTGACTTTGATCGTATAAGCTGCTGGACGATTTAGTAGTAATAGAATTTTCTGAAAATCCTTGCTTTTTTAACGATTTTACTATTTCTGGAACAAGATTATCCCATGTACTTAATGGAGTTTTTCTACTTAAATTTAGACCATCAGAAGGCGTAAAAACTATAACGTTGCCGTGATTCACTTGAGGCTTTGCGCTAGGCGATGCGTTTTTTGCATTGCTCGATCCGCATGCGCAAATCGCAAGAAGCATTGTACTAGATACTACAAGAGCAATAGTTTTGCGCAAAATATGCTTATGCGTGCGAATCATAGTAGTTAAGGCCTTTCGTAAATTTTAGTTTTGTGCTTACTTTTATATTAGTGTCTATTAAATTATCTAATGCAAATTTAGCGATTAAGCAAATCCAAGCACATATCTCGGTATTCGCTAACGTAGCCTCCACCAAAGAAGACACAATGTCCAGCAATAGGGTAGAGCTGCCAAATTGTCATGCGATTTTCAAAACCAGATTTTAATGGATGAACAGATTGATAGCCATCTAAAATCTGCTTAAAATAGCTAATCCCAAACAGTTGCAGCATTGCTAAGTCTTCCTCACGATGGCCGCCGTGAGCTGCAGGATCAATTAAAACAGCTTCTGTGTGTTCGCCATCTTCGCTTTTAGTCCAAAGCACATTTCCACTCCACAAGTCTCCATGGACTCGCGCTGGTTTATCTTCAGATGCTTTTCCCAGCAAATCTGGCATAGCATCAATAACTTTATTTGTAAGATCTAAATCGCTTTTTGTAAGGCTTCCTCTAGAAATACCAAGATTTACCATTGGTAAAAGTCTGCCTTCTGCCAAATAGTCAATAACATTACTCCAAGTGCCACAATCCATTTTTACAGGGTCGCTTAATGGTCCAAAATAGCATGTGCCATCATAATCTGCAGGTGGCTCCCCAAAATATTTCGCACCGAAATCGTGCATATGCGCCAAAGATGCTCCAAATTCAAACGATGCTAAAGGAGTAGGGCTTGTAGTTTCAATGCGTTCAATGTTTAAGTAGTCTTTTCCCCAATCAAAAACTTTAGCTACTTTAGGCCCGCCATAGTCGTAAGCTTCTCGAAGCCAATTAAGGCCACGACCTTCGCATTCAAAGAATCGTTCTGGTGCGTATGATCTACTCTTTTTATACACGTTATTACTCATAGCAACCTTCTTAATGTAGTAGCATATGCGGCTTATAGTTACACACTTAATAAATATTTTATGAATAAACTAAATTATTCCTATCATCACTATTCTAATGAAGTATTAGCACAATGAGCGATGCTGCGTTTAATTTGCAATAAGATTAGTACAATACTTACGCCAAGTAGGATGTGTCCGATTCCTGCTAAACCAGTTATGGAAAAATCTATAGATGGACTGAGATGTAGACGCATTACTTGTGCAATTCCACGAGTAATCATCATTACTGCTGTTAGGTTGAGTCCAATATGATAAGTTATTAAGATTCTCGTAGTTTTTTCGTTACTAAAACTGAAGTTTTTCTCAAATAGTATGAGTAACAGAAAAACAACCATTCCAAGCATAAAGTAGTGTGTGTGAACTATAGCAAGCACAGTCTTTTCATGGAAAGCATTAAATTTTGTAAATTCGCGATAAAAGACGCCGCCAATCATGGCGAAGACAGTATACAACAAAGACGTATTAATATAACGTTTCATAACATGGTTCATAGTAACTTCCTTACGTAGAGTGATAGTCAAATATTTCTTAGTAATGTTGATGTTGTTACAAGTGTTTGTAAGCGCTATTGCATAGTATGAGTGTTTTTGTAACGCGGACATGCAGTTTTAGCAAAATGATACCCAAAAAGCAATCCTGCTAGAGTAAGAGCAGAACCTAATCCCGTATAAAATACGGCTATAAATTGTTCTGGAGCTATATTTGTTGCACGAAGAACAATTCCAAAAGTCATCATAAAAGCCATGATTATAAAAGATTTAACGTCAAAGAATTTAAGGAAAAATTGCTTGTTTTCTTTGTATGCGTTAATCCTAGCAGTATGTTTTTTAACAAGTTTTCCGAAAATAAACACTTGGAATATTGCAAAAACAGCTAAAGATAAAGCGAAATTAATAGGAGATAAAAAGTTTGAGTATGCAATAATACCAATCCTAAGAATGTTGAATCCAGCAAAACACCATACAATGCATGCGATTAATAAAAGTGTGTTCTTTGATACCTTCATAACTAACCTCGTTAAATCACATTATTCTTAATAAAATCTTATGTTGAACGTTTAAAACAATTGTAGTAATGATTTTTATGAAAAACGCTAAATAAGAGTATTTTGTGAATTGTGCATTAAAACTTTCAAAAAACACAATAAAATATGGATAAAAGTTGTAAAAAGTGTTGCAAATTGACGATATGAGTCGCTATAGTGCTTGTTTATGGAAGACAACGATCAACAGTATTCAACAGCTGACAATAAAGCTACTATTGCTGAGCCAGCTTTTCGTTACAATGCGCAGCTCGCACAAGATATTGAGCAGCGCTGGCAAAAGACTTGGGATGAGCAAGGCACGTTCTGGGCTGCTAATGTTAAGGGCGATTTGAAGGATGGCGAAGGCAGATTGGCTTGTGGCCGTCCTTCTTTCTTTGCAATGGACATGTTCCCTTATCCTTCTGGAAAGGGCTTACATGTTGGACATCCTCTTGGATATTTGGCAACGGATGTTGTGAGCCGATATCACCGTATGAAGGGTGAGAATGTTCTTCACGCGATGGGCTACGACGCTTTTGGACTTCCTGCAGAACAATATGCTGTTCAAACAGGTCAGCATCCTCGCATTACTACTGAGGCAAATATTGCAAATATGCGCAGGCAGTTGCATCGCATGGGATTGAGCTTTGACGATCGTAGATCTTTTGCAACTATTGATACAAACTACGTTCGTTGGACTCAATGGATTTTCTCGAAGCTTTATGACGCTTGGTATGACCCTGATTTTGTACGCAAAGATGGCGGTAAAGGTTCTGCTCGACCAATTGCTGAGTTAGTTGATGAGTTTAAGAGCGCAAAGCGCGAAATTCCTGGTTTTGCTGACAAAAAGTGGGAAGAGCTCAATAAAGTAGAGCAAGCGGATGTGTTGAATGACTTCCGCATTGCTTACATTTCTAAGTCTCCTGTAAATTGGTGTCCAGGATTGGGAACTGTGCTTGCAAACGAGGAAGTTACTGCAGAAGGTAAATCTGAGCGCGGAAACTTCCCAGTATTCCAGCGCAATCTTCGTCAGTGGTCCATGCGAATTACAGCTTATGCTCATCGCTTGGTTGAAGATTTGGATACTATTGATTGGCCAGAAAAAGTTAAGCTTATGCAGCGAAACTGGATTGGCGAATCTCACGGTGCTTCCGTGCATTTTGAAGTTGAATGTGCAGATGGTGAAATGCGCGATTTGGAAGTATACACTACTCGTCCAGATACGCTTTTTGGTACAACTTTTGCTGTTGTTTCTGTAGATCACCCGATTCTTGAGCACGTTCCAGAAGCGTGGGAAGCTAGCGTTCCAGAAAGCTGGAAGGGTGGCTACGCAAGCCTTAAGGAAGGATTGGCAGAGTATCAGGCTCAAGCTCGCGCTAAAACCGCTAAAGATCGTACGGAAGACGCTGGTGCAAAAACTGGTTTGTTTACTGGTCTTTACGCAATTAATCCTGTAACTGGAGCAAAACTTCCGCTGTTTGTTGCAGATTATGTGCTTATGGGTTATGGAACGGGCGCAATTATGGCAGTTCCTGGCGGTGACCAGCGCGATTATGATTTTGCTAAAGCTTTCGGCTTGTCTGTAATTTACACTGTTAAGCCTTTGCCTGATTCTGTCGAAAAGCTAGAAGATTATGATGGCAAAGCTCCGTTTGTTTCTCACGATGGAATTGTTATTAACTCTTCTGTGGAGCATACTTATAAGCTCGGTGACGCTTTGTCTATTAACGGTTTGCGCGTAGATGAAGCTATTAAAAAAGTGACGACTTGGCTTGAAGCAGCAGGCGTAGGCGTTGGTAAGGTTTCTTACAGACTTCGCGATTGGCTGTTCTCTAGGCAGCGCTACTGGGGTGAGCCATTCCCAATCGTTTATGATGAGGATGGTGTTGCTCACCTTGTGCCGGATAGTGAGCTTCCAATTGCATTGCCAGACGTTCCAGATTATCAGCCAAAAACTTACGCTCCAGACGACGCAAATTCTGAGCCTGAAGCACCTTTGAGCCGAAACGAGGATTGGGTTAAAGTTCAGCTTGATCTTGGTGACGGTGTAAAAACCTACTATCGCGACACCAACACTATGCCAAACTGGGCTGGTTCATGCTGGTATTACATGCGTTACTTGGATCCAAACGACGCTGAGCATATGGTTGACAGCGACGAATACGACTATTGGATGGGTACGAATCGACCAGGCAAGGAACATGTTTCTGGAGGCGTTGACCTTTATGTTGGAGGCGTAGAGCATGCAGTTTTGCACTTGCTTTACTCGCGCTTCTGGCATAAGGCGCTTTACGACTTGGGTTACGTTGATTCTGCTGAGCCTTTCCATCGCTTGTTTAACCAGGGTATGATTCAGGCTTACGCTTACACGGATGAGCGCGGGCAGTACGTGCCAGCTGATGAGGTTGAGGAAGGCGCTAATAACGGCGCTGGTGAGCCAACATTTACTTGGCACGGCGAAACCGTGAATCGCGAGTTTGGAAAGATGGGTAAGAGCCTAAAGAATATTGTGACTCCAGACTACATGTACGAAAACTACGGTGCAGACACGTTCCGTTTGTATGAAATGAGCATGGGTCCACTTTCTGAGTCTCGCCCATGGAATACGCGTAACGTTGTTGGAGGCATGCGATTCTTGCAACGCTTGTGGCGTAACGTTGTAAACGAAGAAACTGGCGCTTGCGTAGTAACAGAAGATGCTTTGGACGAAAAGACGCTAAAGCTTCTTAACAACACGATTGCAGAAGTAACTGTAGAAATGGAAGCAATGCGTCCAAACACTGCGATTGCTAAGCTGATTGTGTTGAATAATCACTTAACGTCTCTGCCTCACGTGCCTCGCGCAGCAGTTGAGCCGCTTGTTCTTATGCTTTCTCCAATTGCACCGCATATTTGTGAAGAAATGTGGAGCAAGCTTGGACATACTAAGTCGATTGCTCACGCAGATTGGCCAGTTGAAGATTCCCGCTACGTTGGTGCGGATACTGTTACAGCTGTTGTGCAAATCAAGGGCAAGGTTCGCGCAAAGCTTGAAGTTGACCCGAATATTGATGCTAGTGAGCTTGAAAAGCTTGCTTTAGAGGCCGTAGCTGATCGCTTGGGTGGAAAGAAGCCGCGCAAGGTAATCGTGAAAGCACCAAAGATTGTGTCTATTGTGCCAGATGAAAGCTGAAACTCAATGTTTTCTAGGCAAAATAGCCTTTAACCACATTGGTTAATTTTACTTGAAAGATGCTTATCTTCATTTAATAGTGGAGGTAAGCATCTTTTTTTTTATTTAACAATCAAAAATAAATAGTCTGAAACGAAGGAGGTGGTTAAAATGAACAAAAACAATAGTAACGTTCTAGAAAGATTGGCAGCTATTGATGCTTTAAATAATAATTATGAAAATTCAAATTATTTGCAAAATACTTTGAATGATGATTCTAAAAATCGCATATTGGCACAAGAGAAAAACAATTCTATAGATTATCAGCTTGCTGATTTTTGCATAAGCTCAAAAGATTCTGCTTCAAATATTGATAATCTTAATAAACGAAATAATTTTGAAACAAGAAATCTCGTTAGATTACGAATAAAACCAGTACATGCTTTGTCTATTATGCTAATTCTCGTAGTATTCTTAGCATCAAGTTTAACCATGCTCATATGTCAATCTAGAACTTATAACAAGATTTATTCTTATCAAGCACAGAGAGAATCTAAAGTTAAATCTTTAAGTAAAAAATTTGAATCAAATAATAAAGATGATGATGAATATAGCAATGATTCTAAAGAGGATTCTAAAAAAGACTTATATACAAATGAGACTAAAGATTTAACTGTTAAAAATAAAAATGAAGATTTTAGTGATAGCACGCACAAAATTAATGAAAATGATATAAGCAAAAATAATAGTGTCAACAAAGATAAAAGCGGTTGCATAAATATAAACACAGCAGGGTTGGAAGAATTACAAACTCTAAAAAGTATAGGGCCAAAAATGGCTCAAAGAATATTAGATATGCGTAAAAAGTTGCGTGTTTTTAAGCGGGTTGAAGATCTTATGCAAGTTAAAGGAATTGGGCAAAAGACTTTTTTAAAACTTAAATCAGCAATCTGCATTAAGTAAATTTATGTGATTTTTAAGGTTGGAAAATGAAAGAATTATATTGGGATCTTGAAAATGGAAACAAAGATTTTAGGCTTGTTCCTATTGCGTTTAGCGTATGGTTTGGTTGCTTATTCGCTCGATTTATAGTTGATTCACAACAAGATTTTTTCTGTATGATAATCGCAATATTATCATTTGCTCTTTTGTGCTTTTATACTATTTTTTCAATGGGAAATTGCATTTTTACGTGCCGCTTAAAGAATACAACTGATTACAAAAGTCGCATAAAATCAAAGTTTTATGAGTTAATTAAAAAATTAAAAATAATAGGATACAAGCATGCTTTTTTAACAAGTTTTTGTACGTTTCTAGCAGCTTTTATAATGTGTTCAATTATTCTAAACATAGAACATATGGACCCTGTTTTTAATGCTATTAAAGATCTAAAGCAAAGTGATACAGAATATAAATTTAATAGAAAAAACGATGTTCAATTCATCAGATTGCTTATGGATATAACGTCTCCTCCAAGAGTATCGCAATCCTTTAAGGGGGATTGCGTATTAAACGTGAATGTAAAACAGATTGAAATTATGGATAAAGAAAAAGTTATTAGTAGGAGTAAAAGCTTTGTGTCTGCTAAACTTTACGCTTTTAATCCAGATTGCAAAATAATGAACTACGGATACAAGATAAGTAGTTTTGGAAAAATTTCGATTTCAAAATTTGACTCTCATGCGATAGACATTCAAGTTCCTAAAGCAAACAAAACAGATAAAACGAAATTATATAAAGTAGAAGTTATTGAAAAAGCTAATCTTTTTAAGAGATTACTAAATACATTGTGGAAAGAATTTTACAATGTGACTAGTTCTTTAGACGAACAGGGTCAAATGCTTGTTCCTGGTCTTACTGTAGGACTTTTGGGACAAGAGCATTTAAGTGATGTAGAAGATTTACGAAAAGTTAGTATCGATAGCACTTATGCGAATACTATGAAACAAAGATTCAAAATAGCTGGAATAATGCACCTTATGGCGGTTTCTGGAGGACATTTTTTGCTTTTATCTTGCGTTATTCGTAAGACATGTGCTTTTTTGCTTTTGCCAAGAGTAGTGAGCGCAATATTTGAAGCTTGTGGTCATATTCTTTTATCGTGTATTGTGTATCCGTCGGCATCTGTTCTTAGAGCGCTTATAATGGGTTTAATTTCTGCCGGGGCATTAATGTTTTCTAGACAATACCAGTCTGCTAGTGCTTTAAGTATAACTGTTATAAGTGTTCTTTTTATTTGTCCAAAATATGCATGGGATTATTCGTTTGCTCTTTCTGTTTGCGCAACTTTTGGAATAATTGTTTGTGGAATGTCTTTAAGAAGAATCTTTTTAAGATATATGCCGTCTAGTCTTGCAAGCGCATTAAGCATAACGTTGTGTGCACAGTGTTTTACGCTTCCTGTACAAATATTAATGCAACCGCAAGTATCTTTTATATCTGTTATAGCGAATTTAATTGTTGCACCTTTTGTTGATTTTGCAACAATATTTGGTCTGCTTTCGCTTATATGCGCTAATTGGAGTTATTCTATTTCTCTGATTTTTGCCACAATTTCATCTTTTGGAACAAACATTATGGCAAATTGCGCATGGTATTTGGGAGATTTACAAATTGGAACAATACCTTGGGTTAATGGATCTTTAGGAGCGTGGCTAATTGCGTTTGCTGAATTCGCTATCTTTTTATTAGTACTTATCATAAATAAATATTTTAGAAAAAGTGAATCATATAATAGTTTAAGGATACTTTTACAAGTTAAGTCAAATCGTTTTAAGCAGCTTATAAATGATTCAACAAAACTTTTTGAATGATTAAGTGTTTTAAGTTTTATATAGTTTGTACAATTAATAGGCGTGCAAAATTAAGCGGATTAAATAAAAACAAGGATAGTCGCGTTAGTTAAATCGTGAGAATATAAATATTCTTAAGGAGTACGTATGCAAGCGTTAAAAAAATTTGCGCCATTTACAGTTGTGGTTGGCGGTGATGCGTATTTAAATGATTTAAACGCGCGCGACTTAAAAACTCGCATATTAGGCTCCTACCCAGATGCAGATGTTATAAATTTAGACGCATTAAATGCCGATAAATATGCTTTTATAACTGCTACAGGACCATCACTTTTTTCTAGCGGAACAATTGTTGTTATTAATAATCTTGAACAAGCTAATGAAGATTTAGTCGAAGCAATAATAGGGTTTTGTACTAGAGAATCTAAATCTAATAACAATGATTGCTGGGTTATTGCGCGCCACGAAGGAGGTGTTAAAGGAAAGTCAATTGTTACAAAACTTGAAAAAGCTGGAGTAAGTAAAATAACTGTACCAGATCTTAAAAAAGATGATGCAAGATTGAATTTTGTGCTAAGTCTTTTTGAAAGGCAAAATCGTAGTATAGAGCCTGCAGCAGCTGGACGCATAACAGAAGTCTTAGGTGGGAAAACCGATCAATTAGCGGCTCTTTGTTCTCAATTGTGCTTTGATTTTGAAGATAACCCAATCACACTAAAAATAGTTGACCAATATTTAATATCGGATCCGCAAGTAACTGGATTTTTTGTAGCAGATAAAGCTGCAGAAGGTAACTATGCTCAAGCTATTCTTGCATCAAGAAGAGCGATTTTACAAGGCGTTGATGCTATAGCATTGATTGGGGCTTTGGCTGCAAAAATGCGAATAATTACAAAGGCTATAGCTGTTAAAAACGGGGAAATTTCTAATGCTCAAGCAAAAGTTAACCCTTGGGCGTTAAAAATGGCTATGAGAGATTTAGGTGGATGGAATGATGATGGGATTCGTAAGTGTTTTAAATGTTTAGCGTGGGCAGATGAGCAATGCAAAGGCGGAACAAGTGATGCTGATTACGCTTTAGAAAAATGCATTAGCATGATTGCTTGTCGTGGGCGTTAATGTGAAAATTTTAAAAGCATAAAGTGTTAAAACATAGAGTGTTAAAAGTCTAATATGAAAGTGTGTGATTTTGGAAAATCATAATATCAAAAAGCTAGTAATTCCAACTGATTCGTGTATGCGAGATCTTGGAAAAACTATTGCAAAAATAGTGCATGAGACAGATGTTATTTTGCTTTCTGGTCCACTTGGTGCTGGAAAAACAACGTTCGCGCAAGGTTTTGGACAGGGCTTGGGAATAAAAGATCCGATAGTTTCCCCGACTTTTACTATTGCTAGAGAGCTAAAAGGCACATTTTCTGATGGAAAAGTTGCGAATCTTATTCATGTAGATGCTTATAGGCTTGGTGGAAAAGATTATGCTCCAGGGCAAGACACTGTTTCTAGGCTTTTAGATGAGCTTGAATCTTTAGGTTTAGATGAAGCATTGGAAGAACCAGGAGAGGGAACTGTTGTGCTTATGGAGTGGGGAGAACAGATGGCTGGTGTTCTTGCTGATGTTCGTCTTGAAATTCATATTGATAGACCGATTGATAAAGAAAAGTCAAATGAGTTTACAAGTGAAGGCAAGCGCGTTGTAACGCTTGTTCCAGTCGGAGGAGACTGGTGCGATCGCTTAAAAATTCTTGATTAAGAGTAAGCTAAATTGGTTGGTTAATTTAAGGAACAAAAATGAGCAATACGCTGATTATAGATACGTCATATGGTTCAACAGTTGGAGTTGTAGGTTATAAGCCAATAGTGGAAACGGATTCGCGTACACATGTTGAAAAGTTGCAAGTAAACATTGATTTTGCAGTAAAAAATGCTGATCTAGAGCTTAATCAAATAGACGAGATTGTAGTTGGAGTAGGCCCTGCTCCTTTTACAGGTTTAAGAGCTGGGTTGGTTGCAGCTAAGGCGATTGCTTTTGCGAATAACGCAAAGATTCTAGGATGCAACAGTTTGCTTCCACAAAGTTTAATGATTCGTTCTGGCGCTTTTGAAGAATCGCTTAAAGATGGCGTTATCTCTAATAGTGAAATAGTCGAAAATAATGAATCTCGCGTAGCTAAACACACGTATGTTCTTTCGTTAAATGACGCTAGAAGACGCCAAGTTTATATGAGTTTATATGACGATAGTGGTTGTGCAGTAATAGAAATGGACATTGATTATCCTGCAAATATTGTTGAAAGAGTAAATCAATATTTTGAATCAAATAATATTTGCGATTATTGCGTTTGCGTTGCAGGCCATGGTGCTAAAAAATACGCTGAAGATTGGAAGAAAATCGGGAATATATGCTTAATTACAGAGGTGAGTGCTCTTGATTTAGGCGTAAAAGGATTAGAGATATTTAAGCTGTGCGCAAGTCAAAAAGACGTTATTGAACCGCTTTATTTAAGAAGACCAGACGTATCTGTTCCAAACCCGTTGAAGCACGTTTTGGGATCTGGCGCTGCTACAAAAGTGGCGGAAAAATAGGATTCAAGCGAAGTACACATATGATTGTAGACATAACTCGCTCAAAATATCCAGCTTGTGCATCAAATAGTCAAAGCTGCGCAATAGAGAAAATTGATTATGCAAAATATGAAGCAATAGTTTCTCAAATTGCAAAAATCGAAGCAGACTTGTTTGGACCAGGATGCTGGAACAAGAACATGATTTTGCAAGAGTTACAAGCACCAATGCGCGCGTATTATGCAGATGTTGATCTAAACACAAATACGGTAGCTGGGTATGCGGGATTTTGGTTTGATGGCGACGACGCTCAAATAATGACAATAGGTGTTGCAAAAGAATATCAAAAGCGAGGAATTGCAAGCAATCTTCTAAAAACTATGATTGAAAATGCAAAATCAATAGGCGCAAAACGAATGCTTTTAGAAGTTAGGGTAAATAACAATCCAGCGCTAAAACTGTATGAAAAATTCGGTTTTACAAAAATGGGATTAAGAAAAAGATACTATATGCCAGAAGGAATAGACGCATATACAATGTGCGCACAAATAGACGATTTAGAAGACTTAGAAAATTTAAAAAGCTCAAAAAGCTTAGAAGAATCTAGCGAAGCTTATAACAGCGCTAAAAGTGAGGATAATAATGAGTGAAACAATGAATAAAACAAGCGAGCCAATAGTTTTAGGCATTGAATCAACTTGCGATGAAACGGCAGCCGCAATCGTTAAAGGAAGAACATTAGTTTCTAACGTTGTAGCATCCTCAATGCAAGAACACGCACGCTACGGTGGTGTTATACCAGAAATCGCATCACGCGCGCATGCAGAAGCATTCGTGCCAGTGGTATCAAAAGCATTAGCAGATGCAAATATGGATTTAAGCGATATTGACGCTATAGCAGTAAGTGCAGGTCCGGGATTAGCAGGATGCTTAGCTGTTGGAGTTTCGGGAGCTAAAGCACTAGCAAGTGCAGCAAAAAAGCCGATTTATGGAATAAACCACGTTATTGGACACATTGCAGTAACACAATTGCAATTTGGCGATGTACCTAAAGACGTTCTAGCGCTTATAGTTTCGGGAGGTCACACTTCTCTTTTGCATGTTAATAACATTGCGCGCAGTATAGATGTTGTTGGAACAACATTAGACGACGCAGCTGGCGAATGCTTTGATAAAGTAGCTAGATTGCTTGGATTCCCTTACCCAGGGGGTCCGCATATTGATAGGCACGGGCGCCTTGGAAATCCAAATACTTTGAAAGTTCCACAAGGTCTTACGCAAGGTCGTTCTGGCAAAGAGCATCCTTACGACTTTAGTTTTTCGGGTGTCAAAACTGCTGTTGCGCGTTGGGTGGAAGCTCGCCAAGCACAAGGCTTAGAAATACCAGTTGACGACGTTTGTGCGTCTTTAGCAAACTCTGTTGCGGATGTTCTTTCTCGCAAAGCTATGATGGGCTGCGAGCAATACGGTTCAAAAACTTTGTTGATTGGTGGCGGATTCTCTGCAAACTCGCAACTTAGAGAACATCTTTTAGAGCAAGGCAAAGAGCATGGAATCGAAGTTCGTTTGCCAGAGCTTAAGCTTTGCACAGATAACGGAGCAATGGTGGCAATGCTTGGTGTGAATTTGGTGGAAGCAGGCGTTCGTCCGTCCGCTCCAGATTTTGCAATCGATTCAGCAATGCCACTTACAACCGTTAGCTTATAATAGTAAAAGTCGTTCTGAAGATAAGCGAGGTGTTTTGTGTACGAAAGCTATGCACGTAGAGGAGTTTTGCAAGTTGGTGAAAAAATCCAATTCACCGATAGAAAAGGCAAGCGAATCACAGCACAGCTTACTAAAGGCGGAGTTACACAAACCGAACACGGCATTATTTTGCACGACGATGTTATTGGCAAAACTCAAGGTGTTGTAGTAACAACAGTTAGCACAAAACGTGATTTTGAGCGTAGCAATAAGCAGCTTGACGCATCTAAAGAATCAAACAAGCCATGGATGGCAGCCCGCGCAATAGGCGGATGGGATTATGTAGTTATGCGTCCGCGATTGGCGGATTACGTTTTATCTATGCCAAGAGGCGCTCAAATCATGTATCCAAAAGATATTGCACAAGTGATTTCTTTAGGAGATATTCGCTCTGGAATGCGTGTTTTAGAGTCGGGAGCAGGATCTGGCGCAATGAGTTTAAGTCTTTTAGACGCTGTTGGTCAAAGTGGTGAGCTTACAACAATAGAGCTTAGGCCTGATTTTGCTAGAATCGCGCAACTAAACGCAACAATTTACTATGGCGAAAAACCAGAATGGTGGAATCTTTTAACTGGAGATTTTGACTCAGTAGCAAAGTCACTTCCAGAAGGCTATTTTGATCGCATTATGCTAGATATGCTTGATCCTTGGAACAGGCTTGAACAGGCTTATAGAGTTATTGCTCCAGGTGGAGTATTGGTTGCGTACGTAACAACCACAACGCAAATGTCTAGAATGGCACAAAGTTTGCGAGCTTCGGGAGTTTGGACAGAACCAGAGATTCAAGAAACGTTAGAAAGAACTTGGAAAGCACAAGATTTAGCAGTTAGACCAGATCACGCAATGATAGGTCATACTGGTTTTTTGGTTATTTCGCGCGCAATGGCGCAAGGATTTAATGCGTTAAAAAAGCGCGATCGTGCTACAAAAGATACTGTTAGCGATATTGATGACTTAACTCCCGAAGAGCGCGCAGAACAGTTAGAAGACTTGTCTCTTAGAGATATATCCGATAGAAAGCTTAGAAAAGTCCTTAGAGATTTAGATTTGCAAATCGCACAATTACCTAACTCAAATCCAAAGCCTGATAAGGCTTAACTGAAGACTGAGGAGATTAAAATGGCGGCGTCAATCAAAAAAATCGTTAAAAAAGTAAAGCACGCAAAATATGTGCTACTACTAATGCGCCACGCAAAAGCACAGCCGCCAACAATGGGAGACGATTGGGGAAGGGACCTTAGCGATAAAGGTTTAAAACAAGCAAAAATCATGGCAAAAGGTTTGCAATCTTTAAAGCTTGTTCCAGACTACATTATTTGTTCAAGTGCAAATCGCACCGAACAAACGATGCACAAAATGCTTAAAAAGTTCGGAGATTCTCCAATAGTAGCGTCAAGAAAGAGCTTATATGATGGCGGAATGCAGTCTGTAATGGATGAGCTTTGTGCGATTAGGAGCGATTCTAGAATAACAATGATTATTGGTCATGAGCCAACAATGTCGATGGCTGCGCAATGGCTTTCTTCTCCAGATTCAGATCCTGATATATTAGGAACAATGCGACTCGGATTAGCTAATGCTTCGATTATTGTTTTAGTATCCGACGTACCTTTTGCATCTTGCGGTTTGCGAGGAGCTAAAGCGTTGGGAATTATAACCCCAAAGGATTTTGAATAGTAAAATACGCATAAATTTGCATAAAATCCTTATAAAATTTGCATAAAATCCACACGAATCATCTGCATAAATCTGCATATAAGTTTAGGTTATAACGACACCCCCAAATAGCTAATGACCTCATTAAGCCAAATGTTTGCTAGGCTGAATCAGGTTGTTAATTATTTGGAGGATATATGCATACTGTTCTTACGTCCGTACAGGGATTCCCACGAATCGGCGCAAATCGCGAGCTTAAAAAAGTTATTGAACGCTATTGGAAAAAAGACGCAACTCTAGAAGAAGTAAGACAAGTTGCAAAAGATTTGCGCAAAAAACATTGGAAAATCCAAACAGAATCTGGAATAGAACTTATACCAAGTAATGATTTTAGCTATTACGATCAAATGCTAGACACAGCAATCCTGCTTGGTGCAGTGCCAGAACGGTACAAGAATCTAGAGTTTGAAAATGCAGAAGATACGCTTTTTGCAATCGCACGCGGATATCAAGGTGAACGCGGAGACGTAACAGCGCTTCCAATGAAAAAGTGGTTCACAACCAACTACCACTACATTGTTCCAGAAGTAGAAAATCCGCAAGATTTGCATTTAGCTGGCACAAAACCATTCGACGAGTTCAATGAAGCAAAAGCACTCGGAATTGAAACAAAACCAGTGTTGATTGGACCATACACCTTCTTAAAACTAGCGCGCACCCCGCAAGCACAAGAATTAGAAGCAAACAAAGAGACGATTGAAGCATTAGCAAACGCGTATTGCGATATTGTAAAACGATTTGCAAGTCTTGGAGCAAAATGGTTGCAATTCGACGAACCATACTTGTGCTTAGATAAAGAAGATGGAGATTTAAGGATTTTTAGCGACTTATATAATCCGATTCTTCAAAGCAGATTTGAAAGCGCGGATAATGCTGAAAACGTTAAAATTTTGCTTAACACTTATTTTGGCAATATTTTAGACTCGTACAAAACACTAAACGATTTGGCATTTGATGCAATTGGCTTAGATTTTGTAGAAGGCAAAGAAGAAAACCTTGAAGCTTTGCAAAAATATGGAGTAAACGAGAAAACAACTATTTTTGCAGGAGTTGTAAACGGCAGAAACATTTGGAAAAATGATTACGCGCAAAGCCTTGGCTTGCTAGATGCTTTGCAAAAAAACGTTACTAATCGCATAGCTGTTTCCACTGCATGCTCGCTTTTGCATGTTCCATTTAGTACGGATGGAGAAGAGCTTGGCGAAGACGTATTAAAGCATTTTGCGTTTGCTGTAGAAAAGCTGAAGGAAGTAAGCGAAATCGCTAAGCTTTGCGTTTTGAATGATGATGAGCTTAAAAACAGCGAGGAATTAGCGCAAAATCAGGCATTATTCGATGGGTCTAGAGTAAAAGTAGACGAAAATGTTAAAGCGCGAATCGCAAGCCTTAAGCCAGAAAATTTTGAGCGAAAGCCATCTCGCGCGGAGCGTCAAAAATTACAAAAAGAAGCATTAGGATTGTCTGATTTGCCTACAACAACTATCGGATCCTTCCCTCAAACAAAAGAAATAAGATCGATTCGAGCGCTTTATAGAAAAGGCGAAATTAGCAAAGAAGAATACAACGCGTTTATTGCCAAGCAAATAGACGAGTGCATAGAACACCAGGAGCGCATTGGCTTAGACGTTCTTGTACATGGCGAATTTGAGCGAAACGACATGGTTGAATACTTTGGCCAGCATTTGCACGGATTTAAGTTTACAAAAAACGCTTGGGTGCAGTCTTATGGAACTCGATGCGTAAAGCCTCCAATCGTTTGGAGCGACGTTTCTAGAGCGCAGCCAATCACAGTAGAGTGGAGTGCGTATGCTCAAAGCCGCACAAACCATGTTATGAAAGGCATGCTAACGGGGCCTGTTACGATTCTTAACTGGTCTTGGCCTCGCGAAGATATTACGCACGAAGAGCAAACTCAGCAGCTTGCTCTTGCTATTCGAGATGAAGTCTTGGACTTGGAGCGTGCTGGAATTCGCGTAATTCAAATCGATGAGGCAGCGCTACGAGAAAAGCTTCCGCTTAGACGCTCGGATTGGCATAAGAAGTATTTGGACTGGGCGATTGCAGCTTTCCGTCTTGTGCACTCTGCCGTAGCTGCTACTACGCAAATCCACACTCATATGTGCTATTCGGAATTCAACGACATTATTCGAGACATTGATGCAATGGATGCGGACGTGATATCGTTTGAAGCTTCGCGCGGAGATCTAGTTGTTTTGGACGCTATTCATAACGCGAACTTTGAAACAGAAGCTGGCCCTGGTGTTTATGATATTCACTCTCCTCGCGTTCCTAGCGAAGATGAGATTGTTAACAGGATTCACGAGATTTTGCACAAAATGCCAGCAGACAAGCTGTGGATTAATCCAGATTGTGGCTTGAAAACTCGCGGAAATGCAGAAACTTGGGTTAGCTTGCAAAATCTTGTTTCGGCAGCTAAAAAAGTTAGAAGCGAATTGGGCGGTAGTCTAAAATGACGTACAAACCAAAGTTTTCGCTAGAGGTGTTTCCGCCTAAAAGAACATCTCCAATAGGTACGATTTACGACACTTTAGATGGCTTAAGGGGATTGGATCCAGATTTTATATCTGTAACTTATGGAACTGGAAAATCTTCGGATCGAACTGCTACTGCTAGAATCGCCAACACTATTCAATCGGAGTATGGCATTAAAACTGTTGCTCACTTAACAGCAAGATACTTGGATTATGACGATGTTGACGAAGCTTTAGATATGTTTGATAAGGCAGGCGTTAGTGGCGTTTTAGCTTTGCGCGGAGACGTTATTGAAAATCAGAATGCTGCTGGAGTATTTAATCATGCAAGCGATTTAGTATCATATATTCACTCAAAGCGCCCAGATTTGCCTATTTTGGGTGCATGCTACCCAGAAAAACATCCAGAAGCTGCTACTTTGCAAGAAGACATCGATAATCTAAAGCGAAAAGTTGATGCTGGAGTAACTCACTTGATTTCGCAACTTTTTTACAATAATGATGACTTTTTGCACTTTAGGGATTTAGCTAGAAAAGCTGGCATTAACGTTCCAATTGAAGCTGGAGTTATGCCTGTTGTAAATGCTAATCAAGTTAAGCGAATGACAAAAATGTGCTCTTCTAAAATAAGTGAGCCAGTTTTAGCAATGATTGAGCGATGGGGAAGTAACCCAGAAGTCTTGCAAGACGCTGGAAGCATATTTGCGTCTCAACAGATTAACGATTTAGTTGCGGAAGGCGTAGATGGGATACACTTGTACACAATGAATCGTCCTGGTGTTACCAGAAGCATTTGGTCAAACGTTAAGCCACTTTTTACTAAGATAGTGTAAATTTGTAGATTTGTGGTGCAGTGCAAGGATCATGTTGTACTGCACCACAATGTACAGTGGCGTTATGAGCAGTCAAAAAAGCAGTAATAGCGATCTAGATCATAATTTAGGCACTGATTTAAAACAGCATGCGGATTTTAATTTAAGTTTTGCTAAAGAAACTGACTTATCATACAGAACTCTAGTTAAAGCTGGATTTGCTCGTCCAGAATCTGCTCGTAAAACCATAGAAGATATTTGCAAAAATTGTGAGAATAACTCAATTAATGTGCTCAAAATCTTAGAAAGCATAAATAGAGTAGAAGATCCAGATTACGCAATTTTAGCGTTTAAAGATATATATCAATCTCAGAAAAAAACTGTTGAAAATATTGCGGAGAACTCGAATAATTCATTAATAACAAGCACACTTGCGTCTTTAATGCAAGTTCTTGGAGCATCTAAATCATTTGCGATGCTAATGAGAACGCACACCGATTTAATAAACGCTGCAGCAAATGACCCAAATCACTTACTACACATGACTTTAGAAGAACGTGTTTCGGATTTACTTCAAGCTATTCAATCTTATAGTGCAACAGTAGTAAACGAAGAAAAAGATGACGAAAAGAATTGCAATTCGTGCACTGTTCCAATAAGCTCTATGCCTTTTGCACAAGCTGTTTGTGCTCTTAGAGCGAGATATCGCCAGCATATTGCCGCAATTATGGCATATGATTTGGCGAGCGCAGACCCTGTAGAATTACAGCCAGACATAAGTCGTAAACTTTCGGATGCTGCGGATGCGGCTCTTGAAGCTGCGCTTGCGATTGCGCGCGGGCAAGTTTCTGGATCTTGTTGCTGCAGGTTTGCAATAATAGCAATGGGAAAATTGGGAGCGCAAGAAATAAACTACGTTTCAGACATTGACTTAATATATGTAGTAGAACCAACTAATGGCGTTAAACAAGATGAAGCTTTGCGAGTTGGGTCTTCTATTGCACTTGTTTTGCAAAAAGTGTGTCAATCGGTTGTTATGGGTTGTGCGGAGCCACCATTATGGCAAATTGATACAGCGCTAAGACCAGAAGGCAAAGATGGACCTCTTGTTAGGCGCTTGGAATCACATCACGAATACTACGAAAAGTGGGCAAGTAGCTGGGAGTTTCAAGCATTGCTGAAGTCGAGGCCAGCTGCAGGAGATGCGCAGCTAGGTAAAGATTATAGACAAATGGCAGATTCGCTTATTTGGAAAGCGTCTGGTAGAGAACACTTTGTTGCAGATTGCCAACATATGCGACAGCGAGTAGAGTCTTTGATCCCTGTGTCTCAGCGAGATTTAGACATGAAGCTTGGGCGCGGAGGATTGCGAGATGTTGAGTTTACAGTTCAAATGCTGCAACTTGTGCACGGAAGTGAAGATAAGTCTTTGCGAGTTAGAGATACTTTAGGCGCGCTTAATGCACTATCTGCTGGAGGATACGTTTCTAGGTCGCAAGCTGCAATTTTGGCAGAACACTACCGTTTTGAGCGTGTTCTTGAACATCGCCAGCAAATGTGGAGTATGCAACGCACTCATTTATTCCCAGATTTAGGTGCCCAAGGAAATGGTGGATTAGATCGCGCTAGAAGCATTAGTGCGGAAGAGCTTAACAATAACGAACAAATCAGGCGTCTTGCTAGATCTGTTAGACTTAAGCCAGAAGAGCTTGTTGCACGATTCGACAAAGCGCGCCGAGAAATTAGGCACTTGCATAAAGATATTTACTACCGTCCAATGCTGCCAATCAATGCGCAAACGGATGCGGATCCTATTGTGTTGTCTGCAGAAGCTGCTCGCGCTCGCTTTGCATCGATCGGTTTTGCTGATGCAAAAGCTGCACAAATGCATGTTGAAGCGCTTACTGATGGACTTTCACGCGCTGCTAAAATCCACAGAATTTTGCTCCCAGCAGTGTTGAAATGGCTTGGAGAAGGGCAAAATCCCGACATGGGTTTGCTTGCTTTTAGGCGACTTTCCGAGCGTTTTGGTGGAAAAAACACATATCTTGGATTTTTGCGTGATTCTCCTAGCGCAGCTCGCAGGCTTTGTCATGTTTTGTCTGATTCGCGTTATTTAGGCGATGCAATGATGAAGTCTATACAGTCAATAACTTGGCTTGGAGACGATTCGGCTCTTACACCTAGAGGCAGAGAAAGTCTAGATATGCAAACGCGAGCAATGGTTGCAAGATATTCAAGCAGTATTGCGGATTTTGCACAATTTTTGCGCGCTTTAAGAAGGCAAGAAATTGAGCGAGTAGCACTTGCTTGGATGTGCGGGATTATCGACGATGATACTTCTATGCAAGCGATGAGTGATGTGTTTGATGCTGTACTTGATGCTGCTCTGCAATGGTCTATGAAAGATGCGTCTTTAAAAATGGGCTTAGACGAGAGTAAAGCTTCGATTGCCATTATTGCCCTAGGACGTTATGGCGGAAGGGAAGTTAACTTCTGCTCGGATGCGGATATGATGGTTGTTTATAAGCCGACGTCTAATGGTGATGATTGCAAGATTGAATATGATTCCGTATCTGATCTTGCTCACCGTTTCGCGCAGACTACTGTAGACATATTGCGCAATATTCTGCAAGGTCCTCTTACTTTAGAACCAAAAATCATGGTCGATTTAGATTTGCGACCAGAAGGTAAAGATGGTCCGCTTGTGCGTTCTCTAGAATCGTGTGAGCATTATTACCAAAAGTGGGCTAGTACGTGGGAAAATCAAGCACTTTTGCGCGCGCGTTTTGCTGCAGGGTCGAAAGATTTGGCAGATGATCTGCTAAGCGGAGTAGTAAACGACTTGCGCTATTCACCAGATGCTCTTAGCGAATCTCAATTGGCGGAAATTCGTAAGCTTAAAGCGCGTATGGAAGCAGAACGCTTACCAAGAGGCGTTAGTAGAGACAGACATTTGAAGCTTGGTCGCGGTGGTTTAAGCGATGTTGAGTGGACTGTTCAGCTTTTGCAATTGCAATATGCTGGAAAATACGAGTCCTTGCGAGTAGTTGGCACAATGCAAGCGTTGAAAGCGCTTAAAGAATTGAATTTGATCGAAGATGAAGACGCAAATGTGTTAGAAAAATGCTGGCATATGTGTTCTGCAGTGCGAAATGCGAACTTCTTGTGGTCTGGTTCCTTGGAGCGCGCGGATGTTATTCCAACAGACTCTTATTCTTTAGGCGGAATCGCAACTTATCTTGGGTACGATCCAAACCAAGGTCGCGTTTTTGAAAACGATTTAATGGCTGTTATGCGTCAATGCCGCGAAGTCATGTCCCGTCTCTTCTACTGTCGCTAATAGTTGACATTTTATTGTGTCGGTAAGTCTGACAAATCGTGTACAATCTACAAGGTCGCGTGTGGTCGCGGTCGTTTGCCAACTAGCGAAAGGTAAGCGGTTCTATTATGACGAACGCATTTTATGATTCTTCTAATCAGGTTTTTTCTCGTTGTGCAATTGCTCAATCGTTAGCAAACAAAAGCGTTGTTACATTAGACGATATTTCTACAGCTCAAATACGAATGCTATTAGATAAAGCACGATATATTGACGAGCACAGAAAAGAAGTGGCCCACACTTGCGATGGTAGAGTGTTGGCCACTCTTTTTTATGAGCCGAGCACGAGAACGCGACTAAGCTTTGAAACAGCAATGCTTCGCTTAGGTGGAAAGGTGATCGGTTTTGCAGGCGCACAGCTTTCTAGTGCAAGCAAAGGCGAAACGGTTAGTGACACTTTAAAAGTGGTGTCAAATTATGTAGATGTTGTAGCAATGCGTCATCCTAAAGAAGGTGCTGCATTTGTGGCGTCGCATGCAGGAAGTGTTCCTGTTGTTAATGCAGGAGACGGCGGCCATATGCATCCTACTCAAACTCTTGCAGATTTAGCTACAATTCTTGCACGATTTGGCAGGCTGAATAATTTAACAGTTGGTTTATGCGGAGACCTAACATACGGTCGCACTGTTCACTCGCTTATTGAAACTTTATGCCGCTTTGGAAACGTTCACTTTGTGCTAATTAGCCCAGATGAGCTTAAAACTCCTCAGTACGTAATCGACCGCATTAATGATACACCTTCGTGCTCTTACGAAGAAACGCGCAATTTGATGGAAGTTATTGGCAGTCTAGACGTTCTTTACATGACTCGCGTGCAAGAAGAGCGTTTTACAGATCGCGAGCAATACTTGCGACTTCGTGACACTTACATTTTGACAGAAGAAAAATTGCAAAAAGCAAAATCTTATATGCCAGTGCTTCATCCACTTCCTAGAATTAACGAAATCGCTGTTGATGTTGATGACGATCCTCGTGCGGCATATTTTGAACAGGTTAAGAATGGCATGCTTATGCGAATGGCATTAGAAAGCTCTGTTCTTGGAGATGAGCTTCCAGGATATGAACCGACTGATTTTGTCAATGTTCCTAAAGATGAGTTGGAAGCTTACGATGCTCATGGAATTTCGTTGGCTAATCCTCGCGTTCACATATCTGACGAGAATGCTCCAGAAAATCTTATATGTCCTAACTCTCGTTGCATAACAAACAGTGAGTTGACTCTTAAGCGTAGATTCTATAAAGCTGAGTCAGATAAACATGAGTATCATTGCTTGTATTGTGATGAAGAATTGCAGTGAATCCAAGTAGAATATACGTAAATAATATAATTCAAAATTGAAAATAAAACTGAATAAAAAATGGAAATAAGCAAAACTAGGAGCAATATGAACGACTCACGCATGTTAACCTTGCGAAATATTGCCGTTTGGGATACTGGCGAGCGAATCGATTTGGTTGTAGATGGCGTTAGACAAGACGCTTTAATTGAGAAAAACGCTCGAATTTCGGGGGAAATTGATGCAAGTGATTGGATTGTTGCTCCTGGTTTTGCAGATCCACACGTGCATTTTAGGGATCCTGGTCAGACTGATAAAGAAACAATGATGACTGGGGGCAATGCTGCTGCTGCTGGAGGATATACGAATGTGTTGATTATGCCAAACACAATTCCAGCTGTTGACGGTGAGCCTTGGAATGATGCTCCTTTTGATGTAGAAAACGTTATAGATTTTTTGCAAAGATACGGGTGTATTTATGGCGTAAAACTGCCAGTACACTACGATTTAAGTGTTTGTGCTTCAATAAGTAGGCAAGGTTTAAAACCAAGCAATATTGAGCTCTGGAAAAAATATGTTCATGGTGTTGATGATAATCAAAAAACTTCGCCTATGAAAAAGCATCCAATTACTGCAATAAGTGATGATGGTTCTGCTGTTACAGATTCGATTTTGCTAGACGTTCTTAAAATGGCGAAAGAAACAGGATTGCCACTTGTTGAGCATTGTGAGCACCATGATTATGGTTCGGTAAACGAAGGACCAGTTGCTAAAATTCTAGGCGTTAGTGGAATTCCTGCATCTACAGAGCTTGCGATTGTTAATAGGGATATAGAAGCAGTTCGCAAAACAGGTGTTCATGTGCACTTCCAGCATGTTAGTACGGCTGCCGCTTTTGAAGCTATTCGCAAAGCCAAGAAGGAAGGTTTGCCGATTACTTGCGAAACAGCCCCGCATTACGTTGCTCTTTGCGATGAGGATGTGCTTAAGTATGGGTCAATGGCAAAGATGAATCCACCGTTAAGATCTAAAGCGGATAGACAGGCAACTCTTGCTGCTATTGCCGATGGCACTATAGACATGATTGCCACGGATCACGCTCCTCACACAGCAGGTGATAAAGCTGGCGATTTTGCTAATACTCCAAATGGGATTATTGGTTTGGAATGTGCTTATGGCGTATGCCGTAAAGTGCTTGTTGACGCGGGGTATACGGATGATAAGCACTTAATTGAACTTATGTCGATTAATCCTATGCAATTTATGAGTAGAAGGCCTACAGATGTTGCAGCTTTGCTTAATGTGTCTTCGCGTTGTGCCGTGAGACGAACATTAAAATTAAGTGAAACTGAACATCCAGAAAATATTGATTTAGTGCTTATTAATATGCGTGAAAAATGGAGCGTTGATGCGAATTCCTTCCATTCAAAGGCTCGTAATACTCCATTTGAAGGATGGCAGTTACAGGGAAGACCAGTGGCTACTATTGTTGGCTCAGAAATCGCCTTTTCTCGCATGTAATTTGTGTATTTTATAAGTCGTGTTTTATAAGTAAAGATAAAGACTAAAAACTAAAAAATAGTTTGCGGCTAGTAGAGGAACAATATGGACGAACTGATAGAAGAAATCGCAGCGAAGCAAAACCCTACTGTTGTTGGATTAGATCCAAAGCCTGGAATTTTGCCTGCGCAAATTCTAAGTGGATTATCTGATGAAGTTTTGCAAGAAGTCGAAGATGAAGAGGCTTTGCCAACCTTGCTTGCTGCATCGTACTTTGAGTTTAATCGTGCGATTATTGATGCGATTTACGACATTGTTCCAGCTGTTAAGCCACAAATTGCAATGTACGAGGCACTTGGTTCCGCTGGAATCGACACTTATGCTATGACTTGTGATTATGCAAAATCACGTGGGTTATTTGTTATTGGTGACGCAAAACGAGGCGATATTGGTTCCACGGCAGCTCAGTATGCAGCACATTTGCGAGGATTCGCTAATCTTGATTCGTATTTTAAAGATGATTCTTACGATTTTAACGAATCTTTAGTTAATCTTCTTAAAAGCGCTAGCACAAAAGATGTTTGGCACGAGGACTCTCTTACCGTAAACCCATATATGGGTTCAGATGGCGTTAAGCCATTTATAGATGAGGCAGTAGCGCGTAATAAAAATATTTTTGTTCTTCTGCGCACGTCTAATCCTTCTAGCAAAGAGCTTCAAGAACTTGTTGTTGAAGATAGCAAACCAGTTTACGAGCATATGGCAGGTTTGATAGAAAAATGGGGTGAATCAAATATTGGGACTAAAGGGTATTCACGAGTAGGAGCAGTAGTGGGAGCAACTCATCCAGAAGAAGGTAAGCGTTTGCGCGAGATTATGCCGCACACTTTCTTCCTTGTTCCAGGTTATGGTGCACAAGGTGGAACGGCACAAGATGTTTCTGGAATGTTTGATGAAAATGGTCGAGGTGCAATAGTGAATTCTTCTCGCGGAATTATTGGTTCTTGGCGAAAATCGCAAGATTATGTTAAAAACAAGTCTTCTCTTTCTCTTAATAATATTCTTGAGATTGTATCTGATTCTGCTCGCAAATCTGCTTTAAACATGAGAGATGATTTAAGACAAGCAGTATATAAATAAATCGTGTGTTAGTGTTGATGCAAAGCGAATCACAATTAGGAATTATTTCAAGATCATTGTGTCAAAATTGTGAATATGCGCGTGTAAAAACAATTATGCATGTATAACTAAATATAACTAAAACTGAAAATAGCTAAAGATAGCTAAATTACGCAACGATACGACTACATAAGGTAGGGTAAAACTAGATGAGTGATGGCATGTTTATTCAAACTCGAAAATCTTTGAGAAACGCCATATTTACGTTACGTGAAGACGCTTATGATTCTTCGTGCGCAGATTCTTTTAGTGCAAAAAGTTTGCACGCTGATGATTTAAAATACACTCGTCTTTTAGGTCGCCGTGCTATAGAAGTTCTTGATAATCAAAAGCTTGATGAAGGTGTGTATCGCTTAGTTTTGCGCGATGATGCTATTGCTAAAACTGCCACTCCTGCGCAATTTGTTAACTTATACTCTCCAGATTCTACGACTATGCTTCCTCGACCATTTGGTGTTGCAAGCGTTGATGACGATACTTTTAGTCTTATTTTTGCTGTGATTGGTAAGGGCACTGCCGAGTTTGCGCAGCTTAAATCAGGAGACACTGTAGACGCTTTAGGACCATTAGGATTGGGCTTTGATATTTCTAAGCCAGCGCACTATGTTCTTGTAAGCGGGGGATTGGGTGTTCCTCCTTTGATTTGTGCTGCACAGGCGATTGCAAAAAACAAGAATTGCAAAGTGACTGCGGTTCTTGGATATCGCGATAATCATTTTGCTGACTCATTTATGAAGGAATACGTTGATAATGTTTATAGCATTAGCAACGCGCAAGGAACTGTTATTACTTTGCTTAATGAGCTAGAGCAAGAAAATCATTTTGATTTTAATGGCGATTTGCCTATTGTTGTTCTTTCTTGCGGTCCTATGCCAATGATGAAGGCTGTAGCTCATTGGACGCATGAGCGTAATGTTAAATGTCAATTAAGCCTAGAAGCAAGAATGGGATGCGGATATGGAACTTGTGTTGCTTGCGTTGTAGATACTTTAGAAGGCAGACTTAAAGTTTGTAACGAAGGACCAGTGTTTGACTCTGAAAGATTAGGCTGGGAGTAAAAAGATATGAGTAACGAAATGAATAATACTTTAGAGAATGTGCAAAATAGCGCGCAAAATAATGCATCGACTCTTGGATTTGACACAAGCCACGTTTGGAAGCACTCAACTAAAGTTGCTGGAGTTGAATGGAAGAATATGGTTGGAACAGCGTCTGGCACGTTTCAGCTTGCAGCTTGCGCGCACTTTTACGATGTGAGTCAGCTTGGAGCAATTTGTACAAAAGGTGTTTCCCCGGTTCCTTGGCAAGGAAATCCTGCTCCGCGCACTGCAGAATCGCCTTCTGGAATGGTGAATGCTGTTGGCTTGCAAAATCCTGGAGTTGACCACTATTTAGTAGACGAGCTTCCAAAGTTAAAAAAGCTTGGAGCGCTTGTAATCACAAATGTTGCTGGCCACAGTGATGACGATTATGCTCAAGTTGTTGAAAAGCTTGCAGATTCTTCTGCAGACATGCTTGAAATTAACGTAAGTTGCCCAAACGTGACTCACGGCGGAATGAGTGTTGGCACGGATCCAGTGGCATTGCACCGCTTAATTAAGCGACTTCGCGCAATGACGGATAAACCAATGATTGTAAAAATGACTCCAAACGTTACTGATATAGTCTCGATTTGCAAAGCTGCAGTTGATGCTGGAGCGGATGCTTTAAGCATGATTAATACGCTTGTTGGTTTGCGAATTGATATTCGCACAGGCGAGCCGATTATTGCAAACCGCACAGGAGGTGTTTCCGGTCCTGCTATTTTCCCAATTGGACTTGGGTTTGTGTGGAGAGTTCGCCAAGCTATGCCAGATATTCCAATTATTGGCATTGGTGGCATTGATTCTGGCGAAAAAGCTTTGGAATACTTGTATGCTGGCGCGAATGCTGTAGAAGTTGGTGCTGCCGCTTTGGTAGATCCTACTGCTCCTATTCGTATTGCACGCGAGCTTGACGATTTGCTTGATTCGCGTCCAAAGCTTGCGTCTTTACTTGCCGAAGGAAAGACTTGGCGCTGAAATTAAGTATTTAATAAGGTACTTAGAAAGTATTTAGAAAGTATTCAAAATTATTTTAAGAAAGAGAGCTAATTATGGCAGAATTAGACGAACGTTTTACAAAGTTTTTGCTTGATTCAGGTGCACTTAAATTTGGTGACTTTACGCTAAAATCTGGTCGTCAATCACCTTATTTTATTAACGCTGGAGCTTTTGACGATGGAATGAAAATCGCGAGCTTAGGGGCATATTACGCTCAGCGCGTTGTTGCAGCAATTGAAGATGGCAAACTTCCGCAAGACATTGATACTGTTTTTGGTCCTGCTTATAAGGGTATTCCTCTGGCAGTTTCTACGGCAATGGCTTTGACGAATAATCACAATATGCCTGTTGGTTTTACTTTCGATCGCAAAGAGCGAAAGGACCATGGCGACGGCGGAATTATGGTTGGAAAACCGTTAAAAGACGGCATGAAAGTTCTGTTAGTTGACGACGTGATGACCGCTGGAACCGCAGTTCGCGAAACTTTGCCAAAGCTTAAAGCAGAAGCAAATGTGCAAGTTGTAGGCTTGATTTTGGCAGTAGACAGAATGGAACGCACGAAAGATAGTGAGCTTTCTGCAGTAAAAGCAGTAGAGCAGGAGTTTGGATTCCCAGTTTTGCCAATTGCTAACGTGCGTGAAATTTTTGCTGCAGCACAAAAACTTACTAATAATGATGGAAGCGCTGTTATGGATGAGAATTTAGCTGCTCGAGCTGAAAATTATTTGCGAGAATATGGTGCGTAAATTGTTTGTGCAATATAGACTTATACAATTATAGACTTATATAATCAAGCAATTATATAAGTCATGTATGAGTTGTGTTCTTGCTATTTTATTCATACATAGGTTTGTTAAACAGGAATGGCGGATTATGAAAGAGGACAATAACGAATATCAGGATTTGAATGATATAGCTTCATTTAATAATCCGCCTGAGTATGAGCAAGATGTCATTTTTGATCGGTCTAGTAATGATTCAAACAGATCATTATTAAGCGATAAGAAAGCTATTGCAGTGATTATATCTATTTCACTTACTGCAGTGGCAATTGTTATCGGAATATGGTTGTCTTTGTTTGCGAATAGTTCTAAGAGTAATATAAACGCGGGCGAGCCATCTAAAAAGTGCGTGCAGTTGCGTACACAAGTTCTTTCAGCTAAAGCTAATCTTAAAAAAATCATTTCAAGTCAAAACGTGCATGATGCTTCTGAAATAAAATCTTCCGATTTTGATGCTGATTTTGATTCAGTTAAGGATGCTGTTGACGATTTTCAATCTTCCTTAAATTATGCCAATGATGATTTGAAAAATGATATTTCAGATTGTCCAGTTGGAGCCAGTTCTTACGATTCACCATCAGTCGAAAATAAGCTTTCCAACCAGTTGGATACTTTGAGTAAAGATGCTGATTCGCTTAAAAAATCTTCTGATAATCTTTTAAAAACAAGCAGAACTTCTTTTGGCGATCAATTGTTAAATCTTGTTAAAAAAGCTAGAGAGCTTGTAGAAAAAGCGAAAGATTTGCCTATTTTAGCTGTTGCTTCTAAAAGTCTAGAAAATGCTATTAATGATGCTGGTAATGCTCTTGCTAAAAGCAGCAATAATTATCAAGAGTTAAAGCAGTCTTATCAAAAAATAAAAGCTGTTATAAGCCAGTACGAAGATAGAATTAAAAAAGTGAGCGATAGATTTTTAAGTAGAGATGGCAATGGGTATCCTTTTGATGCTCCACATCCTCAGGATGATCAAGGTGGCTATATTCCAATGGGTCGTAGTCAAAACTCAGAGTCGTCGGAACAAAACGATCAAGAGTAACGAATAATCGCGTTAAATGCGTGTTGTTATTTTAGTTGTTATTTTAATTAGTTGACGCTTTGTGGCATAATAAGCAAGGTTTATTTCTTAGCTGTGTATATTGCAGCTTTAATTAACGAAAGAAACGGATAACTCGTGGCACAGACTACCAATGATATTAAAAATGGATCGGTTTTGAACCTTGAAGGTCAGCTTTGGACCGTTATCAAGTTCCAGCATGTTAAGCCAGGTAAAGGTCCTGCTTTTGTGCGTACCACCATTAAGAACGTGCTCTCGGGCAAGATTGTCGACAAGACTTTTAACGCCGGCATGAAAATGGAGTTCGAGACCGTTGATAATCGCACTTTGCAGTACTCTTATGAAGATGGCGATAACTTCGTCTTTATGGATATGAACACTTATGATCAGGTTTATATTCCTAAGGACTTAGTTGGTGAACAAAGCAAGTATTTGCTTGAAGGCACTGATTGCATTGTAAGTTTCCATGACGGCACTCCTTTGAGCGTTGAGCTTCCAGCTTCCGTGATTTTGACTATTACTCACACTGAGCCAGGCTTGCAAGGCAATCGTTCTAACGCTGGTACTAAGCCTGCAACCGTGGAAACCGGTGCTGAAATCCAGGTTCCACTCTTCGTGGGTGAAGGCGAAAAGGTGAAGGTCGACACTCGTGACGGCTCTTACCTTGGTCGTGAAAACTAATTAAATTTTTTGTATAAAGCGACTCGGCGGCGATTCTTGTTGCTGAGTCGTTTTATTTTGCAATAGCTATTTTGTGCAATATTTGATATATATTGATGTAAGTTTAATTCTTGTAGACTTTAATGATCTATAAGACTATGTAGTTTGATAGAAAGACGATACTATGGCACGTTCCACCGCTCGCAAAAGGGCTTTGAATACGCTGTATGAAGCAGATGAAAAGAATCAAAATATTCTTTCTTTGCTTGAAGAACGTTTGAAGGAGCCAGGTGCGCAAACTCCTCTTCCAGATTATGCTGTTGATATTATTCGAGGAGTTGGTGAACGTAGAAATAGGATTGATAAGACATTGAATCGTTATTCTACTGGCTGGAAAGTCGGAAGAATGGCTGTGATTGATCGTAATATTTTGCGAATAGCCGTATGGGAGATTCTCTTAAACGACGAAGTTCCAGATAAGGTAGCTATCGATGAGGCTATTTCTCTCGCAAAAATGTATAGTGATGATGATGCTATTGCGTTTATTCATGGCTTGTTAAGCGCGATTATGGCAGACAAAGAAGCTTGCTTAGCAAAGTTTAATGGTGAATCTTCTTCTGAAGATGCTGCTGGAGAAGTTAATGAAACTGAAGCAGCTGATTCTTCAGATGTTGAACAATCTTCTAATGAATTTAATACTGATTCTGTTGAGTGAATTTAAAATTGCGTATAATCCGTTTAGTGCAGTAGCGTTAAGCGGATTTTTTTTTATTATGAATTCGTAATAATAATTTGCATTAAGAAATTGTTGATAGCTATTATCGGCGCGTCGCCGTCCGCCAATCTGAGTAGACTTGCCACGAATAACCTAAAGCCATAAGGGGGTTAAGGTGGGCTATAACGACACCTTCGCCGGATTCGGCACTGATGATGCAGTATTAGTATTGGAAGACGGACAAGTTTACGTTGGTAAACCATTTGGCGCAAAAGGTTCTACGCGCGCTGAAATCGTGTTCTCTACAGGAATGACTGGTTACCAAGAAACGCTTACTGATCCAAGTTATGATCAACAAATAGTTGTTCAAACGTTCCCACACATAGGAAATACGGGAATTAACAATGAAGACCCAGAATCTTCAAAAATATGGGTTGCAGGATACGTGGTAAAAGCTCCAAGCCCTATTGTTAGCAATTGGAGATCCACTGGTTCCTTGGAAGATGATTTAGAAAAACAAGGAATAGTAGGAATCAGTGGTATTGATACAAGAATGCTGGTACGACATTTACGCTCAGTTGGCGTTATGCGTGCCGGCATTTTTTCTAATGATGCTCTTATAGACAAATCTACTGGAGCAATTCGCACAGTTGCGTCTTTTGTGAATGAGATTAAACAAACTCCTCAAATGCAAGGCTTGCGACTAACTGACGAAGTTAGCACGCAAGAAGCTTATACGATTGAGCCTTGTGGAGATTACGAAGGCAAGGAGCCTCTTTACACTGTTGTAGCTGTGGACTTTGGTATAAAAGCCATGACTCCGCATCGTTTGGCACAGCGTGGATGCCGTGTACACGTTGTAAGCTCCTCAATAAGCTTTGAGTCACTTCAAGCACTTAACGCAGATGGCGTGTTCTTCTCGAATGGACCAGGTGATCCTGCTCAAGCAAATCGAGAAGTGGAATTATTGCGTAACGTGTTAGATGCAGGATACCCATTCTTTGGAATATGCTTTGGAAACCAGCTTTTAGGTCGCGCGCTTGGGTTTGGAACGTACAAGCTTAAGTTTGGTCATCGTGGCATAAATCAGCCTGTAAAAGACGTGACTACTGGAAAAGTGGAAGTTACGGCTCATAATCACGGCTTTGCTGTAGACGCTCCTATTGGTGAGACTATCCAATCGCCTTACGAAAATGGACATTTTGGTCGCGTAATAGTGTCTCATGTAGATCTTAACGACAATGTTGTAGAAGGCTTACAATGCCTTGATATTCCAGCTTTTTCTGTGCAATATCACCCAGAAGCAGCCGCAGGACCTCATGATGCATCGTACTTGTTTAACTGCTTTGTAGAACTTATGCAAAATCACAAGAATAAAAGCGAAAAATAGTAGGTATAAAGGGATAAAAGGAATTTATAATGCCAAAACGTGCTGATATTAAATCCGTAATGGTTATTGGTTCTGGTCCAATCGTAATTGGTCAGGCTGCAGAATTCGACTACTCTGGAACGCAAGCTTGCCGAGTACTTCACGAAGAAGGAATCCGCGTAATTCTTGTAAACTCTAATCCTGCTACTATTATGACGGACCCAGAGCTTGCAGACGCAACATATATTGAGCCGATAGACACGTCAATTTTGGAGCGCATTATTGCTAAAGAGAAGCCAGATGCGCTTCTTCCAACATTAGGTGGTCAAACTGCTCTTAATGCCGCAATGGACTTGGGTCGTGCAGGAATCTTAGAAAAGTATAATGTAGAGCTTATTGGCGCATCTCTTGAGGCAATCGACCGCGGCGAAGACCGTGAGCTTTTCAAAAAAGTTGTTGAAAAAGCTGGAGCCGAAAGCGCAAAATCCTTTATTGCTCACTCAATTGAAGAAGTAGACAAAATTGTTGAAACACTAGGATACCCAGTTGTTGTGCGTCCAAGCTTCACAATGGGTGGCTTAGGCTCTGGAATTGCTCACAATCAAGAAGAATTACATCGCATTGCAGGAGCAGGTATTCACTATTCTCCAACAGACGAAGTGCTTATTGAAGAAGGCATTGAAGGCTGGAAGGAATTTGAGCTTGAACTTATGCGAGATTCCAAAGACAACGTTGTTGTTGTGTGCCCAATTGAAAACGTTGATCCTGTGGGCGTTCACACTGGAGATTCGATTACAGTTGCTCCATGCTTTACGCTAACAGATCGCGAGTATCAAAAGATGCGCGATATCGGTATTGCAATTATTCGAGGCGTTGGCGTTGATACCGGCGGATGCAATATTCAGTTCGCAATCAACCCTCAAACTGGTCGCATTATCGTAATCGAAATGAATCCGCGAGTTTCGCGTTCTTCTGCGCTCGCATCTAAAGCAACTGGCTTCCCGATTGCAAAAATCGCTACAAAACTTGCTCTCGGCTACACTTTGGACGAAATTCAAAACGATATTACGCGTTCAACTCCTGCAAGCTTTGAGCCAACGATTGACTATGTTGTAACTAAGATTCCGCGCTTTGCTTTTGAAAAGTTCCCTGGAGCAGACACTACGCTTACTACTTCTATGAAGTCGGTCGGCGAAGCAATGGCTTTGGCTGGAAACTTCCAGGAATCTCTTGGCAAAGCAATGCGCTCAATCGACAAGCGTCACGCTTGCTTTAACTGGGACGGCGAGCGCCCAAGTAAAGAAGAAGTTAGTAAGCTTCTTGAAGAAATGCACACTCCAACAGAGCACCGCTACTTGCAAATTCAGCGCGCGCTTTGGGGTGGAGCAACTCCAGAGCAGATTTTTGACGCAACAAAGATAGACCCATGGTTTGTTGAGCAGCTTTCGTTAATTAACAAAACAGCTTTAGAGGTTCGTGAAGCAGAAAATTTGACGCCAAAAGTGTTAAAGAATGCTAAGCTTGCTGGTCTTTCGGATGTTCAAATTGCGCATTTGCGTAATCTTGGCGATGAAGGCGAAAACATGGTTCGTGAGTTGCGTTGGGCGTATGGATTGCATCCTGTTTACAAAACGGTTGACACGTGTGCTGCAGAATTTGATGCTGTAACGCCTTACTACTATTCTTGCTACGCTGACGAAAGCGAGCTTAAGCCACGCGATCGCGAAGCTGTAATCATTCTTGGCTCTGGTCCAAACAGAATCGGCCAGGGTATTGAGTTTGACTACACTTGCGTTCATGCTGTTCAGGAATTGGGTAAGGATTACGACACAATCATGGTCAATTGCAATCCTGAAACAGTTTCTACAGACTACGATATGTCGGATCGCCTTTACTTTGAGCCTCTTACTTTTGAAGACGTGCTCGAAATTTACCAAGCAGAAAAGAAGCTTGGTCCTGTTAAGGGCGTGATTGTGCAACTCGGTGGTCAAACGCCACTTTCGCTTGCTGCTCGTCTTAAAGCTGCAGGAGTGCCAATTTTGGGAACTACGCCTGAGGCTATTGATTTGGCAGAAAATCGTGAGCTTTTCGGTGAGGTTCTTCGCCAAGAAGGCATGAATGCTCCGCGCTACGGCACTGCATTAAGTCTTGAAGAGGCTAAGGATGCTGCTCACGCAATTGGTTACCCTGTTCTTGTGCGACCAAGCTACGTGCTTGGCGGTCGTGGCATGGAAATCGTGTACGATGATGCTCAGCTTGCAAAATATGTGGATCGCGCTTTACAAGAAGCTCAAGCAGACACTGTTGTTTCTGGTCGTTTGCCTTCGCCGCTTTTGATTGATAAGTTCCTTCAGGACGCTATTGAGATTGATGTTGACGCACTTTACGACGGCAACGAGCTTTATATTGGCGGAATTATGGAGCATGTTGAGGAAGCTGGCGTCCACTCTGGCGATGCTGCTTGCACTCTTCCTCCAAGCACGCTTTCGGATGATCAAATTCGCCGTCTTAGGGAGGGCACGCTTTCGATTGCTCGCGGATGCTCAGTTCGTGGTCTTATTAATGTGCAATACGCTTTTATGGCAAACACTCTGTACGTAATTGAGGCGAATCCTCGAGCGTCTCGTACTGTTCCGTTTGCGTCTAAAGCTACGGGAGTTGCTCTTGCTAAAGCTGCTGCTCGAATTATGGCTGGCGAAACAATCGCACAGCAGAGAAAGCGCGGTCTTCTTCTTCCTAAGGGAGATGGTGGAGATATTCATCCAGGCCAGCAGGTTGCTATTAAAGCTTCCGTTTTGCCTTTCAAGCGTTTCCGCACGCCTGTTGGTCGCACAGTCGATATTTTGCTCGGACCAGAGATGCGCTCTACTGGAGAAGTTATGGGCTTTGACCGCGACTTCCCACATGCTTTTGCTAAGAGCCAGCTTGCAGCGTACAAGGGCGGTTTGCCTACAAGCGGCAATGTGTTTGTGTCTGTAAGTGATGCAGATAAAAGGCAATTGCCGCTACTTGCAGTGCGCCTAGTAGAGCTTGGATTTACTATTTGGGCTACCGAAGGTACAGCATCTGTTCTTAGACGCTACGGCATTGATTCCGTTATTGTTGATAAGCTTTCTAGCCTTGGCGACACGGCGAAGGATGTGCGAAATGCTGAGCCTTCGCATGAAAGAATCGGCAAAAACGTGGTTGAGCTGATTGAGAATGGTAAGATTGATATGGTGTTGAACACGCCGAATTCCAGAGGGTCACGTACGGATGGTTATGCTATTCGTGCAGCTGCTGTTGCAGCAGACCTTCCGCAATTCACTACAATTACGGAGTTTGCACCAGTTCTTATGGCTATAGAAGCTGTTAAGAACAACGATTACCAGGTGATGAGCATTCAGGAGCATGCCAAGCAACTGTTTGCAATCGAAAAGGCAGAAAACGAAGAAAGTCGGGCTTAATACATGACCGAAAGCATACGAGAGCAGGAATTGCAGGCGCAAAGATCCGATTTTGGATTGCGTCTAAAAAACGCTATGGCAAAATACGGTCCATTATGCGTTGGCATAGATCCGCACCGCAAGATGCTGCTTAATTGGGGATACAAGATGGATGCTCAAGGAGCAGAATTGTTCTCCATGCGTATGCTTCAGGCCATGAACGGCAGAGCTGCTGCCGTAAAATTCCAGTCGAGCATGTTCGAGCGTTACGGGTCTAAGGGGTTCGCGGCGCTCGAACGAGTGCTGTATGCTGCAAGACAAATGGACGTAATTACTATTGTTGATTGCGGTCATGGTGGATTGTCTACAACAATCTCTGCGCTTGCTGACGCATACTTTAAGCCAGATGCGCCTCTTCTTACTGATGCTATTACACTTCTTCCGTATTACGGAGCTAGGTCAATGGGTGGGTTGATTAATGAGGCTCTTAATAATGGCAAGGGAGTGTTCATTGCTTCGCTAACGTCTAATCGCGAAGGCGCTAGCCTGCAAACTGCTATTCGTCAGACTGGTTCCTACCGCGGCACAACTGTTGCTCATGGTATTGCTCAAACTGCGCAAATTTTTAACAATAATACAAAGGGCATGGGTTCTGTTGGCTTAATTGTTGGAGCCACTATTGGAGATTGGATGAATGGCGGTGGAATCGATTTAACGAGTTTTACTGGTCCTATTCTTTCTCCAGGTTACGGTTGGCAGGGAGCGGAAGCTAACGATTTGAAAACGGTTTTTGCTGGTACGCATGGAAATGTTTTAGTAACAGTTTCTAGGTCTATTGCTTCTCATGGTCCAGATATTGGTGCATTATCTACTGCAACTGAACGAATAGCTTGGGATATTCGTCAAGCATTAATGGATTCATAAAAATTATCTAAGAGAGTCAAATATGGTTAGTTTAAACGATACACAGAGTATGCCAGTCGCTACTAAAAGGCGTTTGATTGTTCTTACTGGTCCTACTGCAGCTGGTAAGGGCACTGTTGAGGGAGTATTGCGCGAAAAACATCCTAATATTTGGCTTTCTGTTTCTGCGACTACCAGAAAACCTCGTTATGATGAGTTTAATGGAATTCATTATTGGTTCATTGATGAAGAAGAGTTTGAGCGCAGGAAGAGGAACGGAGAGTTTCTGGAGACTGCTATTGTTCATGGAATGGCACATTATGGCACTTTAATTCAGCCTGTTTTAGATCATCTTGCTCAAAACGTTCCAACTCTTTTAGAGATTGATCTTCAGGGAGCTAGGAGAGTTAAGCAGGAAGCTTCTAGATTAGGTTTAGAAGTCGTATACGTATTTATTGCCCCTCCTAGCTTTGAGGAGCTTAAGCGTAGACTTATTGGTAGAGGTACTGAAACTCCTGAGCAGCAGGCTAAGCGTTTGCAAACCGCTAAAGTAGAAATGGCTGCGTCTAGCGAGTTTGATTTTGTGATTGTTAATGACGATGCTCAGCGCGCTGCAGATGAACTTTGGAAGATAATAGCTAAAGAATACGATTTAGATTAATTTAAATTAATTTAGATTAATCTAAATGAGTAATTCCTAAATATCCTTGCAATAGCTTACAATAGTCTACTTGGAAACTATTGTGGCACCATAGAATATGGAGAACATTATGGCATTGGGCACTAAGCCAACACCTACGGGACTTGCAAATCCGCCTATTGATGATTTGATGCAGCATGCGGATTCCAAGTATGCGCTTGCCTTGTTTGCCGCAAAACGAGCACGGCAGATTAATTCTTATTTCACTCAGCTCAACGAAGGATTGTTGCAGAATGTCGGTCCTCTTGTTGATTATAGAAACCAAGAGAAGCCTCTTTCTATAGCATTCCGAGAAATTAATAAAGGTTTGCTGGTGGAGAATCTTGGTGAAGATGATATGAATGAGGGAAATTAAGTTTTCTTTACATTTTTAATTGCAGCCGTATTATCCTATGCTTGTTGGTATTGGATATGCGGCTGTTATTGGTTTTAGTGCATAAGTTTTAATTTTTTAATTAAAGGGGAGTTATGTCGGAAGCTAAACTTATTTCTGCAGAATCTGTTACAGAAGGTCATCCTGATAAGCTTTGTGATCAGATTGCAGATGCGATTCTAGATGATATGCTTCGTCAAGATTCTCATGCGCATGTTGCTGTTGAAGTTTGTGCATGCGTAGGACAATTTGTAGTCTTCGGGGAAGTTAGGGGAGAAGTATACACCGACATACCAGGAATTGTTAGAAAAGTTGTACGCGAAGTAGGATACAACAGTTCAACTGTTGGCTTGGATGCTGATTCATGTGGAGTAATGGTATCTTTAACTGAGCAAAGCGCGGAGATAAATCAAGGTGTTTCTAGATTAGATTTAGAATCCGAAAGTATTGCGTCTAAAGAAGATCGTTATAAAAGCCAAGGCGCAGGCGATCAAGGCGTTATGTTTGGATATGCTAGCGATGAGACAGACGCTTATATGCCACTTCCAATATATCTAGCTCATCAGCTTGCCCAGCGCCTATCCTACGTGCGAAAATCTGGAATTGTATCTAAACTTAGACCAGACGGTAAAACACAGGTTACAATCGAATATGATGAATTTGGGAACCCTGTTCGTTTAGATACTGTTCTTATTTCAACACAGCATGACCCAGATGTGAGTCATGATTGGCTTAGAAATCAACTTGTCCAAAACGTTGTAGAGCCTGTTCTTAACAAAGTGTTAGGGAAAAACGTAAATCATAATGATTACAGAATGCTTGTAAATCCAACTGGATCTTTTGTTTTGGGTGGTCCTGCAGCAGATTCTGGTTTAACAGGCAGAAAAATTATTGTAGACACTTATGGAGGGGCTGCACATCATGGTGGTGGAGCTTTTTCTGGCAAAGACCCTAGTAAAGTGGATCGTTCTGCAGCCTATGCTGCGCGTTGGGTTGCTAAGAATCTTGTTGCCGCAGGTTTAGCCCATAAAATAGAGGTACAAGTTGCATATGCGATTGGAATTGCAGAGCCTGTTAGCGTGAATGTAGAAACTTTTGGAACCGAAGCTAATGGAATTACTCGTTCAGATATTTCTAAGATTGTTCGAAAAGTCTTTGATTTACGCCCAGCAGCAATTATCGACGAGCTTGATTTGCTTCGACCAATCTACTCGAAAACTTCTGCTTATGGACATTTTGGAAGAACAGATGTTGATTTTCCTTGGGAAAGACTTAATCGTGTTGATCAGATTAAGAATGAGGTAAAATCTTTAAAAAATTGATTTGAGGATTTAAAAGGATGTGCTAATGCTTGAGCAGCCTTCACTTGATGGTTTAGCGCGCAAACCACGTAGGCGTAAGAAGAGTGATTCAACCCAGAGTCAAGCTGATAATTGCCCTATTGCTCATATTGTGCTGGATGTTCAAGCATCTCATCTCGGTAAAACTTTTGATTACATTGTTAGCAAAGATCAGGATGATTACGCTAAGCCAGGGTGTATGGTCCGCGTAAAATTTGGTACTAGACGCGTAAATGGAATTATTTGGAGTAGGAGTGAATCAAGCACAACACCAATATCTTCATTAAAGTTTATTGAAAAAATTATTCCAATAGGGGAAGTAGTTTCTAAATCTTTTATGGAAGATATTTCTTCAATAGCTGATGCTTATGGTGGAACAAGAGCTAATATTATTAGACTTGCTTTACCTAGAAGAATTGCTGGTGTAGATAAAGAAAATTTGCTGGACGATATTCATTTATCTAAAAGAGTAAAATGGATTAATGAATTACAAAAAAATTTTAGGTCTAATGATACTTGCGCGATATCTCAATACGATGGAAGTGAGAATCTTAGAAAAACAACATATGCTCGTATGATTGCAACATACAATAATGCGAATCTTCTTAAACAATCCTTAGAAGATGTTCATAAACCGTATTATTTGCATCATGAAAATAGTTCGCTTTCGAATAATTATAAGAATAATTGCAAAGCTTTTCTTATAGATGCCTTACCAGGAGCAATGAGATGGGCTCAGGATTTAGCGTGGATTATTGTAACTGCAATAAGAGCTGGTCGTCAAGTTGCTGTTGTTCTTCCTACAATTCGCGAAGTAAACGATGTTATGCGTGCCCTTATGGTTTATGGTCTTAAACCTTATAAAAAATCGCAGAATCCAAGTGGAACTTTAAGTGGAGATGTTGCTCGTCTTTGCGCATATGATTCTCCAGCAGACAGGTATAGAGCGTGGAGAGCTATAGAAAAAGGAATTGTTCCATGTGTTTTAGGAACAAGATCTGCAATGTATGCACCAGTTGAGTCGCAAGCGCTTTTTGTGATTGTAGAAGATGGCGCATATCAGTACGCAGATGGTATGATGCCTTACGCTCAAGCTAGAGGAGTTATGCGATTGCGCACACAAAATCATAATGGCGTTTTCATAACAATGTCTTTTGCTAGAAGCGTAATAAGTCAAAACGAATTAAAAGGAAAAAATCTTGCTGCAAAAGTAAGTGGACCTTTAATTGAAATTAAACCATTTAATACTATTGTTAGTAATGCTTGCCCATGGGTTCGTCTACTTAATTTGGATAACCTTAATAAGATAAATGACCCGAGTGCAGGATCTAGAATACCGTATACTGCACTAGCGTCGATTAGACAAACTTTAGACGCAAATCTGCCTGTTTTACTTGTTACAGCACAAGACGATACTGTTCAGCGTGCTGCATGCAAAAAATGCCATAGTATGGCTCGTTGTAAACGCTGTACAGGTCCTCTTGACTTACCTATAGATGGTTCTGCTCCTAAATGCGCATGGTGTGGAAGTGCTGCGATTGGCTGGAAGTGCTCGAATTGTTCTAGTGGATCTAACTTTATCGAGGCTATTCGTGTTGGCGTCAATTTTACTGCCAAAGAAATATTTAAGATTTTCAATGATGTTCCAATTATTATATCTTCCGCGAAGCAGAAAAGTGGTGTTATAGAGTGGATTGACCAGAAGCCGATGATTGTCATTTGTACTTTAGGAGCAGAACCTCGAGTTTTAAGCTCATCTAAAAATTCTTGCGGAGAATATGGTCTTGTTGCGATTTTAGACGCGTGGACGAGTCTTTACAACACTGGTTTAGATTCTCGAATAGACACTTTGAATGCTTGGATGAAAGCAGCTTCAATGTGTGCGTCAAAAAACAGAGGTGGAAGCGTTCTTATTTTGGGTGAAACTTACGATATTCTCGCTAAATCTTTGGAAGAATGGGATTCATCAATTCTTTCTAAACAAGAGTTGCAAGAAAGAAGTGAAGCACTTCTTCCGCCAACTGTATGTGTCGCAAGAATATGGGGTTTTAGGCAGGCTGTAGTAGATACGCTTAATGCGATTGGCGCAATGAGTGTAGATGTAAGCGAAGATATTACAAAAGTTGTAAGCAAAAATGGTGATTTAGATAGTTCTAGTAATCTTCCAATGTTAAAAGTCGAAACTAAAGATAGTGAATCTGTGGTTTCAGGCGATTCGAGTGAATCCGAATATCTTCCACCTTTACTTGGAATTGTTCCAATGAAGCCTCCTTCAACATTGCACGAGCAAAATTCTCAACGCTTTGAAGAGTTAAACGACAGAGTTAAAGCAGTTGTAAGAGTGCCATTAGAGTATAGAGATGAATTAGTTAATCGTTTGAAAAAAGAATGTGCAAAGCATTTTGCAATGCGAAAAAATGGTGAATTAAAATTTAGTGTGGATCCTAAGGATTTGTAAAATCGCATAAACTTATTAATAAAGACTTATAAATAAAGAGGTTAAAATGGTTGAAAAATGCTACAATTGCGCGGTTTTGGGCAATCCTATATCGCACTCTCTATCTCCAGTTCTACACAATGCTGCATATAAGGCATTGGGCTTAAATAATTGGCATTATGGTAAAGAAAAAGTTAGCGAGGAAGACTTAAAAGATTTTATTGCAAATCTTGACGATTCTTGGAAAGGCTTAAGCCTTACAATGCCACTTAAAAAAACAATTATGAGCCTAGGTGTAGCTTGCGATTATTGGTCTAAAACGCTTGGTGTTGCAAATACTGCTGTGTTTAGTAAAAAGCCATGCTTAGAAAATCCTGAGACGATTGAGCTTTGTAACACAGATGTAAATGGTATTGTAATGGCGTTAATACACTCTTTAAAGTCTCAAATATTAAACGCTAAAAGTGCGGTTATTATTGGCAGCGGAAACACTGCGTCTTCTGCAATGGCAGCTTTAATAGAAATTGCTCAAGGTTCAAAATTGAGTAAAGTTAGTGTTGTTGCAAGATTGCAAAGCGATGGTAAAACTGTTAAAGGCGTTAGTAGATTTAACGATTTAGTAGATAAATATAAATTGGATTTTCCAAATAGCAGAAGAATAGAGCCGTCTAACTTGAATCTTAAAAACAAACGTGGCTACAAGCCTGTTTGCGGTATAGAATTCCCTACTATTGATCCTGAGTTTATAAAAATATCGCAAGATATAGAAAAATGTGATAAATCTCACATTCTAGAATCTATTTCTTCGTTGGATGCAATTGAAGCAATTGTAAACGCAGATATTGTTATAAGCACTGTTCCTGCTCATATAGCAGACGGATTAGCGCTCGCTTTGTGTGAATATTGCAAGGAAAAGTCAATAAAACATTTAGGAGCTTTGCTAGACGTTGTATATGATCCTCGACCAAGCCAGATGCTTAAAGTTTGGAGAAAATATGGCATGGGTATTGGTGGAGAAGAAATGCTTTTATATCAAGCACTAGATCAAGTAAAACTCATGACTTTTGATTATAGGCATTCAAGTGATGATTCGTGTGATGATTCTTGCATAATCAAACACCAATCTGACAAGGCTACAGATTACGATTACATAAGAAGTTGCATGGAAAAAGCATTGAAGGAGGCGTTATGATCACTGAAAATAGTGAATTCTCGCAGGTGGCAAGCGATTTTGAAGTAATGCTCATTACTGGCATGAGCGGCGCTGGCAGATCTCATGCAGCAAATGCTTTGGAAGACATGGGCTGGTATGTTATTGATAATCTTCCTCCAAAGTTACTCATCCCTCTTGTAGACATGATGACATCTTCTGGATCTAAAGTTCATAAGCTTGCAGCAGTTATTGACGTAAGATCACGCGGATATTTTGATGATTTATTTGTTGTTTTGGGTCATATAGATGATTTAGGCGTAAAAACTCGAATACTATTTTTAGATGCATCTGATTCTGTGCTCATTAAAAGGTATGAGTCAGTGCGCAGACCACATCCTTTGCAGCGCGGAGGAAGACTTATAGATGGTATTTTGGAAGAGCGTGAGCTTTTATGTCATCTTAAAGATTGCGCAGATATTATTATCGATACTTCAAATCTTAGTATTCATCAGCTTTCCACTAAACTTTATGAGGGGTTGCTTGGAAAAGGATCTTCTACAGTATCTGTTCACATTTTTAGTTTTGGGTTCAAGTACGGAATGCCTATGGACGCCGATTTTGTGGCAGATATGCGATTTTTGCCCAATCCATTTTGGATTCCAGAGCTTAGAGATTTAACTGGAAAAGATAAAGCAGTTAGCGATTATGTTCTTAAAAATCCAGCGGCAATAGAATTCTTAGACTATTACGAAAAAGCTCTTCTTACGGCAATTGATGGTTTTGCAAAAGAAGATAAACATTATGTAACAATTGCTGTTGGATGCACTGGGGGTCAGCATAGGTCTGTAGCTATTAGCATAGAGCTTGCAAGAAGACTAAAATTAAGAGGATTGCAGGTTACAGTATCTGCTAGAGAGATGAGATCTAGAACATGATTTAATTTCTCCTATAGGATTATGTAATATAAAAAGCAGAACTATAAAAAGGTAAAATGTCCAAGTCATTGGGTATCACAGAAAGCCGAGCATGTAGGTGTTTTGCACATCGTGCAACGGCATCTTGTATGAATCCCAACGCATACTCTAAGAAGAACAAAATAGGAGGTTTCCCTTGGCTCTTCTTGACGACGTAAAGAACGAACTCGTCGCAAATAATAGTGAGCTACCAGCGGTTGTTATGGCTCAGGCAGCAGCAATGATGCGTTTTGGTGGCGGCTTAAGGCCGGTTAATAATCAGGCTGTGATTCGTGCACAGTTTGATTCTCTAAGCGCAGCGCAATGGCTTGTAGATACGCTTGTGACATGTTTCCAAAGAGAAGCAACGATTTCTCAAACTACTCGTCAGACTCCTACAGGTGTTGTTACTCGTTACGATGTTCTTGTGGAGCGAGGTGCTGCAGCTTTGGCTCTGCAATCAGGTTTGTTGGACCGTCGTATGCATATCGTTGCTGGTCTTGCCCCTGAAATTGTTGGTGGAAGTATTGCGCAGGTTAAAGCTGCGTGGAGAGGTGCTTTCTTAGCTCATGGGGCTATATCCGATCCTGGAAAGGCAAGCTATTTAGAGATTGTTTGCCCAACTCATGAGGCTGCTACAGCGTTGCAAGCAATGGCAGCACGACTCGGAGTTGGTGCAAAGGCGCGCAAAGTTAAAAGCTCTGAGCGTGTTACTTTGAGAGATTCTGACGCTATTGAGCGTATGCTGATTTTGATTGGAGCTCCTCGTTCTGCTCGAGAATGGACTGGTAAGCGTTCTGATGGTGAAGCAAGAGGCAAAGCTAATCGACTGGCAAACTTTGATGATGCTAATATGCGCAGAAGTGCTAAAGCTGCTGCAGAAGCTTGCGAAAAGGTTCGTCACGCTTTCGATGTTCTTGGGGACGATATTCCAGAAAATCTTTTGATGGCAGGAAAGTTGCGACTGCAGCATAGTGATGCAAGTCTAGAAGAACTTGGTCATTTAGCGGATCCTCCGATTACAAAGGATGCTGTTGCTGGTCGTATTCGTAGGCTTTTGCAGCTTTGCGCTAAAGTAGAAAAGTCGCGAATGTAATTGCTTTTTTGACTGAGTATTTATTCGTATTGGCCGCATACTTTTAGTATGCGGCATTTTTTGTAGTTTTTTATTATCTAATCTTGGGCGTGCTTGTTGCGCACATGCGATATAATTGCTCATGGAATTTATAGACGTTTTAGCTTTGCTTTCGTCTTTTTTCTTGTTAAATTCGCCATCATGATTGGTTGAATCATGTTTTGGAAAGGATACCAATGAAGACACTTAAAGATTTGGGAGATTTGAGCGGCAAGCGCGTACTCGTTCGTGCTGATTTTAATGTTCCTCTCAAGGGCACGACTATCACAGACGATGGTCGAATCAAGGCTGCTTTACCAACGATTAAAGCTTTGCGTGAGCAGGGTGCCAAGGTTATTTTAATGGCCCATCTTGGACGTCCAAAGGGTCAGGTTGTTCCAGAGCTCTCTTTGGCTCCAGTAGCGGCTCGCTTAGGTGAACTTCTTGGTGTTAATGTTGTTTTGGCTGCAGATACTTATGGTGAAGATGCTCAGGCTAAGGTTGCTGCAATGAACAATGGCGACGTTGTGTTGCTTGAAAACGTTCGTTTCAACGCTGAAGAAACCAGTAAGGATGCGTCCGAACGCGCTGAATACGCTAAGAAGATTGCTGCTCTTGGAGAAGTTTTTGTTTCCGACGGTTTCGGTGTTGTTCACCGCGCCCAGGGTTCAAATTACGATGTTGCTGCCGATCTTCCAGCTGCTGCTGGCTTGCTTGTTGAGAAGGAAGTTAAGGCACTTTCTCGCGCAACCGAAAATCCAGAGCGTCCTTTGACAGTAGTTCTTGGTGGATCTAAGGTTTCCGACAAGCTTGGCGTTATTGAAAACTTGCTTTCTAAGGCTGATCGCCTTGTTATTGGCGGCGGAATGGTGTTCACATTCCTTAAGGCTTTGGGTCATGAAGTTGGTACTTCTTTGCTTGAAGAGGATCAGCTAGAGAAAGTTAAGGGATATATCGAAACTGCTAAGAAGAATGGCGTTGAGCTTGTTCTTCCAACCGATATTGTTGTGAACGCTGGCTTCCCAGCAGGCGATACTCCTGTTGCTCCAGAAGTTGTTCCAGCGGATGCTATTCCAGCAGACAAGATGGGCTTGGATATTGGCCCTGATTCTCAAAAGCTTTTCCACGACAAGATTGTTGATTCCAAGACTGTTGTTTGGAATGGACCAATGGGCGTGTTCGAAGTTGCAGAGTTTGCTGCTGGTACTCGCGCTGTAGCTCAGGGTTTGGTTGATGCAACGAAGAACGGCACTTTCACTATTGTCGGTGGTGGAGATTCCGCTTCTGCAGTTCGTAATCTTGGATTCCCAGAAGATGGCTTCTCTCACATTTCTACTGGCGGCGGTGCTTCTCTCGAGTTCTTGGAAGGTAAGACGCTTCCAGGTTTGAGCGTGCTTGAGTAAGTGACTTTAAAATATTGTGCCGACTTCGATTTTATAAATTCTTTTTGTAGATCGGGGTCGGCATAATGTTAATTTTATCTTTATAACTAATTCTTAAGGGTGATTATGGTTGTCAATAGGAAACCGCTAGTTGCAGGCAATTGGAAGATGAATTTTAATCACCTCGAAGCCACTCATTTTATTCAAAAATTCTGGTGGCGTCTATGTGATTCTCACTTCGATTGTAAAAAATGCGATATTGCTCTTATGCCATCGTTTACGTCCTTAAGAAGCGTGCAAGTATTAGTTGAGTCTGATAATCTTCCTATTCTTTATGGCGCGCAAGCAGTTTCCGTTACAGCTCAAGGCGCGTTTACTGGAGATGTTTCTGCAGATATGCTTGCAAGCTTGGGCTGCTCAATGGTGATTGTAGGTCATTCTGAGCGACGCAAGTATCATCCAGAAGATGATGCGAATATTGTTGACCAAGTGCGAGCTGTGCTTGCTGCTGGAATGCAACCTATTCTTTGCGTTGGTGAAAGTTTTGAAGAGCGCAAGCAGGGTATAGAGCTTGATTTTGCAGTTGGACAGGTTCATGACGTTACTCGCGATTTAGATTCTAAGCAGGCAGAGCGTTTGATTATTGCATACGAACCAGTTTGGGCTATTGGAACTGGAATGGTAGCTACAGCACAGTCTGCTCAAGATGCTGCTAAGGCTATTAGGGATGATTTGCAGGAAACTTTCGGGGATACTGTATCACAAAAAGTTAGAATACTTTATGGCGGCTCTGTAACGTCTTCTAATGCAGCAAGTCTTATTTGTGAGCCAGACGTTGATGGATTTCTTATTGGTGGAGCTTCTTTAGACATTGAGGAATTGGCTACTATTGTTCAATTGTCGTCTTACAAAAATCGAATTTAATACATAGGTCAATGGCTTTTACTATGCTTTACAAAGTACTCTAAAACAGGAGGTTACTTGTGTCCGCTGTGAAAATTGTTTTGCAAGTGTTGCTTGTGCTGACCAGCATTTTGTTGACATTGTTGATTTTGATGCACAAGGGCAAGGGCGGCGGTCTTTCCGACATGTTCGGCGGCGGTTTAACGAAGAACGCTGGTAGCTCTGGTGTTGCAGAAAAGAACTTGAATCGTTGGACTGTTATTATAGCGTTGATTTGGGTGGCTGTTATTGTTGCCTTGAATCTTATGACTAAGTTCTCACTTATCTAAGTATTCTTTTTTAAGCGCGTAATCGATTAGGTTATGCGCTTTTTATTTTATAAGCAGAGCAGGTGTACATTTTGCTATGCTTTTTAAGATGTTAGAAGATGTTAGACTAATTAAAATACATTAGGTTATTGTTATGCTTCATTTTTCTCCTTCTCTTGTGGTAGCAGATCTTGATGGCACTATGCTTCATGATGCTAATGCTTTTGAAAGCAGATATTTAAGCCAAGAAACTGTTAGCGTTTCTAAGCGTTTGAGTGAATGTGGAATTCCGCTTGCGATTATTACTGCTCGACCTGTTGGAAGTGCTTTTGATTTTATTCACGATTTGAATGCTCAAGTTTGCGCGTACCTTAATGGTGCTCTTATTGATTTTGACTGTGCTCACAGCACGATAGGTGAGCTTACTTCGCAAAGAAGCCTTGATACTCTTACGCGTTTTGGATTTGATTCTCAACATGCTTGTAGTGTGTGTTTGCGCTTGCTTAATGAGATTCCTACGCTTCGCATTGGCATTGTTATGAACGATGTTCGTTACACTAATTTTGATGTTCGTATGCTTTGGAGCGAGCAGGATTTTGTTATTACCGATTTTTCTAATGTTCCAAGTGGCATTGCAGACAAGATTATTATTGTTCCTCGAGAGAGTGAGAAGGAAAAACTTCAGAGCATTCTTCCAAGCGATTTTTCACTACACATTAGCGAAGATGTTTTGTGGATGCTTACGAATCCTCTTGCAAATAAGGGGCATGCTTTGAACGTTATTTGCAATCGTTTGGGTGTGAAGCCTAGTCGCACAGTCGTTTTTGGAGACGATATTATAGATATCGACATGTTCCGCGCAGGGGGATACGGTGTAGCGGTAGCGAATAGTAATCCTCGGTTGCTTGCGATTGCAGACGAGGTTTGCGACTCCAACAACAATAATGGCGTTGCTACCTGGCTTAATTCAAATCTTTTTACTAGATTGTGAATAACCCACCTTTCGTTACCGGCGAAGTTGTGTGACGAATTCTTTCGTAGAGAGTCAAACGGAAAGCTTGGTGACATTATCAGTGAAGAGAAGAAATCTACCATTAAAGTCGGAGCAGCTAAAGATCTCAATGGAGAATACCCATTTTTCATTAGTGGTGATGCTGTACTTTCTTGTGATAAACCACTAGTTAATAATCGACCCATTTATATTCCAAATGAGATTGAACTTAAGGTGTTTAATAGCATTGGATATGCCTGCTTATACGACTATATCGTATAATCAACGTGAAAATAGAGCTTTGATAGCTCTCCGTGATTGGCTTTTACCTATGCTCATGAACGGGCAAGCGACAATCGAAGATTAGGCAGCTAAATTATCATTTCTCTATCCATTAATTTCTTCTCCTTAATCTATAAATTTCAATTAAAAAAGCGACTGAACTTATATTTCAATCGCTAAATGTCTTATATATTAAATTGTTTTAAGTGTGGCTTCTTATCCTTACCATTTTTACATCCTAATTTTGAGTATAAAAAAGACGATAGAGTTTTAACTGTCTATCGTCTAATACCTTTACTATGATATTTTTAAATCTTTTTTGACCAATATACTTTTAATAATTTAGAAAATATTATTTGCACAAATGCAACTATTATTAACGCTAAAAAGGCTTCATAACTTACATATGCTACAAATAAAGAAACAGTTACAATAGCCATTGAAAATATAGGTATTATATTTGATCCTGACTTCATCTTTATTAATATCATTCTTTCATCTGTTTCTTTAGTATGCATCTTCTCCAATATATCTCTATTTCTATATGCTCTACCAAGCATTGACATGTAGAATACAGATATAAGTTCAAGTCCAATAAAAAATACTGCTACATAATATGTCACATCTTCTTTTAATGGGAATTTATATTTTAAGTAAAAATTTCCAATAATAACTGCGAGTAAGGCAACCATACATAATAAGACTAAAATACTAATTCTAAATCCTATTTCTTTTTTATATTTTTCTAATTTGTTCATATTAATCATCCTCTTCTATACTAAATATTTCTTCAATACTCATATCAAAAAACTTAGCAATTTTAAAAGCCAACGGCAGTGACGCTATATATTTTCCAGTTTCAATGGAAGTTATGGTCTGCCTTGTAACTCCAACTTTATTTGCCAATTCTTCTTGAGTTATTTTATGCTGTTTTCTTAATCGAAAAATTGTATTTTTCATTTTCCTCCTTCAACAGCAAGCTAACTTTACATATAAAGTATAGCTCGCTTTGCTTTTTTTGTAAAGCGTACTTTGCTTTTTGTAATTTCTTAAACTAAAAAGACGATAGATTTTATTAACCATGTTCGTATAAAAAATGATGGAACAGAACCACAGTATTATGTAAAAGATAGCCACGCGTCTATTATTCCAAGAGATATTTTCTTTAAAGTTCAAGAAGAAATGGTAAGACGAGCCAACATGTTTAGTGGTGAGGAGAACAAAAAAAGGAGAGTTTATTCCAGTAAGTACGCTTTATCCAGCCTATGTGTTTGTTCTAAATGTGGGGATGTTTACAGAAGAATTGCTTGGAACAATCGAGGAGTGCATTCTGTTGTCTGGCGTTGTTGTACCAGAGTGGAAAATGGTCCTAGTGCTTGTGACGCTCTGACAGTACAAGAGAACGAACTGCAGTCTGCCATAGTGAAAGCCATAAACAAGGTGTTTAGTATACCGGATGAAGTATTGGATACGTTGAAGAATAATATTAGAGAAATTATCGCGGGCAACAACTTAAGTGAGATTGAAACGGTTGATAAAAAAAATCGCAGACAAACAAGCGATACTACTAACCTTGCTTAAAGCTAAAAAAGACTACACGAAAATAGCTGATGAGATTGATGAGCTTAAAGGTAAGAAACAGCAGCTTCTTATAGAAAAAGCAGGTCAAGAAGATGCTAAAAGACGAATCAGAGAAATGGAAGATTTTCTGAAAAATGAGCGTCACGATATTAGTGAATATGACGAGAAGCTGGTAAGAAAGTACATCAAGAAAATAAAAGTTTACGAGGACAAGTTCAGCGTAACTTTTAAATCAGAGATTAGTGTGGATGTTGAAAGGGCATCGTAAAAGTCAAAAGAATGTGAGCATTTGAAATGTTACAAAAGTCAGCCTAGGGGGAATCCTCTCTAATTTTTTTATGCTCAAAATCCAGCTATTAAGCAGGTCTTAAACCCCTGTAACGATTACCTTTTCCTATCGTTAAAAAGACACCCACTATCAATAGTGTGCACTCAAAAAAGTGTAGCTATACTAGGAGTTCTCTCAATCCACGTCGAGAGTGTTGTATTGATGTCAAGGGCTTAATAGGTGGGTGCATTTTTGCCCTTGTGTAGCAGGGGTTTGCGAGGGCTATCGTTAAAAGGTTTAATGCGTGGCAGTTTTAAGCTGGGTTCTTGCGGTTTTTGAGTGCGATTTTGCTGTTTGAGGGAACATGTCAACGGTGTAGGGTCGAGTGCACAGGATGTTAACGTTAAAAGGTGCACCCACTTTGCACCCAGGCTGTGAAGTGGGAAAATTTATGCAGAAGGAAATGTACCGTAGCATATGTGTGAGAAAAAATATGCGAGTTTAGTGAACAGGTTTAATACTGTAGAGTCGAGGCTTAAGGAAGTTAAAGCTCGTATTGTTGAAAAGCAAGCGAGGCGTGATGAGGTTGAATATTTTATTGATGGCTTGAAAAAGCAGGACTTGTTAACAGCGTTCGATGAAAACGTCTGGCTTAGCATGGTTGACTATCTATGCGTGCATAAAGATGGAAAGGTTGAGTTTACTTTCCTTGATGGGAGCAAAACAGAATTAAAGCGTTAAGCTTATAGGAAATGTTAGAAGGCAAAATAAAAGCATATCAGCAAGCTGCTGACGTGCTTTTTTGCTGTTAAAAGAGTTACACGTTGAGTATAATAGGATAGATGTACATGAGATTCTTGAAATGAATTCAATTCTTCCTAACTTCTAAATCACGCTGTTTTAAAAATGTCAACCATTGCAGTATCACATCTAAAGCCAGTTTGGCGTTTCCTAAATTGCAATGATTTCCCGCATTTTCTTTTTCAGTAAAAAGGCGAAATGTGAGAGAGTTCGCATTGGTAAGTGCGTTGATTTCTTTGCTGATCATTCGGTAATCAACGAGGTGGTCTTGGTTGGCACCAAGAATCAATACATCTTGTTCAATCATGGAGGCCACATCCATAATCTGATATTTACTCACTTTCTTCAGATAATCATAAATGCTGTCAGCTCCATAGGCGTACATTCCATGATTGACACCCCATTGAAATAATGGGTCATTCTTCCGTATCAATTTCATCATGCAAAGAATAGGGCTGAGAACGATGCGAAGATTATGTTTCAACATAAACCGAACGATACCGGCTACCTTTTTTGGTATTTGGTCGAGAACCACGTCAAGAAAGTCCGGAAAAACAGACCAAGATACAGCCCTTGTAATTCTCTTGTCAAGTGCAGCAGCACGCAGGGCCAGCATAGCTCCCAAAGAAACACCAATAATAATGACGTCATTCAAGTGAAAGAAATCTAATATTGCTTTGACCGGACGTTCCCAAGCATATGTAAAGTGTTTACCTTGAACACGAAGAACGTTGCCTTGTCCAGGACCTTCAAATAGATATACATCATACCCGTGTTCAGAAAGATATAACATCGGCAAAAACATTTCCTCAAAGCATGAATCGTTGCCACCGTGTAAAAGAATGGTGCCCTTACATTGTTTTTGAGTTTTTGCAACCATGATTGGCAGCATAACATCTTCATATGGAACTTGAATTTTCTGGACACGTCTCTCATCGAAATAAGAATGGTAATACTCATAAAACAGTCCTGTGGCTTTTATATAGTATTCCTTGTTGCCAGGATTTCCATCAAAAAATTCGCTCATCTGGTAATATGCAATTGCCTGAGGGATTCTGTTTTGAGAGAGTGCATGATCCCCAAGGTAAATCATTTCCTGTTTCCAGCTTGTGCTGTCTGTAATCCTTTTGGCAGCCTGCATCACATCGTTTAAATTCCCTCCATCCCAAAGAATGACACGGTTAAGCTGAAAGTTAAAATTAGGATCAGGATTTAGGTGATACATACCTTGTTTAAATTCCAACTCCATGCAAAAGACCTCCTTAAAAATTTGCTATTTGTGGGTAATTAAACTTCCCACTTCTTGATAAAAGTTTCAAACGATTTCATACATCTATGCAAAACAGCCACCATTAAGAGCATCAAAATAGCGCCTACTACACAACTGATCCATAATTGAGCTGTGGTAAAAGAAAGGAATTCATTTGAGACCCAAAGGATATAAAAGCAAAACGGAAGTAACGGGACTGCGGTGACCACTCCGGGTACATAGCCTTTAAATTGCGACGCCAACATACAATGCACAATCAGGTGAATGGTAAATCCAAAAAATAATCCCAGCCACAAAAAGTACCAATCAAAGATACAAGCAGAGAGCGATAAAGCTGAAATAATGAAAAATTCAATCAATACACCAATGGAAAATGACGGGGTGCTTCCCAAATCGGCAAATGGAATCTTCTTCATTTTTGTTGTTTGTATTTTTCTTTTATATTTCCGTTTCCATGCCTCCACAAAAATAATCTCCTCGAAGTCATGCAGCATAAAAATAACCGGGAACAGCCAAACAATCGTATTTATTGTATTCATAAAATTGAGCCTCCTTTATCTGTCTCACTTGTGTCACTTTCTAATTTATATTATATTCAAAAAGACATGATTGTTAATGGAAGAAGTTCAAGTGCTACAATCCCGAAAAAGTGTGACAGGAGGACCAAAATGAGTTTGGTAGAAAAGGAAAAGAATCCCATCGCTGAGCAATCCCGTCAATGGTTGATGCAGTCCTTGTTGGATCTTATGAGCCAAAAAGACTACGCTCGTATTACCGTAACAGAAATCGCCGAACATGCGCTTTTATCAAGGAGAACTTTTTATCGGATCTTTGATTCGAAGGAGCAGGTATTACAGCAATGCTTCTTAGAAAGATGTGAGGACTACATTACTTATTTTCAAAAAGACAGGCACTATACACTGGAGCAGATTGTGGAAGTGTTTTTTACCTTTTGGGAGAAACAGATCAACTTTTTGCGTCTTTTGCAGCGGAATCATCTGTTCTATTATCTGCTGGAAGAATTCAATCGGGCCTTACCTGTGATTTATGACACCGTTCGTGGAAATCAAAATTTGTACGATAGCATCTTTGAAAAGAAAGCTGCACTGCTTGTCAGTGCCGGTGCACTTTGGAATCTTCTTTCCGAATGGATGCAAATGGAAAATCGCCCGTCTCCAAAAGAAATATCTAAAATGATGCTACAAATAATTGCATCTAATTCTTGAGTTTTTTAATAGTTAATCTGATACACTAACGGTAGTAATTGCGCGAAAAAGGCTGACAAAATCTTTATAAAAAATAGTTAAAACAGCCGGTCAATTATTACAATCGACCTGTTTTTATGCTTAAGGCACTTAGTTTTCAAGATATAATAAGTGCTAGACTGATTTCAATAGATGAAGGAGGTGCTTTTTATGTCCAATTCAAACTCAAATTACACTAAGCAACTCATTGATGATTACTGTGTGCTGGATACCGAAACGACCGGCTTATCTGCGTATTACGATGAAATTATTGAAATTGGTATTTTAAGGGTCAGGAACAATGAAATTGTAGATCGTTATGACCAGTTGATTAAACCAAACTTTGACATAGACGATTTTATTACAGCATTAACAGGAATAACTAATGACATGCTGGAAGGTATGCCATCTATAGACAGTGTTAAAACGGATGTACTCTCGTTCATAGGTGATGACATTATCCTTGGTCATAACACCTCTTTTGATATGCGTTTTTTGAATGAAGGCTTTAAGGAACAATTGTCTAATCAGTATATGGATACGATGCAATTTGCTCGTAAACTGTATCCTGAGTTGAAGCATCACAGACTCTCCGATTTAACTGACTACTTAGGCTTACACAATAATGAACACCGTGCTTTATCAGACTGCACATCAACGAAAGAACTATATGATGCTGTAAAAGCTAGTATGGCTGAGAAGAATCTCGCTATTGAAGATTTATGGATCGCCGGCGAAAGCCACGGCGGCAAAGGGATAGATATCAAAGCAATTAAGCCTGATGAAGTGGTTGTTGATAAAGATGGGTTTTTCTATAATCGACATGTGGTTTTCACTGGTAAGCTTGAGAAAATGCTTCGCAAGGATGCTCAGCAGATTGTAGTGAATCTCGGCGGTGTCTTAGATAATAGCGTGAATAAGCAGACGAACTATCTGATCCTTGGTGACAATGACTACAATGCAATTCTTAAAGGTGAAAAGTCATCAAAGCATAAAAAAGCAGAAAAGCTCAAGCTTGAGGGTCAAGATATAGAAATCATAGATGAGCGGACTTTCTATGATTTGCTAAATGTGTGAAGTTGGATGATTGAGAGGTGATTACGTGTCTAAAATAAATGTTGAAGGTTCAGAAATCAGCATTATTGCCATTGACAATAGAGATTATATTTCTTTAACGGATATGGTTAGAAATATTGATAACGGTTCTGCTTTGATTGAAAAGTGGCTTAGGAATAAGAATACGATAGAGTTTCTAGGTATTTGGGAAGAAATGTATAACACGAATTTTAATTCCACCGAATTCGAGGGAATTAAAAATGAAGCAGGACTTAACCGTTTTATATTATCTGTTAAGCAATGGGTGTGGAAAACCAATTCTGTCGGTATTGTTGCTAGAGCGGGAAGATATGGTGGAACTTATGCTCATAAAGATATAGCGTTTGAGTTTGCTTCTTGGGTATCGCCATACTTTAAATTATATTTAATCAAAGAATTTGAACGTCTAAAGGAAGAAGAACAGAAGAAGCTAGGATGGGATATTAAAAGAAATTTGGCAAAAATCAATTATAGAATTCACACAAATGCCATTAAGAACAAACTTGTACCAGATAAACTTTCAAAAGAAAAAATCAATTTTATTTATGCAAATGAAGCGGATATTCTTAATGTTTCTTTATTTGGAATAACAGCTAAAGAGTGGCGTGATGAAAATCCGGATTTAAAAGGCAATATTAGAGATTATGCAGATATATCTCAGCTTGTTTGCCTTTCTAATCTTGAGAATCTTAATGCTGTATTTATAAATGAAGGTATGAGTCAATCTGAAAGATTGGAGAAATTAAATGCAATAGCTATTGAACAAATGAGGATACTGTCTGAAAGTGAATCAATTAAAAAATTACAATAAGCTGCGTCGTATCATTGGGAAACAGTGGCGGTGTCTCAAGAAGAGTTTCGTATACCAGAAAACTATATTCAAATAGGAAGGCCTATGCGATAAATTCAGGTATTTTAGGAGAAAAGGAATATATGGATATTTGGGATACAATGTATGAAAAGGTGAAGACACAATTTCATCCGGAGGAAGTTTCTCCATTCGTTTACGCACATCATGTTGTATGTGCAATAGAAGCTGAAAACGGAGAAATTTTCACGGGTTTCTGCATTGAGAGCTGCAGTGGGGTTCTTAATTTGTGCGCAGAGCGCGTAGCCGCTCTTAATATGTATGTGAATAGCGGACAGACGAAGGTGAAGCGCTTCATCGCATTCCGCGACAAGGCACCTTATGGCGCGGGAAGCGGTATGCCTTGTGGGGCGTGTAGAGAGTTCTTTTATCAATTGAATGAAGAAAATGAAAAAATGGAGATTATGGAGGACTTTGAACAGCGGAAGACTGTCACATTGAAGGAGCTCATGCCAAATTGGTGGGGCAAAGATAGATATGCTGAAGCGAAAGCAAAATGACCCTCCCGCTTGTATAGACGCCCACACTGCCATTTCGGTTTCATATTTAGTCCCTATGGGTTTCCGATGATAGGAGCGACTGTGATAGCATTTATTGAATTAATAAATTATAAGATTAAGGCAGTGTAGGTAAATTTAAATTTCTGGAGGAGAAAATGGTGGATGAATTAAGAAAAGAAATTACAATTCAGCAGAAAAAAGGATTGCCATTTATCATGGCATCGGTGATTATATGGCTTCTGATAGTACTTGTGTCAATTTTAAATATCAATATGAATATGAAAAATTTATTGGTATTTTGCTGTTCATGCCCATTATTACCGCTGGCTTGGCTCATTGGTAAACTTATAAAGGTGGATATCTTTTCAAAACAAAATCCACTTGGACAATTAGGCTTCATTTTCACCTTAAATCAAATGATTTATTTATTAATCGTTATGTGGGTGTTTAGTGCGGTTCCGGAAAAGATGATTATGGTATACGCTATGGTGTTTGGAGCACATTTATTTCCCTATTCATGGTTGTATCAATCAAAGGGATATACGGTTGCTGCAATTTCCATTCCGATGATTTCCTTGATTTTAGGATGTGCATTAAACGGCACAACGGTTGCTGTTGTGGCATGTATCATTGAGATAGTATTTGCCTGTGTATTACATATGGAATTAAAGAAAATGGGAGATAACTACAACAAATCCCAGTTTGTAGAGCTTAGCAAGGATCAGGTTTCTATGAAATAGAAATCTAAATCTAAAAGCGTTATGTGTAAATAATTAAGGCGGTAGTAATATCGTCTTTTTTGATGCCTAAAAAGGTTTCAGAATTCAAGGCTAAAGTTTCAGAGTTCAAAGCTAAGGTTTCATTGTATCCAACACGTGATGAAACTATATACGAAAACTGTCAACGAGATTGATGAACTGAAAGTTAAGAAACAGCAGCTTCTTATAGAAAAAGCAGGTCAAGAAGATGCTAAAAGACGAATCAGAGAAATGGAAGATTTTCTGAAAAGTGAGCGTCACGAGCTTAGTGAATATGACGAGAAGCTGGTAAGAAAGAGCATCATAAAAGTCAAAAGGCTGTAAGCGTCTGAAACGTTACACAATCCAACCTAGGGGGAATCCTCTCTAAGCTTTTTTTATGCTCAAAATCAAGCTATTAAGCAGGTCTTAAACCTTTTAATGATAGCTTTTCCTATCGTTAAAAAGTGCACCCACTATCCATCCTGTGCACTCAAAAAAGTGTAGCTATACTAGGAGTTCTCTCAATCCACGTCGAGACTGTCGTATTGATGTCAAAGGCTGATTAGGTGGGTGCAAATTTGCCTTTGTGTAGCAAGGCTTAGCGAGGTCTATCGTTAAAAGGTTTAATGCGTGGCGGCTTTAAGCTGGGTTCTTGTGGTTTTTGAGTGTGATTTTGCTGTTTGAGGGAAGATATCGACGCTATGGGGTCGAGTGCACAGGATGTTAACGTTAAAAAGTGCACACACTTTGCACCCACCCTGTGAAGTGGGGAATGTCAATCAACGTTGAAGCTCTAACCCTGCTATCGCGCGATTAGCAAAGCTAATCGATGCGAAGCAGAGGTAGGTCTCATGTCAAGAATCTCCAAGAGAAGCGACCGAATAGGAAGCTTCGATTGGAAAGATTCGACGGCGGAGGCTCTAGTATTGATGACAAGAATAAATTAGAGTTTGTGGAGGACTGGATTGAATATAAAAGTAAAAGAAATTGAGAATAAACTAGAAAAGGAATCTGTATCTAGAGAAGTATTGTATGATCTTCAAGAATGGTTTGGAATGCCAGAAAGTACAGAAGAATATATTCAAGATTCACAGGAAAAGCCTTTTCTTGCTTGTTATATTAATGATAAACTTGTTGGGTTTATTGTGTTAAACGCAACCAGCAAGGATTGTGCAGAGATTTTTGTGATGGGTATAAAAAAGAAATTCCATAGAATGGGAGTTGGCTCGGTACTTAACAAAGCATACGAAGCTATGGCAAGGAAGATGGGTTACACATACTCACAGGTAAAAACTGTTCAGATGGGACACTACAAAGAATATGATATTACAAATCATTTTTATATCGCGATGGGATATAAAGAATTGGAATGTTTTCCAACTTTATGGGATGAGTGGAATCCGTGTCAAATATATATTAAATATCTAGGAGTGTGAGAACTCTAAGTTTATTTGCTTGAGACCTTTTAACGATAGGCAGAGATAATTGTTAAAAGGTTCATGGATATGTTTCTGCATACGAACATGTCGATAAGACATACCTAGTGTTTACTCGTTTAATCTTGTAATTACAGTATTTCTATTAAGCTTAACTTTGCCTTTTCTCTTTATATATTCTTCAATATCAAACACATTCTTCTTGTCATAATCTTCTAAGAGCGCAGTTTGGCTGTATGAGGGAAGATGTCAACGCTCTAGGGTCGGGTGCACAGGATGTTAACGTTAAAAAGTGCACCCACTTTGTACCCCCCTGTCTAAAAAATTTAACATTTTGAAAGGAGAAATAATGGAAACAATAGTATCCGCTTTATTAGTTTTTGTTTCTACATCCATTGACTACTTAGTTGTTTTGACTATTTTATTCGCTAGTCAAGGAAAGAAAGGTTTGAAATCAATTTATGTAGGGCAGTATTTAGGTACAGGACTGCTTGTACTGGCTAGTCTTATTGCCGCTTACTTTTTAAATTTTATTCCACAAGATTGGATTATCGGACTCCTTGGTCTAATTCCGCTAGGTCTTGGTATAAGAGCAATTTTTGTGGATGAAGATATTGATGAAGAAGATATCGAGGGGAAAATTACCGGAGATGGATCAAAAATCTTAGCATTTATAAGTTTAACAGTGGCAATGGGTGGAGATAATTTAGGAATTTATATCCCCTATTTTACAGGAAAGAGTTTGATTGAGATTAGTATAAGTTTAGTAATATTTGCCTTAGGGATTTTGATTCTATGCAAATTATCTCAAAATCTCGCCTCAATTTCTGCTATCGGAGAGACTGTGGAAAAGTACGAAAAAGTAATTGTACCTGTCGTGTTTATTGGACTCGGTCTCTATATATTGATTGAAAATGGAACTATTAATTATTTCATAGGCCAAACCCTCACTTTGGTGTAAATTCATTTCCTTCCCTTTATCCGACATTTTTACGTTCAGGCTCAAACGAGAAAATAAGCGGGGCTTCCCACCATCACGGCGCTTGATCGTGCTATCAGATGCAGGAGGCTGATTAGGTGGGTGCAAATTTGCCCTTGTGTAGCAGGGGTTTGTGAGAGTTATCGTTAAAAGGTTTAGCGTGCGGCGGCTGTAAGCTGGCTTGGCGTTGTTTTTGAGTGTGATTTGGCTGTATGAGGGAAGATATCAACGCTCTGGAGTCGAGTGCACAGGATGTTAACGTACTTCGCGTGCGTTGAAAGCACACTGTGCTTTCAACTTTGAGCAAGCTCAGCGAATCGAAGTGCATTCGCGAATTATGTTTTAATCGATCATGCAAGTCGATTCGCCACTTTGCACCCAGGGTGGTGAAGTGGGAAAATACAGCTCGAAAGATAAAATAAAAGGTAGGCTTTGCAGGTCAGGTAGACTTTGACAAGTTCTAAAAATGCTCTCAAATGTAAGTCTGTAGTGGAGTTTTAGCGCAGAGTTGAGCATTCCCTCATCACGAATACCTAACGAACCACCGCTTGTTTCAATCAGAGCCTGGTGAAATTTAATCACCTGTTCTCGTGTTAAATACTTCATTTAGCAAGTTCCTCATAGACTTTTTTGTTCTTTTTGATGAACATATCCGATAAAGCCATGACCTTATCATCAGCTGGAGCAGAAACCTCATCGGCTTTAGGAAACTCTAAAATCACATAGCGCGGAGAGTTGTTTTTTAGTATTACAGCTGAACCGTATTTATCGACAAGACGAGCAACCTTTGAGAAGTTTTGATTGGCTTCAGAAATTGAAATCAGCGTATCTGTATTTACATTCATAACGATAGCCTCCTTTTAAGGGGATTGTGCCCTATATTTTAGGATGAATCAATCCTAAGTATTTCAAATCCACATCATAACTATTAACTCAGAAAAGATGTGATAGGTGTCAATCGGAACTCATGGTTTGCTGATTGAAGCTGTATAAATACAACAGTCCTAGGTTGAGCATTAGACGGTAACGCTAGCAAAAAATACTTGACTATGACGTTGCGTAATACTTTATTCTAGTGATAAGGAAGGAGGTGAGATAGTGAAAACAGTGAATGAAGTCAGCAAGATGGCAGGAATTAGTATTCGTACTCTTCAGTATTACGACAAAATCGGTTTGTTAAAACCGTCCGCTTATTCGGAGTCAGGATATAGGTTGTATGGTGATGAGGATCTAAAGGTACTACAATCCATTTTGCTGTTTAAAGCTCTGGAATTTCCGCTCAAAGAAATTAAAGAAATAATAACCAGTGAGCATTTCGACAAAGATTTAGCGCTGGAACAACAAATCAAATTATTAATCCTGAAAAAAGAGCATTTGGAAAATTTAATTCTTTTTGCAAAGGGATTAAAAGCATTAGGAGGTAACTATATGAACTTTACAGCATTTGACACAAGCAAAATTGATGAGTATGCCAAACAGGCAAAAGAGTATTGGGGAGATACACCGGAATTCAAGGAATTTGAAGCTAAAGAAAAAAGGAGAAACAGCGAGGAAACAAAAATGCTCCATCAACAACTCATGCTGATTTTTGCAGAATTTGGCAAGGTAAAATCACAACCCAGCGATTCAGTTGAAGTTCAGGCTTTGGTAAAGAAACTGCAGGAATTTATTACAGCTAATTTCTATAAGTGCTCGAATGAGATTTTATCCGGACTTGGCAAGATGTATGCTTCCGGTGGTGATTTTACGAAAAATATAGATGCGTTTGCAGGCGAAGGGACATCAGTATTTGTCAACAAGGCAATCGAATATTATTGCAAGTAAGTTTTATAATCGACTTATTGATTAAAAACACCTAATTAACTAATGTAGTGCTCCCAAAAGTTGGACCAAAAATCTAACTTTTGGGGATCATTACAAAAAGGTGCTTTAATTTTCTACCAGAATAAAAAATTGTTTTGTAGAAAATAGATTCTCAAACTTTTTAACTATAGCCCTTCCTATCGTTAAAAGGTGCACCCAGTATCCATAGTGTGCACTCAAAAAAGTGTAGCTATACTTGTAGTTCTCTCAATCTCACGTCGAAGCTATAGCGTTGATACAAAAGATGTAAATTTAGAAATCCTGCATTTTAAGCAGTTTTATAAGCATTTTGTATTTGAAAAAGATGAAGAAGGATACGTCAAAACAGGCCGGCAATTCTATTGCGGTGGATGTTTTAATGTAGATTAGTGTAATGAATACTCTAAAGATTATATAATAACAACAAACAGATTTTTTTATATAGTATTAGACTCTGTATACTATTTTAAAGGAAGCTAATAAAATGAAGAAAATGAAGAAAATATTTTTTGGAATCTTTTCAGTTATTATTATTTTAGTAGTTTTAGTTTTTAGTCTTAGGATATATAACGACCATAAGTATAAAGATATCAATGCTTTAAATTTTCCTGAATATTATAAGGATGTTACTAATATAAGTCTATACCCTACAGATATTAATGGAGTTGATGTAACTTATGTAGATGAGGGTAGAATGCAAGGATTTAGATTTGTACCTAAAGAAAAATCACATAAGGGTCTTGTAATTTGTTTTGGAGGTTCTGAAGGAAGTCCAAATTTTGAAAATGCTAAGATATTAGCAAAAGAAGGCTATGAAACCTTTGCTCTATTTATGTTTGGTATGAAAAATCAAGAATCGACTTTGACAAAAATTCCCTTAGAACAATTTGATGATGTTATCAATTATATAAATAAAAATATAAAAGACAATAAACCGATAAGTGTTTTGGGAGCGTCAAAAGGGGCAGAATATGCACTTAATTTGGCTTGCAAATATCCTGAAATAGATAATCTGATTTTAATATCGCCTTCGTCTTATAATTTTGCTGGTCTAGATTTTAAAGATTATGGTTCATCATGGACATATAAAGGAAAGCAACTTCCATATATAGATATAAAAAAATCATCATTTAACTCATTTCTAAAAAATATTATTGTTCCAACTATAATTAAAAGTCCTATTAGTTATAAAGAATCTTATAAAAGCGCAATAGAACAAGACTCCTCAAGCCAAGAAAAACTAATACCAGTCAAAAATGTTAAGGCAAATATATTAATGATGGCTGGCGAAGATGATTTGATGTGGGATAGCTTTGCCATGGCAAAAAAAATAAAAGAGCTAAACCCTAATGCAAAGATTTATTCTTATAAAGGAGCAGGACATATATTTGCAGGCAATGGTGTTTTAAATCTAGGAAGAATTAGAATTGCAACAGGTGGAACAATTGAAAGCAATGATAAAGCAAGAAGTGAATCAAGAAAAACTATTGATGCTTTCTTAAAAGAAAATCATAAATAGATAATTACTTGTGTGTTCAAAGTAAAGGTCAAGAGCTCTTATGGCAAGGATATTATGAACAAGGTCGGCAGGCAGGATTTAAGGACATGCAAACGAGTTAATTCTTTTTGAGACATAGATAATCTTTCCATCCTTGTATTTTAATCTAACTAACTAATTTGTTTCTAATCCTTCCCGGCAATTGTTTGTTACACGGGGGGTGAAATTTTAATTGGTTAGCTACAGGGATGAAATTATCATAGATTAATAGCATCAAGGGCTTAATAGGTGGGTGCATTTTTGCCCTTGTGTAGCAGGGGTTTGCGAGGGTTATCGTTAAAAGGTTTAGCGTGTGGCGGCTTTGGCTGTGGTCTCGTGGTTTTTGAGCGCAGTTTGGCTGTATGAGGGAACATGTCTACGCTCTAGGGTCGAGTGCACAGGATGTTAACGTTAAAAAGTGCACCCACTTTGCACTCACTTTGCACCCAGCTAGAAGTTAGGAAATAGGAGTTTATAAACTTTCCTGTACCGTATGAGGGAGATGTAATCTCTATAAAGTAAAAGGACAAGGTCCAAATACAGCGGCTGGAGTGCTTTTAACTGTAGGATTCGCACTAGGCTTTTTACTATTGAAACTTTTCCAACCAATACCTTTAAAAGTAAATAGTTTTATTTCTGGCAATATATTAACAGCTAACTCATTGGATATACAAGTAACTTCAATAGCATTAATAGCATGCATAATCACATTACTTGCATATAGTAAACAAATTATTTTTGCATGCCTCAATGAAACGTGTATGCAAGCAAGCGGATATAATTTGCGTAAAACTGACTTTATCATACTAATAATGATTACAGTTACAGTCGTTATAGTGATGCCTGCTGTCGGTTCAGTATTATCTATCTCTCTGATAGTAGGACCTGCAAGCGCAGCTATAAAACTTAGCTCATCAATATGGCAAACGGTAATTTTTGCTCCAATACTTGGAATTATAGCTGGAACTTTAGGTCTCTATTCAAGTATTTATTTAGGTCTATCTTCCGGAGGAATGATAACTGTATTTTCTGCAATTGTTTATATAGTTTGCGTAATTATTTATCACGCAAAAAACATGATAATAAAATTTATACAAGCAAAAAGAGATGTTACTCAAATGGCATAATTGTAAAAAGTTACTTTATAACATTCTCCTATATCGTGGGGCTTAAATCTAAGCCCCACTTTTTATATTCAAAACTATTTTTTCAAATAAATAAAAGTCAAAGACTTTACATATTTAACGCTTATTCTTAGCTAAAATACCTGTTTTTAATATCATTTGTAAGCATACACTGAACAAAAAAATACAAAACAATATATTGCATATAAAAGGTGAAATACTGCGCGCAATTATTGCGCCTAAGTTTACAGTAAATGTTGCAAAAATACCGATAATAATTCCTTCAGTAAAATGAGTATAATGGTAACGAGCATTAGCAATACTGCCACTTATAGCTGTAGGAAGCGTGACAAGCAAAGCAGTTCCTCTTGCCATAAGGTCTCCCATGCCGAGCAAAAGTTGCACGCATGGCACTATAATTCCTCCGCCACCAACGCCTAAAATACCTGAAAAAATACCAGAAACAACGCCTATAAATATAAGACATATAGCTTTTAAAAAACTAACATTAAAATCTACATTTCTTAACGGAATCCAAACTTGACTAGAACATATAACTAGTAATACAAAAAGTGTAAAACACCAAGGAAATATTTTTTTAGGCAAAATATGTGAAAAATATACCCCAATTTGTGATCCGAAAACTGAACCTATTATTAGAAAAAATGCTGATAAAAATGACACTTTGCCGTCTAAACCGTAAACAATGCTTCCACAAAGCGACGTTATAATTATGGCAACAAGAGAAGTAGCAGTAGCATGACGCTGATCAAATTTCATAAAAACAGTTAATGCAGGAACTATCACCATTCCTCCACCTACACCGAACAATCCTGATAAAAAACCTGCTAATAGTCCAATGAAAACGATTAAAACAATATTATGGAAGTTATATTTAATTTTAAAAATATTTCTCAACATATATCTTTTCTTCACAAATTACCTCCTCGTACTTTATTCACTACTTTTACTATGTTATATGAAAAATAGAATATTTCTATACTAGTTCAATTGTAATTTATGTATTTATTTATCTAATTAACGTAAGTAATGGATAATAAGAAGTTTATCGCAGAGACGAAAGATGTTCGTTTAACGGTGAAACGTGCTGATACCTTTGGTGTGAGCTTTGTTAACTGTGAACAAGATATATTGAGGGTTGAGGAAGCGCAAAATGTTATAAGGCTTATTCAAACTAAAAAAATTTCAGCTTCGAATTGGCTGAGATGGTTTACTCAGGGTATGCCTGAAATTGTTGTGAGTTTGCCACATGATGTGGAAGTTTGTGAGGTTGAATCTGATTCTAATCAAGTGCTCATCACAGATATTGAGATTGGTAAGCTTTATGTAGAAGTGAACAATGGCTTTGTATCCACTGGAGAAAGATAAAATTCATATTTAATGAAATTGACAATCAGGCCTTATGGAGGGTTTTATGGCTGAGATTTGGGATGCGTATGATAAAGAATTTAATAAATTAAAGAATATTACATTAGTGAGAGGAGAACCAATTCCTGACGGCATGTATCATTTGGTGGGCGAAGTAATTGTTAAACATATAGATGGGACTTACTTTATTATGCAAAGAGATTTTGAAAAGAAATTCGGTGGAATGTGGGAGTTGACAGCAGGTGGTTCTGCATTGCAATATGAAACACCATTAGAATGTGTAGTAAGAGAATTAAAAGAAGAAACAGGTATTGAAGCTTCAAAAATTATGGAGATCGGAAGATTTGTGCAGGATGTTTACCGCTCTCTTTATGTTGAATATCTATGCATAACCGATTGTAAGAAAAATGCAATTGCTCTTCAAAAAGGAGAAACGGTTAATTATAAGTGGGTAGATAAAAAGAGCCTTTTGGAAATGAGTCAAGACGAGTTAGTATCATCAAGGGCAATCAAACTTATTAAAACAGTAGATATATAAATTCAAGTTTGGCTGTTTGAGGGAAGATATCAACGCTCTAGGGTTGAGTGCACAGGATGTTAACGTACTTCGCTTGCGTTGAAAGCACAGTGTGCTTTCAACTTTGAGCAAGCTCAGCGAATCGAAGTGCATTCGCGAATTATGTTATTCCGAACGGCTATTAGTAGCCGTTCGGCTGATTTGGCATGTAAAGTCCACTGGACTTTACATGCCAAATCACGCTTTGAAGGAGCTTGAAATGCGTTATGCAATTTCAAGCTCTGTCAAAGCGCCCATGCAAGTCGATTCGCCACTTTGCACCCAGGTTGTGAAGTGGGAAAATAAGGTTTAGGCTAATTATCATGGAGGAGAAATCTAAGTTTCGTTAGTCTAATAATAAGGAGAGATGGCTATGGATAAGATAGATGAGCTAAATAAAGATGTGATAGTCATCCATCCTCAGCGTGTGATTAAGGATTATGCGGTTGGGGTTTATGCTCGTGTGAGCACAAATCGTAAAGAACAGCTGGATAGTCTTGCTGTTCAGGTGTCTGGTCTTACTCGTCTTGCTGCTGCTCACATGACTTGGTTTGTTGCTGATATTTTTCTTGATGTTGCTTCCGCTAAGGTTGGTTCATCAAGATCTGAATTTAACCGAATGATTGATGAGTGTGAGAAAGGCAGCTGAAATAAAGATTGACAAAGCAAATTGGCACATTTGGTTTATTAATCATCTATCCCACCCTCATATAAAAGTAACTCTCATTTAAATCTCATCATATTTCTTTTTTAATTTATCCATATTATCAAGGTCAATCCACTCCTCGCTAAAACCACAAGCAGTGCAAATATACCTATCAACAGGTACTGCCGACATAATTGTATGGCCAGTCATAACATTATTTCCAGTCCCATAAGCCCCAGCAGATCCAGGCACAAATATAATTTCACTTCCCCCACACTTTGGGCATTTTTTCGTATTTTTCATAAATCCTCCTTATCAATCTAATAATGTTCTTTTTATTGTTTTGAAAAATTGCATAAAAATAGGCAGGAACACATACCTATCCATCAGGTATATATTTCTGCCAATTAAAAAATTCTAAGTGAGACGAGCCAGAACTACACTGTCTGTCTTTCTCAATTACTTAGCTTAGAAAAAATAACACTGGGTAGCTTTTTTATTGCGATTGATAAAAACGCAAAACAAAACCGCACATGTGTGGAAATTAATCCATGTACATGTGCGGCTTCTGTTATTTATTTAATGATTTAATCAAATCAGGCGTTTACGCGATCGATGCCGGACTGTACGTCTGCAATCACGGAATCCCAAGACTTGATGAAGGCGGCAACACCGTCGGCCTCAAGCTTGTCGGTAACGTCCTTAATGTTAATGCCAAGCTCAGCAAGCTTGTTCATAACAGCGTGGCTCTCTTCGTAAGTGCCCTTAATGGAAGCAGCACCGTTGCCGTGATCAGCAAGAGCGTTCAAAGTCTTCTCTGGCATGGTGTTAACAACATGCTCAGCAACCAACTCATCAACGTACTTGCAATCGGAGTAAGCCGCATTCTTGGTACCGGTAGAAGCCCAAAGTGGACGCTGCTTCTTTGCGCCCTTGGCCTCAAGTTCAGCCCAACGTGGATCGGCAGCGAACTTCTTCTCGAAGAGTTCGTAAGCCAAGCGAGCGTTAGCAACAGCAGCCTTGCCTTCAAGAGCCTTAGCTTCTTCGGAACCGTTAGCTTCGAGGAGCTTGTCAACAGCGCTATCAACGCGGGAGACGAAGAAGGAAGCTACGGAACCAATGTGCTTCAAGTCGTGGCCGTTAGCAGCAGCTTGAGCAATACCTTCGATGAAGGCATCGATAACCTGCTCGTAGCGCTCGAGGGAGAAGATCAAGGTCACGTTCACGGAGATACCCTTAGCAAGGGTAGCGGTGATAGCTGGAAGACCTTCCAAAGTTGCAGGAATCTTGATCATAACGTTTGGACGATCAACCTTTGCCCAAAGCTCTTCAGCCTGCTTCTCAGTGTTAGCAGTATCGTGAGCCAAACGTGGGTCAACTTCGATGGAGACGCGGCCGTCAACAAAGTCGGTCTTTTCAGCAATCTCGCGGAAGATATCAGTTGCGTTACGAACGTCGGTGGTTGTCAACTCGCGAATAGCGGTCTCAACGTCAACCTTGCCGAGTTCCTTAAGCTGTGCGTCGTATGGGCCAACCTGGCTCAAAGCCTTCTGGAAGATAGATGGGTTGGTAGTAACACCAACAACATTCTTGTTAGCGATCAAATCCTGCAAAGAACCAGACTCAATGCGGGTACGGGACAAATCGTCCAACCAAATAGAAACGCCGGAATCGCTAGTGCGCTGCGTTGCTTCAGTCATGTTATCTCCTTAACACTGTGTTCCACCAGTTGGAACACGTTGGTAGTGTTGGCGTTTTACAGGAAACAGCGGTTGATGCTAAACCAACTGTAGCTTAACATCAACACGCCTTTGCTGTTTCCAGTGAAGTTGCTAAATTAGCACTTCGAGTTTTGTGATGAATCAATTTTATTTTGACACATCAAGTTTTTGTATTTTGCTTAATTTCTATCTTAAGCGCGTGCTTCTTCGATAGAAGCCTTAGCAGCTTCTACTACGTGCTCAGCAGTAATGCCCAAGTCGATCATGTTCTGACCGCCGTCACCCTGCAAGCCGTACTGTTCGATAGAAACAGCCTTGCCGCAATCGCCAAGATACTTGTACCAAGGCAATGCCAAGCCAGCTTCGATGGAAACGCGAGCCTTGACGGACTTTGGAAGGATTGCTTCCTTGTACTCTTCGTCTTGCTCTTCGAACCACTCGAGAGATGGCATAGAAAGAACGCGAGCCTTAATGCCTTCTGCTGCCAAAGTCTTGGCGCCAGCAACAGCCCACTGAACTTCAGAACCAGTAGCCATGATGATTACGTCTGGAGTGCCTTCGCAGTCAACCAACACATAACCGCCGTGCTTTACGCCTTCGCGAGCCTTCTCAGCAGTTTCTGCGAGGGTTGGTACGCCTTGACGTGTCAAAATCATAGCGGTTGGGTAGTTGTTCTTCTTCTCGAAGAAGTAGCGGTAAGCTTCAGCAGTCTCATACTCATCTGCAGGGCGTACAACCTCAAGCTGAGGAATAGCGCGGAAAGCAGCCAAGTGCTCGATTGGCTGGTGAGTTGGACCATCTTCGCCCAAGGCTACGGAGTCGTGAGTCCAAACATAGAGGTTTGGAATCTCCATCAAAGCAGCCAAGCGAACTGCTGGGCGCTCGTAGTCAGAGAACTGGAAGAATGTGCCGTTGAATGGGCGAGTGTCAGAACCAAGCAAAATACCGTTGGTAATAGCACCCATTGCGAACTCGCGCACACCGAAGTGAAGCTGGCGGCCGTACTCGGAAACGTTTGGCCAAGTACGAGTTGCATCCTCGGATGGACCGAAGGAGTCAGCGCCCTTAATGTTGGTGTTGTTGGAGCCGCCCAAATCAGCGGAGCCGCCCCAAAGTTCTGGCATAACAGCAGCAATTGCGTTAAGAACTGCGCCAGAAGCCTTACGGGTAGCCACCTTGGAACCGACTTCGAAACCGGCAATCAAGTCGTCGATAGCCTTGTCGAAGCCTTCAGGAAGCTTGCCAGCCTTAAGGCGCTCGTATAGAGCAGCCTTATCTGGGTTTTGAGCAGCCCACTTTGCAAGAGCTTCATCCCAAGCCTTGTGAGCAGCCAAACCGCGTTCAGCAACCTTACGAGCATGAGCCAAAGCTTCTTCGTCGATTGGGAACGAAACTTCTGGGTCGAAACCGCAAAGTTCCTTCAAGCCCTTAACAGCTTCTTCACCAAGCTTAGAGCCGTGAGAAGCTTCATTGTTGGTCTTGCCTGGGGTTGGCCAAGCAATCAAAGTATTAACCTTAATGAAGTGAGGCTTATCGGTAACTTCCTGAGCCTTTTCAATAGCTGCAGCCAAAGCCTGAACGTCTTCCTTGTAGGAGCCGTCTGGCTGAATGAAGCTAACTTCGTCGGTGTACCAACCGTATGCACGGTAACGAGCAAGAATATCCTCGGAGAAGGTGAGCTTAGTGTCGCCTTCGATCTGAATGTGGTTTGCATCGAAGATTACAGTCAAATTGCCAAGCTTCTGGTTTCCAGCCAAGGAAGCAGCCTCGGAAGAAACGCCTTCCTCAACGTCGCCTTCGCCGCAGATAACCCAAACCTTGTGATCGAATGGGGAAGTGCCAGCTGGAGCTTCTGGATCAAGAAGACCACGCTCAAAACGCTGACCATAAGCGAAACCAACAGCAGAAGCAAGACCCTGTCCAAGAGGACCAGTGGTCATTTCAATGCCTGGAGTTAAGCCATATTCTGGGTGACCTGGAGTACGCGTGTCTGCGCCGCCACGGAAATACTTGAGATCATCAAGAGTCAAGCCGTATCCAGAGAAGAACAGCTGCACATATTGCGTAAGCGAAGCGTGGCCGCCAGAAAGAATAAAACGATCGCGACCGGCCCACTTTGGGTCAGCTGGATCGTGCTTAATGAAGTGCTGGTACAAGGTGTACGCAATCGGTGCCAATGAAACAGGGGAGCCAGGATGTCCGTGTCCTGCTCGCTCAACAGCATCAGCCGAGAGAACCTTCGCCATCTTTACGGCGCGCTCGTCTAATGCAGACCAGTTGAATTCGGTCATGTGATCTACTTTCCTTCCAATAATTCGGGTTTTTTGCGCACAGCTTACGCTGGCCATCACCCTCACATTGCCATTTAATCCTATCTTTTATATCAGACGAATTTCTAACAAAGTGTGTCAAAACTTAACAAAAGTTTATATTTATAGTTAGTTGTTAAGATAACAAAAAATAGTTAATCACATATTATTCTGGAATATATAATAGTTGACAGTAAAAGTTACATTACCTAAATAAAAGGAGGATCAATGCAATCACGTCGCATGATGATACTCCGTGCGGTTGTTGAAGATTATATTCGTTCACACGAGCCAGTTGGATCAGCGTCTTTGGCTAAAAATCACAAATTAGGTGTTAGCTCTGCAACAATTCGCAACGATATGTCAATACTAGAAGAAGAAGGTTATTTAATTCAGCCACACACATCTGCTGGTCGAATTCCTACGGAAAAAGGATACAGATATTTCGTTGATGGATTGGCGGCGCTAATACCACTTTCTAATGCACAAAGAAGAGGAATACGCAGTTTTTTAAGTGGATCTGTAAGTTTGCAAGACACACTTCAACGTTCAGCTCGTCTTCTTGCAAGTATCACTGGGCAGGTTGCTCTTGTTGCGTCACCTGCATTATCTAGATCAAAAGTAAAAAGAATTGAGATTGTTCAAGTATCGTCATCAACTCTTCTTGTCGTAGTAATTACAGACGCTGGAGGGGTAGCGCAACATATGATTCAGGCTTCTAATGTGAATTCAGATGATTTGTTGCATTTAACAAATATGATTAATGAAGATTGCATTGGATTGTCACTTTTGAATGCATCTAAAAAAGTGTGTGCATTGTCGGAACGTAAAGATTTAGTTTCTTCGTTACAAATAATTAAACAATTGTCTAATGCTATTGAAGATATGTACGATGGCGATCGAGCACACGAATTATACATGGCTGGAACCTCCCAGCTTGCTCATAGACAGAATATTGGTGATTTTGCTGCTCTTTTTGATGCTTTAGAAGAGCAAGCTGTTATTATGCGTTTGATGACTTCGCTAAGTGAGGAGGCAAGTGATTGTGCAAGTGGAGTCAGTGTTGCAATAGGTTCGGAAACTCACACGCCTGGTCTTTTGAATGCTTCTGTTGTGACGAGTGCTTACGGATATAATTCCGATCCTGATTCCGCATTCATTGGTTCAATCGGACCTACGCATATGGATTATGCTGCAACAATGACTGCGGTTAAAGCAGTGGCTAAGTATCTTAATGCGTTTATATCCGAAAATTCATAAAAATATAACTGGCTGTGCCTTATGCAAGAATTATTCTATTAAGGTAAAAGGGGAGTTAAGTGACTGACTATTACAAGATTTTAGGTGTTGATTCTAACGCTAGCGATGATGAGATTCGAAAAGCATATAGAAAATTAAGTCGAAAGTACCATCCGGATATCGCAGGTCCTGAGTTTGAAGACAAATTCAAGGAAGTTAATGCTGCATACGACGTTTTGTCTAATCCAGAAAAACGCAAAATGGTAGATATGGGTGTTGACCCAAACAATCTATCGGCATCGGGTGCTGGAGCTGGCGCTGGCGGATATGCCAATATGAATATGGATATGGGAGATATTTTAAATCAGTTCTTCTCTGGATCCTTTGGAACAAGTACGGGTTCTCCTATTCCGCGCGTGAATCGTGGTGAAGATTCACTCACAGAAGTTAAAGTTGATCTTAAAACAGTAGTATTTGGTGGAAATGCTAAGGTTCATGTAGTGACTTTTGGCTTGTGTCAAGATTGTGCTGGAAAAGGCTCTGCAGATAAATCAGACCCTATAACTTGCCCGCAATGCAAGGGCGCTGGTTTTGTACAAAGGGTTACTAGAACAATGTTTGGTCAAATGATGTCATCTGAGCCATGTAGAGAATGCGAAGGTCACGGAACAATCATTAAGAATGTTTGCCCAAATTGTCATGGACATGGTCGAATTCGTACATCAAGAGAAATTGGGATTACTATTCCTGCTGGTATAAAAGATAATTCTCGATTGCGACTTGCTTCGCAAGGAGCAGTAGGTGAATGTGGCGGTCCTGCTGGCGACTTGTATGTTGATGTACATATTCGAGAAGATAAACAGTTTACTAGGAATCTAAACGATTTACATTGTTGGATTGACATTCCAATGACTTGGGCTGTTTTGGGACATAAAGTTGATATAGATACTTTTGACGGCAAAAAGAGCGTGGAAATCCCTTCTGGCTCTCAAAGTGAAAATACTATTTCTGTACCTAATTTGGGTGTAACGGTTCTAGGCTCTAAAGAACGCGGAAATCTTGTTGTTCACATTCTTGTTAATATTCCAACAAAGCTGAGCGATGAAGAGCGTAAACTTATTGAAGAGTTTGAAGAATTGCATGATGGAAAAGATGATGTTATTGTTCAACGCGCTATCCCAGATTCGACTACAAATCACAAAGGATTCTTTAGCAAGTTAAAGGATGCTTTCTGCTAATTCGCTAATTCTTAGTATTTTCATGACTATTCTCGTTACTGTTCGATTGCTGAGAGTATATGATTTTTGAAGATGTTAAGAATAATGAAGATATTTTTCTTAAGGGGGTTTACGTATGGTGCTACCTATTTTATTTTCTGGAACACCAGAGGTTTCTGTTGCGCCATTGCGTGCTTTAGCTCAAGATAAAGAGCATTTTGATGTTCGTGCTGTTCTTACGAGACCTGATGCTCCGACAGGCAGAGGTAGGAAAATTGTTCCTAGCGCTGTTAAAAAAGCTGCGATTGAACTTGGGATTCCTGTTTTAGAGGTTAATCCTAGTGATGAAGAGGAGTGCATAAGAGCTTTAAAGGCAACTGGCGCTAAACTTGCTGCCGTGGTTGCTTATGGAAAGATTCTTAGACAATCTGTTTTGGACGCTCTTCCTCTAGGATGGTACAACTTGCATTTCTCGCTTCTTCCACAGTGGCGAGGGGCAGCTCCTGTTCAGCGTGCGATTTGGGCTGGAGATGATATTACCGGTGCCACTGTTTTTAAGATTACGCGTGGAATGGATGAAGGACCTATTCTTGCACAAATGACTACCGAGATTGGTGCTCATGAAACAGCTGGCGACTTGCTTATGAGACTAAGCAATGATGGTGCAGATCTTCTTTGCTCTGCTCTTGTTGGGATGGAATCTGGTCAAATTATTCCTGTTGAGCAAGATCCTACACCTTGCCAAATCGCGCAAAAAATCACTGTTGAGGATGCTCATATTCGTTTTGATATTCCAGCATTTGCAATCGATAGGCAGATTCGTGCTTGCACGCCAAATCCTGGAGCTTGGTGTAATCTTCACGCTTATTGCGAAGATTCACAAATCATTAGTTTGCATGTTCTTTCTTGTGCATTGGCAAAAGATGAGGATATTTCAATACATAATCTAAGCGAACTTAAGCCTGGGCAGATTTTTGCAGGTAAGCGAAATGTCTGGGTTGGTTCTTCAAGTGGTGTTCTTGAGCTTTTAGAAGTTAAAGCGCAAGGTAAAAAGGCTATGAAGGCTGCAGATTGGGCAAGAGGAGCGCATTTAAGTCAAGAGTCCTATTTGGATTGAAGCGATAAGTGTAATCTTGAAAAACGCAAAGTAAAATTTGTATAAATTCTAGTTAGTTAAGTTTAGTTTAGTAAATCTAAAACTAGGCTTAGGTCACGCGTATCTATGCTTGCTTTAGCTTGACTTTTTAATAACTGCTTTGCGCAAAATGCGACGCCTAATCCTGCTGTTTTAATCATATCGATATCGTTAGCACCGTCTCCAATAGCAACGCTTTGAGCAATATCAATATTGTTCTTGCGCACCCAATTAATCAATGCTTTTGCTTTATATTGGCGATTTACTATAGGCTCAATAACTTTCCCACTTAGCTTAGAATCTACTACTTCTAGATTGTTTGCTACCCAAAAATCTATGTTTAGATTTGGCAGAAAATCATCTAAAACATTATTGAATCCTCCAGAAACTGCTCCTATTTTCCATCCAAAGGAATGTAATGTGTCTATAAGTTTTTTGGCTCCACTAGTTACGTGGATACTTTCAATAGCTTTTTTAAAACAAGTGCATTCGAGTCCTTTTAACATTGAAACCCTTAGCTTTAAAGATGTGTCAAAGTCAATTTCTCCTTTCATTGCTTTAGAAGTTATATATGCTAAATTTGACCCGACCCCAGCAATATCTCCTAGTAAGTCAATCACTTCTTCTTCAATAAGAGTGGCGTCAACATCTAAAACAAGAAGTCCTGGTTTTTTCAATGAAGGAACATTAATTAATTTTTGGTTTTTTAACTCTAGTATTTTAGTCATGTTATAATCTTTTGAAAGAGATGTTAGGTTATGAATTAATTTTAAGGCTGGTTTAAGAAATTTAAGGATTTGTTTTTCTATGCGTTTTGCATTGTAAAACTTTTCTATAAAACTTATATCAAATGTGAAAGTTTATTGATTTTATTGGAATATTGCGTGTGGAAGTTTGGTTTAATTTAATTAGTTGAGTAGAATAGTTGCAGATTTTATGAGAACAAGATTAAAGAATTTGAAAACAATTGTATTAGACAGAGGGGTGAGAAGAATATGGCAGGTATGAATTTAAGGGATGTAGCTCTTGAAGTTGCTAGAATATTAGAAGATGTTGGTAAACATGCATATCAGGATCAGCTTAATCCTAGAGATATGGCAAGTATGATGGTTCTAGGTGATCCTAATCAATCCGATTCAGCTTTTGGAGATAAGCTAGTACGTTTTATTGAAAATCGTCTTACTTATATAAATACTTTCCAAGGATTCTGGAGAAATAGACCAGATGATTGCAAAACAGGTGATCGTTTTTGGTGTGTAGGCAATATTGACGGTGCTATTAACTTTAACCGCGATATGGCTGAATGGACTTTAACTGTTTCGCTTTTCGAGTTTAATGATCAAGGCTCTGCTAGACCTGTTCTTGGTGTTGTTCATGCCCCAGCTTTAGGACTTACATATTTGGCTGCTAAGGGTCAGGGTGCTATTCGTATTCGTAAAACTCCTAATGGAGAGAAGCGAGAGAAAATCACGCCTTCTACAACATCAACATTGCATGGCTCTGTTGTTTGCTATGGAATGTCTTATATTCCAGGTGAATCTAAAAGAGCTTTAGACGTTGTTTCTTCGCTTGAGGAAGAATGCCCAGCAGATATTAAGCGTATTGGTCCTGCTTCGCTTGACTTGTGCAAAGTAGCAGATGGTACTTACGACGCATATTTTGAGCCACATCTTCATAGGTGGGATATTCCAGGTGTTTCAGCTGGCGCCGTTGTTGTTAAAGAAGCACAGGGGCATGTTCGACAATGGAATGGTGACTCAATTCATTGGAGACGTGAAAATGACGTTATTGCTTCAAATGGTTTAATAAACAAAGAGCTTCAAAACTATTTGCGATAAATTAGAGTTAAAATCTTAGCAATTGTTTGCATGATTTTTAATATTAAAGCTTTAATTTTGAGAAAAACATTTATGCAATCGTTATCATTAAATAGACAATTATATAAGCGTGTCGCTTTAGCAATATTGTAGAATGAACATGATATCCCATTGTCCGACATTCAGAGGGGAGTGTTAACGATGATTGACACTGCACAAGCATTTGGCGTAGATATTGGTGGCTCTGGTATTAAGGCTGCACCAGTTAATTTGGAAAAAGGCGAGTTTGCAGAACCGCGATATAAGATTCTCACTCCAGCGGTTTCCACACCTCAAGCTGTTGCAGATATTGTTCGTCAGCAACTTGAGCATTTTGATGTTCCTGCAGATGTTCCTGTTGGAATCGCTTTTCCAGCTCCTATTAAGCCTGGAAAGAAGCTTGAGTTTATGGCGAATCTCGATCAATCTTGGATTGGTGTGGATGTTACAGAAGTGTTCAGCGAAGCTTGCGGTCGTCCTGTTACTGTAGTGAATGATGCTGATGCTGCTGGTCTTGCTGAGCAACACTTTGGTGCTGCAAAAGATAAAGATGGCTTGGTTATCGCTACTACGCTAGGCACTGGAATTGGTACAGCATTGATTTATAATGGCACTCTTATTCCTAATACAGAGCTCGGTCATATTCAGCTTGAAAAGGGTAAGGGAGATGCGGAAAAGTATGCTGCTTCTTCTGTTCGCGAAAAGTTAGACATGGGTTATAAAAAGTGGGCTAAGCGTCTTACTAAGTATTATGGTTTGATGGAAAAGTACTTTAACCCAGACCTGTTTGTTGTTGGCGGCGGTGTTAGCCGTGTTAGCGAGAAGTTCTTGCCTCATATCGATATTAAGACACCTATTGTAGTTGCGTCTTTGCATAATGAAGCTGGCATTATCGGTGCGGCATATTATGCAATGCAGCAAAGAAACAATTAAGGATTTTTGATATTTTATTTGCGCTGGATGCTTTTGCGTTCAGCGCATTTTTTGTATTTGCATATTTTTGTATTTTTATATATTTGGTTTATACAATGCGCTAGTGTAGTCGAGTGCGATTTTCTTCTAGAGTTGATGTGAGTGAGCCAAATCAAATTATTCTGGCTCAACGTGTTGCTATATCTAAAGGTATTAAACTTACAAAACTTAACGATTCAAACCCAACAGTACATGGTCTTTCTCCAGAGTGCTTAAATGCAAAATATACTGCGGATCCTAGAGGACCTGTCGAAGTTAGGCGCATTCTTGCTAACTTTATAAATCATAGAGATAATCGCGTAGATCAAAATATTGTAAATAAGAAGGGTAGTTCAGCTAAGGTTCTTAATCCAGATAATCTATACGTATTATCATCAACCTCTCAAGCATACGCATGGTTAATGATGCTAATGTGTGATTGCGGTGATTCTGTTTTAGCTCCGACTCCTGGATATCCTCTTATAGAATCGATTGCAAGACTCCAAGGCGTAAAATCTATACCTTATCCGCTTGTTTATGATGGCTCTTGGACTATTGATATTCCTAGGGTTAAAGAACTTTTAGAGAATACGGATAATCGTATTCGTGCACTTGTTTTAATAAATCCAAATAATCCAACAGGATCTTATATAAAGCCTCAAGAAAGAGACGCATTATTGCAACTATGCAATAAAAATAATGTGGCAATTATAGCTGATGAAGTTTTTTATGATTATTGTCTAGAACCTTTTGATGGAAACAGCAGGTTAGCAGGTGAAGAATCTACGCTAGTTTTTGCTTTAGATGGATTCTCAAAGATGCTTGCAGCTCCGCATGCAAAAGTTGGATGGATTGAGGTTTCGGGACCTAGTCAAGACGTGCAGGATGCTATGAAACGCCTTGATGTTATTGCTGATGATTTTCTTCCAATTGGTGCAACTGTATCAGAAAGAATTCCGGAATTATTGCAATGTGCTAAAGAACAAACCGATCTTGTTCAAAACAGAGTTAGGTCTAATCTTAAAACACTTAGAAAAATGCTTGCAAACTACCCAAATTGTTGCGTTAGTGCATTGCGTGCTGAAGGCGGATGGAATATTCTTATCCGTGTTCCATCGTGTTTAGATGATGATGATTTAGCTCTAAGACTTATGCAAGATTATCATCTTGTATCTCAGCCTGGCTATTACTTCGATATGCCAAATAATGGATATTTGGCATTATCTTTGCTGCCAGAAGAAAAACAATTTGTGTATGGTGTTAAAGCGTTGCTAGATACTGTTCATACAATGCTGGAAGAATTAAATTAATGAAAACAAATTAGATTAATGTGAACCAGCATCTGACAGTATGCCACATTTGAGGATTAAAACGTAGTATTGAGTCTTCTCTGCCTGGTACAAACCAGCTTAGAAAAGCTATTGCTATGGAGAAAAATAGAAGACCAAAAATAACGAATCGCAGTAAATAGCATAATGTTTTAGTTTTCCAAGTGTCACATACTGTAATATCAGCATATTTTTGTAGCAAAGAATTAATACCTATTATTGCGCTTAAAGCGAAAAGCCATGCAAAATCCGCAATATATCGCCATCCTATCCCAGCTTTTAAGCTGTCAAAAACAATAACGATTATGCCAGAAATTACAGATATTATAGCTAATCTTGTAGCGATTTTACTCATGTTTCTAGTCATTGTGAAAACGCATATAATTCCTAGTAATGCGAGTGGAGATAATGTAAACATTCCACCAATCATTGGCTCTGCATATTGCCATTTTTCAAAAGCAATAGGTTGAATTGCTATCCAAGGGAAAGTTGATATAAAACGTATTGGCAAAGCTATATAACTTAAAATGGATGGAATGATGTTCTGCGAAGGGAGACGCATTGTAGTCATATCTGTAATCGTAATCTGATATTCATTGCCAAAATTAAAAGGGGACCCAAATCTTAAAGCATTATATAATCCGATTGGTATTGCAACTATTATAAATGGAATAATTATGCAAAGAATTAGCTTTAATAAGTTTTTAAGATTTTCTATAGATTTTTTGTCACTGATAATAATATTTTTAATATATGAGTAAAAATGAGTATAAAATAGCGGAATTGCGAATAGAAAAGCGATTATAAAAGTTGGTCTACAACCAAGATTAAAAGCAATAAACAACGATCCTGCTGCAATATGCTTAAACGATATTATTGATGATGGTTTTAATTGTTCCACTATTTTGTGTGATTTTATAGTTTCCTCATCTTTAATAGATCCGAGATAAAACCATAATCCTAGTGAAGTGAAGAATAATGATGCAGCCATTGGAACTGAATAAAAGGATGTTCTAAACCACAAGTAAACGGTGTTTGAAGTAATAAAGAATAAGGTTAAACAAATTGATACACAAGCAAGAGTTGCCTGATGATTAACACGTTTAATTAGACGAATAACCAATAGTGAACCAAAAATTAAGAATCCAATTAAGCATATGAAAGTGGCTATTGTTGTAGGGAGCATGGCTCCGCCAGGAATCCACAAATTGGATATAATCTTATATGGTATAAAGAATAAAACAACTGGTATTACACCAAAATACGAATACCAATGACCCTTATAATACGCATGATCCCAATAAATATTGTGTACACAATCAGAAAGAAGATTATTTCTTGCAATTGGGTCATACGGATTAGATAATTTTTGCATTTGCGGTGGAACAGGTAAATCAAGATGAGTCTTACCTTTAAGTAGAGCGTCTGCTGTACGTGCGTATTGATCAAAATCGTAAGTGTAGTTTCCAGCAACATCAAAATGCATTGGAATACCGTTAAAAACATTCCAAAATATTGCAAAAATAGCAATCAAAAGGAAAGGTGTCCAAAATAAAGTAAGTAAAAGTCTTTGATTAATACTCTTTGTATTAAGTCTGATTTTCCAAAGCTTAGACCACGGATTCCATAATGTAATAAAAATTGAAATTATTATAAGAAGAAAAACGCGACCCCAATTCCAGCTAAAAGGTGCTCTAACATTTGCTTTAGCATCCTCAACGTCTACAACATCTCCTTTAGGATGTTGTATCCATAATCTAAGAGTGCTTTTAACTCCAATTGCTTGATCTGGAACTGGAAGCATAGCAAAACTAATGGCTCTAGGGTTGGTGCTCAAAGGCTTTCCAGCAATTTTATTAACATCAATTCGTACATGCACATCCGTTTTAACAGGACTTTTGCCAATTTTTTTCGGAGTAATTAGTGAAGGCTTAAGCTGAATATATGGTGAAGATCCGTCGGAATTAACTTCTAAATAAGATTCCGACGGATCGGTAATTAAAAGTCCTCCAGAAGAAAGTCTTTCAATACCTGGACCAGTTGCATTGTGTGCAAACATGCTATCTGTGCTGCCAGTAACACTATTCCAAAATGGAATATTTCCAACAGTGCATTCAAACAATGCTATTAACAGCAAGATTGCTAAAGGCGCGCGAAGAACATGGAAAATGTGTTGTAGCGTAAAATTAGCAAATCTAGCTGTTGTTTTCATAGCAATCCTAAAATCCTATTCTTCCGCAACCAAATCAAGATAGTCATCACTCCACAAATCTTCGTCACCGTCTGGCATAAGAAGAACTCGTTCAGGGTTTAACGCAAGAACTGCTCCTTCATCGTGAGTAACCAATACAATAGCGCCTTCGTATTTTGCAATGGCTTTAAGAATTTCGTCTCTAGAAGCTGGATCTAAATTGTTAGTAGGCTCATCGAGCAACAGCACGTTTGCTTTTGAAGTTACAAGAGTCGCCAACGCTAGACGAGTTTTTTCGCCGCCCGAAAGCACTTTAGCTGGCTTCATTGCGTCATCTCCAGAAAATAGGAAGCTTCCTAGCATAGATCTTGCTTGAGTGTCATTTAAATCTGGAGCAACATGCTGAAGATTTTCTAATACTGTCGCATCTAAATCCAAAGTGTCGTGTTCCTGAGCAAAATAGCCAATCTTGCAGCCATGCCCATAGTTTACGCTGCCAGTATCTGCACTTTCTTCTCCAGCTAGAATACGCAAAGTGGTTGTTTTGCCAGCACCGTTATATCCAAGAATAACAACTCTTGAACCTTTATCTATAGCCAAATTTATGCCAGCAAATACAATATTGGATCCATAAGCTTTTGAAATATCTTCAGCCATAATAGGTGTTCGTCCGCAAGGAGCAGGTTCTGGAAAACGAATATCTGCTACTTTCTCGCGACTTTGTGCTTCGCTTGTTTCACTTAACAGACGTTCAGCCCTACGCATCATGTTTTGAGCTGCTACTGCTTTTGTTGCTTTTGCATGTAAACGAATACCTTGTTTCATAAGGCGTTCAGCTTTTTTTTCAGCCACTTCTCGTTCTCTGCGCCTGCGTTCTTCGTCTACAACGCGTTGATGTAAGTATGCTTTCCAACCCATTGAATACATGTCTATTTGAGCCAATTGTGCATCTAAATGCCAGACTTTATTTACAACCTCATCTAGCAATTCTGTTGAATGGGATATTACTAAGAATCCACCAGAGAATTTTTTCAAATAGTTTCTCAGCCAAATTATAGAATCTGCATCTAAATGGTTAGTAGGCTCATCTAAGATCAGCGTGTCTGCATCGGAGAAGAGTATTCGTGCAAGTTCAATTCGTCTACGTTGACCGCCAGATAGAGTTCCAAGAGCTTGCTTCATAATTTCTTGTGGAAGCCCAAGGCTGTTTGCCATCGATATTGCTTCCGATTGAACAGCGTATCCACCAGCTTTTTCAAAGTCTTCAATGGCCTTATCGTAGCGATTCATGGCTTTCGTCATAATATCTGGATCTGGATTCGTCATCTCTTTTTCTGCTTTTCGTATACGAGATACGATTGATGAAATGTCGCGAGCGCTCATAATCCTATCTAACGCGCTTTGTTCTGGATCTGCTGCATGAGTATCTTGTGGTAGATACCCCAATCCACCGCTTACTCGTACAGTTCCGCCAGCTGGGAGCATTTCTCCTGTTATTACTCGTGTAAGAGTTGTTTTTCCAGCTCCATTCCTTCCAACTAAGCCGATTTTGTCGCCTTTTGTTACATGAAAGTCGGTAGGGTTTAATAGCGTACGCGCACCAATTTGTATAGTTAATCCTTGTGCGTCAATAGCCATTTGCACCCACTCCTTAAAATAATGCTTTAATCTGAATATCTTCAAAATGTGTTAGCCAAACTCACAATTATACAGTTAGGCTTGCATAGTTTTTAGTAAAGGATTCTATTCTTTATATTTCTACGTATTTCGACAACACGCAGAAAATTATCTACTTCGAACAAGTGTTCTATAATTAATTGTATTGTATAATTAGTGCTCAATCAATAGTGAGTTTGGTGCAAAGTCTTGATTCTTAAAATAGCTCTTAGGGAGGCAGAATGCAAAGCAAATCAGATTCTTCGCAAAACATGCAATTACCTTTATCCCAAGATGCAATTTTAGATAACAAAAACCGTGAATGCACTAAAAAAGCTGACATCTTGCAATCTATGCTCGACTCTGCTCAGCCTGTAAAAGATAATGATAATTTAGTATATGATTTGTCTTCTGTTCCTTCAGATTTAAAGATAACCATACAAGGAGCTAGAGAGCACAATTTAAAAAATGTTAGTTTACAATTGCCTAGAAATCGTATGATTGTTTTTACTGGATTGTCAGGATCTGGTAAATCTTCTCTTGCTTTCGACACTCTTTTTGCAGAAGGTCAAAGGCGTTATGTGGAATCCTTAAGCGCGTATGCCAGGCAATTCCTTGGAAGAATGGATAAACCAGATGTAGATTTTATTGAGGGATTAAGCCCAGCTGTATCTATTGACCAGAAAACTACTAATCGTAACCCTCGTTCTACTGTTGGAACAATCACAGAAATTTATGATTATTTAAGGCTTCTTTTTGCTAGAGTTGGAATTCCTCATTGCCCTAAATGTGGCGAACTTGTCAGTGCTCAAACACCACAACAAATGGCTAATTCTATACTTTCTTTACCAGAAAGAACAAGATTGCAAATATTAGCACCTGTTGTTAACGGCAGAAAAGGCGAATTCAAAGATACAATTACTCTTCTTAGATCAGACGGCTATTCGAGAGCGCTTGTAGATGGGCAAATGCGCGAGCTTTCTGAAGATATTACTTTAGAAAAACAAAAGAAACACACAATCGAAGTTGTAATAGATAGGTTAATTATAAAAGATGGAATACGTACTCGTTTGACTGATTCTATAGAAACGGCTTTAAAACTTTCTAAAGGAATTGTTATAGCTGATTTTGTAGATGAAGCTGCTGATTCTAAATGCAGACGCCGAAATTTTTCTGAGCACAGAGCTTGTCCTAACAATCACCAGCTTAATTTATCAGAAATAGAGCCTAGAACATTCTCATTCAACGCTCCTTATGGGGCATGCCCCGATTGCTCTGGAATCGGTTACAATCTAGAGATTGACCCTTCTCTTGTTGTTCCAAATACAGAAAAATCACTTGACGAAGGCGCGATAGAACCTTGGGCACTAAATAAAGCTGCAGGAGAATACTATAGGCATGTGCTACAAGGGCTAAGTGTTGAACTTGGTTTTAGTATGGATACACCATGGTGTGAATTGTCGCAAGATACGCAAAATTCAATACTTTATGGGCATGATTTCGAAGTAAAAGTATCTTATAAAAATCGATGGGGTAGGCAGAGAGAATATTCAACAGGATTCGAAGGTGTAGTGCGCACTCTTATGCGCAAGCATGATGAAACAGACTCAGATCAAATGCGCCAATACTACGAGTCGTACATGCGAGAAGTTCCATGCTTAACATGTAACGGTAAACGACTGCGTCCAGAAGTTTTAGCAGTAACAATAAACTCATACTCAATTGCAGACATATGTGATATGCCAATAGAAAAAAGTCTTGAATGGATTAATTCTTTAAAACTAGAAGGATCAAGCAAGATAATTGCTAAAGAAATTGTAAAAGAAATCAAGGCAAGATTAGGATTCTTAAATGATGTTGGCTTAAATTATTTAACTCTTTCTAGAGCCGCAAAAACACTTTCAGGTGGAGAGGCACAAAGAATAAGATTGGCGACTCAAATTGGATCTGGACTAGTTGGAGTCATGTACGTTCTTGACGAGCCTTCAATAGGATTACATCAAAGAGACAATGAGAAACTCATATCAACATTGCACAATCTTCGCGACTTAGGTAACACTCTTATAGTTGTTGAACATGATGAAGATACAATTCGGCAATCCGACTGGTTAGTAGATATTGGACCCGAAGCTGGAGAAAACGGTGGAGAAGTAGTATATTGCGGACCAGCAAATCACATAAAAGATGCAAAACGTTCAATTACAGGAGACTATATTGCAAAAAGAAAATGCATAGAAGTTCCTAAAAATCGTCGAAAAATAAACAAAAATCGTTTACTAACTATTGTTGGAGCAAAAGAACACAACCTTAAAAATATAGATGTAGAAATACCTTTAGGCATATTTACTTGCATAACAGGAGTATCTGGATCTGGAAAATCTAGTCTTATAAACTCGATACTCTACCCAGTTTTAGCAGATAAGTTAAACGGCGCTCGCATTGTTCCAGGACTTCATAAACGAGTTGACGGTATTAAAAATTGTGACAAGGTTGTTCACGTAGACCAAAACCCTATTGGTAGAACTCCAAGATCAAACCCTGCGACTTACACTGGTGTCTGGGACAAAATACGTACACTTTTTGCTCAAACACCAGAAGCAAAAGTTAGAGGTTATGGTCCTGGAAGATTCTCGTTTAACGTAAAAGGCGGAAGATGCGAAGCTTGCAGCGGAGACGGAACGCTTAAAATCGAGATGAATTTTTTGCCAGACGTATACGTACAATGTGAAGAATGTCATGGGAAAAGGTACAACAGAGATACTCTAGACGTAACGTATAACGGTAAAACTGTTTCAGATGTGCTGAATATGCCAATTTCTGAAGCTGCTGTATTCTTTAAAGCATATCCATCTATTTCAAGATATTTGGATACTCTTGTACAAGTTGGTCTTGGATATATTAAACTTGGACAAAGTGCTCCAACATTATCTGGTGGAGAATCACAAAGAGTAAAGCTTGCTACAGAGTTGCAAAAACGTTCAACTGGCAAAACTGTTTATATTCTTGATGAGCCTACAACTGGATTGCACTTTGAAGATGTTCGTAAACTTTTAAGCGTTCTTCAATCTTTGGTAGATAAAGGCAATACTGTAATAGTTATTGAACACAATCTTGATGTTGTAAAATGCGCGGATTGGATTATTGATTTAGGACCAGAGGGAGGAGACAAAGGCGGCGAAATAGTAATCACTGGCACTCCAGAAGAAGTTGCAAAATCGACAAAAAGTTGGACGGGCAAATTCTTAAAGCATATGCTCAAATCTTAAATGAAATATTATTAAATAGTATTTTTATGAAAGGAGGTGAAAACATAATGGAAATTGTGAATAATAACATAGATATCAAAGAAGATGCTATAAGCAGTCAAGGCAAATGGAAGAAAACTCACCTATCTAATTGTGATATAAGCACTACTGACATTTTGAAGAATTCAGTTAAAAATAATTTTGGAGCATCACTTTTAGGTGACACGAGAGACTTATTTAGACCAAAAACTTCCGATATTCCAAATCAACCTGGAGTATACAAGTGGAGAGATGATAAGGGGAAAGTAATATACGTTGGAAAAGCAAAAAGTTTAAGAAATAGGTTGTCTAATTATTTTCAACCGTTAAATCAGCTTCATCCTAGAACTCAGTCGATGGTTTTAACAGCTCGAAGTCTAGAATGGACCGTTGTAAACACTGAGCTTGAAGCTTTAACACTAGAATACACGTGGATTAAGGAGTTTAATCCACGTTTTAATGTTGTTTTTAAAGATGATAAAACATATCCTTATCTTGCTGTATCTGTGAATGATGATTTTCCAAGAGTCTGGATCACAAGAAATAGGAATTCTAAATCAACTAGATACTTTGGTCCATATGCAAAAGTGTGGCAGCTAAGGCACAGTCTAGATTCTTTGCTTAAGACTTTTCCTGTAAGAACGTGTAGACAATCCGTTTTTGTCAAAGCTCATAAAACTGGTAGACCTTGTCTTCTTGCAGACATTGGAAAATGCTCTGCACCTTGCATTGCAAAAGTGGATCGTAAAACTCACAGAAATAATGTTGAACAATTAGTTGGTGTACTAACTGGTTCTATAGGTGATTCTTACATTAACGATTTAACAAGAGAAATGAAAGAATCTAGCGATAATCTTGATTTTGAGAATGCTGCAAAAATAAGAGATAAAATAAACATTTTTAAAACTGTTATGCAACAAAATTCTGTTGTTTTTGACGAGAATGTTGAAGCTGATGTTTTTGGTTTTAGTGGAGATTCTCTAGAGGCATGCGTTCACGCATTCTTTGTTCGCGAAGGCTTATTGCGAGGAGAGAAAAATTGGCAGGTTGAAAGAAGCGAGGATATTAGCGATGCAGATATAATAGCGAATTTGCTTATGCGAGTTTATTCAGAATATGAATCAAATAATAATTTGCAATATGAAGACTCTTTGAAAATAGAGCAATCAAGAAATGCATTGCAGATTGACTTGGAGAATACCAAGAGTAAATATATTGACTCAGCGTATCGTGCAAAAACAACAAAAGAGCGTAAAAAAAGGCAAGAATCAACAGGAAGGGGAGATTTACTAGACCCAATTACCCCAATCCCTAGAGAAATAATCATTCCTTTTGAAATATCACAGAATCAATGTGAAAATTTGGAAAATTGGTTAAGCAAATTGCGTGGATCTAAAGTTAGCATTAAGGTTCCTGAACGTGGCGATAAACGAAATCTTATGAATCAAGCAAATGATAATGCTAAACAATCATTAATGAGACTGAAGTCCAGCAGAATCAGCAGTTTAGATGCAAGAAGTAGCGCCATGAACGAGGTTGCCGATGCTCTTGGAATGAGCGAATCTCCTTTGCGTATTGAATGTTATGATATTTCCAATACGGTAAATGGAGAATATCAGGTTGCATCAATGGTTGTATTTGAAGATGGTATTGCTAAACCTAGCGAGTACAGAAGATTCTCCATAAAAGGGTCTGATGGCAACGGAAAACTTGATGATTTGAGCGCATTGTATGAAACTATTTCTAGGCGTTTTAAGCACACAAGTAGTGGCGATGTAGATGATGATTACGGAGAAAATCTTGAAAAATCAAAATATAAAAAATTCGCTTATACGCCTAATCTTATAGTTGTTGACGGGGGTAGAGAACAAGCCAGAGCAGCACAAAAAGCTATGATAGATTGTGGAATAAAAAACATAGTCGTATGCGGTTTGGCTAAAAAGCTTGAAGAAGTTTGGCTTCCTAATAATGAATACCCAATTATTCTTAAACGAAGCTCCCAAGGATTATATTTGCTACAGAGAGCTAGAGATGAATCGCATCGTTTTGCTATAACTTATCATAGGCAGAAACGAAGAAGAGCCATGTTAAATTCGTCACTAGACTCGATTCCTGGTATTGGAGAGTTTTACAAAAAACGTCTTCTTTCCGTATTTGGTAGTGTTAAGAAATTAAAAGATGCGAGTGTTGACGATTTACAAAAGGTTTCTGGCATCGGTCAAGCTAAAGCTAAATCTATTTACGAATCATTGCATAAGTAACACTGATATTCAATAGAATTATCTTATAAATTAGTTAAATAATTTTCGGCATGTTGATTCGTCATGATAAGACACTAGCCTTGTAAGTATGTCTCAGGAAATTGAAATAGGATTGGGCAAAAAAGCCCGAGTTGCTTACTCACTTGACGATATTGCTATACTACCTTCTCGTCGTTCTCGCGACCCGCAGGCTGTTTCTACGTCCTGGCAAGTCGATGCTTATAGTTTTGACGTACCAGTGATTGCTGCGCCAATGGATTCTGTTACTAGCCCAGATACGGCTATTGCAATGGGTCAGATGGGCGCCTTGGGTGTACTTGATTTGGAAGGTTTATGGACTCGTTACGAGGATCCAGAACCACTTCTAAAGGAAATTTCGGAGCTTCCAAACGAAATTGCTACGAAGCGTATACAAGAAATTTATTCTGAACCAATTAAGCCTGAACTTATTGTTAAACGTTTGCGCACTATTCGTGATTCTGGAGTTACTGTTGCAGGTGCTCTTTCTCCTCAGCGCACTCAGGAATTCTATTCTACTGTGTTAGAAGCTGGAGTAGATCTTTTTGTTATCCGTGGAACAGCTGTTAGTGCAGAACATGTTTCTAAAGATCATGAACCACTTAATCTAAAGAAATTTATTTATGATCTTGATGTTCCAGTTATTGTGGGAGGCTGTGCTGATTACACTTCAGCTTTGCATTTAATGAGAACTGGTGCAGCTGGAATTCTCGTAGGTTTCGGTGGAGGTGCAGTTTCTGCAACTATGAATACTCTTGGTGTTCAAGCTCCTATGGCAACTGCAATCTCGGATGTTGCCGAAGCTCGTCGCGACTATATGGATGAATCTGGCGGAAGGTATGTTCAAATTATTGCAGATGGCGGAATGGGAACATCTGGCAACTTTATTAAGGCTTTGGCTATGGGAGCAGATGCAGTTATGCTTGGAACTCCTTTAGCACGAGCAACCGAGGCTCCAGGACGCGGAATGCATTGGGGAGCAGAAGCTCGCCATCCATCTTTGCCACGCGGAATGCGTACGAATGTTGGAACTGTTGCTCCGCTGGAGAATATCTTGTTTGGTCCAAGCCATATGGCAGACGGAAAAACAAATTATGTTGGTGCGTTAAGGCGCACAATGGCATCCACTGGGTATGTTGATGTTAAGAGTTTCCAGCGTTGTAGTGTTGTATTTAACCCATTCCATCAGGATGTTCGGTAATTTTTAATACTATTTGTTTACTTCCTTGTGAGCTTAAAACTAAAAATTTAAGTGCACAAGGAAGTAAAAACTATAATGTGCATAACTTAACACTAAATAATCCTTGATTTTTCAACAAAAATCGAGGATTTAATTTTATTTATGCACACTTAGAAATAATACTTTGAATTTTTGAAATAAGTTGTATGCTTTATTTAAACCTTTGCTAGACATTGGTTTTAAATTAAAAATACAAAAAATAAAATAAGGAATTTAAAAATAGAAAATGGGATAAGTAACAAATTTTTTAACGGGAAAGAGCAGGAAAATGAATAATACTCTTGGTACCATAGTCAGCGATAACTATGACGAAAATGATGCATTCTGGGAAGTTGTAAAAAACGACTTTGCTGCAAATGATGATCATCCTACGTTCAAGTGGAATGATCGCAAGCCATTGCCAGTATACGAAGGTTCATTCCTAGTGGGTTCTTCGCATTTTATGGCAACATATCATGTATCATCATGCTTTAATAATTCGGTAGATGAGGAATTGTACTTAGACCTCGCTTTAAGAGCGTGCAAAGTAGCATGTATTGCTAGTGACATTTCTAGAGGAAGACCTATATCGTCACAAATGCGTAAGGCTCTTAGCGAAGAATGTATTTTTAAGCTTGAAAACATGTGGTATTTAATATTTCAATGTTTCTCAGACAAACACGATGAATATACAAGTTGGCAACTACGTTGCAAACCGACTATGCCAAGAATGATAAATGGAATGCTAATTAGTCCAACTCGTTTTGAGGCAGTTGTTTTATTTTCTATTGGAAGCTTAAATTATTGTGCGTCTTTGGCATTTAAATCTCAAAACGGGAGTTGGATATGTACATTAGTTGACTTGGGATGATTGGTAGGAAATATACTAGCCTTTAAATTCCATTGTCAATTAAATAATAGTTAAATACAAAAATATGACTCTTCTGGTTTAGGTAATCATTATTAGTTTGCTTCTAATTATCTAACCAGAAGAGTTTATTTGTAAAGACCACCAATTTTAGGTTGACATTTTTGTATGACTTTCGTTTGTGTCGTGTTAGATATACCGTACAATTAAGACTATGCTGCGAGAATTTGCTGTAGAGGTCATTCACCCAACAAATGACGGTGACACAATTTATTCACTGCTTGCCAATAGGGCAATGCGAGATCCACAAGGCGTAATAGCCCAATGGCAAGACGATGATACTCGTCAATGGCATGATGTTACTGCATCTGAAATGCTATTAAAAGTTCGTGCAACAGCTAAGGGGTTGATTGCTCTTGGCGTTGAACGAGGAAGCAAAGTTGTTATTTATTCCCCAACCTGTTATGAGTGGGGCGTTGCGGATTTTGCTTGCGCTTGCATTGGTGCTGTAACCATTCCGATTTACGAAACAGATTCAGCAATTCAAGCTGCTGAAATTATTTCTGAAGTAAAACCTGTGATAGCTTTTGCAGGTGATGATGAACATGCACAGTGCTTAGAGCGAGTTCGCCAAGACAATAAGCGTATGTCTTTAAAGACTATTTTTAACTTTAAAGCTGCTGGAATAGACGCAGTGATTGATTTCGGAAAATCAATCAGCGACGACGAGCTTAATAAAAGCATATGTCAAGTAAAAGCTGATGATTTAGCGACTATTGTATACACCTCTGGTTCAACTGGAAAACCAAAGGGTGCAATGCTTTCTAATAGGAATTTTACGCATATTGTGTATGCAGCTTATGACGTTTTAAATGATATGCTTTATAAGCCAAGTAGACTATTGCTATTCCTTCCGTTAGCTCATTGCTTTGCCAGATACATACAGTATGTGGCAATAGGTTCTCACGGTGTTATTGGATATGTGCCAAATGCAAAGCATTTATTAGCAGATTTGCGTAGTTTTAAACCTACATATTTGCTTGGAGTCCCAAGAGTGTTTGAAAAGGTTTATAATGCTGCGTCTCAAAAAGCTGGAGCAGGTATACGAGGTAGGATTTTTGCAAAGGCTGTACAACATTTTATTGAGTGGTCTAAAGATGAAGTTGAAGGTAGAACACACTCAATTTATGCAAAACTTCAGCATGACTTTTATATGAAAACTGTTGGATCTTCCATACGATCTGCTTTGGGACCTAATTTATCATGGCTAGCTTGCGGCGGAGCTCCAATAAACGCTGAGCTTGCTCATTTCTTTAACGGGTTGGATGGAATAACCTTTATTCAAGGTTATGGAATGACCGAAACAGCAGCTCCTTGTGTTGTTAATTTTGAGCATGCTAATCAAGTTGGTTCTGTGGGTCGCCCTGGTCCTGGAATTACTATCCGTATTGCAGATGATGGAGAAGTCCTTGTAAAAGGTCCTAACGTTTTTATCGGATATTATGATAAGCCAGATCTTACTTCGGATGTTATTGACGAAGATGGATGGCTCCATTCTGGAGATTTAGGCGAGATCGACGATGAAGGATTCTTGTCTATTACTGGTAGAAAGAAAGATATTATTATCACTGCTGGTGGAAAAAATATAAGTCCAGCGCCTTTGGAAAGTATTATCTCTAAGTGTCCTCTCGTATCTCACGCAGTAGTTGTAGGAGACGGTAAGCCATTTGTTTCCGCTTTGATTGAGGTTGAGCCAGATATGGTTCGTTCTTGGCTTAAGAGTCAAGGAATGGATGAAAATCTTTCTATGAGTGCTGTTGCGGAAAACGATGCTATTCGTTCTGTTGTACAACAGTTTATTGATCAGGCAAATAGCACTGTTTCTAGGGCTGAGTCTATTCGTAAATTTATTATTTTGGATGAAGAATTTTCACAAGAAACTGGCACTTTGACTCCAAGCATGAAAGTTGTGCGTCCTAAGGTTTTGAAGAGGTATTGTGATCTTATAGAGAATCAGCTTTATGCTCCAAAACCAAACAGTAGACCATTACCTGCTACAGTTAAGATTTTAGATAAGACAACTGAGACTGTTAAGCAAGCGCAAGAAACTGTTAAACAGGCTCAAGAAGCGGTTACTCCTAGAGTTAAGCAAGCAATCGATCAGGCTGCTACTCATCTGAAACGTTTTGGTGAGGATTTGCCTACACAGGTTAATGTAAAAGATCAGCATACTGAATATGCTGAGAAGAATAATAATTCTAACGACAAAGAATAGTTATTCGAAACTAAATTAGCTATAAAACGTTAAATAGGCTGATTAAAATTGCAATTTTAATTACACTAAGTCTTGTATAATTGCATTGCATTTTTAATTAGCCTTTTAGAATTTTTAAGGAAGTACTGTGACTATTAGACAGATTCGCATTGTTCCAGATCCTGTTCTTCGAACACCATGTGATCCAATTCGTGAGATTACTCCAGCAGTTAGAAATCTCGTAGAAGATTTATTAGAGACTGTAAACGATCCAGGAAGAGCAGGTCTTAGTGCAAATCAAATAGGTATTAGCCTTAGAGCGTTTTCATACAATATTGAAGGTCATATTGGCTATATTCTCAATCCTGTTATTGAAGAATTGAGTGGTGAACAATATGGGGATGAAGGTTGCTTGTCCGTTCCAAGATTATGGTATAAGACTCGCAGGGCAGATTATGCTAGGGCTAAAGGCATTGATTTAGACGGTAAAACTATTGTTCTAGAGGGCAAGGGTTTAATGGCTCGTATGATTCAGCATGAGTGTGATCATTTAGATGGACACGTTTATTTGGATCGTTTAGAGAAAGATGTTAGAAAACAAGCTTTGCGCCAACTTCGTAATGGATTATCTAAATAATATCTAAATGAGAACTAGCAACAACTATAGTATTAGTTTGTATTATTTATTTAGTATTAAGCGTCTGATATGATTATCTTTTGCGTGTCCATTGAGCATGAATGTTGTCGCGTTATATGATTGCTCGTTTTTTATTGTCTACTCGGATACGCGAATACGCGCCATGTACGCGTCCGTTCGTGTCGGTCGGCTTGGATTTAGACATATGTTATCCAAGTTGCATGCGAACAGGCATGGCCAGGCAAGAACCGACAAGAAAGGTATATAGATATGGCACAGATTACCATGAGTGAAATGCTGAAGGCAGGTTTGCACTTCGGACATCAGACTCGTCGCTGGAATCCAAAGATGAAGCAATTTATTCTAACCCAGCGCAATGGTATTCATATCATCAATTTGTTCAAGTCGCTCGACATGATCGACAAGGCTTATGACTTCATTAAGCAGACTGTTGCTCACAACGGTACTGTTTTGTTCGTGGGTACCAAGAAGCAGGCTCAAGAAGCTGTGCAAAATCAGGCTACTCGTGTGAACATGCCTTACGTGAGCGAGCGTTGGCTCGGCGGTATGCTGACGAACTTCCAGACTGTTTCCACTCGCGTAAAGCGTCTCAAGGAACTTGAGGAAATGGACTTCACTGATGTTCGTGGATCTGGTTTGACTAAGAAGGAGCTTTTGCTTCTTGAACGCGAAAAGGACAAGCTTTCCAAGCAGCTCGGCGGTATTCGCAACATGAACCGTACTCCTTCGGCAATGTTTGTTGTTGATATTAACAAGGAAGCTTTGGCCGTTGAAGAAGCTCACAAGCTTGGTATTCCAGTTGTGGCAATCGTTGACACCAACACTGATCCAGACTCTGTTGAGTATCCTATTCCAGCAAATGATGATGCAATTCGTGGTGTCGAGCTTCTTACTAGCTTGATGGCTGACGCTGTTGCAGAAGGTTTGCTTGAACGTGCTGGAAAGGGCGCAAAGTCCGAAGGTTCTGACGCTCAGCCAATGGCAGCATGGGAAAAGGAACTACTCACTAAGGAAACTGAACAGTCTGAAGACGAAGCCAAGGCTGAATAAGTCTGTTGGCGGTTAATGAGGAGAACAAAATGGCAGCAATTACTGCAGCGTTGATTAAGCAGGTGCGCGAAGAAACTGGCGCTGGCATGATGGACGTTAAGAAGGCTCTTACCGAAGCCGAAGGCGATGTAGCTCGCGCTAAGGAAATTATCCGTGCTAAGGGCATTCAGGCCGCTGGCAAGCGTGAAGGTCGCAAGGCTCAGGAAGGAACCGTTGCTTCTAAGGTTGTTAAAACTGCAGAAGGTGAAACTGGCTATGCAGTTGAATTGAATTCCGAAACCGACTTTGTTGCTAAGACTCCAAAGTTCGTTGAATTCTCCGAAACTGTGTTGAACAATGCTATTGAAGCCAATGCTTCTAGTGCAGAAGAGCTTCTTGCAGCTAAGGCTGGAGATGCTACGGTTAAGGAAGAAGTAGAAGAAGCAGCAGCATTGTTTGGCGAGCACGTTAAGGTTGGGCAGATTGCCAAGATTAGCGGTCCTCACGTTGAGGTTTATGCTCACAAGAAGTCCGTTGAATTACCTCCAAGCATTGTTTCTATGATTGCTACCGACGAAGCGGGCGCTAAGGTTGCTCACGAAGCTGCTTTGCAGATTTCCGCTATGGGCGCTCAGTGGCTTCGCCGCGAAGATGTTCCAGCAGATGTGTTGGAGTCTGAGCGTCGCGTTGCTACAGAAAAGTCTTTAGCTGAAGGCAAGCCAGAGAAGATTGTTCCAAAGATTGTTGAAGGCCGTTTGAACGCCTTCTTCAAGGAAACCGTTCTTCTTGAGCAGTCTTATGTCAAGGATCCTTCCAAGACTATTGGAGATTTGTTCAAGGAAGTTGGTGGCACTGCTTTGGCTTTCGCTCGCGTTGAGGTTGGCAAAGGCTCTGCTGAATAATTTTTAAGCGAAAGCTTATTAAAAATTCATAAAACAAGAATGGGTTTGCGTGATAAGTCATGCAAGCCCATTCTTTTAATTTATACATTATAAAATCGTGTTTTGCTGTGTCGTCATTGAAAGATATCATGGCAAAGATATGCTTGCGTTCGCCGTTATGACTGGAGGAAAGTTTTATGACTATCGCACAAGCGGGGGAAAGCAAGTCTCGTAGAGTTTTATTGAAGCTCTCGGGAGAAGCATTTGGCGGTGGAGCCGTTGGTATTGATACTCATGTTATTCGTAGAATTGCTGGAGAAATTGTAAAAGCAGTGCATGAAGGCGTGCAAGTTGCAATTGTTGTTGGCGGCGGAAACTTCTTCCGCGGAGCAGAACTTCAGCAGGCTGGAATTGATCGTAGCCGTGGTGACTATATGGGTATGCTCGGTACTGTTATGAATTGCTTGGCTTTGCAAGATTTTCTTGAACAAGCAGGGCAGGCAACGCGTGTGCAAACTGCTATAACAATGGGTCAAGTTGCAGAACCTTATATTCCACTTAAGGCAATTCGACACCTTGAAAAGGGTCGTGTAGTTATTTTTGGTGCTGGTGCTGGAATGCCATATTTTTCAACCGACACTGTATCTATTCAGCGATCTTTGGAAATACATTGCGATGAGGTTTTGATGGGCAAGAATGGTGTAGATGGCGTTTATAGCGCTGATCCACGGAAAGATAAGAACGCGAAGAAATTTGTAACGTTAAATTATCAACGTGCTCTTGTCGATGGTCTTGCTGTTATGGATGCTTCTGCACTATCTATGGCTAGAGATAACAAGCAGAAGATTCGCGTATTCGGATTAGAGGGTGAAGGAAACGTCACTAGAGCACTGGTTGGTGAGGAAATCGGAACTTTAGTTTCGGATGCTGAACCTACATTTGCTTAAATATGCGAATATTCATAATTTGAATATTTAAAATTTAATAAACATGAATAGATAGTTAAATAATAAATTTTAAAATTGGCACATACCGATAAAGGAGAATACATGCCAGCGATTATCGATCAGGCTCTTGAACAGATGAACAAGTCTGTGGAAGCTACTAAAGAGAACTTCATGGGTATTAGAACTGGACGTGCTAATCCTGCTCTTCTTAATGGCATTATGGTTGACTATTATGGTGCTCCAACACCTATTAAGGCTGTTGCTTCTATTGGTGTTCCAGAGCCTCGCACTCTTTCTGTAACTCCTTTTGATGCTTCGCAAGCTAATGCTGTAGAAAAGGCTATTCGCGATTCAGATTTAGGAGTAAGCCCTAATAGAGATGGAAATGTAATTCGTGTTACAATGCCAGAACTTACAGAAGACCGTCGTAAAGAATACGTAAAGCTTGCTAAAACAAAAGCTGAAGAAGGTAAGGTTGCTGTTCGAAATATTCGCCGTAAAACCAAGGAGAATATTGATAAGTCTGTAAAAGATGGTGAAATCGGCGAAGATGAAGGAGAGCGCTTACAAAAAGAGCTTGATAAAGTTACGAAGCAAGTAACTGATTCCTTAGATGCTTTGCTTGATGGCAAGCAGAAGGAAATAATGGAGGTCTGATTCTTCAGAAACTTTTAGGTTGAATGGGTGTCGTATGAATCAAGAAAATCTTGGAGAATTGTCTAACAAAGCTGATTTGTTAACTAATAACAATTTAGTCGGTAATAATAAGTCGGCAAAATCTGATTCTTCACATGAAAAGACCATTAACGGCACCCATGATACTTTAGACGATATAAATCGTCGTACTGGCAGAAATATGCCTCAGGCTATAGCGACTGCGATTTTATTGGTTGCTGTGATTGTTGCTTGTCTTGTAATTAGCATCGATACTTTTGTTATTCTTTTAACCATTTTTATGGTTCTCGCGTTGTGGGAGTTGCATGTAGATTTTGCTACGGCAGGTTTCAGGATTCCATTTCTGTTATTGTCTGTTTGTTCTGTAATCACTATTCTTTCTGCTTTTTATGCAAGATGGCATACTGTTGCTATGGCTAGTGGCATAACAGCATCATTGCTTTTAACTGTTGTTTTTGCTACATTGAATAGCACTGTTTCGCAAAGGACTTTACGCGCTGTAGAAAAAAAGCTCCAGCATCCTACATCATCTAAAAGTGCAAAGGCAAATACTTTCACTAATACGGCAGTCTCATTGTTTGTTGTATTGTATATTCCTTTGCTTGCCTCATGCATTGTTTTGTCTTTAACAAATACTAAGTATGCTATAGCGCATGCGATGCTGCTTGTGTTTCTACCAGCTTTAAGTGACACTGGTGGTTTGTTTGCTGGTGCGTGGCTTGGTAAGCATAAGCTCTCTCCTCGTATTTCTCCTAAGAAATCAATAGAGGGTCTTTTAGGGTCAATGCTTTTTGCTTTGATAGGTGCTTACGCTATCATATCTGGCTTCTATGGATCTTCTTGGATAAAATTCTGGTGGATGCCAGCAATAATGGGTGTTGCATCAGGCATGGTTGGTACCTTTGGTGATTTATGTGCTTCAATGCTTAAAAGGGATATTGGTATTAAGGATATGGGGCATTTGCTTAAAGGTCACGGTGGCGTTTTAGATAGAGTGGATTCTATTCTGCTTTGTGCGCCTGTTCTTATGGCATTGATTAAGGTTGTAGCGTTCTAATTTATAGGTAATATTTTAGATATTAATCGTTTGTTTTGTCGTAAAAACATTACAAGTAACCGTCATGGTTTTCTACTAACATGAGGATTTATGACGATTTGTTCTATTCCTAGTCCTAGTATTTCTCAGATTACATTAGGACCTATAACGTTAAGATTTTATGCTTTATCAATTCTTGCTGGTGCACTTGTTGCAATGTGGATTACCACTCGTAGATGGAAACGAGAAGGCGGAGATTTTAATCAGATATTAGATGTTGCACTGGTTAGTCTTCCGTCAGGAATAGTTGGAGCACGTCTTTACCATGTTATTACCACTCCCGAAAAGTTCTTTGGACCTAAGGGAGATTTGTTGGAGATATTTAGAATTTGGAATGGTGGCTTAGGAATCTGGGGAGGAGTAATCCTAGGATCTATTGCTGCAAGCGCACTGTGTACCTATAAAAAATATCCAATAAGCTTGCTTGCAGATGCAGCTGCACCTAGCTTGCTTATTGCACAAGGTATAGGGCGGTTAGGTAATTGGTTTAACCAAGAACTTTATGGTGCTCCAACTACTTTGCCATGGGGCCTAAAACTTAATTATTCTGCTGCAAATGCTATAGGACACAGTGAAAGTTGCTACGATGGTCTCACATGCCCAGAGGGTACTCTGTTTCACCCTACTTTCTTATATGAAATGATTTGGAATTTTGCAGGCGCAGCCTTGCTTATTTCTTTCGGCAAAGTTCTTAAGAGAAAACTTAAATCTGGATCTGAGTTTGTTCTTTACGTAATGTGGTATACGGCAGGAAGAATGTGGATTGAGTCTTTAAGGATTGATTTTTCACATACTTTTCTTGGAGTAAGAATTAACGTATGGGTTTCTATAGTTATATTTATTATTTCAATTATTGTTTTTATGATTTTGCAAAATACCCACAAGTCACGAACAGATCTTGTGAATCGTCTTATTGATATAACTGCAGATGAACGTGAGCGTGAATCTCAATCTAATTCAAATATTAAAACAAAAAGATTATCTTAAAATATTCTTAAATAATATAGATATTTTGTTTTTCTAGTCGCTTGCTTTTCTTAGAATGGAACACATGAATATACAAATAGCACCTAGCATTCTTTCTGCAGATTTTTGCAATCTTGAAAGAGATCTTATAGCAATTTCAAATGCTGATCTTGTTCATGTTGATGTTATGGATCATCATTTTGTACCGAATCTAACTTTAGGGGAGCCGATTGTAAAACGCATTTGCGAAGTTACTAGTCTTCCTGTAGATGTTCATTTGATGATTGAGGATCCTGATCGTTGGGCTCCAGAGTACGCAAAACTTGGTGCTGATTCTGTGAGCTTCCATATGGGTGCCACTCATGCGCCTGTTCGTCTTGCTCGTCAGCTGCGAGACATGGGTTGCAAAGCTTGTTTTGCAGTCCGCCCAGCTGAGCCAGTTGAACCTATTTTCGATATTCTTGATGAATTCGATATGATTCTTATTATGACTGTTGAGCCTGGTTTTGGTGGACAAAAGTTCTTGAGCAATCAAATGGGTAAGGTTCGTCGTTTACGTGATGAAATTACTCGTCGTGGATTGGATACTCATATTCAGGTTGATGGTGGAGTAAGCCCTTCTACAGCTGCTATAGTCGCAGAAGCTGGTGCTGATGTGCTGGTTGCAGGATCTGCTGTTTATGGAGCTGAAAATCCATCAGCTGCTATTGATTCTATTCGTAATATTGCGCAAGAGGCTTGGCGAGCATAAAACTTTTATTGGGGCATTTTTAGAATAATGCCCCAATATTTTATATATGCAAAATAGAATACAATTGGTAAGTCTTTTAAATTGTTTTTAAGGAAATAGGTATGGTTAAGTTCATTTCTAATCAGGAGTACAGTCCTGAAGCACTTGATCGAGTTTTTACTGTACCTAATGTGATTAGTTTTCTGCGTATATGTTCTATACCATATCTTGCCATTTTAATTGCGCAAAATAAAATGGGGGTTGCTCTAATCATTCTTGCTATATCTGCTTTTTCAGATTGTGTTGATGGTTATATTGCTAGAACTTTTAATCAGGTTAGCAAATTAGGGCAGATTTTAGATCCTGTTGCAGATAGGCTTTTAATAGCATGCAGCATTTTAGCTTTAGCGTTTGCCAAGATTATACCTTGGTGGGCGTTGGCTCTTGTTGTTTTGCGAGACATAGTAATGGCTATTTTGATTGTTATTCTTGCACAATATGATTATGGACCTTTACCAGTGAATTTCATGGGTAAAACTGGAACAGCATTATTGATGATTGCTATCGTATTATTTATGATTGTTTATGCTGTTGCTACTGAACCAATGCTTATTTTGTATGCTGCAGCGATAGCTTGTGCAATTTGGGGAATAACACTTTACTGGTTTGCTGGAGTATTGTATTGCATTCAAGCCTATAAGCTATTAATAAAAAAGTTTAAATAAGGATTATAAGTATTATAAACTGGTTTAAATAACGGACATATTATGGTGCAAAAGACTTCTAATCTAAATCATGATGTGAATAACACTGATAATAGTGTTATTCCAGAGTCTTTTCCTGCTCCAACCGTTATCTTATTTTCAAAACGCAGAGCAGTTTTTTCCAAATCTGTATTTGCTCTTGGTCCTCATCATGTGACTAATTCAAGTTATAACTTTTCTAACCATAATGAAAAAAGACGTCGTATTGAAGACTATTCATTACGCTTAATTGACGATTTAAGCAATAGACCAGTGGATCCTCTTTTTATGGATTCCCGTCTTAATAAGCAGAATGTTAGTAAGATTAATCTCTGGATTACTAGAATAATTGTCTTTATTATTTGTGTTGCTCTTGGTACTGTGGGAAGCCAATTTGTGCGAAAATTGCATACGGATTCTCGTAAAGCCATACGTTTATCGTTAGCTAACGAGCTTACTTCTCACGCAAGCCGTTTTGACAATCTTGTTAAAGATGTAACTAGATTGCGTGCTAGTGTAGATCGTGAGTCAAAAAGAATTAATACTCCTTATGAAAATCAAGTTGATAAATCTGACAATATGACGAATGGTACACATGGCGTTGTAGGGTCTGGAATTGTTTTAACTATTGCTAATCCTATTTCTACAAACAATGACGTATCTAGCGGCAACATTCCTAGAGAAATGGCTAAAGGAGAAAGAATTAGGGTTGTTACAGATAGAGATATTCAGATTTTTGTTTCCATTCTTTGGGATGCAGGCGCAGAAGCAATATCAATAAATGGTCATAGAATTGGCGCTCAAACGTCCATCCGTACTGCTGGGTCAACTATTCTTATAGGTGTTAATCAGACTCAAAGCCCTTATATGATTGAGGCTATTGGAGACAGTTCTAGTCTTATTGAAAAGTTAAATTCTCAAAAGCGCTCTCCGTGGTTTGTTTCTCTTAGCGACGCAGGTATTAACCCGCAAATTTCTAAGTCAAATACGCTTAAACTTTCTGCTGCGGGAACTGGTGAAATTAATTTTGCAAAAGAATTATTGAGTAGGAGATAGGAAAATAGGTTATGACAGCTGTTCTTGGATTGATTTTAGGTGCGCTTATTGGGATTGTTGTACATCCTGATATTCCAGTAGTTATTCAACCTTATCTGCCGATTATGGTTCTTGCAGCCTTGGACGCTCTGCTTGGAGCTGCTAGAGCTTATTTTGAGCGTAGTTTCTCTGATAAGGTGTTTGTTATTTCATTCTTTTCGAATGTTATTGCTGCTACTCTTTTAGTTTTACTCGGAAACCAACTTGGAGTTGGAGCACAATTGCAAACTGCTGTTATTGTTGTATTAGGAATACGAATCTTCTCTAACGTTTCTGCAATACGTCGTTTTATATTTAGAGGCTGATATGCGTCACCCATTTTCTAATACATCAAAAAATAGCATAAAAAACGACAATTTAGACGATACTTTTGATAAAAATGTTGACAAAAATATTGATAAAAATATTGACAATATCGTCAGAAAATTGCATCTTCAGCATGCTAAAGATCGCGAAAGTGATCGTACACAAACAGGTTCTTTCCCGATTGTTAAACGAAAAAATAAGCCTTCATTGCAAGGTCATATTACGCGTACTCGTATTTTAACTGGCTTACTTGTTATGCTTCTTTGTGCATTGCTTGGATTTGCTTATATGATTCAAGTTAATAGAAGTACACTTGTATATCAGACGATGAGTGAGGATGAGCTTACTCGTTTAATTACAGAAACTAATTCGCAAATACAAAATCTAGAGCAGCGAAAGTTTGAGTTAACTAGCCAGCTTAATTCTTTAAAAGCATCTGTTAACAAACAGGAGGAAGCTGCTAGGATTGCTAAGCAGAATTCTCAGACGAGTGGTTTAATATCTGGTCGTCTTCCAGCTGTTGGTAAGGGAGTAATTATTCACATTACTGCTGGAGAAAAAGAGCGTGTGGATGCTGCTACAATGTTTCAACTGCTTGAAGAGCTTCGTAATGCTGGAGTGGAGGTTATGTCTGTTAACGACATACGTATAGTAACTTCTAGCTATATTTCTGACACTAAGCATGGGTTATTGTGTGACGCAATTGAGATTAATCCTCCATATGTTGTTAAGGCTATTGGCGAGCCTCAGAATTTGCAAAACGCCGTAAATATTGCTGGGGGAGTTGGGTCTAGATTAAAAGTCAAATTCGGTGCTTCCGTATATGTTTCAACGCCTGAAGAGGTTGAAATTCGCTCGACACGCGAACCAAAACAGTATCAATATGCAAAACCGGTCGAATAAGAAGGTAAAATAGCAATTATGACTGAACCGATTCCTACTGCTGGCGAAACAACCATTATTGGTATGCCAGCTATTACCATTCCAATAAACTCTAATGCAGATCGTCCTCTTAGGCAGGATGATTTAGATACTATAGCAAAGCTGCTTCCTGGTACCGCTTTACTTATTTCTACACGTGGAGCAGTTTCTGGATCGCGTTATTTACTAGATGAGGACGTCGTTTCTGTTGGACGAGATTCTAGAGCTGATATTATGCTAGACGATTCTACTGTCTCTAGAGCTCATGCTGTTTTTCGTAGAAATGGTACTGTTTTTAGCATTGCTGACGCTGGAAGTCTAAATGGAACGTATGTTAATCGTAACCGTGTTGATGAAGCTATTCTTCATAATGGTGACGAAATTATGATTGGCAAGTTCCGATTAATGTTCTTTACGTGTGACGCTGTTACTAAACGATAATGACTTTTGAAAACTCTCCTGAAGATAGTGCGTTGGTTGATTCTTTAAAACATGATCATCAGCCAACGCAGGGGGAACTGTTTTCGTTTTCGGATGATGAAGAGTATTCCACAGGATACCGTGGAAGCGTTGCTATGAATATCGCTGGTATTACATATAGACAACTTGATTATTGGGCTCGTAAACACATAATTGAGCCTTCTATTAATCCGTCTCATGGTTCTGGGTCTCGTCGTTTATATTCTTTTAAAGACATTGCAATTATGGCGGTTTCTAAGCGACTTTTAGACGCTGGAGTAAATCTTACTAATGTGACTACTGCTATAGTGTTTTTAAATTGTTTTAGTGTAAAGCATCTCGAAAATATGACCATAATTTGCGATGGTCAATCTGTTGTGGAATGCGATAGTAATCAGGAAAATATGCGAGATATGCTTGAATGTGGCACAGCTGTTTTTGCTATAGCTGTTGGTCGTATTGTTAAACAGGTTAAAGCTGATTTAGACTCTGCATTATCTAAGTAAATTTCTAATGTATCTGTAATATTTTATCCCTAAAATATATCTAATCTGACATAACGTACATTATCGGATAAATACTCATATATTTTTTAGCACGAAAAACAAATAATATTTCAAAATTATTCAAAATACTCGTTAATGGCATTATTCAAATCAGAAACACTGTCGATAATACGATATGCTCCGTGAGTTTTAAGCTCACCAGGCTCGGCATAACCCCAAGAGCAACCCAAACAATCAATATCGCATGCTAAAGCGCCATCAACATCCGTCCAACGGTCGCCAACCATTAAAGCACGATCCCGTAAAGGATTGAATCCAATATTTTCAAAAACATAGCGAATAACTTGATCTTTATTAATCCTAGACATATCTTTGCTAGCACCATAAATACCATCAATCAAGTTTGTCAATCCAAAATGATCACAAATTGGTTTAACTTGATATTCAGGCTTGCAAGATGCAGTAGCAAGATAATAACCAGACTTTCGTAGCAACTTAAGCTGTTCAGGAATGCCATCATAAACTTTGTTCAAAAAATTCCCAGTAATCATATCGCCATTTGGATTATCAGGATCTATAAAAGTTGCAACTTCGGAATAATATTTCCTATACAATTTAACGCCTTCAGATTGCAATTCTTTAGGCATATGATTCCTCTGAAAAGATTCAAGTATAGACGGTCCAACAAAACGCAACATTTCAGTATCATCAGGTATCTGCATACCAAGATCAGACATCGCTTTTTTAGCGCACGCAATAATACCAGCATGCGATTGTGTTAAAGTACCATCTAAATCAAGAAGAACAACTTTCATGACAGCTTATTTCCCTTAGAAGTGTTTTGTTTGTAAAAATAATTCTCACTCGTAATCAGGAATCCAACCCTCATGATGCATCTTTAAACGCTTATCAAGTAAAGCTTTAAGCTCTTCTTCACTTCTACGCTCTAAAAGCATATCCCAATGCGTACGAGCTGGCTTATTAAAATCATCATCTGGTCTGTCTGCATCGCCTTCCTTATGTGCTAATGCACCACAACGGCATTCCCACTCTTCAGGGATCTCGGCACCTTGAGCAAATGGAAGAATCGTTCTGTGACCCTTAGGGCACACATATGCAACATCGTTACGAGCAGCGAAATCAACATTATCGTCGGATTCCAATGATTTAGCTCCAATGCTCATTCCACGTAAACTGCGCTCTGCCATAATATATTATTCTCCTTTTTGTTTTCATTATAAAGCTAGCGAATTGCACGGACGATACACAAAGGTATACCATGGTATATCAATAACATATCAAACATCACAATAAGCAACTACCCCGCGATTAATAAGTTTAGCTGCTTCATAAGCATTGTGAGCTAAAGAATCATCTACGTTAGGCAATATTTTCAAATATTCGCTAGCAACAGCAAGTTGATTAAGTAAGTCAATAAGTCTTTTTGCAAATCTGACAAAATCGCCACCAGTTATGTCAGTATTTTGCAATATGTCGAGTAAATCAGCACCTTGAGCCCAATCATAAATCATATCGATTGCACCAAAATCAAGAGGTCTTAAAGCATCAAGATGATTATTCAAGCACATATCACTTATACGAATAAATAATTCTTTCATCTTTAAAACTGTATTGAATACAGGCGCATTTAATCCTCCAGGATACCTACGCGGCTCTCCCCCAGCAGGACCCCTAGATTCATACACTAATGCAGATAAACAAGACAATAATTGAATAGGAGTTAGATTATTAAAAATTCCTTCACAAATTGATTGAGCAAAAACAACATCAAGCTCGTTGTAAAGTCTACGAAGCAACTGACCCTTGTCTGTTAACACTAAAGCATCGTTCGTATTTTTTAAATAATCTAATCTACAAAGTACTTCACAAATACTATCAAAACATCTTGCAACTGAGCCAGTACGAGAATTATAGCGATCCTTAACCTGATTTAGTTCACGCATTTCTCGAGCCCAATAATAACCCCAGTGTAAATGTTCTTGAATATCTGGGCATCCTGCACAAGGATGGTTACGCTCCTCGTTGCGTAAGGTATCGATAGTTTTATCTAATTCTTTAAAAGCTTTAGCACGTTCAACTTCACTAGCAAATATTGTGTGCTTAAGTTTTCTGCGCTGATCATGTTGAGCATCTTTAAGATGCATTCTAAGAGTCATAAACTCAGAAAAATCACCTTGAGTGCAATGAAATGCTTGTTCGTAGCCGTTAATAGCTTCTTTAAGATCCTCAATACGACTTAAAAGCCTTTGAGCAGAAGCATTGGCTTCCCATTGAGCAAAAGAACTGCTTAGAGTTATGCGAGCAGTTTTAACATCACTATTATTTAGGAGATTAACAGCCATGTTGAATGTAGGAACAAAGCTAGAATGAAGAGGATACACACGTTTACTAGACAAGGATGCAGCCTTAGAAGGATCAAAATCAGGATTGTCAATTAACACTGCATGACCAATATCATCTATGCCACGTCTGCCAGCGCGACCAGTAAGTTGTGTGAACTCACCAGGAGTTAGCGGAACGTGACCTGTACCATCAAATTTAACAAGTTTTTCAACAACAACACTTCTCGCAGGCATATTTAAACCTAAAGCAAGAGTTTCTGTAGCAAAAATAACCTTAATAAGACCGCGTTCAAAAAGCGTTTCTACAATATGGCGAAAAATAGCAATCATACCAGCGTGATGAGCTGCAAAACCTTGTTCAAGAGCATACCTAAAACGCTCAAATCTAAGTGCCTTTAAATCGCTTTTGCTTAGCTTATTTTCCGCAATCATAGAATCAACTATTCTGCGAATTTCATACATTTCTTCATCGCTAGTAAGAGATAATCCAGCGTTTAAACATTGTTGAACAGCCTGATCGCATCCTGAACGAGAAAAAATAAAATATATTCCTGGTAGCATATCAAGGTAATCAAGCTCATCTATAACAGCCCACCTTTTAGGGGTGTGTCTAACAGCAACTTCTCCCCTATTACTTTTAGATGAATTAGAAAACTTATTCTTAGAAAACTTGCCTTTGCTAAAACGTTTATTTACATTACGATAAGATGCTTTACGTCGTAAAGAGGCATTCTCCCATTGAGTGATTTTTCTTGTTAAAGCAAGATTTACATGATTGGTGCTATTACCATTTTTATCAACATCATATAAGTTAAGTAATTCAGGCTCTGTGCGTCCATCCTTTTGGATAATAACATGTCTTTCAAGTGGAACAGGACGATGCTCATCTACAACCAAATGTGTTTCTCCGCGCACAGAAGAAATCCATGCACTAAAATCTTCCACATTAGAAACAGTTGCAGAAAGACCAATAATCTTAACGCTCTGAGGAAGATGAATAATAACTTCTTCCCACACAGCACCCCTGAACTTATCTGCAAGATAATGAACCTCATCTAAAACAACAAATCCAAGAGATTTAAGAGTAATTGAACGTTCATAAAGCATATTGCGTAAAACTTCTGTAGTCATAACAACAATATCAGCCTCTGGATTAACCGAAGTATCTCCAGTTAAAAGTCCAACTCTATCTATTCCATAAACTTCACAAAAATCATGATATTTTTGATTACTTAAAGCCTTAATAGGAGTTGTGTAAAATGTTTTAACTCCACGATTTACGCCTAGAAAAACAGCAAAATCAGCAACAACAGTTTTACCTGCTCCAGTAGGAGCTGCCACAAGAACATTATCTCCATTTTCCAGTGCATCAATTGCTTCTGCTTGAAAATCATCTAAATCAAAACTTAAAGATTGTTCAAATTTTGCAGCCATAGTTCGAGAGTGCTCAATAGTTTGCTTAAACAAATTAAACCGTTCAGCTGGAGATAAAGGAATTTCAGAATCATTCTTGTAATCGTTTGAATCAACAAGAATATCATTTTTCTTTTTCTTGCGATATGACGTCTTAGACATAAAAAAGTTTAGTTCTTTCTTCTTAAATCAAAATAATTTTAAGTTCGCAATTCACTAAGATTCTTTTGACTCTTTAAAATTAGGATTATCAATATCTTCTTGACGCAACGACTTTGTATTCCAATTTTGCCAAATGGACTTATGGGTTTCTCTTATACGATTATGACGATCATTAACCTTAATTCGAGTATGCTCGTATCTACGTGCCGCATCCTTTATAGGACGAGTGAATAGCGGGCTTGTATCATTATCTAAAGAATCATCATTGTCTTGAAGTCTTTCAAAGCAAGAAGAAACTTTTTCAAGAAAACTTGAAGAATTTTCAAAAATCCTAAAAGCATTTCTAATAGCGAAAACAGTCCCGCATGCAATCATACAAAGCATGAAAAGCGTAATAATAACCCAAATCCACCACGGCATTTTAATTCTCCACAATAGGAGAATCGCTATGATCAACACTCAATTCACGTTGAGCACGAGCAATAATCATAGTACGCAAAGTTTCTGGAGAAACAGCTTTAATATGACGGGCATGCGCAATACAGAAAGCAACAAACCAAGAATCTGAGCAAACAGTCAAATGAACTTTAACCCCACTCCCACAAGGCTCAACCGTAGCACCTGAAAGACTCTTTAAGAAGTTTAAATCAGGTTCATCAGTGATAAAGCATGTTTGCGTACCATTGTCAAAACTCCACTTACGAAGTTCGCTAATAGGAACATCTGGAATTTCTACAGGGCAAACAGGCGTAATTACCTCTGCATGCTCAATGCGAGCAACGCGAAGAACTTGCCAAATTCTAGGCAAACCATTTGCCTTATTGATAGAAGTATCCTTCGCAACTAGACTACGTTTATCTTCTGGAGCCTGATTTTCAACATCAGTCCAAACTGCAACGTAATAAACGCCTTCATCAACAAAAATCTTAGAAGGTGCAACAACTTTCCTACGAGTTCTGCCAGCTCCGTCCGTATACTCCATGTCAATTAGAGCACCAGCATTAATAGCGCTACGAACTATAGAACAGTTTCTAGGCTCTACTTCATAACCAGTAAGGCTCAGCCAAGGAGTTTCACCTGGACGCACATGCCTACGCAAACGCATATACAAAGCCTTAGCCTGGTCTCTCTGTTCAACAGGAAGAAGCGGAGAATGAGCAAGATAATTAACTGATGCGGTCAACATGCTCATATACTGTTGAGAAACACCAGCCAAACGCTCAAGCCCTAATGAATTTGTTGCAGAAACAATTCCTTCAGCTTCTAGCAAAGACCAATCAATATCGAAGAACTGACTACCAGCCATCTCTCCATCATCAGATACAGTCGTAAGAGTATTGATATCTTTGTGCAAAATAGCAACAAATCTACGAAGTTCGTCTTCACTCTTTGGCTTTCCTATAAATCTAACAGCAAGCTCATCCAATGGGAACTCTTCACCAAGATGTGCAGAAAGGAAGAGCATTAATCGAAGTCTGCGATCAACCTCACTGCCAGTTTGGAAAGATGCTTTCTTTTGGCGTGATTTGTCTGGCTCAGAGTCAGACAAATCCTGATTATCGTCAGAGCTATTTTGCGATAAATCGTCTTGCTCAACATAATCTTCATCGCAAGACACAAATTCCGTTGCAGCATTAAGTCTACGATGGAATGCATCTACTGCTTCTTGTGGACTTACAACACAAGAACCTGGATGTTCAAGAACGAACATCGCTAAATCATCTGAATCAGTATAAGCAACATTCAAATGCTCGCCATCAACATCAACTGTTGCGGCGAATCTACGTGAATCAATAACCTTAACTAATGCATCTGGAATTGTCTGAGTGCCTAAACCTGGAGCGATAGAATCAAGACCTAGTCCAGGTATAGGAGTTTGAGGAACTCTTGGAGCTGTGCGAGACGCAGAAGAATGCTGTTGCTCAACTTTACGAGATTCAGAAGAAGAAATGGACATAGACCTAGCCAAATAATTGGCAGCAGCCAAAACAGGAAGTTCTTCTTGCTCGAAACGTATACGAACTCTTGGCTCATCGCCAAGCTGCAATCTATAAGATGCAAAATCTTGCCCTTCGGATTTGGAAGAATACTCTGGCTGTCGTGACTCAATTGCAATTCCCATAGCTGCAAGTTTTGCACGATCCCTTTGGAACTGCTTGGCAAAAGCTGCCTTAGCAGCCTGATCAGCAAGCTCTCCATATGAATCAGCATAAGCTTTAACTCGTTGTGCAATCTGACGCGAAGTCAGCCATTGTGGAAATGCGGAAGACAACACCGCTAGCACATCTAGCTCATGTTTGCCCCACTTATCGGAAAAACGACGTCTTCCGTTACTTCCTTCTGCCATTGGTCCTCACGTATCGTTTCTTTTGTAGTTTCCTTCCATGCATAGAGAATCTGCGATTAATGTAAGACGCTAAATCCTCCACACACACTTTATCTATTTTAATGGTGTTTTGCTATACGTGTGGACATTTTTAAAAAAACTCATGATTTTTCTTATTTTATTATTTTCAAGGGTAAGAGAACCCTTGAAAACAAGCCATTTCACGCGCGACACGCCATAAATATTTTTTAATTCTCAAATTTCACACGCTATTTACACCCATTCATCTGGTTCAATACCCTGAGGCCCAACAAATTCCCCATTTGGAACGTAGCTTGGCTCTCCAGTATCTTCTAAAACAGCATCGGAGAACATAGAAACCTGATTACCAAATGTCCAATCACCACGAATAGTAACTGACTTTGCAGCAGCTAAAGCAGGCACCGAATAAGGGAATCTTTCGTTGAAATCATTGATATTTCGATAATAACGAGGATCGAGATCAATATCTGGGAATATGTAGTTGCCATCCTCCATCTCATAAGAATCAGTAAGATGGAATCTGTCTGAACGCATTATAAACAAATCATTAGTTGTCTTGACAGGCAAGAATCTCATTCTATCTACTTCTACACAAATAGCATCATTAAAAAGCGAAATTGCAGCACCCATCGCAGTTTCCAGCTGAATAACTTTCTCGCTTTTTTCATTTGTAGGATCAATAGTTTTTCTATTGCAAATCACAGGAAGAGGAAGAACTCCATTGTATTCTTCCAACTTTTTTTGTAATGCGTCAACGCGAACCCAAATATTATTTGTATTAAAATAGGGATGTTTCTTAATACTTTGAGCACTTCTTCGATCTTCTGGATGAACTTGAGTCATTTCTCGAAGCATCATTCTTCCAGTTTCGAGATCTCTAACAATATGACCACCTTTACGATCGGCTTGAGTACGCTTAGCAACCTCAATCATTATTGAAGCACCCGTGTTTTCAAAGTGCTGAGCAAGAGTACGAGAAGGTCTAGCGCCTAAATTATCTGAATTTGAAATAAATAAATATTCAATACCATTTTTCTTCAAAACGTTTAACAATCCTGATTCCCAAATTGTAGAGAAAATATCTCCATGACCTGGAGGACACCACTCTAACTCAGGATCTTCTGGATAAGAAACTGGCTCACAGGTTTCCTCTAGCAATTTCGGTTCTTGATGCTGAATAATTTCAACAGGAATGTTTTCTTGAGAAAATTTACGATTACGCTTCAGCACTTGTAATGTATCTTTAGATGTGCGGAAAGAGTTCATAAAAATAAGAGGTAAATCAACACCTAAGCGTTGGCGTGCTGTAAGAACCTGACCGATTATTATATCTATAAATCGCATTTGTCGAGCTTTGTGCCTACGGACAGGCAACAAAGATTTTGCGCACGACAATCCCATAGACGTTCCCAAACCACCATTAAGCTTAATAAACGCTGTTTTTGCAAAAGCGTTTACAGCTTTATCATGATCAATAGTCTCATAAATTTCGTGAAAATTTGGAACACTCTTAATAGGCTCTACAGTGTTTTCGCGAATAAATTCACCAGACTTATCATTAATCCACGAGTCATAAAGATGCGCAAATTGATTAATCGCAATCTCACTCATACCTTGTTCGCGCATCTTTGCAGCGGACAATTCAAAAGTGTCGCCCATTTAAGACAGCCTCCTTGTATGCATTATGTTTAATAGTTTATCTATTCAATCTATATGTTGCAAACAAGGTGAATGGATTTTATTACTAAAAATCAAAAAATAGCACAACAGGCGGAATCAAACCCATTGCGCTATTATTCATAATTAATCTAAAAATTAGAATTAATCATGCTTTTTATTATTTTTATCTTGGTTAGTATTTTGACTATCATCTAAATTCTCGTCACCAGTTTCTAGATGATGCTCATCGTAGCCTTGCAAGTAACGAGTACGACGCCAATGGTGAATAGAAGCGTTTGTACCGCGGTGATGCACGTGGTACTTTCTAGGAGTTCCACCGTACGGAAGCTCTTTAACTTCCTTAGCAACAGCAATCTGATTCACGTTAGAAGGATCCATAATTGCGATTGGCGCAACAGGTTCTGGTTCAGTCGGAGCTGCCGTTCTGCTACTAAGCTTTGATGGGAGCCATTCAGCAAACCAAGAAAGCGCCCAGCAAATCAAGAAGTACACAACTGCAGCAACAGTCAAAGTTTGCAAAATATTAAAGTACATTGATCCAAGTCGTCTAGATTCTTGGAGCAAATCAGTGTACATGATTATGGAACCCAATGCAGTATCTTTTAACACGACAACAAGCTGAGTTACAGCTGCTGGAAGCATTGCGAATATAGCTTGTGGCATTTCGATTTGTGTTAAAGACTGATATTGAGATAGTCCAAGAGCTAAAGACGCTTCACGCTGACCGTTAGGAAGATTTCCAACGCCAGATCGAACTAGCTCTGCGACCACGGAACCGTTGTACAAAATCAAAGACAACACAACGGCCCAGTAAGACGCGCCACTTATTCCAGCAAACGCAAATCCTCTCCAAAGGAAGATCATAAGCAAAAGCACTGGAACAGCTCGGCAAAACTCAACTACAACGGCAGAAATGCTACGAAGAATCAAGCTAGGCAATAGTCTTAAAAGACCAAACAAGAGTCCAAAAACTATTGAGCCTACAACAGCAAGAAGTGAAGCTTTAAGAGTCATCCACAATCCTGGAAGATAAAAATCAGTCCACGCTTCCGATTCCACAGCTGGATTCCACAAATCCCACGAAAGCTGATTTTCGCCTTCGGGAGGATTGCTAAGTCTTAAAAGCAAAGCAATAACAATAAGCGCAAACACAACGCACGCAACAATATTTGCAATGCGAATCTTTTTTAAAGCCTTAGGCCCAGGCGCATCAAATAACAGAGATTTTTCTTGTTTTTTTGCCATTTTCATCACCTTCTAACCGCAAGCTTATTAGACAAATAAGTTGTGAAAATACCGATTGGAATAATCAACACAATGTATCCGCACGCAAAAATCAAAAAGATTGGAACAATCAAATCTGCATGCCTTTCAATCATCTCACTCATAAGAGTAGATGTTTCAGTCGCAACAGATGCAGCTGCAGCAACAGTGGAATTTTTAAGCAACGCAATAAAAGTGTTTCCAAGAGGTGCTACAGATCCGCAAAATGTTTGAGGCAAAATCACATTAAAAGCTGATTGGAAGAAGTTAAGCCCAAGCGCCCTACATGCTTCTGCTTGACCCAAAGGTACAGTGTTTAAGCCAGATCTTAAAGATTCGCAAACAAATGCTGAAGTGTAAAAACTCAAGCCAGCTATAGCAAGCCAGAAGAAGTTTACGCTAAAAACAGTTGAAAAACCGAGCTTTAGCTGAGCATACACGCCAAGAACCATAAATACCATGATTATTGTTAGAGGCATATTCTTAAAGAACTCAACGTATGCGCTTGCAATAATTCGAAGCGAATGAATTGGGCAAATCCTCATCATAACTAGAATCACACCAAGAATCGTTGAAAAAAGCACGCTCCACAATGTGATTTCAATATTCACCAAGAATGCTCCTGGAATATTGTATGAAGTAAATAATTGCACAAAGTCTTGCATTTTACTCCTCCCCCTCATTTGGTACTGGCGGATTATACTTTGCGTTTGGCTTAAAACCAGTTCCGCGCATGTTATCGTCTAAAGCTCTTTTCCATGAACCATTTTTAATCATGTCTTTAAGAGCATTATTAATGCGCTTAGCTAGCTTAGTGTTTCCTTTTTTAATGCCAATGCCGTAGTGCTCTTCAGTAAATGGCTTACTAACAAGCTTTAGTCTGCCTCTAGATGCTGTAGCAAGACCAGCGAGAATAATATCGTCTGTTGTAACAGCGTCTACGATTCCAGAGAATAATGCTGTTGCACATTCTGCATAGCCAGGCTGTTGCATAAGTTGAACTTTTGAAGAGTACTTCTCTTTAATAACTATTGCAGACGTAGAACCAGTTACTGAGCATAAACGCTTTCCGTCTAAATCCTCTGGACCGCTTACTTTATGCTCGTCTTTGCGAACTAATAAATCTTGACCTGCAATAAAGTATGGTCCAGCAAAAGAAACAGTGTTTTTTCTAGCATCTGTTATGGAATATGTTGCAACAATCATATCTACATCGCCATTTTGAAGCATTGCTTCACGCTGTTTTGAAGGCGATTCCTTCCAAACAATCCTATCTTCGGAGTAACCCAACTTTTTGGCAACGTACTTTGCAACGTCTACATCAAAACCAACGTAAGTTCCAGACTTTTTAAAGCCAAGACCAGGCTGATCAAACTTAATGCCAATGCGTATTACATCGTTGCGACTATTTTGACTGCAAGCGCTAAGTGGTAGAACGCAGCACAATGCGCAAATCATAGATAAAATTGCGCGATATGTATGTCTTAATCCCAGTTTGTAACGCTTACACTTAAGCGCAATATTGTGTAAATATTTCATAACTACCTCTTAAAGATTTAAAAAATCGCTATTAATGATTTAAAAACGAGTCAAATTAATGAGTCAAAATCTTTGAAAGGAAGTCTTTTGCTCTGTCTGTCTTTGGATTTTCAAAGAACTCTTCTGGTGTATTTTGCTCAAGAATTCTGCCATCTGCCATAAACACGATTTTGTCTGCAGCTTTACGTGCAAAGCCCATCTCGTGAGTAACGCAAATCATGGTCATTCCTTCTTTTGCAAGCTCAACCATAACATCAAGAACTTCGTTAACCATTTCTGGATCAAGCGCAGATGTAGGCTCATCAAAAAGCATAACCTTTGGATGCATTGCAAGCGCGCGAGCAATTGCCACTCGCTGCTGCTGACCTCCAGAAAGCTGAGAAGGCATTTTGTTAGCTTGATTATCAACACCAACTCTAGCAAGAAGATCCATTGCCAAACTTTCTGCTTCTTGCTGCTCCATATGACGAACCTTAATAGGAGCAAGCGTAACGTTTTCTAGAATCGTCTTGTTTGCAAAAAGATTAAAAGACTGGAACACCATTCCTACTTCTGCACGCAATGCGGCAAGTTCTTTTCCCTCTTGAGGAAGAGGCTTACCATCAATGCGAATGTCTCCAGAGTCAATAGTTTCAAGACGATTAATCGTCCTGCACATTGTTGACTTGCCAGAACCAGAAGGTCCAATAATAACAAGCACTTCGCCTTTATTAACAGTCAAGTTAATATCTTTTAAAACGTGAAGCTTACCGTAGTGTTTTTCAACATGGCTAAGTTCCACCAACGGCTGTGCTACTTTTTTTGTGTTGTTTAATTTAGTATCCATAAAAAGGATTCTAATGTTCTTTTGTTACATGCGTTTATCGTAATAGTTACTTTTAAACGCTTATAAAGTTACGGAAAACAATAAAAATGATACCAAAATGTTAATTTTAGTTTAAAAATGCCGTTAAGTTCGGATTTCCTAATACAATCACACAACTTAACGGCATTTATTAGCAATATTTAAATTGTAAATTATTGCATTCTATTATATTTACGATTACTCGTCTTCTTCTGGATCGTAATCGACGCCAGTTTCAGCGCGCTGTTCGTCAGAAATTGGAGCAGGAGCGCCAGTTAGAGGGTCGCGTCCGCCGCCAGCCTTAGGGAAGGCGATTACGTCGCGAATCGAGCTTGCGCCTGCAAGAATTGCAGCAGTACGATCCCAGCCCAAAGCAATACCAGCGTGAGGTGGAGCACCGTACTTAAAGGCTTCAAGCAAGAAGCCGAACTTTTCTTCTGCTTCCGCTTTGTCGATTCCAAGAACATCAAGCACGCGATCTTGAATATCGTCGCGGTGAATACGAACGGATCCGCCGCCCATCTCGTTACCGTTGCACACGATATCGTAAGAATCACTCATTGCATGCTCTGGATCTTTATCGAACTTATCAATCCAATCAGCAGATGGCATTGTAAACGGATGATGCATAGAAGTCCACTTTGAGTGTCCAACAGCAACATCATCATCGTCTGGATCATCTGTGCGCTTAAACAATGGGAAGTCAACAACCCAAGTGAAAGCAAACTCATCTGGGTGAAGTAATCCTGCGCGGCTTGCAAGCTCTACACGAACTGCACCAAGCAAAAGCTGAGAAGATTCACGGCTTCCTGCTGCAAAGAATACAGCATCGCCATCTTGCGCACCAACAGCTTCCTTAAGTCCTGCACGCTCTTCTTCGCTAAGATTCTTAGCAACAGGGCCTTTGAGCTCACCATCTTCACCAAAGACTACATAAGCCAAGCCCTTAGCTCCACGCTGCTTAGCCCAATCCTGCCATGCGTCAAACTGACGACGAGGTGTATCTGCACCGCCCTTAAAGAGCACAGCGCCAACATAAGGAGCTTGGAACACGCGGAATGGAGTGTTCTTAAAGAAGTCAGTCAACTCAATAAGTGGGTTTCCAAAACGCAAATCAGGCTTGTCGGAACCGTACTTATCCATAGCTTCCTGCCAAGTGATTCGAGGCAAAGGAAGAGTAATCTCGTGACCAGCTTCCTTCCAAATAGCAGCAATAACGCGCTCTGCCATAGCCATAACATCTTCTTGGCTTGCAAAGCTCATTTCCATATCAAGCTGAGTGAACTCAGGCTGACGATCAGCACGGAAATCTTCATCACGATAGCAGCGAGCAAGCTGATAGTAGCGTTCAACGCCAGAAACCATAAGCAACTGCTTTAAAAGCTGAGGAGACTGTGGAAGAGCGTACCAAGATCCTGGAACCAAACGTGCTGGAACAACAAAGTCGCGAGCGCCTTCTGGAGTGGACTTAATAAACGTTGGTGTTTCTACTTCTGTAAAGTCCATATCTTCCAAAGCGTGACGAGCTGCCTTAGCCATATCAGAGCGAAGCTTTAGATTACGCTGCATTGATGGGCGGCGCAAATCAAGATAACGATACTTCAAACGAACATCTTCGCTAGGAAGCTTGTTTTCAGACTCGTTTTCCAATGCTGTAGAAACCTGGAATGGTAACGCATCGGACTTAGCGAGAATTGTCATTTTATTCGCAACGATTTCGATTTTTCCTGTTGCTAAATGGTCATTTTCATTGCCATCTGGACGCAGGCGAACTTCGCCAGTAACCTGAACAACAAATTCACTACGCAATGGTCGCGCAGTTTCCTCATCGTAAATAACAACCTGCACTAAACCTGTGTTGTCACGAACATCTACGAAAGCGACGCCACCGTGATCACGGCGACGATCAACCCAACCAGCAATGGTTACGTTCTGTCCGACCAAGGTCTCAGTCACTTCAACGGCATGGTGTGTGCGATACGCCGTCTGGCTCATAAGTCCACTTCCTTGTTTAAATAATTTTGTTAATTTTTGTTTTGACTTTAATAGTTTACCGCATGAATCGCGCGTTCAAATATTGCAAAATATATTCTTAAAATATAAAGCAAATTATTGAGCGCAAGAAACAGTCTGCCGGGCATAAACAGTATCTGGTTGCCAAGACGTGGCGTCTGCAGAAACTTGTTCCCCAGTAATAATATTCTTCACTTCATCATGGTTAGATTCAGAATCTGCACTATCAGCTGGGAACCACACATAAGGAATACCTAACTTATCTGCATATTTTATCTGCTTACCAAGTTTTGCTGCACTTGGAGAGACATCGGCAGCAATTCCTCTAGCACGAAGCTTTCGAGCAATCTCGTTACAAGCAGACCTATCTTCCTCATTCCAAACTGCCACCAATACTGCAGCAGGAGAAACACGGGAAACAGTGGCACCAGCTGTGTGAAGCATATAAGAAAGTAAACGCGAAAGTCCTATAGAAAGACCTACGCCTGGATACTTTTTATTACCTTGAGAAACAAGATTGTCGTAGCGTCCGCCAGAGCAGATTGATCCAAGGGATTCAGCACCATCCAAGAATGTTTCATACACAGAGCCAGTGTAATAATCCAATCCTCGCGCAATCTTCAAATCTGCCACAACAGCACCTGGACGAATTTTTGCTGCATCGTCCACAATCATTGCAAGAGTTTCAACACCTTGTGAAGCTAAAGTGTACGATTCGTTATCTTCACTGCGAGAAATATCATGCTTATCGCATAATTCATCGAAACGAGACTTCAACTCATCTCCTGTTTCAGCAGTAAGTTCAGCCAATTCTAAGCATGCAGCAGCTTGGGAGTCCGTAGCTCCGCACTCTTTTACCAAAAGCTTAGCAACTTCTTCAGCGCCAATTTTGTCGAGTTTGTCGATTTCTCGAAGAACTCCCTCAATATCGCTTAAACCAATACCTCGATAAAAACCTTCAGAAAGCTTACGATTATTGGCGTGAACAGTGGCTTTAGGTAATCCAAATTCGCGCAAACGTTCAAGTGCTTCTACCATAACAAGAGGAAGCTCTACTTCGTAGTGAGACGGCAAATCACCATTCCCCACAACATCAATATCTGCTTGAACAAATTCACGGAAGCGTCCTTCTTGCGGACGTTCGCCGCGCCAAACTTTTTGCATCTGCCAGCGTTTAAAAGGAAAAGCTAAATCGCCAGTGTGTTCAACAACATAACGACTAAGAGGAACTGTTAAATCAAAATGCAAACCTATTCGATTTTCAACAGGAGTGTCGCTTTCATGCCCCACCTCTTGCAATCTAGACAAAAGATATATTTCTTTGCTAGTTTCGCCTTTTTTTAACAGACTTGAACCCTGCTCAACAGCACGAGTTTCAATGCCTATAAAACCATTTAATTCAAATACTTCCCGCAATGTGTCCATAACACGCTGTTCAACAGCGCGCTCACTAGGAAGCCACTCTGGAAAACCAGATATTGATGAGCCTTGTACCATGTCCACTATAATAGGTTATGTTGCGGAAAAATCATGGCTTACCGTCATACTTATTCGTAACACTGTTACCGTGCATTTGCTGTAAGGAGTCGACCCGTGACCGAACAGACTAAACCTGAAGAAACTACTAAACAAACTACCCCAAAGCCGCATGCGCCGTCGCCTGCAAACTTTGCTAACAAGGCTCGCGTTGTTGCTGCGGTTCCAACTATCTCGTATAGCGACGAAGATGTTAAAACCGCTAAAACCTTTGGGCGAGTTGATGAAAATGGAAACGTTTATGTTCGTGAAGGAGCTGACGAACGCGAAGTGGGTCAGTATTCTACTGGTACTCCAGAGGATGCTTTGACTTTCTACGTACATCGTTATCTTGACTTAAAGATCAAGCTTGATCTCTTCGAAAAAAGACTTGAATCGTCTAATGTGAGACCTAAGGAAATTGATGAGACTTTAGCTACTTTAGAGGCGGATCTTAAGGAACCATCGGTAGTTGGAGACATCGCTGCTTTGAATGCTCGACACGCCGAATTGCAAGCTAAGGCTGCGTCTAAAAAAGAAGAACTTGCAAAAGCTCGCAAAGATGAATTAGATAAAGCTCTTAAAGAACGTACTGCTATTGTTGAACAGGCAGAAACGTTAGTTGCTCAAATAGGTGATTCTACAAATTGGCGCTCGCTTTCAGATAAGCTTCGTTCCCTGTTTGACAAGTGGCAGCAACATCAGCGCACTACGATTCATCTCAATAAGGCGGATGCTGACGCTTTGTGGCAGCGATTTTCTAAAGCTCGTTCTGCTTTCACTCAAGCACGCAACGCTTGGGTTAAGGAGCGTGATACTGAAAGAAATACTGCTAAAGAAATTAAGGAAGCCATTATTGCTGAAGCTGAAAGCTTGAAGGAATCAACTAAATGGCGTGAGACTTCTATGAAGTTTAATGCTTTGATGGATCGCTGGAAGAAGGCTGGAAATGCTGGTCGTCAGCACGACGATGAGTTATGGGCTAAGTTCCGTGAAGCTGCAGACACATTCTATCATGCTCGTCAAGAAGATAGAGAAAAGATGAATGCTGGTGAAAAAGAAAATCTTTCCAAGAAGGAAGCTTTGCTTGTTAAGGCAGAAGCTCTTCTTCCTGTTAAAGATGAAGAAGCAGCAAAAGCAGCTCGCAAAGCATTATCTGAGATTCAAGAAGAATGGGACAAGATTGGTTTTGTTCCACGCGAAGATATGCGCAGAATTGAATCCCGCTTAAATGATGTGGATAAGAAGATTAAGGCTGTTGAAGATGCTGCTTGGAAAGATGCTGACCCAGAGGCAGACGCTCGTAAGTCTAGTTTTGCTACGCAATTGAAGGCTCAGCTCGAGGAGCTTGATTCTAAAATTGCAAGTGAAAAAGATGCAAAGCGTAAGGCTAAGCTTCAGGCTGAAAAAGCTACAAAAGAACAATGGTTGAATGCTATTAAGTAATTAATCATTAATCATTTAAATATGGGGTTACTTAAAAATTAAGTAACCCCATATTTAATAGTTTTATTTAACAGTTTCCATTAAAGCTTTAGCAAGTTGAATAAAGGTGTTAGCTAATTGTGAATTAGCTAGGCTTCCATCCTTTTTAAGAACCGCAGGTCTGCCAGACTCTCCAATTTCTCTAATACTCGTATCTAATGGAATTTGTGCTAAAAGAGGCACATTCTTACCAAGAGCTTTACAAAGCTGGTCACTAACGCGTTTTCCGCCACCTGAACCAAAGATTTCCAAGCGCGCTCCATTATTTTCAAACCAACTCATATTTTCTACAACTCCACGCACATTAACTGGAATTTGCAACGCCATAAGACCTGCTCTAACGGCAACATCTGAAGCACTAGGCTGAGGAGTTGTAACAACCACAAGCTCCACATTAGGCAATGATTGAGCAACAGCCAGAGCCATATCTCCAGTTCCAGGCGCCAAATCTAAAAGAAGCACATCTGGGTCTGCCCACCAAACGTCGCAAAGAAACTGTTCAAGAGAACGTTGCAAGCGAGGACCACGCCACAAAATCGCACGATCTGTTCCAGCAAACATTCCAATAGAAATCAGTTTAACTCCCCAAGCTTCCACTGGCATAAGCATGCCATTCAAATTAGTAGGCTGACTTGTAACACCAAACATACGCGGTAGAGAAAATCCATAAACGTCTGCATCTATTGCTGCTGTTTTGTATCCAAGAGCCGCGAAAGTGGCTGCTAAATTGGCAGTTATGGAAGACTTTCCAACTCCCCCTTTTCCAGATGCTATAGCAAAAATTCTTGTTTTAACGCCATTTTTATTAAAAGGATTTTCTTTACGTTCCTCTTTCAAATCCGAAACAAGTTTTGCAAGCTTATCCTTACTCATAGCGCTTATATTTACGTGAGGAACAAGATTTGCATTAGGATATTTTTTTACAGCTGATTGAATTCTCTGTGTAATTACTTGTGCTAGAGGACAATCTGGAACAGTAAGTTCTATGCTTATAGTCACATCATAAGTTGGATAAGAATTATCAAAATCGCATACACTAGTGACATTTTGTTTTCCACTTACGTGTATGCCAGTTACCATATTTAGTTCAGTAACTGAACGACCTAATTCTGGATCAATAACACTTCCTAATAGATCGTAAATGCGAGTTTCGAGTTCAATAGTGCTGCTCATTTTTAACTTTTACGATTCGTTCTTAAAATCAAGTTCGTATTTGCTATCTAGAGCAGATTCAATACTGCCAGTATTAAGCAAAATCTTAAATTGATTCTCATCTAGCATAGGTATACCAAGTTCTTCTGCTTTAGTGGCTTTAGAACCAGCATTTTCTCCTACAATAACGCAATACGTCTTTTTGCTAACAGAAGAGGCTGCTTTTCCTCCCCTAGAAGAAATAGCTTCTTTAGCTGAATCTCTGGTAAAGCCTTCTAATGATCCTGTAACAACAACCGTTTTGCCACTAAGAGTCTGTTCGATACTGTCCGCATTAGAAGAGTCAGAAGATCCAACTACTCCGGCTTCATTCCATTTACGTAAAACTTCACTACGCCAATCTTGAGGATTCTTCGATTTTTCAAACCAATCGTATACAGCTTGAGCAATTTCTGGACCAACTCCATCAATTTGTGTTAAATCTTCAACAGATGCTTTAGAAATATTCTCAATTGAACCAAATCTTGCCGCTATTAGTCTTGCTGTAGGCGGACCAAGTCTACGAATAGACAAAGCCACTAGCACACGCCAAAGTGTTGCAGACTTACCCTTTTGAACTATTTCTTCTAACATTGCTCTTGTTGTTTCGCTTGGACGAGTGTATTCAGGAACACTCACTGTTTGAAGAACATTATTTTTACGAATTTTCTTTTCAACTAACCTTATTACATAAGCGTCAGAAGGAACTTCAAATATTGGGTAATCTGGATTTAAAGATTCCTTAAGCTCATCACTGTTGGAATCATCATTGGATTTTCTTCTTGTAGCTTCTAAAGGTCTAGTCCAGAATGCAGAAACCTGTCTCCACAATCCAGATCCGCCTATTTTTTTAGTTCTTTTCTTTAATTTTCCGTCTTTTCCTAATTCTTTCCATTCTTCAACAAGAGGTATTTCTTTCCAAACTTTAATATTTCGCAAATCGGCTGCAGTAATGTTAAAAATATCCGCTTCGCTTCTTATAACAGGTTCTTGAGATTTTGGAAGATCAAACACAGATTCTGGAATAGTTGGTTGCAAAGAAGATCCGCGCTGAATTACTATTTTGTCAATATCAGGATGATAGACCTCTGCAGTTGTAGGTCTAGAATCTTCTGGATTTGTTAAAGCTAGTGCAGAAGATTCTCCAAGATTTTCAATGTCGAATGCGTGCCTCGATGCAAGATTAATTATTCTCTCTGTTAATTGTGCTGGGCAGTTTTCTACATTTGGACAACGAATATCCTTGTCTCCCTCTTTAGCAGGTGCAAGCTTAGATCCGCATGATGGGCAATACTCTGGCATAACAAATTTGCGTAATTTGCTTTCATTTCCATCCCTATACTTTAGTACTGGACCAACTAATTCTGGTATAACATCGCCAGCTTTACGAACAACAACAGTATCGCCTATAAGCACACCTTTATGCTCAACTTCGTAAGGATTATGCAATGTTGTGCGCGATATTGTAGATCCTGCAACAGTTACTGGGTCCAAAACAGCAACAGGAGTGACTCTACCTGTTCTTCCTACTTGAACAACAATGTCTTTAAGAACAGTATTTACTTCTTCTGGAGGATACTTGTACGCAATTGCCCATCTTGGTGCTCTAGATGTAGACCCTAGTTCTCTTTGCAAAGCACGATCGTCTACTTTAACTACAATTCCATCTAAGGCATGAATAATAGAGTTTCTGTGTTCTCCATAGTATTCAATCATATCTTCTATTTGTTCAAAAGACGTAACTTTGCGAGTATAAGGAGATACGGGTATCCCCCATTTTTTATACAGCTCGTATGCGTCCGACTGATTAAACGATGTTTGCTTATGTGATTTATGCTCAGAATCATTTTTTACTGAATCTTTCCACTTTAAATCACCTAATCCATGCGCTATAAAGCTTAATCTTCTTGTTGCAGTGATTCTAGGATCCTTTTGTCTTAAAGACCCTGCAGCAGCGTTTCTTGGATTAGCAAAAGCAGGCTTTCCTAAATCTTCTTGCTCAATATTCAGCTTTCTAAAATCCGCCCATTTCATAAAAACTTCACCACGAATTTCCACAAATTCTGGAATATCGTCTGAATTTTCGCATTTAAGCTGAGTCGGTATTTCTTCGATTGTTCTTACATTCAGAGATATGTCTTCTCCAGTAACGCCATCTCCTCGAGTTAGCCCTTGTTCCAAAGTTCCATTTCTGTATATGAGATTTAACGCAAGTCCATCAATTTTTACTTCGCATGTCATTGGCAATGGCTTATTTTGGGGCCATTTTAAATCGCGAATAATGCTATCGTACCAAGATTTTAGCTCTTCTAATGAGAATACATCGTCTAAACTCATCATTCTTGATGGATGTTTAACTGACACAAAATCGTTCGAAAAAGTTCCACCAACTCTATGTGTTGGTGATTGAGGCGTATCTAATATTGGGAATGTAGATTCTAGTGAGCTTAAAACTCGCATTCTTGTGTCATAAGCAGCGTCAGAACTACTTGGTGAATCATCAACATAATAAGCTATCTGATCTGATTGAGCCCAAGCAGCTAATTTTGCCCATAATCTAGCAGCTTGCTCGCTTGTTAAAAGTGAAGGTTCTAGCTTAGATAATGCAATAGCGTCTACATCTGTTGGCTCTAATTTAGAAATCCAATCATTAAAATCTGTAGTTGAACTAAACTCGTGTGATGTGTTAGATGTATTGTTCTCGCCTGGCTCATGAACATTTTGGTTTTGATTATCGACTGTGCTAATGCTTGAAGATAATGAATCGTTGTTAACACTTGATTTATCAGTATTTAGCGAATCATCAAAATCGTCGAAAAGAGATAATTGTTCTCCAACTGCGTGTGACGACTTATCGCTATTAGACGCAATCATAAGCTTTCCCTTCAAAACCTTTTCATTATCCTATCTACCAGACAGGAGTCAATAACTGATTATAATTACTATTTAATAAGAGTTGTTTATGAGTTAAGCGAGCGCAAAAACTGCATTTGAACAACGTTATCTGATGAATTGTTGCTGAACAGCATTCTTGCTCTTGCAACGGAAAGCGTTCGTGCAATAACAAACATTCCCTCGTTTACTGTTATTTTTGCAGCTTCATCAATAATCTCATAAGCTTCAACATCTGGCCATTTTGGAACATTGTTTATTTTTAAAACTTCTTCTACTTGAGACATATCATTAGGAGCTGGAATGCACTGTGACTGCATACGGCTCAGTAATTCATCAAGCTCTATTTCAATAGACTCAATTTTTCCAGAAGATAAATTGTCTGCCATTTTATATGATGCTACAGCAAGAGGGAAATTATCTTGCATCCACTCTGCGTAAGCAAGTCTGTAATATATAAAAGCGGCGTCTTCTCTATCAAAGCATACTGGTAATGCGTTTAGACACACTGCTTCTACAGAAGTCCAATCTTCTTTCTCTGTAAGCTGTGAAGCTAACTTGAGATGAGAAATAACATATGTTGGAGCGTATGAAACCATTGTGTTTAAGTGTTTTAGTGCATCCTCATGCCTGCTGAGTTGAGTTAGTAAGTCTGCTAACTCCATATGCGCGTAAAAAAGACCATCTGGTATAAGTATCATACGTTCATTTTGGGTTGCAAATATTCGATTGTATACAACTCGCTCTGCGTAGGAATTAAAGTATCTTGGTACAACATCGTTGAAGGAAAACATGGAATCGAAATGTTTTACTGCATTTTCGTATTCTTCGATGGCATTTTCCAAGTCTCCACTCATAAATTGCTCATGAGCATGAAGTCTCATATTATAAATATCTTTTGAAACTTTAAAAGATATTTCGGGTATTTCTTTTTCGTCTATTAAAGCGCTTGTTATAAGATTTGCTTTCTCATTTAATTCTGGATCGTCAATACTTTCCACAATATCCATTGCCATACGAGCTTTTTCTGCATTAGATATCATTACTTCTGACGATATGTGATGAAAATCCGCAACAGCCTGTTGTAATAAATCTTCTCTTTGAATTGAAAGACCTTTAGAGTTGGTAGTACCTAATGCTTTTTGAGATTTGATGTCAAAAATTACATCTGAAAACTCAGGTTCTTCCTGTGCTCCATGAGGAGAAAAACAACTATCTCTCAGATCAAAGCTTGGTTCAATCGGGTTTAATACGCCTTCTTCATCTATTTTCATATTTGCGTTAAATTTTTTGTATGCGCCAAGAGGATTATTCAACCCATTTGCACGAATATGTTTTATAAAAGATTCGCGATTGAATGTGACTGTCAATAAAGACTTTACAGTTGGGTATTTGCTAAAAGCATCCATAGGATCAGGTTCAATAGGATCTGATCCAATATCGTTCGTATTGCTATCACTAATCTCAGTATCACTGTAGCTATCACTAGAATTTATCGATTTGCTACCGGTGGCTTTATTACTACTATCAGGCACAGTCACTTCATCTTCGTGAAGAATAGTATGATTAGTAAAGTTTTGTAAATCTTGCACATTCGCTAGTCCGTTATTAACATCTCCATGAATATCTCCATCTTTAGGATCGCCTTTAGAACGAGCTGCCTCACGATTCATATTATTCAAAGCATTAATTGTTTGATTTAGGATTTTACTCATAGCATCATCTTGAGCAGCAACCATTTCTTCTAAGCCTATTGAATCTAATCTTATAGATACATTCTGTACTTCTTCACTTGCTCCAAATGCAAGGGTTGCCATGATTATTCCAAGTCGAAGATTGTAATCAGTTGTCATACGAGACTTATCTGCACTAGTTAAAGTAATCCATTTTTGGTTAGCAGAATCAAATCTTCTAGTAGGCATCATCGAACTGCCAGTTGCCATAAATGCTAATACAACATTACCGTCTTCTAGATTAGAGCGAAAATCAGTATCAAACCTAAATGGTAAATAAAGACTTCTAATTAATCCAGATAATCTTTGCCTATAAGACCATTCGCAATTAGAAGATCCATCTGACTTGTAAATATAAAGGTCGTTAGATTTTTTTGCAGTATTCCACAAGTGCATTAATGGGCGAATATTGTCGTCTTGTAAAGGATTACCAAAACTATTCATATCCAATTCGCCGTTAGCACAAAACGCTGGATCTTCTATAAACGATAAATCTATTTCAGATATTTGACCAAAGTTTACAGAATTTTCCGTTAAATTACCGCCATTAGCGCAATTTTCTTCTAAACAACTACTAATGGACTGGAAACGGTTAATAGCACCTTCTATTCGCAATACTTTCAACGCAGCTTTTGCTTCTAAAGAATCATCCCATACTAGGAAATTAGCGTCTGAAACTTGCGACTTTTGCAAATGTAAGCGTTCTGCTCCATGAACAGCTTCAAGCGGACCACTATGTTCTAAAGCGCCAGAATCTAACATAAGATAAGCAAAATATTTTTCCATTGACGAAACACGCAAACCTGCTTTTTCCGCCACTTTTGAATCCATAATGCTTCTTCTAATAGCTCCAAGAGGGGCTTCCTTTGTAAGACGCCTAAAAATATTGCCAGATCCGAAACCGCTAAACGCTCTAGTTATATCTGGAATAAAGAACGATGCAAAGAAAGATGTTGAAATAGCATCGCAGTATGAAAGATTGCAACGGAGTCTGTCAGGAAGCAAAACTCTAGTTTCTTCAAGAGTATATGCTTCTTTTTTGTCATTAACTTTACGAATCCAAGATGATACCCATTGCATGCCTTCATCTTGTGATAGCTGAACAACTACATCTCCTCTTATAACAACTAAATCAGATTCACGATTATTTTTATTGATTGAATTTACTTTTTTACGCGCATGACTCGCATGAGTAATTTTCCTATCATCAACACCATAGAAACGTAACGAATCTTTAAGAGTCATAGAATTTTGTTCTACAAAAGATAACTCTGGTATTCTTTCCATCGTATCTTCAATAGAAATGTCATGTCCTGTATAAACACGACCTTCAAAATCTGCAACAGCAAGCTGACGAAAACGTTTGCAATCATCGTTGAATAATCCAATAGCTATACCATGTTTTTTCCCAGAAAGTTTAATCCAACCTAACTTTACGTTTTTTGGCATCATTGGAAAATCTTTAAAAATATGCTTTTTAGAAAATATCCTGACTGGAATAGATTCTCTATTTTCCCACAATGTTTTAATGGTTTCCTGCACAATCTGCATACTATCATCTGCAATATCTGAGCGATTTTTTTCACTACTTTCGGCAGAATCTATTTTCTTGCTAGATTGCACTTCGTCTTGCATATTCCTCGTTCTTTCGTTTTAAAGCCAACTACTATTTTCGTAAAACCCGTAAAACTAAATATTTAAGTGATTTCCATACGTGTTGCATTTATTCTTACTCAAACATTTTAAGTATAGCTGATTATCAGTTCGAAAAACACAATTAGAAGTAGAATATGTTTTAACTCTTTTAGAACAAAATCAAATTATATTTCATTTCAATCTTGTTTTAATCTAACATGTGAATGCTTTAATTGCTTTTAAAGTTTAAAAATATAAATTTTATTAACTTCACTTATGCAAATTCACGCATGCACCAGAAATAATCTTAGCTAAACCGTCCATAATTTGATCCACTGGAGAAGCTGCTCTCCAGTTTAAATACAGCGAACGATATGGTTTTGGATCTTTAAACTCGCGAATTGTTAATCCTGATGGCTGAACAATTGGAGGAAGAATAGAAAGACGCGGAAGCAAAGTCACATCTTTACTTCCAACAACCATGTATCGTAAGGTTTCCAAAGACGTAGCATAAAATTCAGACTGTTTTGCACCAACTTTTTGACATACATCTATCATGCTTCTACGCATGCAATGACCATCTTCTAAAAGTAGCACTTTTTGGCTAGACAATTGCGAAACATCAATCGGAGTTTTTTCATGACCAAACTGCGAATTTGTAGAAGCAGCCAATAAAAAGTCCTCGTCAAAAATATGTTTTACTTTCAAAGAAGATTCATTTAATTGCTCGCTTAATATTGCGCCATCAATCTGACCACTATGCAACATTTCTACAAGGCTAGCAGACTTTTCTTCAACAAATCGAATATTAAAATTCGGCTTAACTTTACGCAAAACTGGCATTATTCTTGGCAAAAGATAAGGGCATAATGTTGGAAAAACGCCTAAAACTATAGTAGATGACCATGGGTCTTCTAATCGCCTTGCTGCTTGATAAATACTTGAAACGTCGGCATGAATACGCTTTGCATAATACACGACTTCTCTGCCTGCTGGAGTTAGAATTTGCTTTCCAGGAGTTCTTTCAATAAGACAAACTCCAAGCAAATCTTCTAACTTTTTAATTTGCGTAGACAACGTTGGTTGAGAAACGTGCATACGTTCAGCTGCTTTTGTAAAACTTTCCTCTTTTGCAAAAGCAATTAAGTATTCAAGTGATTTAATGTTCACGTAATCATCTTTCTTATTAAAAGTAGTAAGAATATAATATATATAAATTTTAAGTATCAAAAGCTTATGCGTTAAAAGTTAATCTAGTTTTACACATTTCTAATTAGATAGTCGAATGCACTAAGAGCCGCGTTTGCTCCAGATCCATATGCTGTAACAATTTGCTTATAAGGCTCATCTGTGCAATCGCCAGCAGCAAAAATGCCATGAACACTCGTGCACCCTTTTCTATCTGTTACTATTTCCGAACGATTATTTAAGCTTAGTTTGTTTGAAATCCATTTAGTATTTGGCATTAAACCAATTTGAACAAACACGCCGTCTGTGTGCAAAATTTTCTCACTATTTTCACCATTATTAGCATTGCGATCTTTATAACGTACTGCAATAACCTTTGTTCCGTCTCCTTCTATAGAACTAAGAGCAGCACCTATTATTACAGTAGTATTAGAAAGATTATTTAGAGCATTAACTAATATTTGATCTGCTTTAAGCGTGTTCATATACTCGATTAGAGTAACGTGATTTGCAACACCTGCTAAGTCTATTGCAGCTTCGACTCCAGAATTTCCTCCGCCAACAACTACAACATTCTTATTTTTAAATAATGGACCATCGCAATGCGGGCAGAACGACACTCCCTTGTTTATATATTCGTCTTCCCCAGGAATGCCAAGTGTTCTCCATGTAGCGCCTGTTGCAATAATCACTGCTTTAGCTTTTAAGCTTCCGCCAGATTTAGTACTAATTGTGTGCAATCCGTAAGATTCTTCAGCAATATCTAAAGATGTAGCCCAATCGGGAGTAAATACGTCAATGTCATATTGAGCAATGTGGTTTGTTAAATCGTTAGCAAGCTTTGCGCCTGTTGTGTGCGTTTGCGAAATATGATTTTCAATGCTTTCTGTTTCAACAACTTGACCGCCTCTGTGGTCCATAATCATTGCTGTTTTAAGGCCTTTTCTAGCTGTGTAAATCGCTGCGGCGCTTGCAGCAGGGCCTCCACCTACAAGAATAACGTCGTACGGATTTTTGGCGTTCATTTTTTGCGCTAGTGAAGAATCGCCAGAAACCTTAGAATTGCTTGAATCGCTATTTTCCTCTTGACTTAAAAGAATCGCAACTAATTCGTCTATAGATGATCTTCCAGAAGAAATCATTTTTCCGTTTTCAAAAACTGCAGGAACACTCATTACGCCAAGAGAATCTACCTCGTCTTTAAAAGCGCTCCCTTCTACAGCAATATGTTTTACTTTAGGATTAATAATCGAAATTGTATTAAGCGATTGAACAACCTCTGGGCAATTAATGCAAGTAACAGACATGTATGTTGTAACTTCATGACTTCCAATGCTCAAAATTGCTTTGCGCTGACCATCGCTTATTTTGGGAGCGTAACCGCTTACTTGCAAAATCGCTAAAACTAAAGAGCTAAACTCGTGTCCAAGAGGTAAACCAGCAAAGCTTACGGACACATTAGTTTGTGGATTAAGTACTGCGAAACTTGGTTTGCGATTTACGCGACTTTTATCACCTTCTATAACAGTGATTTTGCTGCTTTGATCTGCTACTTCATTTAAAAGCTCAATAACTTTTTGAGAATTTTTACTACTATCAACATATGCAACAAGATTAATAGGATTAACCATTTTTGTTAGTAATCCAGCAAGTTGAGTAGTTAAGTTTGAATCCAATAAAGACATTATTTTCACTTTCTATTCTTAAGTAGCAGATCTTTAGCAGTAAATTAATTATTAGAAAATCAGACTTTTAAAAAATCAGATCTTCCCAACCAAGTCAATAGATGGAGCAAGTGTTTCTTCTCCCTGCTCCCACTTTGCTGGACATACTTCTCCTGGATGGGCTGCAATAAATTGAGCAGCTTTAACTTTGCGAAGCATCTCATCTGCATTTCTGCCGATTCCATCTGCTGTCATCTCGTAGAATTGAATATTTCCTTGAGGATCAACCAAGAATGTTGCACGGTGAGCTAAACCAGATTCCTCATTCAAAGCATTAAAGTTTTTAGAGAGCGCGCCGTTTGGATCTCCAAGCATTGTGTATTTTACTTTTGCAATAGCTTTAGAGTCATCGTGCCAAGCTTTGTGAACAAAATGAGTGTCTGTTGAAACAGAATAAACTTCTACGCCTAATTTTTGAAGATCTTCGTAGTGATTTGCAAGATCTTCAAGCTCTGTTGGGCACACAAACGAAAAGTCTGCTGGATAGAAGAAGAATATAGCCCACTTTCCAAGAACATCATTATCGCTTACTTCTACAAATTCCCCATTCTTATATCCGTTTACTTTAAACGGAAGAATATGCGTACCAATAAGGCTCATAACAACTCCAATCTTTAATTGTTTATTTAAAAAATTTTCATTTCTTGCAATTAGCAATATTTTGACCTATTTGCTAAATCTAATTATTTAGAATCAGAATTCAGCATTAAAATCATGATAGATTATTTATATCAAAAAGACTATATGTATAGACAACATCTATAGCGCTAGATGTCGTATATCAATAACTCTTTAATAAATTTATATTTTCATAAAACAAATATGACTAAAACAAACTAAAAAAAAATATAACAAAAGCAGAAGAAAAAAAAATGGAGCGGACAACGGGACTCGAACCCGCGGTCTCAACCTTGGCAAGGTTGCGCTTTACCAACTAAGCTATGTCCGCAAACAAAATGTCATAATAGCCTGATTTCTTTATAAATGCAAGTTATGAGTAAAAATAAAAATTTATAGTGATTTTTCTGCAATATACATGCAATTTTACGGAGTGTTGAATAAAAGAAAAATATTGATTACGATAATTATTATCATTAAGCCATAAATTTTTATAAAATTTTTCTTAAAATGTGATTTTTATCATGAAAAATCGTAAAAATAATGTAGAATAAAAGATAGCTTTTACCAAACAGGTAAAAGAAACCAAAAAGGTAATGTTTTTCAAAGATGAAGCATAGAACAAGGAGGTTTCTATGAAGGCTATTGTTGCAACCAAAGATAAGAAGGCTCAGGTTGTAGAGAAGGAACTCCGCCCATTGGAATTTGGTGAGGCCTTACTCGATATGGAGTGCTGCGGCGTATGCCACACCGATCTTCACGTTAAGAACCAAGATTTTGGCGATAAAACAGGCGTTGTTCTTGGACACGAAGGTATTGGCATTGTTAAGGAAGTTGGCCCTGGTGTTACAACATTAAAGCCAGGCGACCGTGCATCTGTAGCATGGTTCTTCAAGGGTTGCGGACATTGCGAATATTGCACCACAGGCAGAGAAACACTTTGCCGTAGCGTTTTGAACGCAGGATACACTGCCGATGGTGGCATGTCTCAAGAGTGCATCGTCGCAGCAGACTACGCAGTAAAGGTCCCAGAAGGCTTGGATCCAGCTCCTGCAAGCTCCATCACTTGCGCTGGCGTTACAACCTACAAGGCTATTAAGGAATCTGGCGTACATCCAGGCGAATGGCTTATTTTATTCGGTCTTGGCGGTCTTGGTAATCTTGCGTTGCAATATGCAAAGAACGTATTTGGTGCGCACGTAATCGCAGTAGATGTTAACGATGCTCAGCTTGAATTTGCTAAGGAATATGGCGCAGATTTGTGCGTGAACCCACTTAAGGAAAATGTTCCTGAATTTGCTATGAAGAAGGTAGGCGGCGCTCATGGCGCTGTCGTAACCGCTGTAAGCAAGGCTGCTTTTAACAGCGCAGTTGACTCTGTGCGAGCAGGCGGCACTGTTGCAGCTGTTGGTCTTCCACCAGAAGAAATGGAACTTAGCATTCCTCGCCTTGTTCTTGACGGAATCCGCTTGGTTGGTTCTCTTGTTGGAACTCGTAAGGATTTGGAAGAAGCGTTCCAGTTTGGTGCTGAAGGCAAGGTTCTTCCACAGTGCCATATGCGCAAGATGGAAGACATTAACGACATCTTCGACGAGATGCTCAGCGGTAAGATTCGCGGTCGAATGGTAATCGACCTCTCCCACTGAAAAAGAGATAAAATAAAAAAAAAACTAAAAGCCACTTAGCAAATGCTAGGTGGCTTTTAGTTTATGTTTTAAGATGTTTTAAGACTTAATTTTTGTACACTATTTCAACGGAGGCATTGGCTTCCAATTAGGATCATGCAAAATTTTTCTGCTTGCAATCCAACCAGTAAAAAGCTTTTTAACACCACTTAAAATATGCTCACGATCTACAGCAACAAGCCTAATAAACTCTTTTGCAGCAGTTAATGCTGTTCCAAGAGCAAACATAAATGGTCGATAATCGCCATGAATCATAAAGTATCGCGCCATAAAACCACGATTTCGCATAATATGGTAACGATTCATGTCAGAAGTAGAATTTAGTTGACGAACGCCAGCAATATCCCAATTAGGAATATTACGAGTTCTACGAAGAATAACATCTTTTACAACAATCGGATTCGTAACTTTGCTAGCAAGGTATCCGTAAGTTGTGTCATCCCAATAAATAAAATAATGCGGATCTGGCAAACCGATTTTCTCTACAATATTGCGCTTAAATAATCCGCCTTCAAAGCACATAGTGTTCATAACGCGATACCCAGATGGTCCAAATGCTGCTGGAGCAATTGGGTTAGGGATTCCAAGAGAAACAATAAATTTATATTGCCAATAAAAATCGCCACCGTCGTAGTCTAAACGGCTGCCTTGAATCACATCGTGGCTTTTAGTCCACTTTGAAAGACGTTCAATAGATTCTGGAACAGTTTCAACATCATCGTCCATAACCCAGAACCACTGCGCGCCAAGTTCATACGCTTTTTTAACACCAGCACTAAAACCGCCAGCTCCCCCAAGATTGCTGCTTTGAGGCGCGTAAACAACGCGGTTTGAATCGCCAAAATTATCCACGCTAGCAGAACCCCAGCGACGTGTAAGAACATCATCTAAATCTTGCACCATATCACGAGTTTTTTCACTCTTCTCATTGTCTACAACAACAATCCTCCATGGGCATTGATTTAATCGTTCAAAAGATTTAAACAGATTTTCAAGCAACTCCTGACGCTTATAAGTAACTACAACAACAGCAAGCTTATCAATAGTATTATCATTTATAACTTCGCTCATATTTTTAATATTACACTAGCATTGCCATCAATATTATTAATAAAATTCAAATTTTTTAGTACAAACTTCATTTTCAGATAAATGTTCATAGCATAAGATAAAAATAAAGTGTAGTTTCAGGGAAGGTGAAAATCCTTACTGGCGGTAACGAGGTAATTCTTGTATTAGTGAATTTTCTCGAAGCCCGCGAGCGGCAACGCGCTGCTGATTCGGTTAAAATCCGAAGCCAACGGTTAAAGTCCGGATGAAAGAAACGGAGGCTCTAATGAGCATTTCACGCGAAAATAATCATAAAACAAGCAATCACACAGCAAATAATCACGCAACTTACTCTGGCACAAACTATTGGTCAAGCGAAAAAATTGCTAAATACGCGCTATTCGTTGCGCTCTCTATTGCTGTAAGCTTTATAGAATTTCCACTTATTCCAGACGTAAACTACCTTAAATATGATCCTTCGGGAATTGTGTGTTTAATTGCAGGATTTGCATACGGACCATTCGCCGCTGCAATCGTAAGCGTACTAGGATTTGCTCCACACTTCTTTACTAACCCGTTTGGCGCAATAATGGCAATATTGGTTTCAATGGGCGCTTCTGTTAGCGCTGCAATCGTCTACAAAAAAATTAGAACCAAAGAAGGCGCTATTATTTCGCTTATAGTTGGCTCTGTAGTTGCGATTGCTCTTGCAATAGTCGGAAATCTTATTATTACGCCGCTTTATGCGCATATGAGCGTTGAACAAGTTGCCGCTCTTATAGTTCCAGCTCTGCTACCGTTTAACGTGATTAAGCTTGCGATTCATTGCGTAATAACTATGCTTGTTTATAAGCCTGTTTCAAAACTTCTTAACTACAACAAGTAGCAAACAAATAGCATTAGCCAAAATAGCATTAGTCAATTAAGTAAAAAGCAAGCTGATTATGCAAAGCAATAAAGTTATTCAAGATAAAACATGTTGCAAAGTCGAAAAAAGCAATACGGATTATTTTGCTAAAAAAGATAATGCTGTTTCTTTGCAAAAAGTTCGCTTTAGCTACGATGGCGGAAAAACTTGGATTCTAGACGGAATAGATCTTGAAATTGCATATGGTCAAAGAATCGCAATCATTGGCAAAAATGGTAGTGGAAAGTCCACGCTAGCTAAAATTATTGCAGGACTTTCTTCCCCAGATTCTGGAATTGTTACGCTATGCGGAATAAAAGTTTTTGAAGCAAACAATGTTGATTCAAAAGCTTACCAAAAAGCACGAGAATCTATTGGAGCATTGTTTCAAAGCCCAGAAGACCAAATCGTTACAACAGTTGTAGAAGACGATGTTGCTTTTGGGCTTGAAAACTTGTGCGCTTCTAAAGAATTTATGAAGCAAAATATAAGCAATGCTTTACGCGCTGTAAACATGGAAAATCACCGTTTTAACGACCCGAGCAATATGAGTGGAGGTCAGCAGCAGCGCGTTGCTATTGCATCGTCGATTGCTACAAAATCAAAACTTCTTGTATTAGATGAGCCTACAAGCATGCTTGATTCTTGCGCAAAAGAAGATGTAAATAAGCTTTTTAACAAATTGCAAACGAGCGGCACAACAATCGTGCAAGTAACGCATAAGATTAGCGAATGCAAAAATGCGGATCGAATATTGATGCTAGAAAATGGAAAATTGCGTGATGTAAGTTTATTGGAATTAGATGAATTTTTCACGGAAAAATCGCCAGCTGTTATTGAATCAAAAAGCATGACGGAAAATGCAAAAAAATCAAATACAGCAATTGAAATATCGAATTTAAATGTGAGCTATACAAATAGTCAAACTCCAATAATAAGAGACTATTCTCTAAGCGTAAAATCAGGCGAAATCGTTGCAATAATGGGAAAAAACGGGTGCGGAAAATCAACGCTCGCAAAAGCAATATGCGCACTTATTAAATACGATTCTGGCTCCATTTGCGTAAACGGAATAAAAATTAGCGAAAAAACAAGCAAATCGCAAATGCGAGAAATTCGCAAAAACATTGGTTACGTTATGCAATTGCCAGAACAGCAACTTTTTGCACAAACTGTTTTTGAAGACGTAGCATACGGGCCAAAAAACTTTGGATTAGAAGGACGTGAATTACATTCCAGAGTATTGAACGCACTAAAATCATTGCATATTGAACACTTAGCACAAAAATCCCCATTCGAACTTTCTGGCGGACAGCAACGACTAGCAGCAATCGCAGGTGTTTTAGCTTGCAATCCAAAAATTTTGGTTTTAGACGAGCCTACAGCAGGATTAGATTTTGAGTATGCAAAAATCGTATTAAAAATTTTAAGCGATTTACACAATAAAGGCATAACAATTATTGTTATTACTCACGATCTAAACGAAGCAAAATCGCTTGGAGCGCGCATAGTTACGTTAGAATCGCGCAAAAAGAAGGAGATTCAAGAACCCGCGCAAGACGAAAAGCTTGAAAATGCTAGCGAGAATGTTAACGAAAAGAAAAACGAAATCAAAAACAAGTCATTGCTAAGCTTATTCAATACGCGAATCATACTAATATCATGCTTAATTCTTATGTTTAGCGCGTTTAGTATTACAAACTTCTATCAACTAGGAATTCTTGCACTATCAACGCTTGCTCTAATATTTCTCGCTAGAATATCACCTATAAAATTATTGTTGTCATTGCATATGTTTATTGCAATATTCGTATTTTCTGGAATGTTTAATCTTCTAGTTGTGCATTCTGGAAGAGAAATTTTTAAAATTGGACCGCTATTAATAACAGATGATGGAATAAAGTTTGCAATACTTTTCGCTTCAAGATTTTCGCTTGTTATACTAATCGGATCAATAATTGTACTAACAATAAGCCAAACGCAGTTGACTGAAGCGTGCGCGTCTATTATTTCGCCTCTTAGAATCATAGGATTGCCAAGTCAAGAAATTGCTCTTATTATGAGCCTCGCTTTGCGATTTTTGCCGACTCTTGCAAAAGAAGCAGAATCTGTAGCTTTAGCTCAAATTGCAAGAGGCGGAAACATAAAAGACGGGTCTATAAAAAAGCGATTGCAAGCAATAACATCTCTTATAGTTCCAGGATTTGCAAGCGTGATTCGGCACGCAAACACACTGGGACTTGCGCTAGATTCTAGATGCTACGTTCCTGGAGCTAAGCGCACGCACTTACATACGGAGAAAATGCGCTTAAAAGACTTTGCACTTTTAATAATTACATTAGCTATTGTGTGCGGAATAATTTTTGCTGGAATATTTGTATAACTGATAACTGTAATATTTGCATATTGAGCGTATTAATCGTATTGAACGTATTGAACGCGGATTCTTACGGTTAATGTATAATCCGATAAGCATTGAAAATTTAAGCGTTACAAGTAGATGATCAATAGTCGATAGTTGTTTGTTGATAATTGCGTTTGACAATATAGCGTTTTGACGTTTTAATGTTTTGAAAATTGACGTTTTAGCGTTTTACGCATGTTAAACGCGATTTGGAAGGAAAATAATGGCATTAACTAAAAAGCAGATTAAGCAATTGCGCGCGCTCGCTAACACTTTAAGCCCATTGCTTTACGTTGGAAAAAACGATATTAGCGATGCTGCTGTTAAGCAAGCGGATGAGACAATGCAATCTCATGAGCTTATGAAGTGCGCTGTACAAGATGGCTCTGGATTAAGCGCTAAAGAAGCTGCGCAGGAACTCGCAGAACATCTTGGTGCAGAAGTCGTGCAAGTAATTGGCAACCGTTTTGTGTTATTCCGCGTTTCAAATCGCGAAGATATTGACCACATTATGCTTGTTCGTGAATAAAACTCTCTTAAAAAAATAGTAATACTGTATTAAAAGGCTTCTTAGAATTGTAAGAAGCCTTTTAATTATTGACTTTAGTTATTGTCAGCAGATTTGTGGAGAATATTGCGGATTTGAGATAAACGTTGCGAAATCTCGTGCTCGTAGCCGCGATTATTTGGGTGATAATATTCGCGACCAACTAGCTCATCTGGCATATATTGTTGCGATGCCACAGCACCCGGATAATCGTGAGCATACTTGTACCCATCATGATTGCCCCAACTTTTCATCAAAGCAGTTGGCGCGTTACGCAAACGAAGAGGCACTTGACCGATATTTCCAGTATCAACGTCTTGCAAAGCCTTATTAATAGCGTTGTAGCTTGCGTTTGATTTTGGAGCAGTTGCTACAGCAATCACAGCTTCCGAAAGAATAATGCGCGCTTCTGGCATTCCGATTAAAGCAACTGCTTGAGCTGCAGCAACAGTTACTTGTAAAATTTGCGGCGCTGCCATACCAACTTCTTCGGCAGCAGCAATCATAATTCGCCTTGCAATAAAACGCGGGTCTTCACCAGCTCTAAGCATTCGCGCTAAATAATGCAAAGAAGCGTCAACATCACTTCCGCGCATTGATTTAATAAAAGCAGAAATAACATCGTAATGGTCATCGCCATCTTTGTCATAGCGAACTGTAGTAGTATCCATTACGTTAGAAACTATATCAGCAGTAATTACAGGCTTATTTTTACCATGCTGCAACGCAACATCTCCTGTTACTGCTCCTGCTGCCGCTTCTAGAATAGTAAGAGTTTTGCGAGCATCTCCCCCGCTTAAACGAATAATTGAATCTATTGCGTCTTCGTCGATTTTAAGCTGATTATTAAGACCATTTTCGCTAGAAATTGCGCGTTCTATCAGAGTGTGCAAATCTTCTACACTAAGAGACTCAAGTTTAACAACTACTGATCTGCTAAGTAGTGGCTTAATGATTGAAAAACTTGGGTTTTCGGTAGTAGCTCCAATAAAAGTTACGTCGCGATTTTCTACGCTTGGAAGCAAAGCATCTTGCTGTGATTTAGAAAAACGATGAACTTCGTCAATAAACAGAACTGTTTCTTGACCTTTACTAACTAAACGCTCATGTGCTCGATCTAACACAGCTCGAACATCTTTAACTCCAGAAGTTACAGCAGAAAGCTCTTCAAACACGCGACCAGACTGTCTAGCCACAATATAAGCAAGCGTAGTTTTACCAACTCCTGGAGGTCCAAACAACACAACAGAACTTGGAGCAGTAAGAGAACCTTTAGATTGTGGATTTGCAAGCCTGCGCAAAGGCGAACCTTCTTTTAGCGCATGCGACTGCCCCAACACATCTTCAATACTGCTTGGGCGCATACGCACTGCCAACGGACGCGTAACATCGCTAGGTGCACTACTTGCGGAAAATAAATCTTTCTCCATGAATACCAGCTTACACTACATATAGAACAAACGTTCGATTGCATTCTGCATTCTGTGTTTTACCTTCTGTGCTCTGTTAGCACATTTTTAAGAATCACACGTGCGACACTCTGTAGTCAAAGAACACAACTTCGCCTGTATCTTGTGTGGAATCCAAATCAACAACACCAGTAATAGCCCAATTATGGTCTCCGTCCGAATCGTCAATAATTTGCCGAACTTTCCACGAATGTTCACTCTTCTCAAGCGAATCATCCAAAATAAACAAGTCGCCACTTCTAGCCTTGGCATCGATACCAACATACTCGTGCTCATCGTAATAGTCGTCAAGCACATCATTCCACTCGTGAACGCCGTAACCCCAAGCCTTGTCAAGCTCTCCTAAAGTATCCGCATCTTCCAAATCCATAAGCTGCACGCGACGGAACATTGCGTTTCTAATCAACACAATAAGTCCACGACGATCCTCAACAACAGACTCAGAAGTTCCAGGCGCCGCCATAGTTACAGCACTAGCTTCAGCGTCTGATCCTCCTGCACTCTCCCACTCGTCAACAAGACTTGAATCAATAGATCGCACAACAAGACGAAGCCACGAAATAATATCACACAATTCTTCGTTCAGCATGTCTTCTGGCACAGTGCGAGCAAGCGAACGATAAGCGTCCGAAAGGTAACGAAGAAGCGTTCCTTCACTTCTAGCAATGCCATAGCGCGAAATATAGCCAGTAAAATCGGACGCTGTTTCAACCATGTCTCGAAGCACAGATTTAGGCTTAATCCAGTAGTCGTTTGCCCACGGAACATCTTTGCGATATTGCGCAAAAGCAGACTCAAGCAAATCTTCAAGAGGCTTAGGGTAGCTAACTTCCACTAAGCGTTCCATGCGCTCCTCGTAATCAATGCCATCATCCTTCATGCCAGCCATTGCAGCATCGCGAGCCTTACGCTCTTGTGCGCGAAGCACAGGCTTAGGATCATCTAAAGTTGCTTCAACCATAGAAATTACATCAAGCGCATAGCTTGGAGATTCTGGGTCTAGAAGTTCCAAAGCTGCGAGCAAGAACGGAGAAAGCGGCTGATCCAGCGCAAAGCCCTCTGGCATAGCAACATCAAGATCATAATCACAAGAACCATCCGAAAGCTCTCTGCATTCAATCACTTGAGTATCGAGCAAAGTTTGGAAAATATCGTTGCAACGCTCGAGCAATTTCTCTTTATCTTGCGGCTTTTGCGCACTATCTTCAATAAGTTTTTCAACGCGTGCTCTAGCATCCCCACCTTGCGTAACTTCGTTCAAAATCATTGAGTGCGTTACAACCATGTGAGGATTCAAAGTTTCTGGAGCGCTTTCAATAAGCTTAGTAAACGTTGGCTCGCCCCAAACTACAAAGCCTTCTGGAGCTTTCTTACGCTTAACTTTTTTAAGCTTCTTAGGATCATTTCCAGCTTTTGCAACAGCGCGCGCATTCTCAATCTCGAACTCTGGAGCCTCTGCAACTACTAAGCCCTCAGTATCGAATCCCATTCTGCCTGCACGTCCTGCAATTTGATGAAACTCGCGAGCACGAAGCTTTCTACTACGATTCCCATCAAATTTTGTAAGAGCTGTAAGAACAACCGAGTGAATTGGCACGTTAATACCAACTCCGAGAGTGTCTGTGCCACAAATAACGGGCAGCAATCCTTGCTGAGCTAACTGTTCGACAAGCCTACGGTAACGCGGAAGCATACCAGCATGGTGTACGCCTACACCCGTGCGCAGTAGCCTTTGCAAGATTTTGCCGAAACCTGTAGTAAATTTAGTACCTTTAATCGCTTGAGCAATTTTGTCTCGCTGATCTTTGCTAGAAACCCCCGTGCTTGCAAGCGCTTGAGCTGTTTCTAGAGCTGCATCTTGCGAAAAATGAACTACATAGATTGGCGTTAAACCCTTGTTAAATAAGAGTTCTACAGTTGTTGCAAGCGGCTTATCTGTGTACTCGTATTCGAGTGGGATTGGTCTTGGCGCATTAGCAATAATATCAACACTACGTTTTGTTGATTTTTCTAAACGTTCCGCAATATCCGTTACGTCTCCAAGAGTTGCGCTCATAAGTAAGAATTGCGTATTTGGAAGTGTAAGTAACGGAACTTGCCAAGCCCATCCGCGCTCTGGATCACCATAGTAGTGGAATTCGTCCATTGCAACGCAATCGACTTCAGCGTTTGCGCCTTCGCGTAAGGCTTGATTTGCTAAGATTTCTGCAGTGCAGCAGATTATTGGAGCGTCCGCGTTAATATGCGAATCTCCTGTAATCATACCAACGTTGTCGCGTCCAAAAATCGCAACTAAATCGAAGAATTTTTCGGAAACAAGAGCTTTAATTGGCGCAGTATAGTAGGAGCGTCTGCAGGTAGCGAGCGCTGCAAAATGCATGCCGAGCGCTACTAGAGATTTTCCAGAACCGGTTGGAGTATTTAAGATAACATGGTCTCCTGTAAGCAAATCCATAACAGATTCTTCTTGATGCGGCCACAAATCTACATGCTTGTTATCTTTAACCCAATCAACAAATGCTTGAAAAATCTCGTCTTCGCTAGCATGATGCAAATCAAAAGCTAACTCGCCCAGACCAGCCATATTCCGCTCCTACTTTACTTAAGCTTTACTCGTGACTTTAATCGCAAATTTATTTACTTGCGATTTTACTTGCGCTTCTTCTTATCTCGTACTTTTACAGAGATTTGAATAGGAGTTCCCTCAAATCCAAACTCTTCTCGAAGAGAACGCTCAATAAAGCGACGGTAACCGTGCTCTAAGAAGCCTGTTGCGAATATCACGAAACGCGGTGGGCGCGTAGAAGCCTGAGTAGCAAACAAGATTCTCGCTTGCTTTCCGCCTCGCAAAGGATGCGGATGAGCAGACTGAATACGACCTAAGAAAGCGTTGAGCTTGCCTGTAGGAATGCGCTTATCCCAGCTGTCTAAAGCTGTTCGCATAGCGCGCGCAAGACGATTCGTATGCCATCCTGTTTTTGCGGAGAGATTAACGCGCTCAGCCCAAGTTACGCGCTCAAACTCAGTTTTCCACAAGCGTTCCATGCGCTGTCTGGAAAATTCGTCCATCAAGTCCCACTTGTTAAACACAAGTACGATTGCTCGACCCGCGTCTACAGCCTGGCTCATAACTTTCAAATCCTGCTCTGCAATCGGCTGGGAAGAATCGAAAAGAATCAAAGCAAGTTCAGAACGCTCAATCGCAGCTTGCGTACGAAGTGAAGAATAGTATTCAGCACCAGTAAGCTTATGCTGCCTGCGCTTAATACCAGCAGTGTCAATAAACAGCCAGTCTTCTCCATCAACTCGCACAACCTCATCAACAGGATCTCGAGTAGTTCCAGCCAAATCGTTTACAACAGAACGTTCTTCATGAGCTAAATGGTTCAAAAGCGAAGACTTACCAACGTTTGGACGCCCAACTAAAGCAACTCTGCGAAGTCCTTCTGGAGTCAAGAATCCTGAAGTTTTATTCGCTTTCTTCAAAGAGTTAAGAGCCGCGTCAAGCAAATCTCCAACGCCTCTGCCATGCATTGCAGAAATTCCGTAAGGCTCACCCATTCCGAGCTTCCAAAACTCTGCAGTTAAATACTCGCTTCTAGCGTCGTCAACCTTGTTAACTGCCAGAGTAATAGGCTTACCTGCAGCGCGAAGCATTGAAACAATGCGCTCGTCTGTAGCTGTTAAACCAACCTGACCATCTACTAGGAAAATCACAGCATCACTTAAACGCACTGCCACTTGTGCTTGCTGAGCAATAGAAGAATCTATTCCTTCAACATCTGCTTCCCAGCCGCCAGTGTCAACCAGCTTAAAGTTGGTTCCAGCCCACTCAGCGTCGTAACTTACGCGATCTCTAGTAACGCCTGGAGTATCTTCCACAACAGCAACTCTGTGACCCAGAATACGATTTACAAGCGTTGATTTTCCAACGTTTGGTCGACCTATAACGGCGATTACTCCAACAGCTTTTGTATCTTTCGATTCATCATCGCTTGCAAAATCACCGCTAAGAAGCGCACGATCTTCATCATCAAGATCGTAGCCTTCAAGATTTGCAGCATAACGGTCGTACTCATCTTGCTCAATTGCATCGTCAACAATCTCTACAAGCGCGTCAAGAGTCTGCTCAAAAGTTAAATCAGAATTATCTAGAGTTGTAACACCGTCTGCAGCTTTAAGAAAATTCGTAACTTTAGCATCTTTAGCATCACGAGCGCGAATATCGTCTTCTTCAGATTCATTATTCTTAGATTCATTATTTTGCAAATTTTCTTGCTCAATATCCTGCTTATTTCTGCGAGCTTGACGCACTTCCTCACGAGCAGTAAGAAGCACTCGAACTTGAGCATTTGGAGCCACAACAGTAGTAATATCGCGGCCTTCTGCAACTATTCCCTCTCCGCCTGAGAAAGAATCTTCACTAGACTCTGAAGCAATATACGCGCGCTGAGCAGCAATAAGCATGCGTCGAACTGCAGGAATCGAAGAAACCGTAGACACGTGCGAAGAAACTTCGCTGGAACGCAATTCTTCGCTAATATCTTCACTATCAATTACGACTACAGGATTTTTTGGATCAACACTAAATTCAGCATGATCTTCCGTAAACAATGCTCCAACAGCTTCAACAATTTGATTCAAGCGTTTTGCATCTGCAGAATTCGTTGAATTTCCTTCTTCATCCAACTCAAGCTGCTTGCTTAAATCAATACCTTGCTTCAAGCACCACCAAGCAGCAGCTCGATACATTGCCCCCGTATCTAAATACGCAAAACCATAGTATTGCGCTAAAGCACGAGAAGTAGAAGATTTACCTACTCCTGCTGGTCCATCAATTGCTACGCAAATCACAGGCCAACCTCCTTAGAAAGCGAGCGTACTTCTGTTTGAGAAAGCACTCGATACGATCCAGCTTTTAAGTCCCCTAACTTAATAGGGCCGATTTGAGTACGCACAAGACGCTTTACAGGATATCCTACGGCTCCAAAAATCCTGCGCACAATGCGATTTTTGCCAGAGTGTAAAACAACTTTTACGATTGTTGCATCGTGATTTTGGTCGATTATTGCACAGCGATCGAGCTTAATCCAGCCGTCTTCCAGATTTACGCCTTGCGAAACTAGCCTGCGGCAAACCATTCCGTTGATCTTGCCTTCAACAGTTGCAATATACGTTTTCTCAACTTCATACTTTGGATGCATAACATGCTGGCTTAACTCACCATCGTTGGTCATTAAAATAAGACCTTCAGAATCGTAGTCCAAGCGTCCCATGTGGAAAATTCGCTCGTACTTATCTCCAACAATGTCTCTTAAAGTGAAGCGACCTTTTGGATCATCCATTGCGCTCAAAACTCTTTTAGGCTTATTAAGCGCGAGCGTTACAAGCTTGTGATTAAATTTCACTCTCGATCCGTCTACGCGTATTTTTTGTTTACTTGGATCTACTCGAGTTCCGAGTGTTGTTACAAGCTCATCATCTACTTCAACACGCCCATCTAAGATTATTTCTTCACACTTTCGGCGTGAACCAAATCCCGCTTCAGCAAGTAGCTTTTGCAGTCGAACAGCGTTTTTGGATTCTTGTTGCGCCTGATTGGCGCGGGAATATGCGTTTGGCATCGTTCTCCCAACGTGACCTTATTCGTATTCTTTTAATAAATTAGTAGCAAATTTTCATATTCTGCAATAAATACAGGAAATTACCACGTTTTTCTATGTTAGCGTATGGCATAGCCGTGATACTATAGCAAACGTTTGGTTGTGCTGTAAATAATAAAAACCAGCATAGCGGTGTACACAATTAACGTAAGGAATTGTTATGAACTACACTTCAAATGCAGATTGCTCTGTTTCTAAACAATCTTCTGCACTTAGAACTCCGCTCATTTTTAGAGTAGGAGCAGAATTCATTGCAAGCGCTTTTGCAATGTTCACTATCTACATGTTCTCATCTATTGTTACTGCAATGTATGGCGTAAATGTTCTTATGATTGCAGTAGGAACTGGCATTGCTTATGCTGCTGCTATTGGTATTGCATCTAAGTTTTCTGGCGGACATGTAAATCCTGCTATAACTATCGCATCTATGCTTACTGGCAGAACTCCTTATATTTCTGGAATTTTATACATTATTGCTCAGGTTCTTGGAGCTATCGCTGCAGCTGGAGTAACTGTTTTTGTTCTGCCACAAACAAAGATGGTTCCAGCTCACACTTGGTTTGCTCCTGTTGTTAATGGTTTTGAAAATGCTTCCATTTCTGCAAACCAACTTAAGAGTGTTAATGCATCTTTTGGCGTTATTACTGCTCTTGTTGTTGAAATTATTGCAGTTCTTGTTATTGTTGCAACAGCCATGACGTACATGAATGACAACGGCAGCACAAAATGCGGATATTCTACTCACATGGGCATTGCTTATGCCGCTGGAGCTTTCATTACTTATCAAATTACTGGAGCTGGTTTAAACCCTGCCCGTTCTACTGGCATTGCTATTCTTGCTCAATCGCAAAAGTTATCTGTCTCACCATTGAGTCAACTTTGGGTATTTTGGATTGCACCTGTTTTTGCCGCTGCGCTCGTAGGATTTGTCATGCTTATTTGCAAGCTTGCAACTTCTTCTTCAAATAATCAGAATCCTGTTGCTGCTGATTGCTCAAATCAAACTTCTCCTGTTCTACAGAATACTGTTCCTGTAGTTCCAGAACCTCCTGTTAACACAGAGTCTTCAGTAACCCCTTCTACGACTTTGGATTCTACTGGAAACGATAATGTTCCATTTAATCCTTTTAACAGAGATGATAAATAGAATTTCGTGAATTAAATCTATCGGATTCTACATTAAGAAAAAAATTGAAAAATACGTTATCAATAGTCCAATTCCTAGCGAAATGCTTATGAAAGAATCGAAGGCTACAGATCTAACCTTCCATGGACTTTTTTGAGTAAATATTAAGCGTATGATTCCAAGAACAATGGCTGTTGCGGCAATTATTACCGTGGCAGCCATTGTTTTACCCATAAACGCCAATACTGCGCTTACGCATACTATTGCTGCCACAATCCATTGCGCATACGGTTTTCCTTCTTTGACTTCAGAAACGTATATATGGTTTGATTTTTTTGCTAATTCAGATTCATTTACATTTAAAATGTTCTTTTGAATTTTTGATACATCGTCTTGTTTTTCATACCGATCATTAATTGTCATACTTGTATAATACATAAAAGACCTTGGAAAGTATACGAAAATACAATCCAAGGTCCTTTTTATAGAATACTTGTATTAATTAAAAAATTAATAAATATTTTATTATTCAGTCAAATACTATTTAGTGGAAGAAGTGCCTTGTACCAGTAGTGTACATTGTTACTCCAGCCGCACGCGCAGCTTCAAACACTTCCTCATCTCTAATTGACCCTCCTGGCTGCACAATTGCTCGCACACCTGCGTCAATAAGGATTTGCGGACCATCAGCAAATGGGAAGAATGCATCCGAAGCCGCAACAGCTCCACGAGCACGCTCAACACCATCAGCAAGAGTATTAGCACGCTCAACAGCCAAGTGGCAAGAATCCACGCGATTAACCTGCCCCATGCCAATGCCAACAGTAGCATTATCGTGTGCAAGTAGAATTGCGTTAGACTTTACGCAACGAAGCGAGCGCCATGCAAACTCTAAGTCTTTCAAAGTATCAGTATCTGCAGCTTCTCCAGATACAAGAGTCCAATTTTGAGGATTATCGCCAAAATCATCAATCTTATCTGCGCTTTGTACCAATGCGCCACCATCAATAGGATGCACCTGCAAGCCCAAAACTGGAGGATTTGCAACCTTTAAGATTCGCAAATTCTTCTTCTTAGTGCGCAATAACTCCAAAGCCTCAGGCTCATAATCTGGAGCAACAATTACCTCTGTGAAAATTGGTCGAACACTTTCAGCCATTTCTAGTGTAACAGTTGAATTGCAAGCAATCACACCGCCGTAAGCACTTACAGGATCGCAAGCGTGAGCTTTCTTATGAGCAATAGCTGCAGTTGCACCTATTGCTAAGCCGCAAGGATTATTATGCTTGCATACTGCAACAGCGATTTGTGGGGCAAAATCCCATACTGCACGCCAAGCCGCATCCGCATCAACATAATTGTTGTAGCTCATCGGCTTTCCACCAAGAAGTTCAGCTTGAGCTAAACCTCCCTTATGCAATGGGTCAAGATAAAGCCCCGCCTGCTGATGTGGATTTTCACCATATCTAAGCTTGCGATTTAACTTCCACGTACGCGTATAATCAGTTGGAAGAATCAAATCCTCACTTGTTTTATCAACTGAATTTGCGTCTTCCTCAGACTTGGTCTTCATACTTTCTGGAATTGACCAAACTTCACTTGTCCACTGGCATATTGCAGCATCGTAAGAAGCCGTATGTTCAAATGCTTTATGCGCCAAGTATTCGCGTTCTTCTAGGCTAAAACCTTCTCCAGATAACACTCTTTGGGCAAGAATATTATAATCTGCAGGGTCTGTAATAACAGCCACAGATTTATGATTTTTCGCGGCAGCGCGAACCATAGATGGTCCACCAATATCGATTTTCTCAATAATCTGAGCTTCGCTTCCACCGCTCATAACAGTGTTTACAAACGGATACAAATTCACTACAACAGCATCAAATGGCTCAATATTTAACTCTTTAAGCTGCTTTACATGATCAGGATTGCTCATATCTGCTAAAATCCCAGCGTGAATATGTGGATCGAGCGTCTTAACCCTACCATCTAAGCTTTCTGGGAAACCTGTTATATCAGATACTTCCGTAACCTTTACACCTAATTCTTGGAGTTTTGCAGCTGTTGAACCTGTTGAAACAACCTGAGTTCCGCACTTTTTAAAAGCGTCTGCCAGAGTTTCTAGCCCTTCTTTGCAAAATACTGATACAAGTACTCGCTTGATTGACCTTTTACCTGTGGTTATCAGCACATCTGCACTTGATTCTTGCGCGTGTATCTGTTGCACGGTGGTCTTCCTCCTTGATGTTGGACGAGGATTATTTTTTATTGACTTTCGAACTAACTGTTCTAGGTTTTCTAGTATCAGTTTTGTTCTCAAGCAAAGGTTGTTTTTTAGTGGATTTAACGCTTCGCGGCTGACTTATATTATCTGTTTCATTTTGACTAATTGAACAAGATGAACGCGTTTTTTCTTTTTTTGAAGACATATAATCAGCAGACTTTTCAGACATATTGTTTTCTTTAGGAGTTATTACTGACGTTTCACATGACTGTTCAACTGGTTTTGATTGCGATTTTATGTTCTGATTTTCTTTTGACTTTTCACTAATATTTTCAGATAACTTTTTGGAAAATATATTAAAATTCGACGGCTTAATGGAATCATATTTCTCAAAAATTTTAGAACTTAACGCACGAATAGAAATTATTATTGCGCACACAAATATAACGAGAATCCAGGCCAACCCAAAACCAAATACTGTTAAATGACCTAAAGCACGAACACTTCTACTTACATTTACACCAACATTGGATAAACGATATTTACCTAAATCACCGTTTGCGAACAAGAATAGTATACTCATAACGAGTATTACTAATATGCAAGTTGATACCAAAACTACAGCTGATTCCACAAAAGCAATAACGGTAGACTTCCAATCAAGTTTATCTTTATCGAAATGCAAACGAATATTACAAGACTTAGAATATAAAATCACAAATAACGCAAATACGCCACATAAGGCAAAAACAATACCATTGACAAGAAGCCTATAAAGTGAATCACCTATAGAGTCTGGGAATATGGCAAAGAATGGAACAGGAGGCAAAGACTTACGATTAACTGCATAAATTGTGAAATTAGCAACTGATCCTATAGCAAATCCTGAACCTGAAATCCATGATAATGCCCATAATGCAACATTTGGAAGCCATACCAGACATGCAATTGTGGTTAAAATTCTTGAACCTAATTGCATTCCTAACTTTGAAAAAACTATCTCAACATTACTTGCTCCAACAATGGACCAAAAGATAATCGTTGATAATGCAATAATTGCATAAATTGACAACACGATTACGGTTGAATAAAGGCAAATTTTTATGCGTTTTAATATATGTTCAGGAACATTTTTTGTTATATTATTTTTGATTAATACAAACAATGAGCTGTATGGGAAAACAGCTATTAACTGTGCAAAAGCATATACACAAAAGCTTTTTAACAATATGACTGGTAACGAATCCAATAACTCAATATTAGTATTTTGAGATATAACTCCAGTGATGAAAACCCAAACAAATAAACCAATACAATTTACTAGCGATCCACCTTTTAGTTTTCTCATCAGAATCGCAAGCATTGTAATTATAAGCGAAGTCAAACCAAGTGGAATAACTGTAAGAATAAAATCATCAAAGCCTAGACCAACTCCTTGCGCAAAAAGAAGAGCAGCCCATGTCATCGACATTGATGAATCGGAAAGATTACCAGTTCCTTCTTCTATAGAAATAACAAGAAGGGTTAGTGACATGAATAATCCAACAACTATTGCAAAAATCAAAGTCGCAATAGCGGGTATAGATATCCCCTTCAAAATGCTAATAAGAGAAGACTTCAGTTTTTTCATAACATCATCCTCCCTTATTAGCCGCTTGAAGTTAGATCTAAGTTGTTCGATTTTTTATGATTACACCTAAAAACAATATATGAATAAATGTAGCTGCCCAAGTACAACACAAGCTACTACTCATACACCACTTTTATGCAGGCATCGTCATTAAACTAGAGCATTTATAAGATTGCAACTCATTCATTCCGCTAATTCCTGTTAACTCCATTACAAAGCAGAATCCAGCAACAGTGCCCTGCGACCTTTCAACAAGTCGCGCAGCAGCTTTTGCAGTTCCTCCTGTAGCAATTAAATCGTCAACAATAAGAACACGCTGACCAGGCTTTATAAGATCTTTCTCAATCTCTATCTTAGCTTCCCCATATTCGAGAGAATATGACTCGCTTATGACTTCGGGAGGCAATTTACCTGCTTTTCTTACGGCAACAAAACCTTTATTGAGTCGAGCAGCCAAAGCTGGACCAAACAAAAATCCACGAGCCTCAAGTCCAGCAACTAAATCAAACGAATCTTGAGAAACTGGCAACGAATCTACTAATGAATCAATAAGAATTCGCATACCACGATTATCAGCAAAAACAGGAAGAAAATCGCGGAAAACAATCTTTGGATTTGGAAACCCTGGAATTGTTCTAATAAGAGATGCTAAATATTTAACATCCTCATCACTAACATTCTTCAAAGATTTTACTGTAATATCAGTTGTTGTCATAATCTTATTGTTCTTATCTCAGTTTTCTTTGACTTCACCAGTTTCGCTGGATTCTTGAATCTGCTCAGTTTCGCTCGATTCTTGAGATTCATCTTTATCAGATGCATCAACATCTTCCGAGTTATCAGCTTCATCGTCTTTGTCATAGCTGTTGAAATCTACACGAACATAAACTCTATTCACAGCTCTGAAAGACACTCGAAGTAAACTACCTTCTGAATCTAGAACAATCTCTTCGTGATCAGAATCAACTACGACGACCTTACCGATAATTCCACCAATTGTTATAACTTCAACGCCTGGTTTCAAAGAATCATGGAAGGACTTCAACTCATTTTGACGCTTTTTCATATTACGAGATTGGAACCACATGATACCAACCATGGCAATCACGAGTACAATAAGCATGCCATACTGGCTAACAAATTGGGGCACAATAAACTCCTTATGTATCCAACCCTGAGACGGACAAAACACCGCCCAAAACACTTATTTTATGTTATCTATCTGACATTATCAGGCGCTTTAAGACCTAAGTGTTGCCAAGCTTTTTCAGTGGCAACACGACCTTTAGGAGTCCTAATAAGAAACCCTTCACGCACTAAATACGGCTCACAAACGGTTTCTACAGTTTCTGCCTCTTCTCCAACCATTGCAGCCAAATTATTAAGCCCAACTGGACCACCATTAAATTGATTCACAATAGCTTTCAAAACCGCAATATCTAGACGGTCAAGACCTTGAGTATCAATCTGATACAACGATAAGGCTTCTATTACAGACTCGCGATTTACATCTTTAAGATTATGCACAACTGCCCAATCACGTACGCGTCTTAACAGTCGATTTGCGATTCTAGGAGTTCCTCTGGAACGAATAGCAAGTTCTTTAGCTGCTTGATCAACAAGATGAACACCAAGAAGAACAGATGAACGTTCAATCAGTTTTTCCAACTCATCGTGAGGATAAAAATCCAAGTGAGCCGTAAAACCAAAACGTGCTCTAAGCGGAGAAGGAAGCATACCTTCGCGCGTAGTAGCACCAACCACAGTAAAATGCGGCAATGTAAGAGGTATAGAAGACGCCCCTGGTCCTTTGCCAACCATAACATCAACTCGGAAATCTTCCATAGCTATATAAAGCAACTCTTCTGCAGCTCGAGGCAAACGATGAATCTCATCAATAAACAGTACTTCACCAGTATCAAGAGAACTCAAAATTGATGCTAAATCACCAGCATGTTGAATAGCAGGACCAGACGTAACTCTAATAGATACGCCTAACTCATTAGCAACAATCATTGCTAATGTTGTTTTTCCAAGCCCAGGAGGACCTGCAAGCAACATGTGATCTGGAGGAACATCACGCAATCTTGCAGCATCCAAAAAAAGTTGTAACTGCGCCTTTAAAAGAGGCTGTCCAATAAATCCATCTAGAGCATGAGGTCTTAATTCTTCATCGCTAATCTGTTCATTTCCTATAGGAGATGATGAAACAATTCTTAATGAATCTTCGGATACGCCAGTATTTAAAGCTTGTACGTCGATTCCTTCATCCAAACTCATGAATCATCACCTGCCTCTATCTAACGCTGCCAATGCCATACGCAAAACATTAGGCATATCTGAATCACTGATTGGCAGAGCAATTTTTTCACTATTACACACGTTTTCAACCGCTCTTTGAGCATCTGACTGCTTCCACCCTAAAGACATAAGTCCATCGACAACCTTGCTGATGCCAGATTCATCAAATTCCTTTTTATAAGATTTTGAATCTTTAGAAGTATCATCTTCATTTAATTGAGATACGTCAATAGAACCTTTAAGTTCAAGAACAATTTTTTGAGCACCCTTTTTACCTAATCCTGGAGCAGAAGACAATGCGGTGATATCGCCATCTGCAATAGCCTGCAATAAACGATTCACATTTAAAGTGGAAAGTAAAGAAAGAGCAACTTTAGGACCAACACCACTAACTTTCTGCTGAATTTGAAGAAAAATACGCTTGGCAGGCATACTTGTAAAACCATACAAAGTAACAGCATCTTGACTTACTTGTAAAGACGTATAAACCTTAACATCTTGACCTTCATGCAGCGCAGCCAAATCAGACGATGGCATATAAACTTCATAGCCAACACCACTAACACAGATAAGCGCACATCGAGAATCAACTGATTCAATAACGCCGCTAAGCATACCAATCATCAGCGCTCACCTTTCTAGATAAATAGAACATCTGTTCTATAAAACATACTACATGTCACGTCCGACAGAAGAATGTCTGCTAGCAGAACGCAAAGAAGCAGCCCACTTTCGTTGAGCCTCAGTTAAATGTTGCTCTCGCTCTCCTCCTTGCAAAGCCCCTGCTGGGCGAAGCGCGTGACAAATCGCTTGAGCCAAGGCATCAGCTGCATCTGCAGGAGTCGGTAAAACATTAAGATTTAAAAGACGCGCAACCATGCGCTCTACCTGAGTTTTATCCGCCTTTCCATTTCCAGCAACAGCGAGTTTAACCTCTGTAGGAGTATGCAAAGCTACAGGAATACCTCTCTGAGCAGCAGCCAACATTGCAACACCTGCAACTTGAGCAGTACCAAGAACAGTGTTTCGATTTTCTTGAGCAAAAACACGCTCAATCGAAATAGTATCTGGCGAAAACCTTTCGATTTTCTCCACCAGTCCATTGTAAATTTCGAGCAATCTTAAATCTTGAGAAGTCTTAGGATCACTTCTTAATACATCGACGTGAATAAAAGAAAGCCGACGAGAAACGCCGGCTTCAATCACGCCGACCCCGCAGCGAGTAAGCCCGGGATCAACGCCCAAAATCATCATAGGAAACTATTCTGCTTCCTCAAGCTGAGCCATAACCTCATCTGAAGCAGTCCAGTTGCTGTAAATATTCTGAACATCGTCCAAATCGTCGAGATTGTCAATCAAACGAGACACTTTCTGAGCATCTTCAAAGCTCAATTCAACCTCATTGTTTGGATGCATAACGATTTCTGCGGAATCATAGTCGAAACCAGCATCTTGCAAAGCCTTACGAACAGTTACCAAATCGCTAGAATCAGTGTATACGGAATACACATCACCGTCGTCAGCAACATCTTCAGCGCCAGCTTCTGCAGCAATATCAAAAAGCTTGCTATAGTCAACGCCTTCGCTAGGAACCTCAATCAAGCCCTTACGCTCAAAGTTGAAGCTAACAGAACCGCTTGTAGCCAAAGAACCATTGCCCTTTGTAAGAGTGGAGCGAACGTCTGCTGCAGCGCGGTTGCGATTATCAGTAAGGCACTCAATAATCAATCCAACACCTGCTGGAGCATAGCCTTCGTAAACAATCTCTTCGTAGTTTGCGCCGCCTGCTTCTTCACCAGAACCACGCTTAACAGCGCGCTTAATATTATCTGCTGGCATAGAAGCTTTTTTAGCCTTAACGATTGCATCGTATAAAGTTGGGTTACCATCAGGGTCTCCACCACCAAGACGAGCAGCGATTTCAATATTCTTAATAAGCTTGGCGAAAAGCTTGCCGCGCTTAGCGTCAATAGCGGCTTTCTTATGCTTTGTGGTCGCCCACTTGGAATGACCTGACATGATACTCCTAAAAAGTGTACGGTTACGTAAACGTGATGATTTTAATGCTCTTTAGCGACAAATCGTCATGCGCTAGTATTTTTAAGCAAATTTTTAACTTCAAAAATCCTCTGTATAACGGTTATGATACCACCAATACAAAGGATAAACATGGCTAAACTAAGCCATAAAAGCCAGTCAGTTAATCCACTTAATCCCATTGAAATCAATATAATAGCCACTCTGTCTGCTCTAGTAATCAAACCTTTTTTAGCTTCCACCCCAACGGACTCACCTCTTGCTCTAGCATATGACGTTACAAAAGCAGCCATAATTGCTATTAGCGAACAAAGCAATCCGCAATATTTTATAAAACCATTAACATATTCTGGCAAATATAAACATATGTTGATATTTTTAGCACGATATAAGCAAATACAAACACACAAAAATAGAGACCAATCAGCGATTCTATCTAAAGTAGAATCCAAAAACGCACCAAATTTCGTTCCACCATTTTGATTAGTTAAAGCAGCGACTGAACCATCCAAAGCATCTGCAAGGACAAAAATCGTAAGCAAAATTGTACCGAATAAAAGCCAGCCAGTCATAGAAACAAAAATTGAGGTTACTACAACAGCCAAAGTACCGAAAACAGTAATGCCATTTGCTGTACAGCCAAATTTTACAAGCAGCTTAGCAATAGGCGCAATAACACGCTTGAATCCACCTCTTAAAGATTCCAACATATCTAATAAAACGCCTTCCTAGATTAAACAAGCTACTCATACACACACTATCAACAAACTATGTTAATAAAAAACGCCGCTTAAAATTAAGCGGCGCAATTTCTAGCTCCCTCACCTGGATTCGAACCAAGACAAAGGGTTCCAAAGACCCGTGTGCTGCCATTACACCATGAGGGAACGGCGGAAAAAACCGCCAAGTCACTATTATGCCATAACAATTGACATCGTCAAGTTTGGCGTGGCGAAATAGGATTTATGCAAAGAAGAACCCCTTGCCATGATGCTCTGGATAAGTGTCAAACAGCTTTGCAACAGACCCATCTTCAAACACAGCTTTAATAGCACTTGCCAAAAGTGGGGCAATTGAAAGAACAGTTAACCCATCCCAACGCTTTTCTTCTGGAATTGGAACAGTATCCGTTAACACCACTTCCCTAGCTCCGCAATTCTTTAAACGTTCAACTGCAGGACCAGAAAGCACTCCGTGAGTTGCAACAACCGTAACAGACTTTGCACCAGCGTCCTTAAGAACATTACAAGCGCCTGCAATTGTTCCAGCAGTGTCAATTAAATCATCAACCATAACACAATCACGCCCAGCAACATCACCAACAACACGATTTGCTACAGCCTGATTTGGACGAGTAATATCTCTAGTCTTATGAACAAAAGCCAATGGACCTCCGCCTAAACGTTGCGCCCACTGTTCTGCAACTCGGATTCGACCTGCGTCTGGCGAAACAACGGTAACGTTTCCTAAATCTTCGCTGAAACGATCTCGAACGTAATCAACCAGCACTGGCATAGCAATCAAATGGTCTACAGGACCATCGAAGAATCCTTGCGATTGTGCCGCATGCAAGTCAACGCTCATGATTCGATCTGCGCCTGCTGTTTTAAGCAAATCAAACATCAAGCGGCAAGAAATAGGCTCACGACCGCGATGCTTTTTATCTTGTCTAGAATATCCAAGCAACGGGCACACAGCGGTAATAGAACGAGCAGACGCGCGCTTTAATGCGTCGATCATAATTAACTGTTCCATAATGGACTTGTTAACAGGGTCACTATGACTTTGCAACACAAACACGTCTGTTCCTCGCACAGACTGAGTGTAACGAACATACATCTCGCCATTGGCAAAATCATATGCTGTTGTTTCCAATACTTCTATACCAAGCTGATTTGCAACATCTCGAGCAAGCTTCGGATGCGCGCGACCAGTTACGAGAACAAGGTTTTTATCTGGCTTTCCTTCAAGGACGATGCTCACCATATCTCCAAACGCTAGTTCACTAACAGCCCACAAAAAACGGACTGTGATTAATACTATCTATTTGCGCAGACTATAATCATTAAGCCGTTTCATACACAACAAATCATTGCAAAAGATTCCAAATAATCACAAATCGCGTCTGTATAAACCATGCTTAACAATGTATTGAACAACTCCATCTGGAACCAAATACCATACAGGCTCCCCGTGCTCAGCTCGCTTACGAACATCAGTAGAAGAAATTGCTAGTGCTGGGATTTCCAAAATGTCAACTGGGAAACGATGACTGTGACAATTAATCATATCGTCACAAGAATCCGCTGAATACACATGAGCCTCAATTTGAGTAAACTTTTCTGGACTAGAATACCCAGGACGAGTAACAGCCACAAATCTAGCCAAATTCCACAGTTCTCTAGCATCTTTCCATTGCATAATCTCCGCAATAGCATCCGCGCCTGTAATAAAGAAAAGTTCAGCATCTGGATGCTGAGATCGAATATCGCGAAGCGTATCAATTGTATAAGTAACACCTGGTCTATCAATATCCACTCTGGAAACTGTGAACTTGGGATTAGAAGCAGTTGCAATCACAGTCATCAAATATCGATCTTCTGCGTTAGTAACCTTCTTATCAAGTTTAAAAACAGGCTTTCCTGTAGGAACAAAAATAACTTCGTCTAGATCATAAACCCATGCAACTTCAGAAGCTGCTACCAAGTGGCCGTTGTGAATAGGGTCAAAAGTGCCGCCCATGATCCCTATTCGTTGGCGCTGATGAACATTACCTCTAGCAGATTGACGGTGTTTAACAACACCTGCCACAACAGGCGGCGCAGCCTCAGTGCCATTAAAAGACCCTTGGAACAAGTCAGACATTCTGCGCTCTTCAGAAAAATCTTTTACTTCTGACTTAATACTATTTTGGGAATCAACTTTAGAGTTGTTTAGATTATTTTGCATTAATTCATTTCCACATTTTGTTCAAAATACACAAAATCAAGCATCATGATTATTTTGCACCATCAAGCAAATCAGCAGCATCATCTGCCTTAGCTTCACCGATAACGCTAGAGGCAACGTTCGCCTTATCAGGATTAATATTGCCCATTTCCTCATTCCACTCATCTTGAACAACCCGTTTAATCTCCTCAAATGTTGGAAGAGGAAAATCAGGCTGGAAAATACTTCTAATCTTTGCAACAGATTCTGTAATCTTAATAAGAATATCTGCCATATTATCTACTTCACCGCAACGCTCAAGATTACTGAATTGAGATATATTATCTTCCATTTTTCTCAAATTCTTATTAATCTCATCTAAAGCAGCATTATCCTGAGGCTTGAAAACAGTACGATTATCCCTATCTGGCCAACCCATTAATATTGCATCAGCATATTCAAGAGAAGATCTTTGAGATGCAGACGCAATACCATCTTCAATTTGCACTAAAAACACATAGCGAACTATGGATAAACGCTCAGCGGAAATATCTAAAGCATCTAAAACATTGAAATCAGACACACCATATGATTCGCTTTTCGCGTATACAATATCTGATTTAGTTGATTCCTGTGTATTTGGCATACTCATAACCTTACTCTTAATACCTTATTATCTGTCACAATTTATAACATCAAGCTCTTATTTGACCATCTCCATAACCAATCCACTTTGTGGTTGTCATTTCTCTCAAACCCATCGGACCCCTGGCATGTAATTTTTGAGTGGAAATGCCAAGCTCAGCTCCAAAACCAAATTCGCCGCCATCCGTAAATCTTGTTGAAGCATTTACCATAACAACAGCTGAGTCTACAGATGACACAAAATTATTGATTGTTAAATAATCTTCAGCAATAATCGTCTCAGTATGCCCCGTTGAATACTTTGTAATATGATTCGCAGCATCCTCAACATCTTTTACAATCTTTACTCCTATTTGCAAAGACAAATATTCACGATTCCAATCATCATCATTTGCATGTTCTAACTGCAAACCATTGATATTTGAATCGAATAGAATATTGTAGGATTTTTCATCAGCATGAATCAAAACATTATGTTTAGCTAACTCGCCTGCAATTCTTGGCAGAAAATCTTTAGCAATATCTTGATTTACAAGCAATTTTTCTGCAGCATTACAAACTCCAACTCTTTGAGTTTTTGCATTTACAATAATTTGTATCGCTTTTTCAAAATCTGCTGTTTTATCCACGTAAATATGAACATTTCCAGCTCCAGTTTCTATAACTGGAACTGTTGACTCTTTAACAACTGCAGCGATTAGATTTGCACTTCCTCTAGGAACAAGAACATCAATATGACCATGAGCATGCATCATTGACGTTGCTCCACTTCTTCCAAGATCATCAACAGATTCTATAAGATTTCCACTTACACCAAAATCTTTTAATACTTGCTTGATTACAGAAATTGTCGCATAGTTCGTGCGCTCAGCTGCACTACCGCCTCTTAAAATTACAGCATTTGAAGATTTTATGCACAAAGATGCAACGTCAACAGTCACATTTGGTCTAGCTTCGTAAATAATTCCCATTACGCCTATTGGCACTCTTACTTGAGAAAGCCTAAGACCATTTTCTAGCGTGTATCCACGAACAACTTCTCCAACAGGATCTTGTAATTGCGCTATTTTTCTAATACTTTTTGCAGATTGGAATATTCTTTCTTCATCAAATTTAAGTCTGTCTAGTTTTCCAGCATCCATACCATTTTTTTGAGCTTTTTCTAAGTCTTGCTTATTTGCTTCTTCAATAAATTCTGCATTATTTTCAATAGAATCAGCAATAGCATTTAGAAGATTATTTTTAAAATTGGTATTAGCTTTAGCAAATTCACGCTGTACTATTCGCGAAGCATCCGCTCTAGAAAAAACAATAGAATCTATAGAGTCCCCATAATCTTTAGACATATTGTTTTGTGCATTACTATGCGTTTCATCTAACTTTGTATCAAGATTAATCATATTGAACATATTAGCAATAGCAGTACTTAGGCTCCACCTCTTCAGGTAACATGTATACCAATTAGCACGAATGGAGGAATCATGGCAGAAAACACTACGAATACAGTTATGTTTCACAGCACTAGGTCAAACTCTAAAACCTATACATCGAAGCAAGCTATTCGTAGAGGAATAGCAGATGATGGTGGCTTGTTTGTTACGGATTGCCTTGGTGAAACTCGTTATGATATTTCTAATCTTTCTGGGAAAACTTATAAACAGATTGCTAAAGACGTTCTTCAAATTCTCCTTCCAGATTTTACGTCTAGTGAGCTTGATGAGTGCGTTGAAAATGCTTATGGAAGTCAGTGGGAAGATAGTGAAATTACTCCTCTAAAGACTCTTGGAAATAATAATGATTTTGTTCTAGAGCTTTTCCACGGTCCTACATGTGCTTTTAAAGATGTTGCTTTGCAGATTTTGCCGCAATTCATTAGTCACACAAAAAATGTATCTGATTCTAATAAAAATGTTATGATTCTTACCGCCACTTCGGGAGATACAGGAAAAGCTGCGTTAGCTGGGTTTGCGGATATTGAAGGCACTTCTATGGTCACTTTTTACCCAGAAGGTAAAGTAAGTAAAATTCAAGAATTGCAAATGACAACTCAAAGTGGAAATAACGTAAAAGTATGCGCTGTTAGAGGAAATTTTGACGATGCGCAAAGCGGCGTTAAACAAATATTTACTAACAATTCAATTAATGAAACGGTTGAAAACAATAATCACGCACTGCTTTCTTCTGCTAATTCGATTAATATTGGAAGACTTATTCCTCAAGTTGTTTACTACTTCTACGCTTATTCTAAGCTTGTTGAACAAGGCGTTATTGAACTTGGTAATGAAGTGGAATTTTGTGTCCCTACTGGCAATTTTGGAAATATTCTTGCTGGATATTACGCGAAAATTCTTGGTCTTCCTGTAAAACACTTAATCGTAGCGAGCAACAGCAACAATGTTTTGTTTGACTTTTTGGTCAGTGGAGCATATAACAAGATTCGACCATTTAACCAAACAATTGCACCGTCTATGGATATTCTTGTTTCTTCTAATTTAGAACGCATGCTTTACTACATGTGCGATAAAGATACACGACTGTTGCAAATGCTTATGAATGATTTACAACAATGGGGCGCCTTTGAAATACCAGATAATGTTCTTTCTAAAATTAGGAAACTTTTTGGTTGCGGCTGGGCAAACGAGGATCAAATTCGCGATTCCATACAAGAATGCTGGAATAAGCATAATTATGTTATTGATTCACATACTGCTTGCGGATACTTTGTTATGAATCATATTCCTCATGATTCTAATGTTCCGCGTGTTCTTTTGAGCACAGCAAGCCCGTATAAGTTCCCTAGGGTTGTTTGCGAATCTTTAGGCTTAAATGTTGAAGGATTAGATGATTTTGCTTGCATGGATTTGTTAGAAAGCAAAACTTCTACAAACGCTCCTAAAATGCTTAGCGAACTTAAAAATAAAACAGCTAGATTCAACGATGTTATTAACATCGAAGATATGCCAGATTATGTTCTTAAGTGCGCTAACGAAATTTGCTAAAGATTTTGGTTTAAGACTTAAACAAAGCATAATATACTTCGTTTAGTGTGTTTAAATCATGACCTTTTCTAGCTCCTGCAGAAAAGAATCTACGTCTTTTTACATTATCGTCTAGGCTTTTAAGTTTTAGCGATAATTTTCTGCCTAATTCCCATGCAGCTTCTTCAAAAACACCGTCTTCTCTAGCTTCTTGCAATGTTGAACAGGCCACAGTGGAAGAAACGCCCTTTTTTTGTAGCTCAATGCGAGTCGCACGTTCTCCCAACAATCTAGATACACATGAGCGTATAACGGATCTAGCATATTGTTTATCGTCAACCAAATGTAATTCTTCCAAACGAATTATTACGGATTCAACAATATTCTCTTTGTAACCCTTATTTATGAGCCTATTCTTTAAATCATCGGAAGATCTAGCTGAATAATCTAGCATTCGTAAAGCAGATTCTCTACAATCGTCGAAATCAGAGGCTTTTTTGGCATCTACTTTTTTAGCAGCTTTTCTACTATTAAATGAATTATACTTCTTAAAAGCGTAAGAAGAGTTTTCTTCACAATAATCTTCATGATTATTATCTAAGCTATCAAATGACTTATCATAAGCATCACTAACGCCAACTGTTGTTAAATCACAACCATTAACTTCAGATTCTTCTGCTTTTTCACACTCATTTTCTGCAGAATAATAAGAATCAACAGGTTTATGATTGCGAAGAAAACTCTCTACACTAATCATCTTCTATTCTTTTCACTGAATCTCAGCCAATATGATGTGAATCAGCTAAACTCAACTTTGTTTTAATAATTTTATTTAATATAGTTTTATTTGACATCACTGCCTTTTGAAGTGTTTGTTTTACTATCAGCACTTGAAGATGATACTGACTGAGAATTGTCATCTTCATCTTCTACCTCAACGAATTGATCTTCTGGCTTCATTAGCCCAAACGCTACTTTTACTTTATCGCTAATCTCTTCTGTAATAGCAGGATTATCTTTAAGGAATTGGCGAACGTTCTCCCTACCTTGCCCAAGTTGTTCACCTTCATAAGTGAACCAAGAACCAGATTTTTTAATAACATCGCACTGTACAGCCATATCGATTACAGAACCTTCAGTTGATATTCCTTCTCCGTAAAGAACATCAAACTCTGCTGTTTTAAAAGGCGGAGCCATTTTATTCTTTACAATCTTTACCTTAGTACGATTTCCAACAGCCTCTTCACCATTTTTGATAGTAGAAACTCGTCTAATATCCATTCGAACAGATGAATAGAATTTAAGAGCTTTACCACCAGTAGTTGTTTCTGGATTACCGAAGAATACACCAATTTTTTCACGAAGCTGATTAATAAATATTGCTGTCGTTCCAGCTTGAGACAATGCACCAGTCATTTTTCTTAAAGCTTGGCTCATTAAGCGCGCTTGTAAACCAACATGGCTATCTCCCATGTCTCCATCAATTTCCGCTTTTGGAACAAGAGCTGCTACAGAATCAACTACTATAACATCTAAAGCACCAGAACGAATTAGCATGTCGGCAATCTCTAATGCTTGTTCACCATTATCTGGCTGAGAAACAATAAGAGAATCTGTGTCAACACCCAATTTACGCGCATAAACTGGATCTAAAGCATGCTCAGCATCAATAAATGCAGCAATACCACCATTCTTTTGAGCATTAGCAACAATATGCAAAGCTAATGTTGTTTTACCAGAAGATTCAGGACCATAAACTTCCACAATACGCCCACGAGGAACGCCACCAATCCCTAGAGCCATATCTAGAGCTATTGAGCCAGTAGGGATAACCTCCACGTCTTGTAGTGGCTTATCACCCAATCGCATTGCGGAACCTTTACCATATTGTTTTTCAACATTGGCAAGAGCTGTTTCCAACGCTGCTTTTCTACGAGGATCTGCCTTGTCGGCATCAATAAGACGATCCACTGCACCTTTTTTTGCTTGTTGTGCCATATCTGCTACTCCTTTCGCATGCCGATGTATTGATTGACGTTAATGCAATACATAATGACTATGCAAGCGTTTTAGAGCAATGTGGTTAAAGGTTTTACTCAATAACACAATAGGCACTTATCACGCTGCAAGAAGCCCAACAATTGACATTATACACCATAAACGAACATTTGTTCGACAAGTGTGTTGACTTGAAATTCCAACGAAAATATCTATTTTGCAGGCATTGGTGGAGCATTATGATCTTTACCCCACCTCTTACTATCAGGAATATTCATGTGATCACATAAAACATTCCAGACAATTCTTGGCTCTACTCCAGCATCAATCGCCTCACGAGCACTCATACCATTAAGTTTTTGCAGCTCCTGATCTTTTGCGATACTCCTGCCAAACTCCCTGCCAAATACCTCTTCAAGAAGCTCCCAGAATTCACGCTCGCGCATCAAAAATCCAATCTTCAAAAATTATGGAATGCAGAATTTTTATTAACGCATAAACGACACCGTTTCGAACTTCTTCACGATTACCAGAAATATCTAATTGAACAGAAATCAACAATCCTAAATCACAAGAATAAAAATCACATTTCTCCAAGGAGAAATTACTAATTTTCCCACACTTACAATCAAAAACGCAATTTTTTATTCTATTAAACTTGCAAAAAATCGCATCAGAGTCAAGCGAATAGCAAGATTTATCTGTAACAGTTGGAACAAAAACACCAATATACGCCAACCCAGCTGGCTTACCAGCATCAGAGCCAGGTCCAGCAACACCAGTAGTTGACAATCCAATAATAGGAAAATCAGGATTGTCAACATCTTTTTGTTGCTCAAAACGCTTATAACACCAACCAGATCCACTGTATAATCTTGCTGCACCAAACGCCATTTGCTTTGCTACTCGCGCATCTACAGCACCACACGATTTTAATAAATCGCAATCCACACCAAGTATCTTAGATTTTTCACGAATATCGTAAGTAACAGCAGATCCAAGAAAAACTCTAGAAGCGCCAGGAATCTTTACAAACGAATCTGAAAGAAGACCCCCAGTCAGAGACTCAGCACATGCGATATGCAAAGAATGTGCATCGCAAAAATCAAGAATCTCACTAGCTAAAACACTAACAGAGTCACTACACATATCTATATCAATGCTTCAAAGCGTCGTTCACATAAAGAATACCAGAGTAAGTAGCAAAACCTATTGCAATTCCAATCAAACCGTAAGCAATGGAGTAATAGCAAATCACCCAAAGTGGAATATCATTTGCGCAGAAAATAGGAACAATAGGAACGAGAAGCATTGCAATACCAATTGACTGAGAAAGTGTCTTAAACTTTCCAGCAGAAGATGCTGCAATCACTTTACCGCCCTTATTTATAACATAGAATCGTAAAATAGTTATGCCAATTTCACGAATAACAAACAAAGCAGTAATCCACCAATATAGTTCTCCAAAAGCTGACGCAATAATAAGCGCGGAAAGCATAAGAAGCTTATCTGCTATAGGATCTAGTAATTTACCAAGCTCAGTTACCTGATTGTATTTTCTAGCCATCCAACCATCTAATTTATCTGTAGAAGCTGCAATTACAAACAAAACAAACACTGACCAACGTATCGCAGTAGAAGTATAACCCCAAGGACCTGCAACCAAATATAAGATTATAAATAGAATGGAAAGAATAATCCTTATGTATGTCACTACATTAGGAGCATAATCCCAACCTTCAAGTAATTTAGACTTACTGTTTTTCAACATCTATAAATACCTCCATAAAGCTACACAAATATGGTATAGCAAACGCAAAACTTAATTCAACTTTTACAAAGAATCACTTTCACCGCGAATAAATGCTAAAACTTTAGGCAAATCTTGAGGTTGCACAAGAACCTCACGTGCCTTAGATCCTTCGGATGGACCAACAACGCCACGCGACTCAAGCAAATCCATTAGCCTACCAGCTTTAGAAAAGCCAACACGCAATTTTCTTTGAAGCATCGAAGTGGATCCAAACTGAGCGCCTACTACAAGCTCTGCAGCCTGAAGCAGCTCATCCATATCGTCGCCAATATCGCTAGTTTTAAGCTTGCTTTGAGCTTGAGCATCCGCTTTTTGAGCCATTTGTTCAATATCTTCACGATACTTTGGCTTGCGCTGAGTGCGAACATACTCCACAGCCCTGCGGATTTCAGATTCACTCACCCACGAGCCCTGCACACGCTGAGGCTTAGCAGCACCCATTGGAAGGAACAAAGCGTCACCTTGACCAATCAAAGTTTCTGCACCAACTGTATCGAGAATAACCCTGGAATCAGTTGCAGATGAAGTAGCAAAAGCCAATCGAGAAGGAATATTTGCTTTAATCAAGCCTGTTACAACGTCAACAGATGGGCGCTGAGTAGCAAGAACCAAATGCACTCCTGCAGCTCGAGCAAGCTGAGTAATACGCTGAATAGAACTTTCCACATCGTTCTTAGCAACCATCATCAAATCAGCCATCTCGTCTACAACCACAAGCAAATACGGGTATGGAGCAACTTTTCGATTAGAACCAGCCGGAGCATGAACTTTTCCTTCACGCACAGCCTTGTTGAAATCTTTAACATGGCGGAAGCCGAAGAATTGCAAGTCGTCGTAGCGCGCATCCATCTCTTTAACAACCCACTCGAGAGCCTGCGCAGCCTTCTTAGGATCCGTAATAATCGGTGTGAGCAAATGCGGAATGCCAGCGTATGCAGAAAGCTCTACTCTCTTAGGATCTACCAAAATCATACGAACCTGTTCAGGTGTTGCTCGCATGATAATAGAAGTGAGCATCGAGTTAATAAAACTCGACTTACCAGATCCTGTAGCACCTGCAACAAGCAAATGCGGCATTTTATCGAGAGCTGCCGTTACGAAATGACCCTCAACATCCTTACCAACACCTGTAAGCATAGGGTTTGGATCTTGGCGCGCTTTATCAGACCTAAGAACATCTCCCAGATTTACAATCTCTCTATCTACATTCGGGATCTCAATACCAATTGCAGACTTGCCCGGAATTGGAGAGAGAATACGCACATCAGTACTTGCTACAGCATACGCAATATTCTTTTGAAGATTCGTTACCTTCTCTACTTTTACTCCAGATCCTAACTCAACTTCATATTGAGTTACAGAAGGACCTCTTAAGAAGCCAATAACCTTCGCATCTACCTCAAATTGTTCAAAGGTAGAAGTTAAAGCTCGAATCACACGATCATTCGCTGGTGTTCTTGTTGCATGAGGCTTTCCATGAACAAGTATGTTCAAATCTGGTAGAATATAAGGTTCATCTTCATAAACATTAGAATCACTATGATTTGAATCGTATATATCTTTACCAGCAGCGCTATCACTATTATTTTCTTGCGATGACCTATATTTATCTAATTGCTGAGCAGGCATATTTCCCCAAGGATCAGAAGAATATTGCTCGCTGGTGCTTATAGGAGCCTTAGGGAATTCATCAATATATAATTCTGGAGATGTTTTCCAAGAATTAGAATTCGCAGAAGAACCACTTGAAGATACAGACCTAGGAGACTCACGATTATGTGATTTATCAACCGTATTTTCATAACCTTGCGATTGATTATTAAGATCACCATCATGACTATTCGTGCGATCAGCATTATTTGATTCGAAATTACCACCGCCATCTTTTGAAGATGCACAGAGAAAAGCATCATCTCCAGCATACTCATCTAAAAGCTCATTATTACTATCTTTTTTCTTAGTTCCAAATAGTGAATTCCATAATTTAGAAATTAACGAATTATGCAAAGATCTGCGAGACTTTTCAGATTTGTCAGAATCATCATGAGTTGGCACTCCATCAGCAAATTCAAGTGTTTTATCATCATCCTTAGAATCATTATCGTATGAATCTTCCTCAGAATTATCGTCTTTACTATCTTTACTATCTTTAGAAAAAGCAGAAAATATAAACTGCGTTATGTCTGTAACATGCAATTTTAAAATCATCAAAAACGAAAAAATTGCGATAATAACAAAAATCACTAGAGCAAAAGTCCTAGATAATCCCCAAGCTAAAGGAGAACCAAGAGAAAAACCTAATAATCCACCAGATTTTTGCAAATCTTCTATGTGAAAATGTTGATTTTTACTAGCAAATAAAATATCTAAAATAGAACATATAGACCACAAAATAAGAACAAAACCACCTATAACACGTGGGTTACCTGATTTTGATCCACTATTTCTCATTAGTCTAATTGCTACAGCAAATAACCAAACTGGTAAAACAATGCTCATAACTCCAAAAACTGCAGATGCTGCGAAGTGAAAAGCAACGCCTATAAAACCACTAACTCTAAACCATTCCGATGCGCAGAAAAGAATAGCAATAATAATCATTACAAAGCACAATCCATCTCTGCGATATGCTTCGTCGTATTCTCCCACACCAAAAAGCGAACGTACTACTTTACCAACAAGTCGCGGAACAAAAAGCAGCGCGGATTCCCAAAAAGGTTCATCATAAGATACATTTGATGACGACTTTGATGACTTACCGCCCCTACCTGCCATATATAAGCTCCTTAAACATAAATTTATGAAACATAACAAATTATGCAATCCACATTATTCTACCCCAACGTGTACTAATATACGGGCATAAACGTGTACTGATAAATTAAAAAATCTAATTGCAAAAAGAATGATACTCAAAGTAAAAAAAAATAATCTAGCATAAAAAAAAATTCGGCTGAAACCAGCCGAAAAAATGGGGTGGCTAACGCGGCTTGAACGCGCGACCTTCTGAACCACAATCAGATGCTCTACCAACTGAGCTATAGCCACCATTATGGCGCGAAACCCTTCGGGAATCGCACAACAGAGGAATACTATACACGATTTTTTAAATTTATGCTAGTCAATCTTCATTCGGCGCGTCGCACGACAATTCGACATTGCGTAATGTAAGAATATAGTTATGAGTTTTTCGCAAAAATCAGATTCAAATAATGAATTAAATGAAAGCGTTACAAACGAGCGAATTTTTGGTATTTTTGATTCAAAGTTACATACAACAAAAGTTCTTCTTCTTGGCTCTGGAGAACTTGGCAAAGAGATTGCTATAGAACTTATCAGGCTTGGCATAAGAGTATGCGCGGCAGATAGCTATGCGAACGCTCCAGCAATGCAAGTAGCTCAAGAAAATCGCGTTATAGATATGAGCGACTCTCAAGAGTTGCAAGACTTAATAAACGATATAAACCCAGACATAATAATTCCTGAAATTGAAGCAATATCAACTCAAATACTAAAAAATGTTGTAAAGAGTAAGAAAATTCAAGTTGTTCCAAGCTCTGATATTACTGCAATTGCTATGGACCGCGAAGCTTTGCGAAAAATTTCACACGAAAAACTAGGATTGCCAACAACACCATATCGATTTGCTTCTAACTATGAAGAATTAGAAAAAGGAGCAAAAATCGTAGGATATCCATGCGTCGTAAAACCAATTATGAGCTCATCTGGTCACGGTCAATCAATAGTAAAAAATCTTGAAAATCTACAAAATGCTTGGGTAGAAGCACAAAATGGAAGAAGATCTAAGCATAAGAGTCAGAACACACAAAACGCTGATATATCTCGCGTAATTGTTGAAGCTTTAGCACCATTAGACTACGAGCTAACAGTACTAACTGTAAGCTCTAGCGCTGGAATAACAACATGCGAACCCATTGCACAATTTCAAAAAAATGGCGATTACAGGCAATCATGGCAACCAGCAAATATACCAGAAAACGTTCGAATCAACGCTAAAAATATTGCTAAACGAGCCGTTGAAGGTCTATCTCAAATAGCAAGAGAAAACGGAGAAACTGGTTGGGGCGTTTATGGAGTTGAACTCTTTGTTCTTAAAAACGGTGATTTACTTTTCAACGAACTATCCCCTCGTCCGCACGATACTGGTATGGTTACAATGATTTCACAGTATTACAGCGAGTTTGCTCTGCATGTTTTAGCGATTTTGGGTGTTCCTATTACTCAAAAGCACACTGCTCTTTGTTTAAAAAATAATGAAGTCGCTTTAAGCCATGCACTTGTTGTAGAAGGTAATGGAAAAATTGGATTTGCGAATGTAGCAAAATCATTAAACACTGAAGATTGCGCAAGATGTGATATACGCATCTTTGGAAAGCCAGAAGTTCACGGCTCAAGACGCTTAGGTGTTATTTTGACAGTATCAAACAGCGTGCGTGATGCAAAATCTTGCGCGACACGCATTGCTAGCGAATTACACACTGTAGAACTACCGTCTTAAAACATCGAAAAATCAAGGTTTTTACTGGTTTAAGACATTAAAAGAATAAAAAATAATCTAAAAAAATTGTAGGTAACAATTGTTAGTCTGAACGTGCTGACAAGGTTGGATAAACCTTCAAACAATGTTGGTTTTCGCCTACAGCCATAGATGCAACAAGAGAGGCACGTCAATGGAAAAACTTGACAAGTTGTATGAGGGCAAAGCAAAGAAATTGTATGCCACTGATAACAATAATGTGTTGTGGGTGGAATACATGAATCAGGCAACAGCTGGCAACGGTCTTAAAAAAGCTCAAATTGCTGGCAAAGGCAGCTTAAACAATCAAATAACTTCTTTACTATTCCATCTTCTTGAGGCGCGTGGCGTGAAAAGCCACTTCCTAGGACGCATTTCTAGCACTGAGCAACTTGTAAAACGCATGAAAATGTTCCCATTAGAAATAATAATGCGAAATACTGCTGCTGGTTCTTTTGCAAAACGTTATGCTGTAAAAGAAGGCACTCCTTTAAAGAAACCATTATTGGAATTCTGCGTTAAATCCGACGAACTTGGCGATCCATTTATTAATCCTGAAGGCGTTGTAGCTCTTGGATTAGCAACCGATGAAGAGCTGGCAGAAATTACTCGCCAAGCTCATGCTGTTAATAATGCATTGCTTGATGTTTTCTCTAAGATTGACGTACAGCTTGTTGACTTCAAGATTGAAGAAGGCGTTGACTCTAAGGGAAACATTCTGCTTGCTGACGAAATAACGCCAGATACTTGCAGACTTTGGGATAAGCGCAATACAAATAATTCTGAAGTAAGCCACTTAGATAAAGATTTATTCAGACGAGATTTAGGAGATATAATTCCAGCCTACGAGGAGATATTCTCAAGGCTTAAATCTCTTGCTCAAAGCGAAGGCGTAAACTTCGACGAAATAAATCCAAATAATTATGTTGAAGAATGATTTTTAATGTGGCTCGCATCTTTCGAGGTGCGAGCCACGCGCGTTCTTAAAGCAAAACTAAACAAAATTGAAAAAGAAAACTGAAAAAACAAAACAACCAAAATAGCCAAAACGTACAATTACAAGGCAGGTTTACCGTGGTATTTCGCGTTTATGTTGAAAAGCAATCTGGTTTCGATGTTAAGGCACAGCATCTTAATCACGAGCTTAAAGAAATTCTAGGAATAGATTCTTTAAAATCAACGCGCATAATAAACAGGTATGATGTTGAAGGAATATCAGAAGATCTATTCAACACTGCTATCAAAACAGTTTTTAGCGAACCACCAGTCGATAACACCTATGATTATCTGCCCATAAGCACAAGCGAACATGTTTTTGCTATGGAATTTCTTCCAGGACAATTTGATCAGCGAGCAGAATCTGCAAGTGAATGCATACAGCTTATAAGCCAAGGAGAGCGACCAAGGGTAAGAACCGCGCAAATCTTGGCTTTTAAAGGTGATTTGTCTAAAAAAGATTTGGACGCAATTAAACACTACATAATTAATCCAGTTGAAGCGCGCGAAGCATCTTTAGATAAAGTCAATACTTTGCAAACAGAAACAGTTATTCCAGCAAATGTGGAAGTTATCAACGGATTCAACGATTTAGACGAACAAGGTTTAAAAAAGTTCATAGAAGATCGCGCGCTTGCAATGGACTTGGAAGACGCAAAATTCTGCCAGAACTATTTTAAAAACGAAAATCGCAATCCAACTATTACAGAAATCAAAGTAATAGACACATATTGGTCTGATCATTGCCGTCATACAACTTTTGGCACGCATCTTACAAACATAAAAATAGACGATGAGCAGGTACAAGCCGCATTTAATCGTTATCTTGAAATGCGAGAAGAACTTAATCGCACAAATAAGCCGATTTGCCTTATGGATATGGCAACTATTGGTGCAAAGTATTTGAAGCATAATGGGATTCTTAAGAATCTAGACGAATCCGAAGAAATCAACGCTTGTACAGTAAAAATCAAAGTTGACGTAAACGGGCACGATGAAGATTGGCTGTTTTTGTTTAAAAACGAAACACATAATCATCCTACAGAAATCGAGCCTTTTGGTGGTGCTGCAACATGCATTGGCGGATGCATTCGCGACCCTCTTTCGGGAAGATCTTACGTATATCAGGCAATGCGAGTAACTGGTGCTGCAGATCCTAGAACGCCAATAGCCCAAACTCTTGAAGGAAAATTGCCTCAAAGAAAAATCGTAACGTCGACAGCTGCAGGCTACTCTTCTTACGGAAATCAAATTGGACTTGCAACAGGCGAAGTACACGAGATTTACCACCCAGGATACGTTGCAAAACGAATGGAAGTGGGTGCGGTTGTAGCCGCTACCCCAGCAGACCATGTTCGAAGAGAAACACCTGAGCCAGGAGACGTGATTATTCTTCTAGGTGGACGAACTGGAAGAGACGGAATTGGTGGAGCAACTGGTGCTTCTAAAGCGCAAGACACTGATAGCATTGAGGAATGCGGAGCAGAAGTTCAAAAAGGAAATGCTCCTATTGAACGCAAGTTACAACGACTTTTCCGCCGCAAAGATGCATGCAGACTTATTAAGCGTTGCAACGACTTTGGCGCTGGCGGCGTAAGCGTTGCAACGGGTGAAATTGCAGATGGCTTGATTATTGATTTAGATAAAGTCTCTAAAAAATATGAAGGTCTTGATGGCACAGAGCTTGCGATTTCTGAATCTCAAGAGCGAATGGCTGTTGATGTTGCAGCAAGCGATGCCGACGAATTTTTGTCATACGCACGTCAGGAAAATTTGGAAGCACAAATTGTAGCCATAGTCACAGAAGAAGCACGAATGAAAATGACTTGGCGAGGAAAAACAATTGTGGATCTAAGCCGTGAATTCCTAGCTTCTAATGGAGCTCCAAAAGAGCAAAATATTCACGTTGAAAGTGGCGAAAACTATACTTCGAAATGGCAAGATATAAGTGGCGAATACGCTAATAAATCTTTTGGCGAGCGCATGAAAAATCTTGTTTCCAACATAAATATTTGCTCAAACAAAGGTCTTAGTGAAATGTTCGACTCCACTATTGGAGCTGCAACAGTTCTTATGCCTTTTGGAGGCAGACGTCAGCTTACTCCTGCACAAGCAATGGTTGCAAAATTGCCAGTTTTTGGAGAAACGAACACCGCTTCTGCAATGTCATGGGGCTTTAACCCATATATTATGGAAAAGAATCAATTTACTGGAGCTTATTTAGCTGTTGTTGAATCTTTGGCAAAGCTCACAGCCAGCGGTTTTACTATAGAAAATGCTTATTTAAGTTTGCAAGAATATTTTGGAAAGCCTCATAATGTTCCAGAACGTTGGGGAAAACCAATGGCAGCTATTCTTGGAGCTTTAAGCGCACAAATTGACTTTGGTGTAGGCGCTATTGGCGGCAAAGATTCTATGAGCGGAAGCTTTGAAAATCTTGATGTTCCACCAACACTTATTTCTTTTGCTGTTTCTACAGGAGACGCGAGAAACGTTGTTTCGCCAGAATTCAAAAAAGCCAATAGTAGAATTTTAAGAATATTGCCTAAATATAAGGAAGATGGAATCACGCCTAAATCTCAAAGCTTCTTAGAGGCGATTAGGATTGTGGAAAATCTTACCTCAAATAAGCATGCGCTTTCCGTTAGCACTCCTGGATTTGGTGCTAGTGCGGAAATCTTATTTAAGATGACTTTGGGAAATCATATTGGGTTAAAGCTTAATAATGCGATTAGCAAGAATGATTTGTTTAAGCCAGAATATGGGTCGTTCTATGTGGAGCTTAAAGATGATTCTGAACTTACGTATGCAGATTCAGATCTTGTAAGCGTAGATGTAGTAGGCGAAACTTGTAATGAGTTCGAGTTTTGCGTAGAAAACGAGAAACTTAATTTAGCTAGTTTGCAAGAAGATTGGGAAAATACTTTAGAAGATATATTCCCGTATCGAGAGAAGGGAGACTCAGTTCCTGCTATAAACTCTAGTGAACTGAAGTATTCTCATAACCACATGCGTTCTCATAGAAAAACTCCGATTAGTCACCCACGCGTAATCATTCCAGTTTTCCCTGGAAACAATTGCGAATACGACACTCAAGCAGCGTTTGAAAAAGCTGGAGCAGAATGCAAAACGCTTATAATCAATAATTTAAGCGCTGATGATATTGCTCAATCTGCAAAAGATCTTGTTGATGAGATTAATAAAAGCCAAATTGTTATGATTCCAGGCGGATTCTCTGGAGGTGATGAACCAGACGGTTCAGCCAAGTTCATAGCATCTTTCTTTAGGAATCCTGCTGTTAGTGACGCTGTTCGCGATTTGCTCAATAATCGCGATGGCTTAATGCTTGGTATTTGCAATGGTTTCCAAGCTCTTATTAAACTAGGTCTTGTCCCGTTTGGAGATATTGTTCCAATGGATTCAGAATGCCCGACTTTAACGTTTAACACTATTGGAAGGCATCAAAGCAAGATTGTTAGAACTCGCGTTGCTTCTAATCTTTCTCCATGGCTTTCAAATTGCAAAGTTGGCGATGTTCATAGTGTTGCAATATCTCATGGAGAAGGTCGATTCGTAGCATTGCCAGAAGTTATGGATACTCTTATACAAAACGGCCAAATCGCAACACAATACGTTGACAGCAATGGCGTTCCAAGCATGAATCTTAAAGTGAATCCGAACGGTTCACTTATGGCTGTAGAAGGAATCACTAGCCCAGATGGCAGAGTGTTTGGAAAAATGGGACATTGCGAACGCAGCGGAAACGGTTTGTACGTGAATATTCCAGATTTTAGAACACAAAACATTTTTAGCGCTGGAGTCGAATATTTCACTGCATAATGTGATTTTTGTAGCAAGTTTATAGGAAAATCTTGATTAAGAATCTAAAACAACAGGGGGTGTTTGATGTCTGCAGAGCTCGAAGACATTCATGAAGAGTGTGGCGTTTTTGGCGTTTGGGGTCATTCAGATGCTGCTAGATTAACATATTTTGGATTACATGCACTGCAACACCGAGGTCAAGAAGGCGCTGGAATCGTATCAAACGATAATGGTCATCTTAAAGGTTACAGAAACCTAGGTCTTTTAACTCAGGTTTTTGCAAACGAAGACATTATGAAGAAACTTACTGGAAACAGCGCAATTGGGCACGTTCGTTATGCTACTGCTGGTTCGGGAAGTGTTGAAAACATTCAGCCTTTTCTTTTTTGTTTCCATGATGGAGATGTTGCTTTAGGACATAATGGCAATCTTACTAATTGCACAACTCTTAGGAATAAACTTGAAGATGAGGGAGCAATCTTCCACTCGAATTCGGATACTGAAGTGTTAATGCATCTTATTAGAAGATCAAATAAAACTTCTTTTATGGATAAGCTTAAAGATGCTTTGCAAATAGTTCATGGTGGTTTTGCCTATTTGCTTCTAACTGAAAAGGAGCTTATTGGCGTAACAGACCCGAATGGTTTTAGACCTCTTTCTTTAGGAAGAATGAGCAATGGAGCTTATGTACTCGCATCCGAAACTTGCGCATTAGATATTGTTAGAGCAGAGTTTATTCGCGATATTGAGCCTGGCGAAATAATTGTTATTAATGACGATGGCTACACTATTGAGCAATATACAAAGCACGTACAACATGCAGTATGCTCAATGGAATTTATTTATTTCGCTCGCCCAGATTCTAATATTTACGGTATTAATGTTCATTCTGTGCGAAAGCGTATGGGTGCGCGTTTGGCTAAAGAATCTCCTGTTGACGCAGACATGGTTATTGGAGTACCTAATTCTTCACTTTCTGCTGCTGCAGGATACGCTGAAACAAGCGGAATTCCAAATGAAATGGGATTGATTAAAAACCAGTATGTTGCACGCACTTTTATTCAACCAACACAAGAATTACGCGAGCAAGGCGTTCGTATGAAACTTTCTGCTGTTCGTGGCGTAGTTGCAGGAAAACGCGTTATCGTTATTGACGATTCAATTGTTCGCGGAACTACCTCTAAGCGCATTGTGCAATTGCTACGAGAAGCTGGAGCTAAAGAGGTACATATGCGTATTTCTTCTCCTCCTCTTAAATATCCTTGCTTCTACGGTATTGATATTCAAACCACAAAGGAACTTATTGCAGCAAAACATTCAGTCGAAGAAATACGCGAGTATATTGATGCTGATTCCTTAGCATTTTTGTCTTTAGATGGATTAGTAGAGTCGATTGGATTAAAAAAGCCAGCGCCTTATGGCGGTTTGTGTGTTGCTTACTTTAATGGCGACTACCCTACTGCACTAGACGATTACGGCGAAGAATTCTTGGCTTCACTTACTCCTGAAGAACGCGAACATTTGCAAGAAGTGAGAAAGCACAGCAAATATTCACACGAAAATCTTATATAACTTAATATTTTAATTGTTTACCGCAATTTATAAATAAAATTTAAGAAAATACTTATAACATAGTTATGAAAGGAATCAATATGCCACACGCATATGAAGAGGCTGGCGTAAGCGTAGAAGCAGGATACGAAGTAGTACGTCGTATTAAATCGCATGTGAATCGCACGAAACGCCCAGGCGTTGTAGGTGGCATCGGCGGATTTGGCGGCTTATTTGATTTGGCATCTCTTGGTTACAAAGAGCCAGTGCTGATTTCTGGTACGGATGGCGTTGGAACCAAGCTTGTGATTGCAAAAATGATGAATAAGCATAACACTATTGGCATTGATTGCGTTGCAATGTGCGTAAACGATATTGCAGCTCAAGGTGCCGAGCCTCTTTTCTTCCTCGATTACATTGCGTGTGGGAAAAACAATCCTGAAATACTTGAGCAGGTAGTTTCAGGCGTTGCAGATGGTTGCGTGCAATCAGAAGCAGGTTTAATTGGCGGCGAAACTGCTGAAATGCCTGGAATGTATGACGAAGACGAGTACGATCTTGCAGGTTTTGCAGTAGGCGTTGCAGAACGTTCGAATATTGTTGACGGCTCTGCTATTTGCGAAGGCGACGTGCTTATAGGACTTCCTTCTTCAGGAGTTCATTCAAATGGATTCTCTCTTGTTCGCAAAGCTTTGTTTGAAGAAGCAGGTTTTAGCGTTGACACCAAGTTAGATGAGCTTGGCGGCAAAACGCTTGGCGAAGTTCTTCTTGAACCTACTCGAATCTACGTAAAAGCTTTGAAGCCACTTTTTGCTGAGCATCTTATTAAGGGAGTTGCTCATATTACAGGCGGCGGATTTATTGAAAATGTTCCTCGCATGTATGCGGATGATTTGGCTGCAAAAATTGATACCACTAGCTGGAGCGTTCCACCTATTTTTGGCGTTATTGAAAAAGCTGGAGAAGTTACTCACGCTGAAATGTTCAACGTTTTTAATATGGGAATTGGCATGGTTTTGTCAGTTGATGAAAGCAAAGCAAACGAGGCAATGCGTATACTAAACGAGCATGACGAAACCGCTTATATTATTGGCAAAATGGCTAAGCGCGAAAACGCTGCAGTTGAGTTGTTGTAAACCGCAAAAAACGCAAAACAGTAGACAGCAAAATCTTAAAGCAATAAAGGATTAAAAATGAAAGTTTTAGTAGTTGGTTCTGGCGCTCGCGAACACGCTATTGCACACGCGTTACTTAAAGGAGAAAGCGTTGAAGAAGTAACTGTTGCTCCTGGAAATCCTGGTATTGCAGCAGATGGAATTCAAACTGTAAACATAAGTCAATCAGATCATGACGCTCTTATTAAGTTCGTTAAAGACAATAACTACGATTTTGCGTTCATTGGTCCTGAAGTTCCGCTTATGAATGGCATTGTTGACGATTTTGAAGCGCATGGAATTGCCGCTTTTGGTCCAAACAAAGCCGCAGCTCAAATTGAAGGCTCTAAAGATTTCGCAAAAAAGCTTATGGCTCGTCACAACGTTCCAACTGCCTCCTACAAAACATTTGACGCTTTGGAGCCTGCACGCGCATACGTTCTTGAGCATGGTGCTCCAATTGTTATTAAAGCGGACGGTTTGGCTGCTGGAAAAGGCGTTACTGTTGCTATGGATGAGCAAACAGCAGTTGATGCTTTGGAAGATATTTTCGTCGATCATCGTTTTGGTCAAGCTGGAGCAAAAGTTGTTATTGAAGAATTTTTGCAAGGTCAAGAGTTTTCACTTATGAGTTTCGTAAGCGGAACTGATTTTTGGGTTATGCCAATTTCTCAAGACCACAAACGCGCTAACGACGGCGACACTGGTCCAAATACTGGCGGCATGGGAGCTTATAGTCCTGTTCCACAAATTAGCGACGAAACAGTTCAGCGTGCTATTGACGAGATTGTGCGCCCAACTGTTGAAGGACTAGCTAAAGAGGGCACGCCTTTTACCGGTGTACTTTATGCTGGATTAATTGATACAGCTTCAGGGCCTAAAGTTATTGAGTTTAATGCTCGTTTTGGAGACCCAGAAACCGAAGTTGTTCTTCCAAGACTTACTAGCGACTTTGGTGAAGCTATTTTTAACATTTTGCATGGCAAAGAACCAACATTTACTTGGATTAAAAATGGCGTAACTCTTGGAGTTGTATTAGCAAGCGAAGGCTACCCTGGCACTTTAGTTACTGGAACTCCTATTCCTCAAATTCCTGTTGACGAAAATCAAGGTCAGCACGTGTATTATGCAGGAGTAAAAAGCGATGAAGAAAGCGGCAAACTTCTTACTTCTTCAGGTAGAGTAGCTCTTGTGCAAGTACATGGAGACGACGTAAAAGACGCTCAAAACAACGTCTACAGCATATTAGATAAGCTTAATCTTCCTCACATGTTCTTTAGGCATGACATTGCGTCAAAAGCACTAGACTTGTAGAGGATTAGCCGACTATCTGATTATCTTAAAAACCAAGAAAGTTTGTATTTTTAAGATAATGTTTCCCAGCTGTAATGTCGTACTGAATCAAGCGGTAATCATGCAATAATTGCTTAGTTTCTTTATTCATATTATTAGCAATCATTGGCTTACCATGATTATCCAGATAGATGGATTGTCCTTCTGGAATCCTATCCCAACCTTGAATCTTATTGACTACAGGAGGCTCCATAGCACTAACCTTATCGTGTAATCTAGTAAGGAAAGCTATATAGGGCGAAACCTTTGAATTAGTATGAGATGCTACTTGAGATATGAAGAAGTTTGGAGACGAATAAGTATTTTTATGAATATTTTTAATCTTATTTGTCTCAATAGCTTTTCTATTTGACCAAATAAAGTAGTCAGTTAAATGCAGATCTAGAGAATTATTTTGATCTGCACTAGCCGTACTGTATACGCCAGGAAGATGATCGCCGTAAAACACAACAGTAACAGGCTTGTCAATTGAATCAAGATTCTCTAAGAACTTTTGCGTAGCATGATCCGTGTAATTAACACCCTTAGCATATGTTTCAATTGATGATGTTTCCGATTGTCCTAAATTAGGTGAACCATCTTTTGCTTTTGCAACAAAATCATTATTCTTATACCAATTTCTATAAGGCATATGATTTTGCATTGTGACTACTTGCACAAACTGCGGCTTTTTACTAGCAGAAATTGACTCAAATGCGCTATCGTAAGCTGAAGAATCTGAAACATAAGGAGATTTATCCAACATTTTTTTATGAGAAATAATATTAGGACCTTCAAGAGCATAAAACTTACTAAAACCGAACTTCTTGTAGTTTATTGATCTAGAATACATGCTTGGCTCATATGGATGAAAAGCTACAGAATTTCCTTCACTACCCCAATATCTGTTGATTGTAGGAGTCCAAGAAGAATTTGGAACAAGCTGCTGATACGGGCTTGTAAGAGATGAATTGAAGTTCACCATGCTCAATCCCGTAAGAGACATATATTCGAGATTCGCTGTTCCCCCACCATAACCAGAAGAAAGCATTAAACCACTATCTGTTTTCTCTTTCAAAGAGCTTATAAATGGCATTGGATTCTTATTCAGTTGCAATCCTGGAACCCTCATTGGGTTTGAGAAAGATTCCGAAAGTACATAAACCACAGTATTGTCTGAAATTTTGCTTTTGCGAGAAACATTGATTTTCTTAGCTTCAGTATCATATTTTTTTAGAAGAGCTTTCATAGTGGATTCATTGTAATCCGCTGGTTTATCCATAACTTTTGGATTCACTTGTCTTAAGAAAGCAACTAAAGCACCGTTTCTTTGCGAATCATAAACAGAATCCCACATCGCAGGAGCATCGCCCATAAACTTAGCAAAACCGTTAGCACTAGAACCAACTGTTCCAACCCCAGAAACATACCATCCAAGACCCAAAAAACACACTAAGCATGTAACAACTCTAATTACAATAGAAATGCGAAAATCCTTAGTAAACACGATTTTTCCGCGATTTACATCTACAAAATGCATAAAAATAGCAGCAATAACAGCTACAAGTACAGCAATTATGGAGCAGACAATCACGGCTATAGCATTATCCGGCAGAAAAGATGCGATATTCCCCGTATTACTCTTTAAAAAGTTCAAGTCCGCTGGAAGAATTGTCTCGTATCTAACATTAACCTTCATATACTCGATTACAGAAATTATTACAGATAATGTAATCAGAATAAGTGTAGTAATCCAAAAACGATTTATTACCATCAACAGAATTCCGTAAATTAGAGCAACTATAAGCAGATTCAAAACGAATACAAAATTTAAGCTAATCCACATTTTTGAAATTATGTTCCATGCGCTTGCCGAAAGCGAGGAAGTCATTTCCACTCGTCCAGACCTTTGAACAGAAAGCTGCACAATCATAACCATTATTGCATCAAATACAACGAACAGAACCGCATACAGCCATCGCGGAATCGCAAGCTTAAAACGTTTAAAAATAGTAAGAAAATTGCTTAATGGCAATTTCACACCCTTCTAATTACATGACTAATACATAACTCATTTACGCATCTATGTTACAAATACATTTTAATTATCGCCATCGTCATAAATAAACATAACTTGTAGTAAACAATTGTGTATATTCATACTTTTGACGTATTGTAATAAACTCTGTATCTTTTATCATTATAATTGATGACATAATATAGAAAATTTTAAGGATTACGAATTATATTATCAACGGCTATATTTTTTGACAGCTCTAATCTAGTGAGGTTTTAAGGAACAGTAAAAATGAAGTTTATTGCCACAATTAACCTAATGCACGGCATACTACCTATAAGTATATTCGCAATATCTGGATTATGCTTAGCTGTCCTTTTAATAACAAAATCTAAAAAAATAAAGTATTTTCCATCTCTTTTAACACAATTAGGTTCTGCATCATTATTCGCAATTATATTTGGATTTATAACTTGGCTTATTTCAGACGTTTTTCTTGTATTCGGAGTAAGCCTAGGATGGCTCGTGATTTTTTCTATTGCAGGAGGATTTGCAGCCGTAGGATTTGCTTTAAGCGCTGCGATAATATCTAAAGGATATAGAAGAGCTTTCGCAATATTTTCAATTATTCTGTTTATTTTAGCCACAATGATTCGCGTAAATATGATTTATGGCGAATACACAACTATTGGATCAGTATTTGGATTAGGTAATTATCCAAAGCTTGAAGAGCATAATAAACATAATGGGGTTATGGAAATCGCTGATTGGAATTCACTCGCAGCACAAAACAAGCTCCCAAAAATACCATCCAAAGGAATAAGTAGATCCGTTAAAATTCCCGCAACAACATCTAACTTCCGTGCCCGCACCGCAAACGTCTACTTACCACCAGCAGCTTTAACAAAATACGCTCCAAAACTGCCTGTAATGGTTCTTCTTTCTGGTCAACCAGGAAGCCCTAATAGGCTATTTGCTGCGAGCGAAATTGTAAACACCTTAGACGCTTATGCTAAGGATCATAATGGTTTAGCTCCGATTGTTGTGTCACCAGATCAAAACGGTACTGCAACACACAATTCTCTTTGCGCGGATACAAAGGTTTATGGAAAAGCACAAACTTATTTGACAAAAGATGTTGTTAATTGGATTCATAAAAATCTACCAGCCAGCAACAATCCAGCACTTTGGCTAATGGGAGGATTTTCTCAAGGAGGAACTTGCGCAACTCAGATTGTGCCAGCTTATCCTAAACTATTTGGAAACATGTATTCTGCAGGCGGAGAACTAGAGCCAACATACAAGAATCGCGATGAAACAATAAAACGTTATTTTGATGGAGATCGCAAAAAATACGAAAAGCATATTCCAGCAAACATAATGAGAAAAAATGCTCCTTTAAAACAAAATTATTACTCTATAGCTGGAGCTTGGGATCCTAAATCGCAAGTAAATCAGTCTAATATTGCTATAGCGGCTCATAAGTCTGGAATAAGCGTTATAACCATGATTTCTAAAGGATCTGGACACGATTGGCATACCGTTCAAAATGGGTTAAAAGTTGTAATCGACCATCTTTGTAAAGATTCTGGAATAACAAGCAATTATCCAGATTTAAACTCTTATAATAATATTCAAGTGGTTATCAATCAGAAGGTGAGGCGATAAATCATGCCAAACTTTTTATCAAAAAATCACGAGTCTACAGCAAAACATCATTTAAGCGTTCTTACCAACGATGTGCGCATGTGGCTATCGCAGCGCGTGCTAGCAGCGAAAATAACTCTAGTTTTCTTGGTTATTAACCTTATTCACTGGGTTTTCAGTACCGTAATGCACATCTATACTTATGGCACCAATGCAACTCTTTCACAATTCTTCTCGTATCATAAACCGAAAATAAGCTCTACTTTTTTGTTTGGGCATAGAAATATTACACAGCTTCTGATTAAACTATTCCACTCGCTATTTTTTGTAAATAGTTTCTCATCTCTAATAGTAAATGCAATACTTTCACTTGTTTTAATAGGATTAGCCGAAACACGTATCGGTAAAATGCGTTTGCTTTTTGTTTCCGTAACAAGCACTCTTATTGGAACAATACTCGGGCTTACTTTAATCGGTAATCTTTCAATGATTATTAGAAACATGCGTTGGATTACTAGAATACCAATTAGACTTTCTCCTTTTACACTTTTTGTTGGAGCTTTTATGGCTGCAGCAACATGCGAATCAATATTGTGGCGTAGACGAATGTTTGTTTTGGGATATGCAATCACGTCTGCAATGCTTCTTTATAGTGGAAATCCTGGGGATTATTGCACAATTTTTGCAGCAATTTGTGGCCATATTATTGGCAATCTGATGAACAAAAATAGCAATGCTAATACAAATACTGTGAAAAGCGCGAACTGGTGGGAAGGAACAGACTACGAGATTAGACGTCTATTTGCCATAACTCAACTTGTTATGGCTTTAGGACCAGTTCTTGCACTATCTTCTAGATCTCATGCTGGAATACTAACTACATTAGGTTTATTCATGTCTCCGCAAATGGGTACGAAACCGTGGCTAGCAAGATGTATATCAAACTATAGTTCAAGCAGTTGCCTGCTTCATTCAGGATTACAACACGCAACAATAGGAGGTCTTTGGATTCGTATTCTTTTGCCTATTGCCACTTTAATGATTATATCTTGGGGACTTTTACGCGGAAGAAGACTTGCAGCTTATGCTGCTATAACAATCAACGGAATTACAGCAGTATATGCAACAATGTATTTTGCTATTTTGCCTTTGATTGCAACTAAACAAACTATGATTTTCCACAAGAATAATGCTACTTCTATAGCCTTTATGCTTACAGCTTTGCCTCCTTTATTAATCGCAATCCTACTGTTTATAAGCATAAAGCATTTTCCAAATCATAGTGATAAGCTTGAGCGCAGAGTTGGATTAGCTGCAATTGTTTTTGCACTATTTTCTACTGGAATAGGATATGTTTGCTTCGGGTTGATTGCACCAAATGAATTTAAGCCTGTAGCAGACTTGCATCATTTACTACGTGACCTTCCAGGGCGTTGGATGCCTATGGGCTTTGGATTAAGGTCCAATGCCATGCTTACACCTATAACTCCTTTGTCTTCAGCAATAACTCAAGGTGTTGGAGTTCTATTCTGGCTTGTTCTTTTTGCTGTTTGCATGGTGTGGTTTAGAAACAAAATAACAATTAATGAAGAAGACCGCAAAAAAGCAAGCGAGTTAGTTCAACTTGGTGGAGACACCATGAGTTTTATGACAACATGGCATGATAACCACTATTGGTTCTCCGCCACTGAACATTCTGCAATAGCATACAGACTAAAATATGGAGTTGCTTTAACTCTAACTGGTCCTTTTGGAGATAAAACAGAATATAAACAAGATTTGAAAGCGTTTATTCAACTTTGCGAACAAAATTCATGGTCTCCAGCATTCTACGCTGTTCACGATGAAGAACGAAAAGCCTTAGAATCTATTGGTTTTTCTTCTATAAAAGTTGGAAGCGATATGCTAGTCTACCCTAAAGAGTGGCAAACTAGGGGTAAAAAGTGGCAGGATATTCGCACTGCCATAAACAAGGCAAAACGTGATGGAATAACAGATGTTCTTAGCACTTACAACGATGCTCCTTGGGAAGTTCAGCAACAAATTATTGAGATTTCGGAAGAATGGGCGGAACTTAAAGCCCTTCCAGAAATGAAGTTTACTCTTGGCGGTTTGGAAGAATTGCATGATCCTAGAGTAAAGATTTTGTATGCGATTGACGAGAACAATCGCGTTCTTGGGGTTACAAGTTGGATGCCGACTTATGACAATAATCGCGTAATCGGGTGGACTCTTGATTTTATGAGACATCGCACGGATAGCCCTAATGGAATTATGGAGTTGCTTATTGCTAGAATGGCGGAACGGTTAAGAGACGAAGGTCTTGAAAATCCAGAATCTGCTGTGGAGTTTATGAGTCTTTCTGCAGCTCCTCTTGCTGGAATAACAGATATTTGTGAAAATTCTACATTAAGCAATGAGGATTCTAGTAAAGATATCCAGGCAAGCCAAAAGCCTACAATTCATGGAGATTCTCAATCTTCAAATCATCATGAATCAAATGATATTATTGTTCATACGCTTGAAATGATGTCCGATATTTTGGAGCCAGCATACGGATTTAAGTCGCTTTATTTCTTTAAAAAGAAGTTCCAGCCTACTAATAGACCTGTATACATATGCTATTTGGATTCTGCAAAACTAGCACAAATATCGTTAGCTGTTACAAGCTCTTATTTGCCAGAGACTAATCCTAAGCAGATTTTAGAAATGCTAAAAACTCTTAAAAAATAGTTCATGTAATGAAAAATCAGCCTAAATTCTAAATCTAGGCTGATTTTTAACTGTAATTAATTAGATTGATTAATGAGTTTGCAATCAATCTACACTCTGATTACAGTCTGGGCATAATCCAAACACTTCCAAAGTGTGATCTATAACCGTATACCCATGAGATTCGGCGATCTTGTGAATCCAACCCTCATCATCAGGAGGCTCTATATCCACGGTTTTACCACACTTTTCACACACAAGATGGTGATGATGAGTATTCTCATCGCAAATGCGAAATAGTTGCTGTCCATTAAAACGAACAGTATCAACATCGCCACTTTGTGCAAGCATATTAAGCTGACGATACACTGTGGCTAAACCAATGATTTCACCATCTTCCACAAGCAGGCGATGCAGATTCTGTGCAGAAACAAAATTACGCGAAGCTCTTAAATGTTCAAGAACAGTTTCTTTTTGCTTAGTGTTTCTGCGTACTGGCTCACCAACCATTATTTAACCTTTTACCTTTCAAACTATTAAAAAATCTAATACTAGTCCAACAAACTATAACTATTTAAATTTTAAGACTAATACTAAATCTTTTAATCAAGCTCGTCATCCCAACAGCCAGTAGCATCTAATTCTGCAGCTTCTTTAACTGGGTCATCACACAAAACAGTAATATGACCCATTTTGCGATTTTTACGAACCTCAGCCTTTCCATAGTCATGAACATGCCATTCTGGATGCTCTAATATAAGAGAACGAGTAGGAGCAACATGTTGACCAAGAACATTAACCATCACTGCAGGAGAAAGCAGCTTAGGCTTTTTTAAAGGCCATCCAACAATACCGCGAATATGTGCTTCAAACTGATCCATATCGCAAGCTTCAATCGTGTAATGCCCAGAATTGTGAGGGCGAGGAGCAAGCTCGTTTACTACTACACGATTATCTTTAGTAATAAATAACTCAATGCCAAGCGTTCCAGCAAGCTCAAAACCTTTAGCCAGTTGAAGCGCTAAATCGTGTGCGGTCTCTTCTACAACAGGATCCACAACTGCAGGTGCGAGAGTCATATGAAGAATGCTATTGTGATGAACGTTTTTTACAAGAGGATAAGTCACAAAATCATTACCATTGCCGGAAACAAGAATTGAAGCTTCAAAAGCAAAATCTACAAAGCCTTCAAGAATAGACGGAGGGAATTTTCCTCCCCTATCGGAACGGTGATGAATATTAGCAACATCTTCTTCAGTGCGAAGAACATCCTGACCATGACCATCATAGCCACCACGACGAGTCTTAAGAATAGCAGGCAAACCAATTTCTTCGATTGCTGCGTCTAAATCGTCAAGATTATTGACTTCACGCCATTTAGCTGTTTCAATGCCATGTTTATTAATAAACTCTTTTTCACAAACACGATCTTGTGTAACACGCAATAAATCTGTGCCCTGAGGAATAGCTGTTAAATGACGAACCTTATCTAACGCATCTGCGTTAACATTTTCAAACTCGTATGTAAGAACATCACAACGTTCAGCAAGCTCGCGCAAGCCTTCAGGATCATCATAATTTGCCTCAACCTGCAAATCTGCAACCTGAAATACTGGGCAATCAAGCGTTGGATCTAAAACTCCTATGCGGAATCCCATATGTCTAGCTGCAATAGCCATCATGCGTCCCAATTGACCGCCGCCAATAATTCCAATAGTGGCTCCTGGCATCAAACGCTCTACAGCACCATTAGTGACTTCAGATAAGCTCGGCATTAGATTCCTCAACCTTCTCTTTTAATTCTTGACGGTAATCTTCAAGTTCGTCTGCAAGACGATTATCTGTTGTGCTCAACATGCTTACTGCAAGCAAACCAGCATTTGTAGCTCCCGAGTTGCCCACAGCTGTTGTAGCAACAGGAATACCACCAGGCATTTGCACTATAGAAAGCAAAGAATCCCAGCCCGAAAGAGCATGGGATTTTACAGGAACACCAACAACTGGAAGAGTTGTTTGAGCAGCAATCATACCTGGTAAGTGGGCCGCTCCACCAGCGCCAGCAATAATTACGCGAAAACCATTTTTTCTAGCACTGTGAGCAAAATCTGCCATAAGTTCTGGAGTGCGATGTGCAGAAATAACTTTTTTCATATACGGCACTCTGAATCTTTCTAGGATTTCGCAGGCATGACGCATGGTTTCCCAATCACTTGAAGACCCCATAACAACTGCCACAATAGGCTTAGAATCTGACACTTCAGCCACAACAACCTCCCCGTGTATGCACTGATACGCAACTTCTGCGCAAAGGTTACGCACAGGTTTTACTTTACGCAGAAGCACGGAAAAATTGTTGATAATTAGTCTTTTATATTATTTTTTTGTTAACTGTTTGTTTTTGAGAACATATTTTATGTCTGCAGCAGCCGCCACATCGCTCGAATGTGTTACAACAATTACACATTTTCCGTGTTTATGAGCTGCGTCTTTTAAGATTGATATAACTTCTTGTGTTGTATTTGGATCCAAGCTACCTGTTGGCTCGTCTGCAAGAATAACAGGAGCAGAAGATACAAGCGCTCGCGCAATAGCCACTCGCTGCTGCTGCCCGCCAGAAAGCTTTGTTATATTTCTAGTTGATTCGTCTTCACTAAGTCCCAGTTCTTTAAGAATCTTGGAATCAGCATTTGAATTAACAAGACGCAAGTTTTCTACAGGAGTCAAGTAGTCGATTAGATTGAAATTCTGAAAAACTAAAGACACATGATTCTTGCGATGATTAGAATATCCACCATTCTTTGAAATATCTTGTCCATCAAACAATACTGTTCCTTTTGTTGGAGTATCTAATCCTGCTAGAAGAGATAACATAGTGGATTTTCCAGCTCCAGATTGACCTGTAATACTGTATATTTTCCCTGATTCAAAATCCGCATTAACGTTTTTAAGAACAGGAATATTAGTTGCACCATAAGAATAATCAACGTTGTTAAGTTTTAATAAAGTTGTCATAATAAAACTCCAATATTTTCTAAATTTAATATTTCATACTTAATATTTAATACTTGTAAATTTTTAATTTTCTATCAGAATCCGAATCTTATTCTTATTCTTAATAAAATCCAGTTAAATCCAATCTTCTAATTGATTCATATTAATTATCTAAGAAAATCACCTCAGCTCATTGAATTCAATACAAAGCGAGGCTTTTTAAACATTATTGGCGCAAGAGCAATGCATAGAGATACAAACGCTATAGCAAATCCTATAAGAATAGCAAAAAATGTTTGTTTATTTGGAATCCAAGAAATGCTTAAGTCAGAAATTGTACTATTTGAGACATTAGCCAATAGCATTGATCCTACACTTGAAGATATTGCAGACCCAATTAGAATTGATGCAACTGAACAGAAGGCTGTTATTATAAAAACTTCTATAATCATTTGCAAAGCTATTACAGACTTGTTCATACCAATTGCCATTAGAACTCCAACTTCGTGAATCCTTCCTCGAACCCAAAATACAAGAACTAAACCAAGTACTATAATTCCAACTAATGCAAGACACATTAAAATCATTGTTACTAGTTGCTTAACTGTTTTTACAGATTGAAGAACAGTGGCAAATCTTTGCGCATTGTTTTCTACAGAAAGCATGCCGTTGCCATCGTTTTTAGCTATTTTATTGGCTTCTTCTAAAGCTTTTTCTAGATTATTTGAATTTTGCATAACACACTTTATAGAACTACGATTTTTACTTCCAGACAGGTAAAGAGCGGATTCTAAATCAGTTATTACGCGATTTTCGGTAGAGTCCGACGGCAACGCACCTTTTGTTTGCATCTTTCCAGAAAAAATGCCAACAATCTTAAGATTAATGCTTTTGCCACCCTGTTTTAGTTTTAAAACAGAGCCGAGTTTAAGATTATTTTGCTTAGCAAAAGACTTGTGAATTATTGCAGATTTTGAACGCTTAAAGTCGCCAGCTGCGGAAGAATCAATATTATTGCCTTCCTCAAGCTTATATAATCCTTCTTGAAAACCTTGTGACAACTGTAATCTAGTTGTTCCCGTTATTGAAACAAGCGAAAACATTCCATCATTGTCTAAACGCGGACCATTTATTGGCGCTACAATCTTAGCGTTAACAGGATTTGCTAAAACATCTTTTTCTTCTGCAATAGTTTTTATTCCACTAATCTTTTTAAATTTTGCAATAAGATTTTCTGGAATTCCTTCGTTTTTTTGCAAATCTTGAGGAATATCTTGCTGCGATTGATTAGCGGAATCACTAGAAGAATCAGACTCTGGCAAAGTCTCTCCCTGCGTTTTTGCATAAACGCTAAAACCTAAGCCAATATTAGAAGCTATTTGATTCTCAAGATTTTTTACAGAAGCAATAACTCCACTCTGGCAAATAAGCGCACTAAGAACAACCGTAATAATCAAAGCTAAAATAGCACTGCGCCTTGGTTTTCTAACTATAGCTAGCCAAGCTCTTTTTATAATTTGAGTCATTTTACCACCTACTTTTGCAGCCAACTACTTTTGCATGCCAAGCAAATCTCTAGGAGACTTTCGCAAAATAGGAAGATAAGACAACGCAACTGCCACAACAATAACCATCAGAACAATTAATGACGATTGAATTAAACATTCTGTGTTAACTTGAACAGCAATCTTATCTAATGTTCTCGTTGCCATGCTCGATTCTAGATTTCCTCCAGCTTGACCCATCGAACTAAGCTGCTGCGCGGCAGAATTTTTTACTGAGCCTAATGCGCAATCACTAATCCAAGGAGATATTGCGCTCGCAAAACCGTAACCTATTGCAATAGCTGGAATAGCAAGTATCACAAGCTCAGAAATCTGCTGCAATACAAGTGACGCCTTTCCAACACCAATTGAAGTTAGAACACCAATTTCTCTTCTACGCTCATTAATCCAAAGAATAAGCACTAATCCTAAAGCAATTACAGCAAACGCGCTTACTGCAATAACTGTTATGTTCATCATGGATTTTACGCCTTTTGCTGCTCCAATCATGCCTTGTACGAATTGATCATCTCGAGTAATCTGATAGTTTTGCAAATCAATCGGCAGCTTAGACGCTTCTTCAATCACAGAATCTGCGTCCGCTCCTTTTTTAACCTTAAAACTTGCGTCCTGGTATATTTCTTTTCCAGGCTTATATTTGTAAAGTTCTCTAGTTGTTTTTAAATCTGTATACACAGTGTTTGCAGTTAATTCCGCGCGCGTTGCAACTGGGCGATTGTTAGCTCCGCCATAAATTCCAACTATGCGTGTTTTTACTTGCTCCGTAGAATGGTTAAGATTATCAGCGTCAAACGGGTTTGCTTTAAGCGTTAATGAATCGCCTAATTTTAAGCCATTTAATTTTGCTAAATCTTCGTGAATTAAGGAAGCATGCTCATCTGATTCTTGCAAAGCTCTTCCTTTAACCATGTGGATTGATTTTGTTTTAAACGCATTTAAGCCCTTAGAAGAGTTTGTTCCCTCTAGGTTTACAGCGTTTCCAAATTGCTTTTCTCTACGAGCATCGTAGTCTTGAACACCTTTTATTCTGGCTGCTTTTGCGTCAACTAAATCAGCAGTAACATTTTGACGCAAAACATAAGAATCAACGTTTTTTAGTGACGCGATTTTTTTAACATCACTTGGCTTAACAGTTCCTGCTCCCCTAGGAGTTCCAGGATTTACTTGCGGATTATTTGCTAAAACAAAACTAGATTCTGCCTGTTCTTCTACCTTTTTGCCTTCTTTTTCTGCAGCAATCGCAACTGCAGAAGATGCCAGCAGAAGCGTTGAAATTAATGCTAATATTACAAACACTATTGCTGATTTCACTCTTTTTCTCAAAACGTAGCGTATTGCGCGAGAAATAAATGTCATCGACTACCTTCCTCATTGAACACTTGTCATTATGAAATTGTCTGTTACAAAATAGGTACAATAAGTACAATCTCGTAGCTTATATGATTTACCCTTATAAAAAGCTAAGAAAGAACTGTTGATTTTCTTTAAATATCTTAGAAAATTTTATGAAAATTACTGATTTAATCTAAAAAATATGCGCAATATTGTTATAATCATTTTAAATATTTTTAGTTGTCGAATGATTATAGAAGAAAATTACGCAAACAAACTATAAGTTTTACTAATTAAAACTTACTAGTCAAAAAAATTTATTTTGCATGATTTAACTAGAATTTGCATGATCATTTTGCAAGATTTGCATAGATAAAAGCGTGTAAAACAAACAAGGCGCGCACATTGTATTACCAAAGCGCCCGCCTTAATTATTTTTATTTATAAACAAACCTAAATCGACCCAAATCTAACTAAAGCGCGGTACCGTGCTGATCGAGTCGCGGATTTTGCTTAGAGTTGCTAAAGCTAAAGAACAGCCCAAACACGCCCAAAGCAAACAACACTGCAACAGTTATAACAAGCACCATTGGCTGACTTGGCAGCCACATAATTACCAAGAACGCGAATGCAGAAAGCAAGAGAACAGCCCAAGAACACACGCCAATAACTTTGCGAACAGTATTCCAAGTATCATCTCCAGCCTTAGCTCGCTTAATATTACGAGTTAACTGTTCCTCTTGTTCTGTAACGCTAGAAGATGGCTTCCAACCGTCAACGCCGTTTTCTTGGAGCCTTCTTGAATGTTCTTGCAGATTGTATTCGTCAATCATTCCACCGCGACCGCGGCCATTCGTTTGATCGTATTGAGACGGGATTCCCCTACGACTCTGCCTGGCTTTTGCTCTACGCTCTTTGCGGTTTGCCATGATTGATTCCTTTCTGCATTGAATTTTCACACAATACGAATCATTTTAACGCATAACTAAGCCATTTTGGCACGCGTCAACAATTTTTTCGATTAATAAATCGTTTAATAAACGCCCTTTTCGAGTGGCAGCAATACGATTTTTGTTCAACACTGCCAAATCTTCTTTACACACTTCGATTAGCACTTTTTGCAAATAAGAATCGTCAAATTCGCAATTGGCTTTACGCATCTTTGTACACAATTCATCAATACTAAGACCTTCCCTAATGCGCAACCCAAGCATTACCTCTTCTATCAACGCATCCTCGCTATTTATACACTCGTAGTTTTGCCAAGGCACGTTTCCTGCATTAATCGCATGCGCCCAACGTTTTGGATGCAAAATATCCCAAGATCTAAGATTGTAAAACTTGCTTGAATCCGCCAAAAGAGCACAATCATCCATGCTTTGCTTGCTAATGCCGCTAACAGAATTGTAGTGAGAATGAGCCCCTGGGCCAATTCCTGCCCAATCAATGTTCTTCCAATATCCAAGATTATGTTGAGACTCAAAACCAGTGCGCGCCCAATTAGAAATCTCATACCACTCTAGGCCCGCAGAATTAAAAAGCTCGTCTGCAACTTCGTATTTCGCGGCTTCATCATCGTCATCTGGCGCGTGAATTGTGCCAGCAGCAATTTGGCGACCCATTTTTGTGCGCGGCTCTACTGTTAGCGCATACGCGGAAACGTGGTTAACGCCCAGGCTCAAAGCCATTTCTACCGACTTTCGCCAATCGTCTAGACTCTCCCCTGGAGCTCCATAAATCAAATCAACACTCGAACGCAAACCACAAGCATCCGCTGTTTTAACTCCGCGCTCTACGTTTTCTGGAGTATGCGTGCGGTCAAGCGTTTTTAACACATGTGGCACAGCCGATTGCATTCCGAAAGATATTCGCGTAAATCCACCTTCTGCAAGCGTCTCAATATAAGACTCGTCTGCAGTGTCTGGATTTGCTTCCGTAGTTATTTCCGCGCCAGGCATAATGCCCCACAAGTTACGTATTTCTTGCAAAATTCGCACTAAATCTTGCGCTTTAAGAACGGTCGGAGTGCCGCCGCCAAAGAAAACAGATTGCGCTTTAGGCTCGAAAATCCCGTGAAATTCCTGCCACTTTTTTACAAGACGCATCTCTAGAATCGCAACATCCGCGTACCCTTCACGACTCGCACCTTCGCCCAAATCGCGAGCAGTATACGTATTAAAATCGCAATAACCGCAGCGACGCAAGCAAAACGGCACGTGCACGTAAACTTCAAAAGGCATGCTTTTAGTTTGCATAGCTGATTTATTTAATTCAGCATCCAACTCTAAACTCATCCTTCAGACTTTTGCGCTGCACGAATCTTATCTTTAGTGTCTCTATCGTTTGCGCCATCATCCGTAGCCAAAGCCGCAACAAACGCTTCTTGAGGAACTTCAACGTGTCCAAGCATCTTCATGCGCTTCTTACCAGCCTTTTGCTTTTCAAGAAGCTTGCGCTTACGAGTAATATCGCCGCCGTAGCATTTAGCGAGCACGTCTTTTCTAAGCGCACTAATCGTTTCGCGCGCAATAATACGCGAGCCAATTGCAGCCTGAATTGGAATCTCAAACTGTTGGCGAGGAATAAGTCCGCGAAGTTTCTTCGTCATCATAACGCCGTAAGAATAAGCCTTATCGCGATGCACGATGGCGCTAAAAGCGTCAACCTTATCTCCCTGAATAAGAATATCTACCTTAACAAGATCTGCAGCTTGCTCGCCATCTTCGTGGTAGTCAAGAGAAGCGTAGCCCTTTGTGCGGCTTTTAAGCTGATCGAAGAAGTCAAAAACGATTTCTGCAAGAGGAATCCTGTAGTGCATTTCCACGCGATCGGCACTAATGTATTCCATTGTGCCCATTTCCCCACGATGATCTTGGCACAAGTCCATAATCGCGCCAATAAAATCTTTTGGAGCAATAATGTCGGCAGCAACCATTGGCTCAATAATGCGCTTGATTTTGCCTTCTGGGAACTCGCTAGGATTAGTCACATGATGCTCGGTGCCGTCTTCGCTTGTAACATCGTAAGTTACGTTTGGAGCAGTTGAAATAAGATCTAATCCAAATTCTCGACTTAAGCGCTCGGAAACAATCTCCATGTGCAACAAACCTAAGAATCCGCAACGGAAACCAAATCCCAACGCAACCGACGTTTCTGGCTCGTAAATAAGAGCAGCATCGTTAAGTTTTAGCTTGTCGAGAGCATCTCTTAGCTCTGGGAATTGCGCGTTATCGATTGGGAATAAGCCAGCGTAAACCATAGGCTTAGGGTCTCTGTAGCCTTCCAAAGGCTCGGATGCAGGATTTACGGCGCTAGTAATAGTGTCGCCAACTTTAGATTGGCTCACGTCTTTTGCACCCGTAATTACGTAGCCGACTTCTCCCGCTCCAAGCGCCTTTGTTGGAGTCATATCTGGGCTAATAACGCCGATTTCAATAGGATCATGCGTCATACCAATGCCCATCATATGCAATTTTTCACGCGATTTAAGCTCGCCATCAACCATACGAATATATGTGACGATTCCGCGATACGAATCGTAGACTGAGTCAAAAATAAGAGCACGAGCAGCACCATTAGGATTCCCACTAGGAGCTGGCACTTCCAGCACGATTTGGTCGAGAAGATCTTTTACACCTTCGCCAGTTTTCCCAGAAACACGCAAAACTTCATTAGGCTTGCAACCAATTAATCCAGCTATTTCTTCCGCATGCTTGTCTGGCTCCGCACTAGGCAAATCGATTTTGTTTAATACAGGAATAATCGTTAAATCATGTTCGATTGCCATATAAAGGTTAGAAAGCGTCTGCGCTTCAATACCTTGAGTGGCATCCACAAGCAAAACCGCACCCTCGCATGCTGCAAGCGCACGCGAAACTTCGTAAGTAAAATCAACGTGACCAGGAGTATCAATCATGCCAAGCGAATACTCTTTACCGTCAAAAACCCAAGGAACTCGAACAGCTTGCGATTTAATAGTGATTCCGCGCTCTTGCTCAATATCCATGCGATCCAAGAAACGGTCTCGCATCTCACGTTCTGGCACAATTCCAGAAAGCTGCAAAATGCGATCCGCTACAGTAGACTTGCCGTGATCTATATGCGCAATAATGCAGAAGTTGCGTATCAACGATTGATCCGTAAATCCTGGCTGGTTATGCGGTGTAATCAAAGCAAATATCTCCTTTTAAGACACAATGAATATATAGTATAATGTGCATCAAGCACTGTAACTCATTAATGGTAGCAACTTGACTACCCTAGTCCAAGAAGATAAGAACAGCAAGTTATGCACTTAATTACATTTAATGCATGCAGTAAGCATTGTGGTGATTAATATTCGTGAAAATTAGTGGTTTTATCCAAGAATCATGCTATGCTTACCCTTTGTATGTCCTTGATATAGCAAACGTCGTTTGGAGTAATAGTGGCAAACATTAAGTCGCAGAAAAAGCGCGTGCTCACCAATGAGAAGGCACACAAGCGTAACGTGGCAGTGAAGTCTGCTTTGAAGACTGCTATCCGCGCTACTCGTGAAGCCATCGCTGCTGGTGACAAGGCTGCAGCTGAAGCTGCATTCGCAGTGGCTGCTAAAAAGCTTGACAAGGCTGCAGGTCGTGGTGTGATTCATAAGAATCAGGCTGCAAACCGTAAGTCTGGTCTTGCTTTGGCAATCAACGCTCTTTAAAATAGTCGCATTAGATTGCGATCTTAATTAGAGTTTGAAAAATCTCCGTTATCATTTGTTTACATTTGGTAACGGAGATTTTCTGTATACTAGAACATTTTTATATAGAAAAAACAAGAATCGTTCAAGAATAAATAAAGTAATATCAAACAGTAATATGCATTTTGAATTGAATATCACAATACTTTGGTGTATAAACAGCAGCACCAAAGGCTATTATTGAACCAAAAGAGTCCTTAACAATGGATTCAACTGCAAGAGATGGAGTTTTATCTTCAACCTGTAAAACTTTTGCCATGGTTCCACATAGTTGCTCAACATGAACAGACAAATCATTTTCACAAAGCTTTACAGCGTAATCGCTTTCTAGAAACTCTGCTAAAGATTTTTTCGTAAAATCATGAGTCAAAACTTTTGGAAATCTTGAAGCTTCAAGATAAACTACACTGTAATTAGACAAAACGTCATCAACGTACTTTAATCGTTTAACACAAATAAGATCAATTGACTCATCTAAACCAAGCTTATAAGCAGCAGATTCATCTTTAACTACATCATTTTGAATAACTTTGATTCGTATATGTTCTTTGCTTTCAGAATAATTCTGGTAAAAGCCTTGAACCTGGTCTGATATAACTTCACGGTTAACACTGTGAATAACATCTCTTGCTCTAAAAGTTCCTTTGCCTTGTATTCTTACAAGCAGACCTTCCAATATCAGATTATCAACTGCATGTCTAAGAGTAATTCGGCTAACGTTGTATTGCTTACACAATTCTACTTCTGGAGGAAGTTGTTCGTCTGGCTCCATTAAGTCAATGCGTTTCCTAAGATTGTCTCGCACGGCAATATATTTAGGTACACCTTCGGTCACAATCCACTCTCCAAATAGTAATTTTCTTTTAAAAGCTATTAAAAAAAAATCTTAAAAAATGAAGCTTTTAAGAAAATTTTTACAAATTTGCTTTCAAAACACACAACAGTTACATAGTATCAGTATATTATGCCAATATACGATTAAGGCGTGCCTATACTACAAAAGGCTACAATCTTAAATTATTGATTAAAGTTGCTATTTAATCGCAAATTCAAGATCATAACCTTTTAGACTTATCGTTTCTATTTTTAATTGTGATTTAAGTTTAATTTCTACAATAACTCTTCACAATTGTATTAGTTTTCAATTGCATATTTGACTTTACTATTTTCTCTGCGCGTCAACAATATTGAAGACGCGTAGAAAAGAACATAAGATATTACAACTGCAATAATACTTACGATTTTGCCTCCTGCAACATTCGTGTAACCAAGAAAAACTCCAGTTACACCAAAATCAGCGTCTGAATAAGTGGAGTTTGCAGAACCAAGATTACCCAAAACAGGCAAAAGAAGTAACGGCAAGAATGTAATAACAATACCATTAACAAAACCGCCTACAACGCAGCCTCTTCTACCAGCTTGGCCGTTACTAAATACGCCAGTAACACCACCAGCCATAAAGTGAGCAACAATTCCTGGAATAACAACTGTTGTGCCAGCCAAAGCCATAATAACCATTCCAACAATTCCGCCAGCAAAGCTTGCCAAGAATCCAATAAGAACAGCGTTTGGAGCAAAACCAAAAGTCATAGGAGCATCCAATGCTGGTTTAGCGTTTTTAACGAGTTTTTCGGATATTCCCTTAAATGCTGGAACAATCTCATCTAAAACAACCTGTACGCCTGCAAGAATAATGAAAACGCCTGCAGAGAACATTGCAGCCTTAAGAATAACAAACACAATAAAGTTTTGCCCATTAGATAAATGCGATTCAATATATTGCGGCCCCGCAAAAAGTGCTACAACAGCGTAGATAATTGCCATTGAAAGTGCAATGAGAACAGTTGTATCTTTTAAGAATCCAAGAGCAGCTGGGAACTTAATATCTTCAGTAGACTTAGACGGATGCTTTTTAGAAGCTGTAAGTTTTGCAATCAAAGTTCCAATAAGAACTCCACTACTCGTAGGATGTCCAAGTGCAACATCATCTTTGCCGGAGGCAGTGCGCATAAATGACTGAACCAATGCTGGAGAAATCGTAATAAGTAGACCTTGAGCGAATGATCCGAGAATAATAACGGTTAGAGTATTAAAACCTGCGACATTGAAGATTACTGCGAGCATACTTGCCATATAGAATGCAACGTGACCAGTTAAGTAAATGAACTTAAATCTAGATGTTATTGATAAAACAATGTTAACAATCATTCCAAAGAAGAAGATTAATGCTGCTTCTGATCCATACTTCATAAGAACTGTACCGATTATAGCTTCATTATTTGGTACTACGCCTTGAACATGGAACGCATATTGGAACATGCTCCCAAAAGGATTTAGTGCTTCAGTGACTACTCCAGATCCGGCTGCCAATACTAAGAAACCAATCATTGTACGAATAGAGCCTTGTACTATGTCGGAAATCTTTTTGCCTTGTACTGCAAGACCAATTAGAGAAATCATTGCAACTATTACAGATGGTTGTCTAAAAACATCTAGCAGTATAGACAGAACACCGTTCATAGTTCTCTCCTTATATATTTTTATTAATATGTGAGCTGATTTTGGCATGCATAATTTACAAAATTACAAGAGAGAAAATGTAATTAATGCCAAAAGTCTTTTGCCCAAACTTAACTTAGTGCAAGAAGCCATAATAATGGATAAGCCAAGACATAAATTTGTTATAATGTTATATTCAATTTTTGATGATTTTCGTATATATTTTAAATAAAATGAAAATTATTAAGCATAATTGCGATTTAATAGAAAATAATACAACAAAATCGCAAATAATCTGAAATTTACTAGCATTTCATTGCAGAATAACGTAAAAATATGTGAAAATAATCACAATAATTGCAATAAAAGACACACCCACAATGCAAAAATCACGCAAAAAGCCAGAAAAACACTACTCAATAATCCAAGCTAAACCAATCAAAACAGCCAAGAAAAGAAGATTCACAATTGTGTACATAAGCAAATAGCGACCCTTATTATGAGGATACTTATGCGTAATACTCTTGTATGAAATCAAAGATGCCATAGACGCAATAAGCGTTCCCATACCGCCAAGATTAGTACCAATAATAAGCATCTTCCACTGGTCGCAGAAGCCTGAAAGTAAGATAGTAGTTGGAACATTACTAATCATTTGACTAGAAACAACCGAAACTTCCATAGGATGAGAGCCAACCCACATTTGTGCAATCTCGGTAAATCCTGGGACCCTACGCATGTTTCCAATAAAAATAAAGAACATTATAAATGTAAGAGGCAAAGCCCAGTCTAGAGCGCGGAACACATGCGAATCGCAAATAATAAAGGCAATAACAACTGCCAAAACCATAATCCAGTCTGGAATCCAGCCAGCTACTCCACACAAGCACAAAACAAATAAAAGACTATAAACAATAACTCGCCATTGAGTAAAACCAACACCGTAACCCATAACGCGAATCTCATCTGGTTTAGGTGATTTAGAGTGCGGAGCCAAGACACTTTGTTCAATGTCATCTCCATGCAAGCCCTCAAATTGATCGACTTTTCTAGAGCTAAAGAACACAAACGCAAACGCAATCATAAGAATCGCAGCAGTAAGCGTGTACGGAGCCATAATGGAAAGAAATCCACCAGTAGACATTCTAGTAAGCGCTTTAAGATACAAATTGTGCGCATTGCCAATAGGAGTTAGCATACTTCCAACGTTTGCACCAATCGTCATTAAAGTCACAACAAGAATTGCGTGCTTTTCTGCATTCGCCATCATCAAAACAGAAATCGCAAAAGGAACAAAAGTTACAAGTGCAACATCATTAGTTATAAGCATCGCTGAGAAAAACGTTAGAGACATAAGAACCAGAACTAATCCGCGCTCAGTCCTAACTCTTCTAAGAAGATTCGCGCCAATGCTTCTAAAAACGCCTATTCGTTGGAATCCGCAAACAACCATCATTAAGCAAACAAGTTGAGAAATAGTGTTTACGTGAATGTAGCTAAAATATTGCGCATCTGGTGGAACGAAAAAGCAAGAAATAACAGCTAAAACGGCGGCCACAATAAGGATGGTTTCACACTTGACCAAATTCAGAAGCCAGCGCCTCATCGTTCCTCCGTGACAAAAATACACAACTCGTTCAATTGTATAAGAAACCCAATCCAAAGGGGCAAAAATTCCCGACAAAATCGTTGAAATAACAAGGCATATTGTCTTAAAAGAGCTTTAGTTTTGCCACAAAGCGAATAGGCAAAAATCCGCCCATTTTTATGACACGCGCAAAATGGGCGCATGTCGTAGAAGACTATATTATAAATGGAAAAGAAGTCTTGAAGTTTAAGCTTAAAGGCTGAAACAACTTAAAGCAAAAGCGAGAAGCGCAATTATGGCAAACGAAGAATTGCAGAAAACAAAACAAAACAATCATAAAAGAAACACAGCAGATTTGGTTGTAGAATGCCTTGTAAATGAAGGCGTTGAAGTTGTTTTTGGAATCCCAGGCGAAGAAAATATTCCGCTTTTAGAAGCAATTGAACGAAATGGAAACATACGCTTTGTGCTTACTCGCCACGAGCAAGGCGCAGGTTTTATGGCCGCAACTTATGCTCATATTACTGGAAAGCCAGGCGTGTGCTTAGCAACGCTTGGACCTGGAGCATTAAATCTTACTCTTCCAGTGGCTCAGGCAAACGCAAGCACGACCCCGCTTGTTGCAATATGCGCTCAAGGAAACGTATCTCGTCTTTATAAAGAATCTCACCAAATCATTGATTTGGTGTCATTGTTCCAACCGATCACTCAGTGGTCTTCGATGATGTTAGCTCCAAGCACTGCTCCAGAAATGGTTCGTAAAGCTTTCTCAATCGCTCAAAGAAAGCGTCCAGGAGCAACCTGCCTTGTAATCCCAGAAGACATTAGCGAAATGAGCGTTCCAGAAAACGCAAAGCCACTTCCACTTCCAAGACCTCTGCACATCCTTCCCGCTCCAGATACTATTGACGAAGCTGCTAAAATCATTAGCCAAGCAAAAACGCCGATTATTCTTGCAGGAAACGGAGTTGCACGAAGCCATGCTCAAGATCAGCTACGCGCTTTTGCAGAACAGCTTAATGTTCCAGTTGCAACAACATTTGAAGGCAAAGGCGTGTTCCCAGATAATCACCCTAATGCTCTTGGCGTAGTCGGATTCATGCATAGGGATTATGAGAATTTTGCTTTCGATACAGCAGATTTGATTATTGCTGTTGGATTCTCTATACAACAGTTTGACCCTAAGAAGATTAATCCAAATATTGACAAGACTATTATTCACATAAACACATTTGTTGAAGACACAGACGCACACTACCCTACTGCCCTAAACATTATGGCAGATATTGGTCAGACTCTTAAAACTCTTACAAATGTTCTTAAGGATAGAAACATTACTTTTGATGTAACTCACCCAAAGATTCGTCAAATGATTACAGACGAGCTACGTTCGTTTGAAAACGATAACAGTATTCCTATGAAACCACAGCGTGTTGTATACGACACTAGGCGCGCTGTTCCAGAAGGAACCAAGGTTCTTGTAGATACGGGCGCTTTAAAAATGTGGATGGCAAGGCTTTACCCAACAATGCATCCAAATACGTGCATTATAGACAACAGCCTTTCTACAATGGCTTGGACTTTGCCTGGAGCTGTTGGAGCATCGTTTATTAAAGATAATAGTGGAAAAATCAACACAAAGCCTGTTCTTGCTGTTATGGGCGACGGCAGCTTTATGATGAATGTTCAAGAGATTGAAACCGCTGTTCGCGTGGGTTCTAGAATGGTTGTTCTAGTTTGGGAAGACAACGCTTACGGATTGATTAAGTGGAAGATGGACTTACACGCTGGAGAACACGAATACGTTGATTTTACTAATCCAAATGTTCCAAAATTGGCAGAAAGCTTTGGAGCTAGAGGCCATGTCGTACAAAAGCCAGAAGACTTATACAACATGCTTAAAGAAGCTTTGGAACAAGAAAGCGGCGTTGACGTTATAGCTTGCCCAGTGGATTATAGCGAAAACATGAAGCTTATTGAAAAGCTTGGAGACATTGATTTTGGCAACTAGGTTGATTGTGACAACTATAGTGCTAATTGCATAAGAAGAATCTCCGCACTTGCATTAATTCAGTTATCATCTGCCAATTTAAAGATAGTTAAAGGTAGTTTTCTGAAGAATAAATGCAATGCGGAGATTTTTATAATACTTTTACAACACGGTTTAAATATTTAATTTTCCTCCTTTGCTTTATCATCGTAGCGTCTGCCAATAAGAGCTGCTCCTAACGCACCAAAGAACACTTCTTGATTTGCAATCACTACACGATCGGGTATTTTTAGTGAGGACAAAAATGACGATTTTTGTTCAAGTCTACAAATGTATTCTTTTACGCCTTTTAATAAAATTGCTCCTGTTTTACTCACTCCTCCACCAATAACAATAATCTCTGGATCAAAAGTAACTGTAATAATCTGTAGTGCACTAACTAAGGTGGAAATGAACTTATTCCATACTTTTTCAGCTTCTTTATTTTTAGCAGAAACATTGCGCAGCAAAGACGCGATAGGATACTCATTCTTTGCTGGCCAAAGTTTAGATAAACCAGTTCCAGAGATTATTGTTTCTACACATCCACGCTGTCCACATGGGCAATCCCTACCCTGCGTATCAGCAACTATATGACCTATTTCTCCAGCCACACCAGTGGAGCCGTGGAAAATAGAGCCATTAATGATAATTCCCGCAGAAACTCCAGTACCTAAATTCAAAAACACTAAACTACTAGAATCAGAACCATAATAATTATATGCACCGAATGCTGCAGCATTAACATCATTATCTATTACAGAATTCAATCCAAAACGTTTACGTATTTCAGTCTTAAAATCTATACTATGAGATCCCAAATTTACTGATTCAGATACTTGCCCAGTATGTTGATTAACTAAACCAGGCACACCAATTCCTATAGTGAATTTAGTATCATTGCCATATTTTAGGATAATTTGATTAATCACTTCAGAAATAAGCTTGCACACTTCATCGACAATCTCTACTTCACCTTGCTTGGTAGAAACTTGAGAATGCGCAATCAGTTCATTATTAGTATTGAAAGCTGCACATAATACTTTTGTTCCACCTACATCTACCCCTATGCTTATATGCGACGGTGTGCTGTGCGTCATAATAAACTCCTTAGAAAAATACTTCTGCTTTGAAGTTGAACCCTATTAAACCAATTAAGTACAATTATTGCACTAAAAGATAAAAATGCAAGACTATCTAATATATTTAATAAAAACATTGAAAAATAAAGGAATCTATAGTTCCAATATTTCATATATAAAAAATAAAATTAGAAAATATTTTACAAAAACATGTTTTAGTATATATTCCAAACTATATATTTATCTGATAGAATATCATGTATAAAACAATGGGCATTAAAAGTGGAACGACGACATGAGCATAAAAACAATAGCGAAGCCAATGATTAATCAATTAATGACAGTGTCTCAAAAAACCATACCTGCCGACGCAAGAATAAATAACAGAATGCTAATATTCAACTATTTATTCCCAAAACAAATACTTTCTAGAGCTATGCTCGTAAGAAAAACAAAATTATCAAAAGCATCTATTTCAACCGTCGTGTACGAAATGCTTGAAGACCACATATTAGTAGAAAGTGGTCAAGAGTCAAAAATAGAAAGAGGTAAAAAAGGTACACTACTCGAAGTAGACGCAAACTATTGGAACATTATAACTATAGATCTTTCACAACCTTGTCTCATACAAGGCGCTGTTGTTAATCTGTGCGGAGATATATTAAAAAGATCGGAAATATCGTTATATAAAAGCACAGATGCGAACTGTGAAAAAATCATAGAAGTTTGCAAAACTCTAATAAATAATTCAAATAATCACATACTAGGAATAGGAATTGCTGTACCTGGGATCGTAGACGATGAAGGAAGAGTAGTTCGCTCATCGAATCTTCAGTGGGAAAATATAAACATTAAAGAAGAGTTGATTAAGCATTTTAATTGTCCAATTATCGTTGATCATGACACGAATAGCGCATTACTAGCCGAAAGATTCTTCGGCAACGGCGTACCAAATACAATATTTATACAGTTATCGTTAGGTGTTGGCGCATCAATATTAATAAATGATGCTATTATCACTGGAATAAATAATTCTGCAGGAGAAATTGGTCATATTACAGTAGATCCGCAAGGACCAGATTGTTCATGCGGCAAAAAAGGATGTTTAGAAACATATATTTCCGCGGAAACACTGCATAGAAAAATGTTTACATCAAATAGAAAACCAGAAGATATATTAGCAGAGGCAGGTAATTATTTAGGAAAAGCTCTCACAACAACAATTAATCTTTTAGACCTAACAGACGTGGTAATTTATGGACCATCCGACATTGTAAATAAGGTATTTATAAGCTCTACAGAAAAAGCAATACAAGAATATGGTCCATACAGTCCAAAACATCCTTGTACAGTAAGAAGATGCACTTGCAACAATGACATAACTCTTATAGGAGAATGTATATCAGTAATTCAAAATAGAATCATGAATCTCTAAGATATAAAAAGCAAAGAAGCAATCAACAAAAAATTAATGTAAAAACTAGTAGCAAAGAAGCACAAAATGAAAATCGACAATTCAAATACCGAAATAATACCTTCACCACAAAACATATCAATATACGCAAAAGATACTATTACGCTTCCACAATCAAGTCATATTAGTTTCATAAATATTAAACCAGACTTAAGAATAACTACAGCAGCAAAACAGCTATGTGAAGATTTGAAAAACAATCACAATTGCAACTGGAGCATTAGCTACTCAGAAGGATATAAAAGCGCTATATCGGCAGCTATTAACAAAAATCTACGTATTCAAGAATATAAAATTTCATCTAAAATCTCGACCAATCAAACACTTATAAGCATAGAAGCTGGAAGCATAGCAAGTATATGCTTTGCAATACAAACTATAAGACAACTAATTATGCAATATGGTCTAATACTGCCATCATTACAAATTCAAGACTTTCCAGAAATACCTGTAAGAGCATATTCTTATGATGTTTCAAGAGGAAGAGTGCCAAAACTTTCATGGTTAAAAACTTTAGTAGACCAGTTAAGTCTATACAAATATAATCAACTTCAACTATACGTAGAACATGTTATCGATTTAGATGACACAATTGAATCCTGGATTGGACATTCACCATTAACTTGTAATGAGATTATCGATCTAGATGAATACTGCTATGCAAGAGGAATAGAACTCGTTCCAACACTTGCAACTTTTGGACACATGTATGAAATACTAAGAAGTAACTCATATAAACAGCTTGGTGAATTCCCAGAACAATCAGAAAGACCCTTCAGTTTTGTTGAAAGAATGATGCATCATACTCTAAATCCCACTAATCCTAACACTATACCGTTTATATCTAAAAGGATTAAAGATTATGCATCACTATTTAAATCTAATAAGTTTAATATTGGCGCCGATGAGACCTTTGACCTTGGATGCGGTGAAAGTAAAAATGTTGCTGAAAAAATAGGAGTGGCAAATCTTTATTTGTCCTATATTAAAAAGCTATGTGAAAAATTACACGAATTAGATTTGCAGCCAATAATGTATGCTGATATTGCAATAAAACACCCAGAGTTATTAGCTGATATTCCAAAAAATGTTATTTTTGCAAATTGGGATTACTCGGCAAACATGAATGAAAACAATATAAAACTAATAAAAAGTCAGAATCGCGATCAATACGTATGCCCTGGCACACAATCTTGGAATAGGCTTATACCAGATTTTGACTCTGCTATAAATAACATATCCAAAACATGTGAATATGGGCACAAAAATCATGTATTAGGATTTTTGTTAACTGATTGGGGAGATTATGGACATATAAACGATCCAATACTCTCACTTCCGTATGTAATAATATCATCGGAATATGCTTGGAAATCTAATAATATTGCAAAAAAAGATTTAATAAACAAGGTAAGTAATGTATTTGCTAACAGAACAAACTCAAACTTACTTAACATTATTAAACAAGCGTCTCATGCACAAGCATTCAGCTGGTCTGACGCTGTACAATTCAAAGAACTTGAATACAATAACGAAAATATAGCAAACGAGGATGTACTATTTTCATTAGGATATCCAAAAAACACTTCCCTAGAACAAGCAAGAAGACGATTCTTAAATGAAAGAGAAGCACAAATATTAAATGCTAAAGAATATAATCGCACTCTATCAGAATGCTCAAAGAGCATCTACGATATAAATGCTTGCAGCGAAAATATAAACTGTGAAAATATAAACAAAGATTTTATAAGCACTAGCATTTTAAACATTCAAGGTCAACAACTACTCAACCAATTAGGGTTGTACATACTAAACCAGAGATTTACTCTAGCTGAAGCAAAATCTTTTAAAACAAATTTGAACGAATGGTTCACACAATATCAAAATCGTTGGGAATCAATAGGTAAAACGGCAGACTTGTACAGGATACGAGAAGTATTGGATTGGTATATAAAAATACTAGGGATGTGAGAAAAGTATATTTACTGGACATATACGCATTAAATATAAATACGACCGAGAAAGTTTATGAATAACAATAAACAAACCCGGTCGTATTTAAATGTTATTGCAAGATAGAAAAGCATGTCGGTAAAGACAAATTTTGCTAATCTACAACATGTAAAGTACGATAAATGTAATTTTTATATTTTTCTGGATTAAGCTTACTACATATTTCAACATTCGGAGTCTTCCCAGAGAAGAAATTAGCGTCAACAAGAACTGAGCCATAACTTGGTCCAGGAGTTGCATCAACTTGGCAATAATATTTTGTGCATTCGCTTATACATTCAGGATATAGCGCAGCGGCAACAGCAGATGGATCAGCCATATCGAGATAAGCATCCCCAAAACGGCTAATATTCATTTCCATTAATTCCCTATTGCAATCAATGGCAAACTTACCAAGTTCTCCACTTTCGCGAATATTAGCAATTTCTTGTGGATTCAGCATACATTCTCCCAAGCATGCATCCCATCCAACAAACATAATATTTTTAAGACCAGAATCAACTAATATCTTTGCAGCTTCTGCATCTTGCCAAATATTGAATTCTGCTACAGGAGAAACATTTCCACGACCTAGACCAGCAGATCCCATAACTACTATGCGACCAACTTTTTTCATCGCTTCATAATCAACCTTAATAGCTAGAGCAATGTTAGTTAATGGCCCTAATGCAATAATGTCTATTTCACCATCCTCACTGTTTCTCAAAGTTTCAATCATTTTCAAAACAGCATTACCATTACTTTCTTTTAAGCGATGAGGCACTAGACCAATATCACCCATTCCATCTCTGCCATGGGTTTCATGAGCATAAACCAAATCGCGCAACAGCATGCTGCTACTTCCTTTATATACAGGTGGTTCATATGAACCAGCATGCTCGATAGTAGTAAGCGTATTAATAGTCGCTTGTTCCATGCATACGTTTCCTGATACAGTGGAAAACATTAATATCTTATATCTAGGATCATTTAAAGCCATGGCAATTGCCATAGCATCATCCGAACCACAATCTGTATCTATTATTATTTTCTTTTTAGAATAAATTTCTTTATTTTCCATAAACTCTCAACACCCTATCAATTAATAGAAACTGTATCTTCAAATGTAACTATCTTTAGCAGTGCAGCCGAAGCAATACATATTGCCAGCATTATAAGCCCAAATGTATATGAGAACCCTACTCCAAATTGCGAAATAACAGCACCAACAACGATAGGAGTTAGCATATCAGCTACGCCACTTGCTGTAGCAACGATAGAGCACGCTATACTCACGCGCTTATACATAATTCTAGAGGCAATTGCAACAATAACACTAAATAAAACGCCTAAGAAAAGACCAGCAACGAAAAGCCCAATATAGTAACTCAAGGCAGTGTTAACAAGCATTGCGGCAAGAATAGCAATAAATGAACCGATACAATTCATGAGTAGCACTAAGGTACCTTTTACATATCTCAGAATCCAAGTGAAAAGGAAACCTCCAAGGACACAACCTAAGTTAAATAGTGTAAACATAAATGCAGCATTTGATTCGCTTATTCCTTTTGTTATTGCAAAACTTGTTGTATACATACCTATAGCAGTCGATACTCCGCTGAATGCGGCAACTGAAATAACAATTCCAGCATAGGCAAGAATCTTACTCTTAGCATATAGTGGCCTGATATGTTCTTCCTCTTTCTCTGTATCTTTAATCTCAGACGTATCTTTGACTATAAAAGACACCGCACAGATAATAAATGAAAGAATACCTAACACATAATATGACCATGCATAAGATAATTTACCACTCAAGAACAGACCTAATACAAATGGTGAAACTGTAGTTCCTACACCAAATAGTCCTTGTCCAAAAGTCAATGAACTTTCATAATTCTTTTTGAATATGCTACTTAACAATGTTGGACATGCAGCATCCTGCGTGCCAAATGCAATGCCTCCCGCAAACGCAAGTATTAAACCAGAAACAAAACTAGGAATTGTAGGAATACCAAACATAAATATGCCAGTAATAAAAGTACCAATTCCTAAAACTTTTACTGATCCAATTTTCTCTACAAGAACACCTGTTATGTTAACGGTGAGAATTCTACCAAGAGCATATGCTGATCCAAGTAAACCGACAAGTTCAATCTTCTGTCCATAGGTTTGTACTAACTGTGGCAACGTACTGCCAATCATTACACATGTCGAACCTGCCAAGAAATACATAGCAAATGAAAGAAAAGCTTTTAGCGCATCATTACGCTTCATGATTTCACACTTTCCTAGTTCTTTTAATTAACATTTATAAACCATTAGAGGCTTGCCTAAAAAATATCATGATTTTATAATGCTTAAAATGACACTTGTCATGACTAATTTTGTTCTTAAGGAGTAAAAGTAAATCATGAACAACAAATGTATAGCAACGGCGCTTGCATTTATACTAGATGCAACGGATAGCATGAGTACGATTGTAAAAATAGAGAAAGCAAAACAACTCATTCCTCACCAATTCATACGAACATATCACACTAATGATGTTCTCATAAATATGAATAGTGCAGCAAAATATGTATATATCTTTTTAGATGGTAAAGCTACAGTTCGAGGAAGTTTAAATCGTAACGATGGAGTTATTTCAAATATTGAACCAATAGAAATACTGGGACTTTTTGAACTCGTTACCAATGAACCGCATTATACTGCTTTCGTTATGGCAGAAGAAAAAAGTTTGGTATTTAGAATTCCATCTTCGCTATTTCGCGAAATTGTTCAAGAAAATGGCAAAATTTGCTATTGCGTATTATCAATATTCGCAAAAACAGCGGGAAGAACAATGCAAGAAGCAGCAACGAAAAGACTACTTGAATCAATTGACATTATTGGATATTATTTATATACTCAAGCAAACAAAGATAGACCGTATATATGCCCATATACTCGCGAAGATTTAGCAAAAATACTAAATATTAATTTACGAACTTTATACAGGTATCTAGAATCCATGAAAAAAGAGAATCTTATAACAAGCATAAGAGGAAAATTGGTTATAACGGACCAACATTTTGCTTTGCTACATAAAAGATACTCTTCTATGACTATTTAATTATCAAATGACAAATGTCATTTGATAATTAAATAGTCAAAAAGATAATATTTGTAGTAATCAAATAGGAAGTGATTGCATGAAACAGATAATTAAATCATTCAAGGAAGAATTTACTACTGTTGCAGTTGTCACAATACCATTATGTGTTGCTGTTAATTATATTTCTGGAACTATAGCAGGTATGCTAAAACTACCTATTTTCCTTGATACTATAGGTACTTTATTTGCATGCATGATTTTTGGGCCACTTGTAGGAATAACAACTGGAATGCTATCTTCAATAATTTCATCAATCACTATGCCAACCATGCTTCCATTCATAGTGGTCAATATTGCTCTAGCCTTATGCGCTGGTATTCTAGCAAAACATAAAATGTTTTCAAATTATATGAAAATTTTTATTTCTTCAATAATCATGGCAACAATATCCATTATTATTTCAGCGCCGATTGTAGTCCTAGTATTTAGCGGGTTCACTGGCGGAGGATCATCTATTATAGCGGCTTTAATAACTGCATCTGGAATGAATATCTGGATTTCTGTATTCTCTACTGAAGGATTCTTTACATGGGTTGATAGAGTATTAACAATCATTATATGCTTAAGCGTTATAAAATGCTTGCCCAATAAATTACTGCTTCTTTTCCCATTAGGTTTACTTTATTTAAAAAATTCAGATTCTGAATAGTAAAAATTAAATCGAGTTTACTATATAAATACAGAGATAAAAGTAATTATGTACATGCATTATATCGATACTATTAATCAAGTAAAAAATACCAAGATACTTGCGACGCTATACCCGACAACAAAATTTATATTGACCATATATTTAATATTAGTAGATATTATATTAAATACTTTTTCATTCACATTATACAATTTGCGACTTTTATTGTTCCCCTATTTTGTTGCTCTACTTGTTCTGATGATTCTATGTGGAATAAAAAAGAATGGATATAAGCTCGTATCAAGTATAGCCATGTTCTCATTATTTGTTGCGATATTTCAAGTCGCTTTCTGTAGACAAGGAAATACAATATTAAGTCTTAATTTTTTGCAGATTACAGATACAGCATTGTCTAATTCTATAACGCTCGGAATGAATACCTTAAATATATCAACTATAGTCATATGTTTTTTCCAAATAACTGATATAGAAGATATTACAATATCTTTAAACAAACTTGGGATGAGCAATAAAACATGTTTCATAATACTTTCTACTTTCCAAACTATTGATTATTTACAAGTGCAAATTAAAGCAATCATAACCTCGCAAAAAAGTCGTGGAATAAACTTTAATGGAAATTTAATACGTAGAATTGGCACATTTACTTCGATTTTGCTTCCAGCATTTATTACTTCATTAATAAACATCGAGCAACGCATAATGATGCTTGATTCGCGAAATTTTTTTAGTTCAGAAAAAAAGACATATATTAAACAGGTTAATCATAATGGTCACGAAAAATTGGTATTAACAATAGGAACAATTACACTAGTTTTTCTTATTCTAGGAAGAGTAATTTATGGTTATATCATATAATATTTGCAATTTTTCATACACTTATCCACTTACTTCAAAACCAGCTTTAAGCAACATAACAATACAGATAGAATCAGGGAAAATATATGGAGTAATTGGCGCTAATACTTCAGGTAAATCAAGTCTATGCTTATCTCTTAAGGGATATATTCCTCATTTCTATAAAGGAAAATATTCTGGAAAAATACTATTAAACAACACGATTGATTTATTAAAATCTAATGAATGTGACAGCGTAGGCTTTGTATTTAGCGATCCTTTTTCGCAGTTGAGTCATATCAAAAAAACTGTATTTGAAGAAATTGCATTCAGCTTAGAAAATCGCAGTATCCCTATTCAACAAATAGAGAGTCTGGTTACACAAGTTATGCAATTACTTAACATAGAACAACTTGCGCTTCAAAACCCACTAACCCTATCCGGAGGGCAGGTTCAACGCGTTGCAATCGCGTGCGTTATAGTTAATAATCCAGAAATACTAATTCTTGACGAACCTACTTCACAACTTGATCCAGAAGAAACTAAAAATATTTATAATTTTCTACAAAAATACAAAGACGAGGGACATACCGTAATAATTAGTGAACAAGATACAAATTTGTTAGCGGAATATGCAGATAATATCATTGTTCTTCAAAATGGTTTTATCACTCATTATGGAAATAAATATGATGTTTTTTATGATGAAACTTTCCCTTCTGACTGTATTGATATTCCAGAAGTTGTCAAAATTGTGAAAAAGTTACGTAAGTTTGATATCCAAATAACCCCTGACATAACAGATATAGGCGAATTAATAGTTTTATTAAAGGAGAAATGCGATGAGCATCGCAATTAAATTGAACGATGTAAGTTTTCAATATCCTTCAAATGAAAAAATAAAAAATAAAAACAATGATAAACAAGAAAAATCCTGCAGAATACTAAAACACGTAAACATAGAATTCGAAAGTGGTGAATTATGCGCAATAATAGGTAGCAATGGAGCAGGTAAAAGCACTCTCGCCAAAATAATAGATAATTTATTACAGCCAACTTCTGGAGACATAACTATTGAAGGAAAACAATATAAGACATTAAAGCAACACGATATTACATCACTCATTGGTTATATTTTTCAAAACCCAAATGATCAAATTTTTAACAGCACTGTGCATAAAGAAATTACATATGGGATAAAGAATATAAACAATGATCTTTACAGTCGCGTTCTGAATCTTACTGGTTTAAACGATAAAGAAAATACAAACCCATTTAATTTGTCATTCGCTGAAAGAAAATTTATTAACATTGCATCTGCACTACTAAGAGAACCACATATTATTATTATGGATGAAGTGACTGGTGGGTTGGATAAACCACAAAAAATGCGACTTGTAAAAATACTTAATTATTTACATACGATAAATGTAACAGTATTATTTATCACCCATGACATGGAATTCGCATACGAAAATTGTCAAAATGCTCTCATACTTGATAACGGAAATGTGCTATACAAAGGGAGCATCGAATCTGCATTCCAGAATGTTGAAATAATAAAACGCGCGCATATTGACCAACCAATCATAGTACATATAATGAATGCGCTCGGAATTAACTATATGCATAAAGATAATCCTATACGTGCTTTAGCTAAATATATTGCGAATCGCAATAATCATTAAGGTATATGCAATCAAAAGCATCAAAATATAAACAAAATATCAACATTAAGATGCAATGCGAATACGCAATGAACATAGTTGGAAAGGACGTAATTCTACATTTAACGCGTCATTATTATTGTGCAAAGATATAGGCATACCATGCAGCACTGGCATTTCCATAAGATCTACCTCTTCAATTGAGGAATAACGCAAGATTTTATTGAGTTTTATTTGCCCATTTGCATATCCACCAGACGGCTCGTAAATACGCAAGATTATGTCTCCAGAACAATCGTCAGCTAGCTTAACCCAATCTAATGCAATTAGGCCTGAGTTTCTGCGAATCGTAAACAATGGATCAACTTCTGGTAGCATATCAATAATTGGCGAATTCAAAAAATCAGCTGTACTTAGAACTGAATCCATATTTGCATCAGCAATAAATGACCAAGTAAATTCATGCTTACCTTGATCGGTGTTAGGATCGGGGTAAAGAGGCGCAGAAAGCAAAGATAATCTGAGCATAGTTCCATAAGATGAAGAATAATCGCCAATAGGAGCAGTATCAGCGCCATAAGTAGACGAATTTGCAACAGCAACAGCATACGAGGAATCTTCTATGCGAACAAACCTATGTGTGCATGATTCAAACTTTGCATCATCACTACGAGTATTTTTTACTATTGGCCTTTCAACTAAACCATATTGGCACTCATACTGGGCCTTATCTGAACATACAGATGTTGGCATATCTACTTTTAGAAATTGCTCTTTAGCATTCCAATCAACTTGCGCATGGAAATCAAGTCGTTTAACACATGGCTCTAAAATTATACTTGTTTGAATCTTAACATCCTTTTTACATGCCAAGATTTCAACAGATACACCGCCCGATAAAAGCTCTTTAACGTCAACAATTGAAGAATCATCAATCTTACGATTCCTCATAAATGCATCTCGCTCAATATCCCATGCATCCCACTGATACGGCTCATCTTTTAATATCTCATATTGCGCCATGCGATAACCAGATGGGATTAGCTCACGATTAAATTTAATATCTTCAACAGAAGATACTGTGCCATCGCGTTCAATAGTCACACTTAAAACACCATTATTAAGAATTACTCCACCATCATTTTTGTGTTTTACAGTTGTTGTATTATTTTTACAGCTTTCACTACATTGATATAAATTCCAAGCGACCTCATTTTTACCTGTATAAGTCAACAACTTTACATTTTCACGCGCATTAACCGCGTTAACCGTGCTGTTAGCTTTTACAATCGCATTGGCAATATCTGAAATAATTTTACGTAAACAAGAAATATCTCTAGCATATTCTTCTCTAGCTTGCCTATGAACCCATGCAATAGCAGAACCTGGAAGAATATCATGGAACTGGTTCAATAATAAAGTCTTCCAAATTCTAGTAAGCTCATCGTTATTGAAACGATATTCTGGCGCATACACTCGAGCTAAAACAACAAGATATTCAGCCACACGCAACAATGATTCCTCCATGCGGCAATAACGCTTCATATCTTGCTGAGAAGTAAGAGTTTTTCTATGCAACTCTAGATAAAGCTCACCCTTAAACACTGGCGTATTGCAATTTGAATCGTCAACAATATCTTTTCGTATTTTTTCAAATAACTCATCAGGAGTGCCGAAATCAACTCTAGGAGCACCCTCTAAATTACGATCACGCCTAATACGAGCAGTCATTTCGCGAGTAGGCCCTCCACCGCCATCGCCAAAACCGTATAACAATATTGCGTGATCAGATAAATCTTTATCCAAAAAATTGCGTTGAGAATAAACTAACTCATGCATGCTCACAGATGAAGCATAAGTATTAGATGGAGGAAAATGAGCTAAAATCCTAGAACCGTCTATTCCTTCCCAAAGGAATGAATGATGTGGGAATTTAGTGGTATCATTCCAAGAAATCTTTTGAGTTAAAAACCAATCAAATCCAGCGCGGCGAGCAAGTTGAGGCAATGCGCCAGTATAGCCAAAACTGTCTGGGAGCCAAATGCCATGCGGATCAACACCAAAATGCTCCTTAAAATAGCGCTTACCAAAAGTCATTTGTCGAATTAAAGATTCACCACATGGCATAATTACATCGGACTCAACCCACATACCACCAACAGGTATAAAACGTCCTTCTTTAATCCTATTTTTCATACGCTCAAATAAATCGGGATGCTCGTTTTCTAGCCACTCGTATTGTTGAGCAGAACTCATAGCATAAGTACAATCAGGATCCTCATCCATAAGAGCTAAAACGTTAGATATTGTGCGTGCGACTTTCCTGTGCGTCTCGCGCACAGGCCATTGCCAAGCAGAGTCAATATGAGCATGTCCAACAGCAATATGCCTTAGAGAACTTGCCGCCGCGGGCTGACTTAATACATTAGACAACATATTACGAGCATTTTGAACAGTAGAAGAATCATGTTCATCATAGGCATTTAAGGAGCGCTGTAAAGCTTTAGCTAGTTTCCAGTATCGCGGATTATCGTCATTCAATTCTCGCATCAAAGAACTTACAGTCTCAAGATCCATATAATAATCAAAAATATTACGATTAAAAACAGTAACGTCAACATACTTCAACATATATTGGCATTCGGTTTTTCCAGTAGCACGCTCACCTAAATCAGTAGGAGAAAACGCAGTAGGTCCTTCAACAAATGGATTGTCTGCAGCTTCCAAATATAAAGTAAAATTACCATTTTCATCAATACTAATCGAACGATTATTATGCTCATCAATCAACGGAACCCAATGATTACAAGGGTTTACAGCTTTTATAACTCTTCCGTCAACGTTATACACTAATCCTTCAGCTTGAAAACCAGGGAAAAGATTACTAATCCAACCTAAATCAACATTTAGCTCAACTTTGCACCCCTTTACCTTTGAAAGATCAATCGACCCTGATATCTCAAACCACGTTGTTCCCCAAGTTGTTCCCCAAACGCTTGGAACATTGAATGAATGAAACACAATATCGTTTCTTTTTAACTTAGAAAAGAATTCGTTAGAAGAAATAGGTTCTCCAGCAATCTCATACGCTCGAATTTTACAATGCAATAAAACAGTATTTATATGCGGGTATAAGCGTTGTTGCATAACTCTTGTACAGCGATTTAATTGCTGCTCAGGTAATAAAAACATAGTTTCTACACTTCTTTCTTACACAATTAAACATTTATACGTAAATCACGTACACGCAAATCACATACGCATAAATCGCATATCTAACATATAAAGACAAAACAAGTATACGATATTAAATCAGTAAAAGTTTATGACAAAAGACAGTAATTAATAAAAATTCATAACTGTTATGAATTTTGGGAAATAAACCTGAATTTTGCTAACCAAAGTTATAATATTTAATCAGCAAAGAGTAATTGTCCATATATAGTGATGAGCTGTTAGAAACTTCAGAAAATATTAAAGATGATATTTTCTAATTGGAATAATTATCTGTAGACAGCATATAAACAGCATAAATGAAGATAGGCAATTATTCATCCCTAACATAACACATGACTCTGTTGATTCAATTTTAAAATTACAATCTACGAAAGGACAATAATGCAAGATTTTGAAACAACTAAATATACGTTTGACACACAAGCCAACAGAATATTCATGGCAGAACAAACAAAACAATTACTTGATTTCGCAAAAAACTTCCCAGCACCAATAGGAGGGTCAGGATGGCTCAACACAGACGGAACACTAGATAAAACACGCGGAGTACAAACATGGATTACAGCACGAATGACTCATGTTTACTCAATAGGAGAAATGTTAGGATACAAAGAAGCGAATCAACTTGTTGAACGAGGACTCGACGGACTATTAGGTCCTTTACACGACAACGAACACGGAGGATGGTATCCACAAGTAAGTTGGAACAAAGAACCTGAAAAAGACAAAATTTGTTACACTCACGCATTCGTTATACTAGCCGCATCAAGCGCACTACTAGCAGGACATGAACGAGCAAAACAACTATTAGAAGATGCATTAAAAGTATTCGATAAGTACTTCTGGAATAATGAAATAGGTTTAACAGTAGACACATGGGATACAAGCTTCAATAAGCTTGATTCTTATCGCGGGCTTAATGCAAACATGCATACAACAGAAGCATTTCTTGCAGTAGCTGATAGCACAGGAGATGAAAAATATAGAGAACGCGCAAAGCGCATAATCAGCCACGTAATCAATTGGGCATCTAACAACAATTGGCGAATACCAGAACATTTCAACGATCAATGGCAAGCAGACTTAGAATATAATAAAGACAAAAAAGATGACCAATTTAAACCATACGGTGCAACACCAGGTCATGGAATCGAATGGTCAAGATTAATACTCCAATGGGCATACAGTTACTATAAGGAAGATTGCAAACAGCGAAGAGAAGCATTAAACGCTGCAGAAAATTTGTTTAACCAAGCATTAAAAGATGGATGGAATGCCGATGGGCAACCAGGTATCGTATACACAACAGATTGGAATGGAAAGCCTATAGTCCACGACCGTATGCATTGGACACTAGCAGAAGCCATTAATACATCATCAACGCTTTACAGAATCACTAAAAATAAGCAATATGCTACTTGGTATAAAGAATTCTGCAAATATCTAGACCACTCAGTCATTGATCATTCTAACGGTTCGTGGTTCCATCAACTCGATGATAAAAACAATGTTTTAAATACTGTATGGCCAGGAAAATCAGACACTTATCATGCTTTCCAATCCACTCTGATTCCATTTATAGATCCGACGTGTTCTATAGCAAGTGCTATATACAGAGAGCAACTTGATTAATAATAAAATATTGTTAATTTATTAATTTAATAATCCACATTGCAATTAAATCTGCAGTGTGGATTATTTCATCACATACACTCCAAATATTCCACAAATACGTATGAAAATATGAAAATAAGAAACGTTAAAAAGTAAAGTAAACAGCATTAGGACGTAAATACAATATTGATACACATTATAGAATTTGCGACTGAAGGTCTTTTCGAGCGCTTTCCATTTTAGTGATTTGACCTAAAAGAGTAAGCTTTTCTTGACCATCAGGAAGCTTACTCATACGAACTTTAAAAGCTCCGATTTTTCGCATAAAACCAACGTCTAGAAGCTTAATAAGCAGCTCGTTTGCGTACTTTTGCTCTTCTTCACTAGGAACGCGCAAAAGATCAGATGGTCCGCCTTTAGCGCTTTCGCCACTATAGTCGTAAGCAGCCGACGAGTTAAGCGAAGAAGCGCTACTTAAGCCCTTGCTTAAAGACAATGGAAGAGGCATTACAGAAAGCTCGTTAATAACACCTTCTAACATAGGGCCAGCAGCTTTAGTTATAATATGAAGCCATAATCCTTGACTTACATTTGAAGTAGGCAATCCCCCAGCTGCCACAAAAGCCTGAAAAAGCGTTCTAAAAACTGGCGTAATAAAATTATTCAAAGTAAGCTGCGCAAAAAGCTGACTGTTAAACGCTAAAGGAGATTGCATAAGAACAGCCATAAATTGCTGCTCACACATAAACACGGAATCGTCAACCTTGTAGTAACTTTGATTTTTGTACGCGCTTCTAAGCATAGCTGTTTTTAAAGCAGCTTCATTCATGCTTTGAGAACGCTGATCAAATACGCGAGAATCCGCGGAAACGATAGAAGAATAGCTTTTAGAATAAGCGTCATCGTCTATAACATGCAATCGCCTTCTATTAGACTCCACTTCCCTACGCATAACGTCTAAATCAACACCAATATTTCTAACAGCTTTCCTAGTGTACAAGTCCAACAAAGACCTATCTCGAATTTGCGCAACAAGAGGAGCAACCGCCTTAACAGCACCCATCTGCCCTGTTGCAAAAGACGTGTCAAACTTACGAATAACAGTGTCGATTACAAAATCGTAAAGAGGATTAGCGCGCGCAATCAAAGAGCGAACAGCCTCATCTCCCCTTTGAATACGCAAATCACAAGGGTCTAAATTGTTATCTGCAACAGCAACAAAAGTCTGTGTTAAAAACGCTGAATCTAAGCCAAAAGCATGTAACGCAGCTTTCTGACCTGCAGCATCTCCATCGAAAGTAAAAACAATACGCGAACTAACTTTTTGACCTTCTACTTTTACAGGCCCCACAAGCTGAATCGCTCCCAAAGAATCGTCTGCAATAAGACGGCGAATAATCTTCGCATGCTCCGCACCAAAAGCCGTTCCACAAGTTGCAACAGCAGTATCTACACCAGCTAAATGGCAAGCCATAACATCCGTATAGCCTTCCACAATCACAACTTGACGCTTTTTAACAATATTCGATTTAGCAATGTCAATTCCATAAAGAACCTGCGTTTTTCTATACAACACAGTATCTGGAGTGTTAATGTACTTTGCACTAATAGAATCGTCGTCATAAAGCTTTCTAGCGCCAAAACCCAAAGTTCTGCCTGTAGAATCGCGAATAGGCCACGTTAATCTGCCGCGAAAATAATCGTAAATTCCGCGCTGACCTTGGCGTGCTAAACCTGCGTCCAATAATTCTTGACGAGTAAAACCCTTATTAGACAAATATCTAACTAGAGTATCCCAACTATTCGGCGCATATCCGCAACCAAAACGTTCACATTGCGCTTGAGTAAAATTACGTCCAGCAAGCAAACTACGAGCTGGAGCTGCTTCTTTAGAGTTGATTTGGGACACGAAAAAACGCTGAGCTTCCTCATTTGCTTCTATAAGACGAGCACGCTTAGAACCTGCGTGAGCACTATCTTTACCAGCTTGCGATTGGTCATAATGAACTTCAACGTGGTATCGATCTGCCAACAGTTCTACTGCCTCGCGAAAATCAATGTTTTCTTTTTGCTCAACATACTTAAAAACATCTCCACCAGCACCGCAACCAAAGCAATGCCAGACACCTAAGCTTGGACGAACGCTAAAACTAGGCGTTTTTTCATCGTGAAACGGGCAAAGCCCCACAAAAGTACCCGTTCCAGAAGGCTTAAGCGTAACAGTTGCAGATACAATATCGTACAAATCTGCAGCAGCGCGCACACGCTCAACGTCTTCTTTTACAATCATTCCAGCCATAATCTCTAGCTTATCGCAAGCCAGCGGCTATAAAACACTCGCGCAAGATAAATGCAAATTTAGCACAAAGCGGCATGAAGAGCTGTAGCCGATCCATCTGTAAGACTTGCAACTTGATCAATCGCAACTCTTAAACGCTCGTCTTCGCTAGAGCAAGTATTCCAATCACTTATAAACACAGATTCCATAGCATCGTGCGCTCTTGGAGACTTGCTCATAAAAACTTCAACCAAATCTGTTAGAATCTTTTGCTCACGCTTATAAAACTCGCGCTCTCTAGGTTGGATTATAAAATGCACAGCCAAGCTTTTAAGAACGATTATCTCGTAAGATGTTTCTGGCGGAATAACAACATTTGCGCGGTAGCGAATCAAAGCACCGCTCCCATATTTTTCTCGAGTTGCTCTCTCAACTGAGCTTGCAAACCTGCCAATTAAAGCACTAGTAATATTCTTTAAATGCGCAAGCGACCTTCTAGAACCGTCATAAGAATCAGGGAACATGTTAAGAGCACGCAAACGCTTAAAAGCCGCCAAAAGACTATCCGCATCCCACTGGCTGCCATACCAATTATGAGCTTCTTGAACAACTTGATCCGCAACGCTTGAATCCCAAACAAGCTCCGTGTTAAAAGCTCCAGTCACAATCGCGTCTTCAATATCGTGAACACTATATGCAATATCATCGGAAAGATCCATAATCTGGCATTCCATAGGCTTTAATTCGCGAGGAGAGCCAGACTTTAGCCAATCAAAAACTTCCCTATCGTCTGGGTAAACGCAGAATTTTAAGTCACGCTCGCCTTTATCGTGCGCTTTTGCTTCATCAAAACCCCAAGGATATTTAACAGCAGCATCCAAGCTTGCACGCGTAAGGTTTACTCCTGCGCTAGCGCCATTTTCTCTAAAAACTTTAGGCTCTAAACGCGTTAAAAGTCTAAGAGTTTGAGCATTTCCTTCAAAACCACCAATATTGCTGGCGATTTGAGCAAGCGCGCGCTCGCCATTATGACCAAAAGGAGGATGACCTAAGTCGTGAGCTAAGCAAGCGCAATCTACAACATCTGGATCCGCGCCAAGCATCGAAGCAATCTGGCGACCAATTTGCGCAACTTCCAACGTGTGCGTTAAGCGCGTTCGAGCAAAATCGTCGGAGCCTGCTACAAGCACTTGGCTTTTAGCGCCGAGTCTTCTAAGCGCTGAAGAGTGGATTATTCTGGCTCTGTCTCGTTCAAACGGAGTGCGAGCGCGCGTGTGGTGAGGCTCGCTAGCCCATCTCTCAGTATCGTGCAAGCTGTATTCGCCAACAACTTCGTTATCGGAAGCAATCACATCGTTACACATTAAAAACCTCTTCAACTAATCGCAAGCCGCAAATCACAAAATATTTAGATTAAGCTTTTTTCATCCAACATTTTTATGTCTTTTTTAGGCAAAACTTCGTAAGCATTCTTATACAATCGAGGAACTCTAGGGCCAATCCCAGTCATAATCTCGTAGCTTATTGTTCCTGCAGCCGCCGCCCAATCGTCTGCCGTCGGCTCCGCATATTCAATACCTCTGCCTGACCCAAAAAGCCTGACTGTATCTCCTTCTTTAACCCCAAGCTCTTTAGCACTGCCTTTTAAGTCAACAATAAATTGATCCATGCAAACGCGCCCCGAAACATGCAAAATCCTAGCACCGTTATTAGTTTCTACGCGCACTGGTCCTCCAGGCTTATTAACATGCCGAGATCCTTGCATATCGTATCCGCTAGCGGCGCGCAAAATGCCATCCGCATAGCCGAGTGGAACGATTGCTGTGCTTGTATTGTCTGGCGTTAAATACGTGCGGCCGTACGAAATGCCGTGACCTGCTTCTACAGATTTAACTGTTCCTAATTGCGCTTGTAAAGTCATAGCTGGACGCAAGTCGTAAGTTTGAGGCGCTCCCATAACGGGGTCTGGCTCGTATCCGTACAATCCAATTCCTGGGCGAACAAGCTCAAATCGTATCTCTGGTCTGTTAAGAGTTGCAGCCGTATTAGCTAAATGTCGGATTTTAGGCTCCAACCCAGCTTCGCGCATTCTGCGAGTAAAATCGTGGAATTGCTCAATTTGCCTATCTGTAGATGCCACAAACTCTGGAACGTCTGGGCAATCAGCAACAGCTAAGTGACTCCATTGCCCAATAACTTCGATTAATCCCTGACTAGAATATTCACTAAGTTTTTCTAGAGCATCACTAAAACCTGCAGGCGTAAAACCGTTTCTGCCAAATCCCGTATCTACCTTAACGTGTACGCGCGCAGCGGCGCCAACCGATTTAGCAGCGAGCGCAACAGCATCAATAGAATCAAGCGAGCCAACAGAAATATCAATATCCGCGTTTATTAAATCAGCAAAAAGAGACGTTGGAGCGCTAGTAAGCCACGTAAGAATACGGCATCTGCTTGAATCAATTCCAGACGCGCGAAGTCGCAAAGCCTCGTAAGGTTGAGCTGTGCCAAGCCAAGTTGCTCCTCCTGCTAGAGCTGCAAGCGCACTAGGAATAAGCCCGTGACCATAAGCGTCTGCTTTAACAACTCCCATAACTGCTGGCGACTTTTGCCCAGGCTGCAAATCTTTAGAAACACGCTCAATCAGCGTTCGCATATTATCCCTGAGCGCTTTTAAATCAACGATTACCTGACCCGGGTATGTACTTAAGGCGCGAGCGTAGTTTTCTTGCAAAATCACTTGTATACTCGAATTTTTACACATATCTCACGCCTTTACTTTTAGTTTTTAGCTTTATGTTTAATTTTTACTTTTATATTTATTTTTTGTCTACTATATCTGCAACTAATTTTGACTTACATTTTAATACTGCAAATACAGCAAATACCGCTAATACCGTATTACATGATTATGCGAGCGCAACCATTGATACGCGATTCTAGTTGCACTATGCGCGCGATCTGGAATCACAACAAGACCACACTTGCTAAAGCCTTCTCGCAAAATAACTTTTTGCATAATCAAGTTGTCGGGATGAGTGTCGATTCTAACATTAGAGTAGTTGAGCTTAGCCCATTTTAAACACTCTCTTGCCATTTTTGGCTTGACTCCCGAAGATGCAAGTCGATGGATTGTAACGTATGGCAAAACGTCATCTAGCCACGCTCCGTCAATCTTTGCGTAGACTTCATCAAGGCCCTCGCACAGTGCAAATTGCGCCAAAATGCGCTCATTGCCAAAGTCTGGGTCCGTGTCTACAAGAAGATTAAAACGGTTCAAACGAATATCTTCTATAACACTAGATGTTAGAGGAAAACGATCTCCCCATTGATGAGGATTGCCATTATTTGCCATAAATACTCTTGCTCTCTCATAAATATTTTCAATATCTTTTAGATCGCTAAGAGTTGCTTTCCTCAATCTTATTTCACACATACACCCCCCTATGCTTAGAATATGGCGATTCTACAGTATTACACAAACGAACGCAACAAGTCACACAATCTTACGCTCAAAAGGATCGGAGCTAATGCCCTTGTCTAAAATATCTTTGCACCATTGACGCGCTCCAAACAAACTATGATCGCGGTAGTTTCCGCAAGATTCAATAGTTGTAGCTGGAACATCTTCCCAAGTAGCTTTGTACGCAATAAATTCAAGCGATTCCTTCAACGCGCGCGCAACATCTTCCGTGCTATGAGTGCCCCAAGTTAAAAGGTGGAATCCTGTACGGCAACCAAATGGAGAGCAATCAATGTAACTTTCAATGCGCTGACGCAAAAGAACAGCAATCGTATGCTCAATCGTATGCAAAGCGCCCGTAGGAATAGCCTCTTGGTTAGGCTGAGTTAAGCGAATATCGTAATTAGAAATAACGTCTCCATTCGGGCCTTTTTGCGTGTCAATATAGCGAACATATGGAGCTTTAACTTTAGTGTGATCAAGCTCAAAGCTTTCTGGACGAGGAGTCGGCTGATTGTTTTGATTTTCGCTCATTTTATCTTTCCTAACTTGTAATACATGCGCAAAATGTATGCGTAAATATGCATAAATAACGATTACTAAATAATATTAGACGCTATTCTTGCCAAACACACATAAACGCGAATTTAAAAAATATTTTTTATTGACTTACAAAGCTTATTACTTACAAACTTGCAAGACTTACAGATACAGACTTACAAAGTAGCAGCATCAATAAGTTCACGCGTGTAGCTATGTTTTGGATTAGTTAAAATTTGACTTACATTCCCAGATTCAACAACAACGCCATCTTTTAGAACAACAACACTAGACGCCAAATGCTGAATCATACCAAGATCGTGACTAACGAATACGCACGCCATATTAGGGCGATTCGCACGAATCACATTAAAAGCATCTAAGATTCTTGTGCGCTCAGCAACATCGATTGCGCTCATTGGCTCATCTGCAACCAAAACTCTAGGATTATTGATTAGCGCGCGCGCAATCGCAACGCATTGAGCTTGCCCACCCGAAAGCTCGCAAGGGTATCTTTTGCTAAAAACATTAGGATTTAATCCAACTAAATTCAAAACATCATCTACTTTAGAATCAATAACATGTGAATCAACAGTATTTGAATCAACAGTATTTGAATCAGAACTCATGTTTTTACGCCATATTTCAAGCGGCTCAGAAACACTTTTTCTAACTGTCCAACGCGGGTCTAAAGCTGCAAAAGGATGCTGAAATACAAGCGAACATTGTCTTCTCATATTTACGTAAGCAGAATCTTTTAAACTTAATTTTTTAGCGTTTTTAACAGTTTCAACAACTTTGCCGCAATACTCTATTCTTCCTTCGCTTATTTCTTGCAATCCAAGTAAAGAGCGAATCAAAGTTGTTTTACCACTTCCAGATCCGCCAATTAGCGCTAACGATTCGCCAACTCTAAGATTAAAGTCAACGCCTTTTAATGCTTCAACCCGAGTCTTTGAACTTCCTAAAACAACGTGAATGTTTTTAGCTTTAAAAATGCAATCATCTTTAGAAGAATTATTCTTATTTAAATCACTTTTACAGTCAAGGCTTAGATCATTATTATCTAAACTTAAATCATTTTTACTAAGACTTAAAGCTCGCGCAGCAAGAACAAGCTGTTTAGTAGAGCGCACCTTAGGATTTTCTAGCAATTCACCAACACGCGCACTATCGACTAATCGCCCAGAATCCAAAACATAGCAACGAGTAGCAGCGCGAGAAAGTACCGAAAAATCGTGAGTAACAAAAAGCATTGAAGCGCCCATATTATCAACTAAAGAAGTGAGCATATTTACAACATCTTTTTGCGTAACAGAATCAAGAGCAGTAGTCGGCTCGTCTGCAAGAATCAACTTAGGGCAAGTTATAAGCGCTGTAGCAATTCCAACTCGTTGCATTTGCCCGCCCGAAAGCTCAAAAGTGCGCTTATTCAAAATATTCGCGCCTAAACCAACTTTTTCAAGCATAACTTTAACGCGATTTTGAATATCGTCTTCGTCTAAATTGTAATGAAGCCTAAGAGGTAATGCGATTTGCTCGCTAACACTCATAACGGGGTTAAGAGCACGATCCGCCTGCTGAAAAACAACGCCAACATACTTGCCACGAATGTTTGCAAGCGCAGAATCGTTAGCGCCAACAGTTTGGGCATTGCCAACATGGCAAGAGCCAGTGATTTTGCAATTAGACGGAACTAGGCCAATCGCAGCTCTTAAAAGCATTGATTTACCAGAGCCAGAAGATCCAACTAACCCAACGCGCTCACCATCTTTAACGTTAAGTGAAACATCACTTAAAATGCGCGAAGATCCAATGCTAAGAGATAATCCTTTTATATCAAGACTCATTCTTAGACTCCCTATTTGCTGGATTTGTAACACTTCTTAAAACATCGCCAAAAAGATTAAGAGCCAAAACTGTTAAAGTAACAACAAGACCAGGCCAGAGAGCCGCAAGCGGATAAACGTGAATCAAAGTAACCGAAGTAGAAAGAACACGACCCCAGCTCGGCACTCCCGAAGGAACACCAACACCTAGATAAGTCAATCCGCTTTCCGCTAAAATAACAGTTCCTGCAGAAAGCGAAAGCTGAACGGAAGCAATTGGCAAAATATTAGGAAGAACATGCTTTAGCAAAACGTAACTTCTGCTAGCGCCATTAGAAATCGCGCAATCAACATAGTTAGACTTAAGAACAAGAACAGCACTTGGACGTAAAATACGCGCAAGATTTAAGCCGTAGCCGAATCCGCATGCAAGCATGATTACAAGAACGGACGCTCCAAGAGGCACAGCAAGCATAAGCGCAATCAAAACCGTTGGAATGGAAATTAAAGCATCTACTGCCATAATGCTTACGGAACGAATTTTTTGAACACGGCAAATCGTAAAGCTTAAAATCACAAACCCAACAACGCTTGCAATCACAATTGTTGAAATAACAAGCAAAATCTCTACTCTAGAACCAGCCATAAGCCAACTAAGCATATCTGCACCCGTGCCATCTGTGCCAAGCCAATGCTTTAGCGAAGGCTTTTGCCATACCTGGTATCCGTTTGTTTCTAGAAGAGAATAAGGCGTCCACACAAAAGAAAGCGCAGCTACAAAAATCCACAAGCACAAAACAATACAAACAAATTTTCCAATAATTCCGCGCCAAATGCGGCTTAAAAACTTAATCATTGCTTGAATCACTCCCCACTTGAATCTTGGCTAAGTCTTGAATCCAACAAACGATGCAACACGTCAATCGCAAACCCAACAAGCAAGAACAATGCAGAAAGCATAAAAAGATTGCCTTGAACAGATATAAGATCTCGCAAACCAACATCGCGCACAAGACCCATACCCATTCCAGGAAGCGAAAACAGATTTTCAATAACCATTACGCCCATAATCATGTGCGCAAAAGTCAAGCCGATTATAGACACAAGCTGCGGCAACGCTAATCGCAAGCCGACTCTCCAAATCATTTGCTTTTTAGTCATTCCACAAGCCATAGTCTGCAAAGCAATATCGCTATTAGAAATCTGTTCTAACGATGCTGCAGTGTAACGCATAAAACCAGATCCAACAATAATGCCAACTGTTAGCGCTGGAAGAATCAAAGACAAAAACGCACTACCAAAATCACGCCAACCATCTGTTGGAAAACCTTGAGTAGGGAAAAGCTCCACCAAACCAATACCCTTGCCAAAAATCATGATTAAAATCATTCCACCCCAAAGAGCTGGGACAGATCCTGCTGTAATAGCACAAAACCTTGCGACTACTTGCGAAGCCTTGCCAGAATGCAAAACTTGCAAGCATCCAAGAGGAATACCAATTGCGAGCGCAATTAAAAGTCCAAGGAAAATAAGTGGAAAAGTTATACTAGCACGCATAGCAATAGTGGATGCAACGGAGCGACCAGTGAGCATTGAAACACCAAAGTCGCCTCTAAAAACGCCAAAAATCCACTCTAAATATTGAACGAAAAGGGGCTTGTTTAATCCTAAATCGCGTCTTAATTGCTCAACTTTTCCATCTGGCGCGTTTAAGCCAGCCATAACTTGAGCAACGTCTCCAGGTAAAACTCTAAGAGCAAGAAATACGATTGCAGAAATAAATAGCAGCGCTACAAAAAACAACGTGATGCGTCGAAGAATCATGCGCTTCATACAAACCCCTTACTTAATTTAATGTTTTCCGAAAATTTCCGCTTTTTGTTGCTCTGCGCACCATCTTGAGCTACAAAACCCGTCAATCTTTTCCGCTTTTTGTTGCTCTACACACCATTTTGAGCTACAAAACCCGTCAACTATCTCCGCACTTTGTAGTCCAACACGCCGTAAATCAGCAACATTCTCGGGAGAATTTAGAGCAAATCAGCTAAGTCGCAAGTTGTATAGCGGCAAAAGAACTTGATTAATATCAAAAGGCATGCCTTCAAGATTCTTTACCTTAGCTGTAACAACCTTATAATTAAGCAACCAATCTGCAGGAGCATCCTTGCTAACGATTCTCGCAGCCTTGGCAAGAAGCTTATTAGACTCCTTAGTATTCGCGCAAAGCATTGCCTTAGCATACAAATCCTGAACCTGCTTATTGTTGTAACCATAGTAATATTTAGAATCTGCCCACTGGCCAAAATCATGGCTTTCATTGTGATCTACCATAGACAAATCGTAGTTTTTATTGTTATAAACGTCGTGAAGCCAAGTAGTAAATTCTACAATGTTTACCTTCAGATCAATGCCAATCTTCTTTAGCTGAGACCTCAACTGGTCACCAAGTTGCGTTCCATAAATATTCGGGTATGTAAGCGAAAGATGCAAAGGATTTGATTCGCTGAAACCAGCCTTCTTCATCAATGACTTAGCGCGCTTAACATCATGAGTGTAAATATTAGTCAAATCCTCATATCCTGGGTCAAGAGAAGGAATCGGTCCGCCAAGCAAAGCATCCGTACCGCCGCGTGAAGCAATAATCTGCTTATGGTCAATAGCATATCGAATCGCTTGGCGCACGCGCTTATCTTTAGTCCGCTCACCATTCATGTTCATAGCAAGCACAAATTTATCGGTACTGTTTCCAGCTTTAACAACATAGCGCTTTGCATCCGCTTTAAAAGTCTTAGCAAGCTGACCTGAAATAGGCGCCAAAGCTTGAACAGCTCCAGAAGAAAGCGCATCTACAGCAGCAACATCATCCACAAAATAGCGAACAACAACTTTTGATGTTCTAGGCTTATTAATACCCTTGTAGCACGGATTTGCCTTTAACACAACACGGTCATTCGGCACAAACTTTTCTACCAAATACGGGCCAGATCCAACAGCTTGAGTTTTAGCATCATAATTCGCAAGCTTATCGAAGACTAAGCCAGCTCTAGAGCACAACGCCCACAAAAGCTTTGCGTTTGGCTCTTTAAGCTTGATTTCAAACGTGTAATCATCTTTAGCTTTAGCGGATTCAACTTTTCCAACCATGTTTGATCCGCGATATTTCTTTGCAACAAGCTCGTTAAAAGACCACTCAGCATCTTTAGCAGTAAGCCTGTGCTTGTTAGAAAACACGACTCCCTTACGCATGTGGAACGTGTACTTTAAGCCATCTTTGCTTATTTCCCAACTCTTTGCAAGGGATGGAACAACCTGATTTTTAGTATTTCTAGCTACAAGACCTTCATACACGTTTCCAATCAATAACTGTTCCAAGGAAGAGCCAGATTGATTGCGAATATCGAGATTTGTAGGAGCAAGTTTTAATCCGATTGACACAGTTTTATTTGATACTTGTGTAGAAGATGTTTGACTTGCAGGATTTTTTTGCGGACCTGTAAACGTTGCAATAATAGCGCTAACCACTGCAATTACTACGATTGCTACAGAAACAAGCCAGAATTTTCCTAAACCACGCTTATTAGTTTTATATCCCCTTTTAGACGCAGCGTTAAGCGAAGCATCTGTACTAGAACTAAATTGCGATTGCTCTGCGTTTTCTTGCCCATAGAATTTATCGGTCGCGTCGTTATTGTACGCGCCATCTTTGGGTTCTTTGTTATCCATTCAACAAACCTTTCTGGATTGTAATTAGATACATTATTTATATTTAATTTATATTTATTCTGTTTTACAGCTCGTCGCTTTATCTAGCTGCAACTTTCGCAACCATAAAGTCAACGGCAAACACAATCGTATCCGATTCACAAGTCAAACGAAGATGCGGTGAGTCTAAACAACACATTGCATATTTGCATGATTTTTCAGATATTTTAAGCCTATTTTATTACCATATATCCTACGAATGTGGTTAAATGCCAACAGGCGTAAACTTGCAAACGTGCGCAAAATCCTAAAAAGATTAGAATCACGCTAGCTTGCATATTAACAAAATACATACGTTTAATAGATGCATGAAAATGTGTAGTATAACAATGTACAACATAAAAATGCGTTTAATAGGTTTAGTAAAAAGCGAGGAATAATGGCAGAGAACTTGAATACTACGGTAACAGTAAACGAATCCTCGGATCCGCAAAATAACGGCAGCCAAGACCGCACTGCTCTAAATCGCCAGCTTGCACAAATGCTTAAGGGCGGCGTGATTATGGATGTTACTACTCCGGAGCAGGCGCGAATTGCTGAAGATTCTGGAGCTTGCGCTGTAATGGCGTTGGAGCGTATTCCTGCCGATATTCGCGCGGCTGGCGGAGTTTCTAGAATGAGCGACCCAGCTATGATTCACGGCATTCAAGAAGCTGTGTCTATTCCTGTTATGGCAAAATGCCGTATTGGTCACTTTGTTGAAGCGCAGGTGCTTGAGGCTATTGAGATTGATTACATTGACGAAAGCGAAGTGCTTAGCCCAGCAGACGACGTTTACCACATTAACAAGCGCGATTTTGCAGTTCCATTTGTTTGCGGTGCAAAAGATTTGGGAGAAGCTTTGCGCAGGATTAACGAGGGTGCTTCCATGATTCGCACAAAGGGCGAGCCTGGAACTGGAGATGTTATTCAAGCTGTGCGCCACATGCGCATGATGAATTCCGCAATACGCAAGCTTACAAGCATGCGCGAAGATGAGCTTTTTGAGGAAGCTAAGACTTTGCGCGTGCCTTTCGATCTTGTAAAGTACGTTGCACAAAACGGCAAACTTCCTGTTGTAAACTTTGCAGCTGGCGGTGTTGCAACCCCTGCAGACGCTGCTTTAATGATGCAGCTTGGTGCAGAAGGCGTTTTTGTTGGCTCTGGCATCTTTAAGTCTGGAGATCCAGCAAAGCGCGCTGCTGCAATAGTTAAGGCTGTGACTAATTACAAAGACGCTAAAATGATTGCTAAGCTTTCCGAGAATTTGGGCGAAGCGATGGTTGGTATTAACGAGCAGGAAATCAAGCTTTTAATGGCAAATCGCGGCGAGTAATTGAGGCGAATTATTTTGGCAAACTCACCTATCAATACAAATAATTGCTCGCATACTGTAGCAGTTTTAGCTGTTCAAGGTGCTTTTCTTGAACATCGCTTAATGCTTGAAAAATTAGGCGCACACGTTATTGAGCTTCGTCAAGTGCGCGACTTGGAGCAGTCTTTTGACCGCCTTGTTTTACCGGGCGGCGAAAGCACTGTGCAATCGAAGCTTCTCAAAGAGCAAAATATGCTCGAACCTTTGCGCGAGAAGATTGCAAACGGAATGCCAGTTCTTGGCACTTGTGCAGGCTTGATTTTGCTTGCAAAAAACGTGGAAGGTAACGAAGTTAGCGGATTTGGCACACTAGACGTTACAGTTAAGCGCAACGCTTACGGCCGCCAGCTTGGAAGCTTCCACTACGAATCTGAGTTTGGAAATCTTGGCAAAGTGCCGATGACGTTTATTCGCGCGCCTTATATTGTGCAAGTCGGTCCTAATGCCGAAACTCTTGCAACAGTAGATGGCAACGTTGTTGCAGCTCGCCAAGGAAATCAAATCGGAACAGCTTTTCACCCAGAGCTTGATGAAGACACTAGAATACACCAGCTTTTCTTAAGCTTATAGATATCTTGCGTTTGTAAATTAAAGTGGCACTTAAATAACTTGATTAAGTGCCACTTTTATTGATTAAATCGCCAGTAAAATCGCTAATAAATCGCTATTTTACTTCAAAAATCGCGTATCCAAAAGCTCCAAGAGATTGATTTTGAGCATCATAATTGTAGCTAATAATCGGCTTACAATCAGGCAAAGCACTAAACGAATCGTTAGATTCATTAAACGCATTTAAAGCTACAACAACACGCTTAGAGTCAGTTTCTCGCGCAAACACAAACTTTCCGCGCTCATCATAGTCAAGAACTCTAAAATTACCATGAATAAAGCAATCGTTATTTTTACGCAATTTTATAAGTTCGCGGAATAAATCACGATTATCGCTGACAGGATTTGACCAAGGCATAGGCGCTCGATAATCACACTCTTCAAAACCAATTACACCAAGCTCATCACCATAGAACACGCTTGGGGCTCCAACAGATGTAAGCAAACAAAGCTCAGCCAAGCGGAATCGCTTATCTGCCGTAGAAAAGTCGCAAGCTTCCGAAGAGCTTTGAGCACACAAGCTTCTAAAGCGACTAACGTCATGGCTATCAAGCAAATTCAATTGACCTTGAACAATCGGGAATGGGTATCTTAAAAGCATATCTACAAATCGACTATTAAACTCGCGCGCATTAATCTTGCCAAAAGCAAAGAAATCGCGGCAAACTTTGCGGAATTCGTAGTTCATAGTGGAGTCAAACATGTCTCCTTGTAGCCAACGCTCAGAATTCTCCCAAATCTCAGCAATTAGCACACTATCTTTTTTAGTCTTTTTAGCAACAGAGCGGAAGGCACGCCAAAAGTCTTTATCAACTTCATTCGCAACATCCAAACGCCAACCGTCAACATCAAAATCTTCAAGCCAATAGCGGCAAACGTCCATAAAATAGTCGCGAACTTCGGGATTAGAAGTATTGAGCTTTGGCATTTTACGCTCATACGCAAAACACGTGTAGCTTGGGCGCTTACCATCTTCGGGGCGCTTAACAGGGAACTTTAATCCATAGAACCAATCCTTGTATCTCGAATTTTCGCCATTTTTAACAACATCGTCAAACGCGAAGAAATACCAACTAGAATGATTAAAAACGCCGTCAATAATTATGTGCATGCCGCGATTATGAACCTCGCTAACAAGCTCCCTAAAATCGTCGTCCGTTCCTAAATTAGGGCAAACATGGTAGTAGTCAAGAAGATCGTAACGATGGTATTCTGCAGCTTTAAAAATAGGATTTAAATACAAGCAATTAAAGCCCAAATCCTCAATATAATCAAGATTTTCGATTATTCCTCTAATGGTTCCACCTAAACGAGTGTGTAAAGTTTGGCCAGTTTTCTCATCAAAATAATCTTTTGCCTCGCAACTTATGCCACGTTTAGAATCTGCAAAACTATCTGGGAAAATGTTATAAACAACAGCCTCTTTAAGCCAATTAGGAACGTCGCTAATCTCCTCGCGGCGAATAAATGGGAACTGGTAGACTTCTGTACGATCTTCTGGAAAATCAGTCGCAATAGTATCGGCGTACAAATACAAGCGCTCATCCGCATCTTGCATCTCAAAGTAATAACAAACTCTATCTAAATCGCTGCTTATGTTTGCTTCATAGTAGTCAAAGTAATCGTCGCTTGCAATCTTTTCCATTTTCAGCGTGCAGAACTGATCTAACGGAGTCAAATCGACGCGATTTCCGTAATGCAAAACGCATGAACAAAGATTATTCTTTGCCGCACGCAAGCGAATTGTTAAACAATATTCTGCCGTAGAATACGCATATTGTGAAAGTGGTCGGTGCAATATTGCTTGACGATTTATCATTTACATTTCCTTTCTAGCCTCGCTGCCATTGTTTTCGACTTTATCACCTACTGTGCTACACCGCCACACTTTTATGCGATTTTCTAAAGCAGCAAGCACAAACAATCAAATTGAACGCAACGGACTTAGCATTAATGTAGTATTGCTCTAAAGATGCGAATACTTAAGTTTGGCAACACGCAACAAACGCAACGGAGGCGAATATGCTTTTAGCAGTAGACATTGGCAACACGAATATTGTGCTTGGATTCTTGGAGAACGGCAAGATTGTTGGCACGTATAGAATGACTACAAAAGCAAATCACACTTCCGACGAATACGGCATTATGATTACGCAATTCTTAAATCTTAGCGGTTTTAGCGTAAACGATGTTGAAGATGTTATTGTTGCTTCGGTTGTCCCAAAGGTTATGCACTCTTTTCGCGCAAGCATTGTTAAGTTTTTGCAAATCGACCCTATGATTGTAGGCCCTGGCGTAAAAACTGGCGTAAATATTCGCATCGACGAGCCACGCTCTTTGGGAGCAGACTGCTTAGCGGATTGTGTTGGCGCGTTTTACGAATACAGTGGCCCCGTATTAGTTATAGATTTTGGCACAGCTACAACCTATAACTACGTTGATAAAAGCGGAGCAATTACTTGCGGACTTATTTGCACGGGAATTAGTGCGGCGGCTGCAGCTCTATGGGATAATACTGCTCAGCTTCCAGAAGTTGAGATTTCTCGCCCTAAATCCGTTCTTGCAAAATCAACTCGTCCTGCTATGCAAGCTGGATTGTATTACAGCTTCTTGGGTGGAATTGAGCGCACGATTGAGCAATTCAAAATAGAAATAAATGAGCCTTTTAAGGTTGTTGCTACAGGCGGCTTGGGACGACTTTTTGAAAAAGACGTTGAAACTATTGATTATTACGATCCAAATTTGATTTTTAAAGGAATGTACGAGATTTATAGACGAACGATCGGCTGCTAGCGACTTTTCCTTTGGATTACAGACCTAAAGTGCATAAGTCTAGCGCACAACAAAACCCTGATTATACCCGTATTCTTTCAAGTCTTTTTTCCAAAGATTAATACCATCTTTAAGACTAATTTTAGGACCAGGGTCGTCTGGAAGTTGAAAATCCTTACCATCGTCTTGTTTAATGCCTGCATCAATCATCGACTGCACTGTTAAACGTGCTCTTGATTTTCTGTTCCAATCATAGGCCAAACCGACTGTGAAACGAAAATCGCTACGAGAATATACTTCAAACGGCAAATATTTGTAGCCTGTATCTACATGATTTGCTGCATCTGCAAAAATACGGTTGAATTGTTGTCCTCCGAAATATGGCACATCGATTCCGCGAGAATCACGAACCATTGTTTTGTTTAGGAACGCTTTGTCTCTAAGAGTCACAACGTCTGCTGGGAATGCTCCAGATAAAACTCTTTCTTTAATACCAGTCTGATCATGGCATACAAAATTCACAAAACGCATCGCGGCTTCAGGCTTGCGACTAGACTGAAGGACGCTTAGAGCAGATCCTCCCATTTGCGCATTGTCATTGTTTCCATTCATAGTCGGAACTCTCGCTACACGCCACAACCCTGCTCCGCCTGGAATATCATGCATTAAAAGCGATGTCATCCATGCTCCAGCAAAAACAGATGCAACGCTGCCAGAACCGACTGCACTTTTCCAAGCTGGAGTCCAAGTTGCAAGTCTTGTATCAACCAAATCTTCGTCAATCATGGACTGCCAAAATTTAGTAAAGTCTTTTGTTCCTTTGTCTTTACTTAAGCGAACTGTAACGGTTTTACCATCGTGAGAAGTTATAAAAGGTCTTCCTCCTGCAAGCCAAATCATAGCGTTGTAAAAACTTGCATCTCCAGAATCTGCAGCAATATAAACGCCAATATTTTTTAATTTTCTTGCAGCATGTAGATAATCCTTCCAGGTGTGAATTTGCGTAACATCCACACCTGCTTGGTTGAATACGTCTTGATTATAAAACCATGCTAAAGGACCTGAATCCATTGGCAATCCATAAACTCGTCCTCCTAATTGAACAGAAGACCATGTGCCTGGCGTATAGAATGTTTGAGTTCCTTGAACGCGATTTGTAATATCCAAAAGTTGTCCGCTAACCGCGTATTGTGGCAAAGCGTGGTATTCAAGCTGGGCAACATCTGGCATACCGTAACCGTCTTGAATAGCGCTATTAAGATTGTTGTATCCGCTTGTATCTTTAACACTAACGCGAATATCTGGATTTTGTTTCTCAAAATCTGCCGCAATCCGCTTCATGCTTGGTTCCCAAGACCATACTGTTATTTTTGTTCTAGAATCAACAGATCCGCATGACGCACAAAAAGCAACAATAAAAACGCATGTAATCGCAGAAATTACGCGCTTTATATTACGAACAAAAACGCGGTTTATATTACGGTTTATATTACGCATAACAAAACAACCAAAATTCTGCTTGCGACTTTTCTGCGGGCTTCTTGCACACATAATATTCACTGCTATTCTACAGTTACAGATTTTGCAAGATTCCTAGGCTTATCAACGTCATAGCCTTTAAGCTTTGCCATATTCATAGCAAAAAGTTGTAATGCTACAACATCTACTAAAGGACTTAACAACGTTGGGCATTTAGGGCGCCAGAACACAATATCTGCGTAACGCTCAGCGTCTGGATCACCATCTTCTGCAACCGCAATAGTAAACGCTCCGCGAGCCTTAACTTCTTCAATTCCCGAGATTACTTTAGCGTGTAAAACGTCTCTGCCTCTAGAAGATGGCACAATCACAACAACTGGCTCGCCTTTGTCTACTAGAGCTATCGGGCCATGTTTAAGCTCTCCTGCCGCAAAACCTTCTGTAAACGTGTACGCAATCTCTTTTAGCTTTAATGCGCCTTCTAAAGCAACTGGGTAGCCAACATGCCTGCCAAGGAACAAGAACGATTTTGCGTCTATTGTTTTCTTTGCGGCTTGCATAATCGAATCAGCTTGCGTATCTAAAACGTTTTGGATTTTATCTGGCATTTCTTTAAGCTGAGACACAATTTGCTGAATCTCATCTCTGTACATTGTTCCCTTGACTTGAGCCAAATAAAGCCCAAGCATGTATGCTGCTACGATTTGCGCAACAAATGCTTTTGTAGAAGCAACTGCGATTTCTGGGCCAGCATGAGTGTAAAGTACAGCATCCGATTCTCGCGGAATACTCGAGCCTTGAGTGTTGCATATTGCAAGCACGCGGCTACCCTGCTCGCGCGCGTGCCTTAACGCCATTAGCGTGTCCATTGTTTCGCCAGATTGAGATATTGCGACAACAAGTGTTCTATGCGTTAAAATTGGGTCTCTGTACCTAAATTCGTGAGCCAACTCCACTTCTACTGGCACGCGCACCCAATGTTCAATCGCATATTTTGCAACTAATCCAGCGTAGCTTGCTGTTCCACAAGCCACAACTATTATCTTGTCGATTGATCGCAAAATATCTTGACTAATCCTAACTTCGTCAAGAATAATATTCCCTTTTGCGTCGAATCGTCCTCGTAAAGTATCGGCTACGGCATGCGGATCTTCGTGGATTTCCTTATCCATAAAGGAATCCCATCCGCCTTTTTCTACTGCAGAAGCATCCCAGTCTACTGTAAAGTAACTAGGGTTTTCAATCTCATTGCCGTCAAAATCAGTAAGACGAAGCTGTGCTTTTTTGTTTCCTTCTATATCTCCGATTAAAACAGCCTGATCTTGACCAACTTCAAGCACTTTATCTGTGTATTGAACAAAAGCAGCAACATCGGAGCCTAGAAAATACTCGTTATTTGAAACACCTACTACAAGCGGCGAATCGTGACGAACAGCAGCAACAATATTAGGCTGTCTAGCGTCTACTGCAAGTAGAGTAAAAGCTCCTTTAAGAATTTTTGCAACTCGTCTTATTGCTTCAAAAAGATCTGGCTTACCAGTTTCTTCAATTATTTGATTCGCGATTTTTCCAAGCGCTTTTGCTGCAACTTCCGTATCTGTTTGAGACGAAAACTCTATGCCTTCTTTTTGCATTTGTTCTTTAAGACTAATAGCGTTTTCAATAATACCGTTGTGAATAAGTGCGATTTTTCCGTCGGCACTAACATGCGGATGCGCATTTAAATCACAAGGAGCGCCATTCGTAGCCCATCGAGTGTGACCTATTGCCACACTCGCTTCTGGCATTGGATTAGCTTCTATATCTTTTCTTAAAACAGCTAAGCGACCAGCTTTTTTGCGTACGCATATAGAATCCATTCCTGGAGCAGCAAGAGCTACTCCAGATGAATCATATCCGCGATACTCTAAGCGTTCTAACCCATTTAAGCAAACTTCTAGAGGCTTTGAGCAAACTGTGCCAAAACCTGCATATCCTACAATGCCACACATAATTTTCTATTGTACGTTATAAAGTGTGCGTGTTTCTACACATGTCGAAAATATGCAAAAATCTTATTAAAATACGCGAAAAACACTTGCAAAACACTTATAAAACGTGATGTAGAAAATCTTTAAATCTTTCTGTTTGTGGGCAATCTATGATTCCTGAAGTACCACATTCAACAACTTTTCCGCCATCCATGAACACAACTTGATCTGCAACTTCTCGTGCAAAGCCAATCTCGTGAGTTACAACAATCATTGTCATTCCATCATTAGCTAAATCACGCATAACGTTAAGCACTTCACCAACTAGTTCTGGGTCTAATGCAGACGTAGGCTCGTCAAAAAGCATTATTTCTGGTTTCATCGCAAGCGCACGCGCAATGGCAACTCGCTGCTGCTGACCACCCGAAAGCTGAGAAGGATAATGGTCTACGCGGTCTGCCATTCCAACACGTTCAAGTTCTTTAATTGCTAAATCGCGTGCAGCGGTTTTGTCCATGTGTAAAACATGAACTGGCGCTTCCATAACGTTTTCAATAGCCGTCATATGTGGGAACAAATTAAAACGTTGGAACACCATTCCAAGCTTTGCGCGTTGCGCTGCAATTTCTTTGTCGTTTAACGCTTGCAATGCTTCTTTACCTTTATGTATAACGGTTTTTACGCCAATGCGCTCGCCATAAATTGTGATTTTACCAGACGTAATTTTTTCTAGTTGATTTATCAATCGCAATAGGGTTGATTTTCCACTTCCAGAAGGACCGAGTATGACTGTTACACTTCCTGGATTAACAGTCATGTCAACTCCCTTAAGGACTTGAAGATTACCGAAGTACTTGTGTAAATCCTTTATGACTACTGCTGGAGTATCACTTTTAGTAACATTTTGGCTTTGTGTATCAACCGTTAAAATATCAGTCATTTTTCCTCAAATCTAATTACGATTATATAAAATTTGTAATTTTGACGCGGTTTATGCGTTATATGTTTATGCGTTAAAACCTAACATTGTTGCATTATTGCGACCCTTTACAGCGTCACTATTCGCTTTAATCGCATTATCTCCACGTTTTGCAGCATTAGAGTTAATTTGAGCATTGTTTACAATGTCTTTTGCTTCGAATCCTTTACCAAAATGCTTTTCTAACATAACTTGAAAAACCATCAAAATAGACGTAATAATTAAATACCAAATGCTAGCAACTATAAGCAACGGAATCGGCTTATAAATACGATTTGCTACAGCATTTGTTGCAAACTGAAGTTCTAAGGTAAAAGGCACAGCTAAAACCAGAGACGTAGTTTTAAGCATACCGATAGTCTCATTGCCCAAAGGTGGAACGATAATACGCATAGCCTGAGGCAAAACAACCCTGCGCATAGTCAAAGACCTGCCCATGCCAAGAGCTTGAGCTGCCTCAACCTGACCAGCATCCACAGCTTCTAAACCAGCACGAACAATCTCCGACAAATACGCAGCCTCATTAAGGGACAATCCAATAACTGCAGCGTTTAAAGAGGTCATAACAACGTTGGAATCAATGGAGAAAAACTCAACGGATGTAAATGGAATGCCCATACTCAACTTAGGAACAAGTACAGCAAACATTCCCCAAAATACTAGCTGCGTATAAACTGGAGTACCCCTAAAGAACCAAATAAAGAACCAGCTTACGGCTCGAAGAACAGGGTTTACAGACTTACGCATCATTGCTAATCCTATAGCAAGAACGATTGCAATAATCATAGACAAGAATGTGAGTATTAGAGTCCAAGCAATGCCTGTAAGAACATTGTCGCTTATTAGATATATGCCTACAACATTCCACTCAAATCGCGGATTTGTAACTATAGAATAAAGCAGCGAGCACGCAATTATAGCTACGATTATGCCAGCTATGATTGGTCCAGGTTTTTTGACTGGTAGAATTCGATCACCATCAGAATTTTGCGAAAGCTTCTTACTCGCATTGTTAAACATATTTTCTCCATTAACATTTTAAATTGTCACATATGTGAATAATAACTAGCGGATTATTAACTAGTAATTAACGCACTTGCGATGTACAAATATATTAAATACAAATAAGGCGTGCGGTTTTCACTATACTAATAGCTACAAACGCACGCCAAATTTAAGATCAGACTTCTGGATTTACTTGTGCTTCCTTAATGGCAACGTTTTCAACACCCCACTTCTTTAGAATGTCGTTATAAACGCCATTCTTCATAAGCTTATCGATTGCGGCCTTAATGAGCTTTAACATCTTAGCATCGTCCTTCTTAACAGCTGCACCCATTGGCTCCGCGTCGTTGCTGCTTTCTAGAATCTCTAGCTTTCCATTGTTCTTTATTGCAGCATAACCAGCTACAGGAGTGTCAGCATACATAACGTCTGCACGACCAGAAAGCAATGCTGTAGTGGCGTCGGTCTGCTCCTTAAAGCTCATGATTTCTAGTGGCTTATCGTTATTTGCCTTGCACTGCTTTTTAGCTTCTTCCATGATTGGCTCGCCAACAGTGCCTGTTTCTAATGTAACTTTTTTGCCGCAAAGATTCTTTGGATCTACTTTAGTTGGGTTTCCTTTGCGAACTTCAAAAGATAAGCCAGCGTTTGCGTACGTTACAAAATCAACGGACTTCATGCGTTCAGCGTTTACAGTAAAGCCCGAGATTCCAACGTTATATTTGCTTCCGATTGCTGGAATAATGGAATCAAACTGAGCATGCATAATCTTCGCTTTTAAGCCCATCAATTTTGCTAAAGCTTTAGAAAAGTCGATTTCGTAGCCGACTGGTGTTTTGCCATCTGCAGCGAAGAACTCTGCTGGAGCATAGCTAACGTTTACACCAACTGTTAATTCGCCAGTTTTTGCAACGCTTTCTGGAACAAGCTTTGCAATCTCATCGTCTTTTTGAACTTTGCTTACATCGTAGCTGCGTGCCACATCTGGATCTGCTGCCTTAGAATCAGCTGGACCGCACGCGCAAGTGCATCCAATCAATGCAAGAGTTGCAATTGCTGCAATAGGCTTAATTGACTTAAAAATCTTATTTGACTTAAGCATTTTCTTCTCCTGTCCAATATTTAAAGAATAAATAACTTATAATTTACAGTGATATGCATAACTATACACGATAACGCTACTAAATTGCGATTATTAAAATGCAAAAACTGAATATTCATAAATTGACATACATGAATATGCTAAAAATCAGCAAAAAATAACGAATTGCAAAATCAAAAGCCGTATATTATTCACAAAAATGAATAATATACGGCGTGTCGTTTATAGACCTACTACAAAGTTGTACGTTTACACCAAGCTGGGTAGAGATTCGAGATTTTTCGCACTGAATGAGATGAACCTCAGCATCTTTGATGGTGATTCATCGAATGAAGAAGAAAAATCGAGAATCTCAGTGATAAAAACCACGTAATTGTTCAAGCACGTAAGAGGGCTGGGTGATTCTTGGTCGAACAGTATAAGAGCGGCAGCCGATACCAAATAATCCAATGAGCCACCACTACAAACAAACTTCAACTCAAAAAAACAAAATCAAAGCCAAATCGGAACAACCGCAACACCAGAAAACACGTAAGAGGCGGAGCGTTGTGAGACAAGAAACACCCAGCCCTCGCGCAACAGTAAGCAAGAAATAAAAAACAGCAAATCACCTAGATTGCATATTCTTGTATCGCATAGCGCGCAATGCTTCGCGCTTATCTTGTTCTTCGCGCAATGCTTGCCGCTTATCGTACTCTTTTTTGCCTCGCGCCAAAGCAATCTCAACTTTAGCGTAGCTGCCTTTAAAATAAATCCTCAAAGGCACAATGGTATAACCTTTAGCTTCAATCTGCCTAGAAAGCTTAGCAATTTGAATCGCATGAAGAAGCAACTTGCGCTTGCGCTTAGGAGCATGATTATTCCAAGTGCCATTTAAGTACTCTGGAATATTTGCGCCTTCTAGCCAAATCTCACCACGTCTATCAATATTCACAAACGCTTCAGCTAAAGAAGCTCTGCCTTCGCGCAAAGACTTAACCTCTGTGCCAGTAAGAGCAATACCTGCTTCATAGCAATCTTCAATCGCATAGTCGTGATTTGCTTTTTTATTTCTTGCAACAGTTAAAGTACCATCTGAACCAGGTTTTTTATCCAAATTACACCAGCCTAAATCGAATCATAAAAATTAATAGTGAACATACTCATAATTGCCAGCATTACGAATAGTCCTATAAGACGGGAACGTAGCAAATCCAACGCCACCTTCAGAAATCAGTACCGAACCGTCCGAATTAACGCGTTCAACAACAGCAACATGTCCATATGTAGGATCTGATCCAGCAGCTCCTCTAGCAAATACCATAACAGCACCAACATGCGGTGTGCGATTTACAAGATACCCAAGTCTACGCCCAGAATTCGCCCAATCAGCACCGTTGCCCATAAAGGATCCTACTGGAAGACCAAGCTGTGATCTACGCAAATACGCCCAAAGTGTGCATTGACGAGCTGGATAGGCAGAACCTCCAGCTGTGTTACCAGTATTATGACCATAGCAATTGCCAGAACCAGCAGGACAATTCCCAGGAACCGCGTAATTCATACCATTTGCGGCACCATTAGAAAGCGGCAGCGAGGGCAAAGAAGGAGTATTCCAACTGCCGCCGCCTCTAAGCTGTTGACGATTACCATTATTAGGATTCATGCGAGCTGCAGCCGTAGCAGCTAAAGCCCTAGCTTGAGCGTCAATTTGTGACTTCAAAGCAATTATTTCCGCAGCTTCGCGAGCATCTTGAGAAGTAAGACTATTCTTTTGACTCTCTAACTGCTTTCTTAGAATAGTTCCCTGATCTCTTAAAGACTGAAGAGAACGCTGCTTTTCACTGGCAGACTGAGCCGCAGCCTGAGCACTCTGCGCCTCAGAATCAGCTTTTGCTTTTAATTTTTGAATCTCTGTTTCAATAGCAGCTAAGCGCTGACGTCTATTCATAGAATTACTCAAAGTCACAGCAGCATCATTTGCAGCATTTGCTTCGCTACGTGCAACAGCAGCCTCTGACTGAAGTTTTCCAACAAACTGCTCGGTAGTAGTGGAATTAGTCACCATTGCCATTACGTTAGAAGCATTGGAGCCATGGAAACTTTTGCGAGCAAGTTGAGCTACAGCAGCCTTTGCATCATCAAAATCTTCGCCAGTCTGCTTGATTTTTTCTTCTAAATCGCGTTTGTCTTTTTGCGCAGACTGCAAACGCTGATTCGTTGATTCAACAAGGCTCATAGCTTGTTGCGCTTGCTCCTGAGCTTGCTGAGCAGCACGGACTTGATTAGGGATTTGATGTTCGTTTAAATCATTGAGCTCTAGAATCTTATCAGCAAGCTGTTTATTTACTCCAGCAAGACGCTTTTTAAGAGCAGCATTACTTTGAACTTTCCTGTTGTAATCTTGCATGGTAACTGCATCAGCGCGTAGTGGCTGGTAAGCATATAAGGCAATACCAGCGGAAAGCATAAGAAAGCTGCTTGCAATCGCGCTTGCAACAGTGCGCTTACAATATTTTGCATGGCATTTCTTGCTTTCCATATTTACTTCCCTTTCAAGTAGAAAATTCAAACACAACTAATGCGAATTATACATTGAAAATTCTATTATCGATAAAATTTTTCTATTTATGATTTTTTATTTATGATTTTTAATGTTCATAATTTATTGATAATTTAAATTTTGCTTTTATATTTACGCTTGCAGATATCTTCTGAGTGCAACCGCGGAGGCGACTATTGAAAGTAGCACAGCTCCAAGAACCAACACTGGAACTGTCATCCAAACAGTTGTCTGATTCACAAATGGCATCCAACGAACGTTTTGTGCAAGCCAATCTGTAATAAACACTTTAACAACAATGCTTAGCGCGCATCCAGATAGCAGAGATCCTATAAGGGACGCAAAAGCACCTTCTAAAATAAACGGCATGCGAATAGTCCAATTAGACGCGCCCACAAGTCGCATAATCTCCGTCTCTTGTTTTCTAGAGGCTGCAGACATGCGAATAGTTGTACCGGTTAGCATAATCGCAACAACAACCATAACTGCAGCAAGCACAATAGTCACAGCCGTAGCATGATTCAAAACGCTAAACACTGGGTCAAAAATCTGCCTTTGGTCTACTACTTCCTCAACACCATTTCTGCCAGAAAGAACTTCTGAAACAACCTGATATTTTGTTGGATTTGTGAGCTTTAGTCGCAAAGAATCTTGCATATCGGCAGCTGTTAAAGTGCGACCCTGGTATAAGCCATTAGGATATTGCTTAAGAAAAGTGTTCTTGTAAAATTCGCTTCTACTAACATAAGTAATATTCGAAACATCATCACCTAACTCTTGGTTAATAATGTTCTCTAATTTTACAATTTCTTCTTTAGTAGGAGCTTTTCCAGAAGCACATGATGCTGACTGACTTGTACCGTCTGGGCAAAGCCATGCTACAACTTCTACCTTGTCATACCAATCGCCTTTGGCTTTTGTGATTTGCGCTTGCATAAGAACAGATGCGCCTATAAACAAGAACGATATGAAGGTAACGAGCATTACCGAAACAATCATAGAAACGTTTCTGCGCAAGCTAATCCACGTTTCTGAGAATATGAACTGCAATCGCATTACTCGTCTCCTTCGTTCTTAAGATTTTCGCTTTTACTGGCTTCAGATTTACTTTTTTCATTGGATTCTTTAGATTCAATATAATCGCCAGTTTCGCTTGGATTCTCGCTTGTATTGCCGACGTTTTCGCCAGAATTTTCGCTAGAATTTTCAATATCGTTTTCGACAATATTTTCTGTATTATTCTTATCTTTTTGATTCTCACTTAAATCAAGAGAATCGCCAGAATCCGAAGAGTTGCTAGAATCTGCAAAATCTGAATTCTTCATATCTTCAGCATCATTCGACTTTTGCACGGGAGGAGCTGGTGGAATTGAAAGACCACGCCCCCAAGTCATAGTTGTTTCTAAAGGCTGAAAAACTTCACCATATCTACCCGTTCTGCCTGAATGAACAGATTGCGCAAGTCGAGCAATACCCTCATTATCTTCAGAACCATTTTGCAAAGTTTGCGCAACAGCATCCATAGCCTGCTTTGCTTGAGCTGCACGCTTTGCGCGTTTAGACATGAATCTGTAATTTTTAGGATCTTCAGAAGACGAGTTAAAACTAGTGTGATCAGAGCCTGAATCTGCCACAGTACGAACACCTGAATCGCCTTCAACTGCCTGCTGAGCTTTCGACTTTTGCTCAACATCTGCGTCTGGGAAGTAAAGCGCAGAATCATAAGAGCCTTCGCGTTCGTCTCGCACAATTTTTCCAGCATGAAGCTCCACAACTCGCTTGCGCATTGAGTTAACAATTTCTTCATTATGCGTAGCCATAACAATTGTAGTGCCCGTGCGATTAATAGCGTCCAAAACTTCCATAATTCCAAGAGAAGTTGTAGGATCCAAGTTTCCAGTAGGCTCGTCTGCAAGAAGAATTTGCGGATGATTAACGTACGCGCGAGCAATCGCAACTCGCTGAGCCTCACCACCCGAAAGCTCATGCGGATAATTATTCTCTTTGCCAGTTAAACCAACTGTTTCCAAAACTCGCGGAACAAGCGACTTAATCGTAGAACGGCTTGTGCCAATAACCTCTAGTGCAAAAGCCACATTTTGATACACGGTTTTATTATTAAGCAGCTTATAATCCTGGAAAATAAAGCCGAGAGTGCGTCTATACTGTGGAACCTGACGATTTACCAAGCGCCTCAAGTCGTTGCCAGCAACGTGAATCTCGCCCTTTGTGGCTTCTTCTTCTCGCAAAAGCAAGCTCAAAAGCGTTGTTTTACCGGACCCGGAAGCACCAACGAGAAACACGAAGTCGCCACGATTAACGTCTAAAGAAATATCGTCCAAAGCAGGGCGCGTACCCTTAGGATAAATCTTCGACACATGTTCTAGTGAAATCAGAGACATATTCTGCAGTTTCCTTTACGAACTATTGAACGATATACTTTAATTTTGTTTTTAACTATTTTATATTTTATTTTTGATTTTTATTCTGACTTTTATCTTGAATTTTACCTAGTGCAGACTAAGCTTGCGACTTTTCCTCGGCTTCTTTTTTAGCTGCAACTCTCTGTTCGTGTCTCCATCGAATTCCAGCTTCAATAAAACCGTCAATATCGCCGTCAAAAACAGCCTGAGTTTGCGAAGTTTCGTAGCCAGTGCGCAAATCCTTAACCATCTGGTATGGGTGAAGCACGTATGAGCGCATTTGGTCTCCCCAACTTGCCTTAATATCTCCAGCAAGCTCCTTCTTTTTAGCAGCTTCTTCGGCATGCTTTAACACAAGTAAACGCGATTGCAAAACCGCCATTGCAGCAGCTCGGTTCTGAATCTGGCTGCGCTCATCTTGCATTGAAACAACCAAACCAGTTGGCAAATGCGTGATGCGCACAGCGGAATACGTAGTGTTTACGCCTTGTCCGCCAGGGCCAGACGCCTGGAAAGTATCCACACGAATGTCAGAATCTGGAATGTCAATATGATCTGTAGCTTCAACAAGAGGAATTACTTCCACGGCACTAAAGCCAGTTTGACGCCTGCCTTGATTGTCGAATGGAGAAATACGAACCATTCTGTGAGTGCCTCCTTCTACAGAAAGGCGACCATACGCATATGGGGCATCTACTTGGAAAGTGGCGGATTTAATACCAGCTTCTTCTGCGTAAGACGTATCCATCATCTTAGTTTTATAGCCGTTTCGCTCTGCCCAACGCAAGTACATTCTAAGAAGCATTTGAGCAAAATCGGCAGCATCCACACCACCCGCACCAGAACGGATTGTCACCACCGCTGCACGAGCATCATATTCGCCGTCAAGAAGAGTTTGAACTTCCATATCGTCCAACTCGTGAGCAATAGAGCCAAGCTCCTCTTGAGCCTCGCTCATAGAATCAGCATCCTCTTCTTCCTGACCAAGTTCAATCAAAGTCTTAGTATCTTCAATGCGTTGCTCAACGGCTTGTAAACGCTTTAATTGAGACTGAGCTGCCGAAAGCTTACTCGTAACCTGCTGCGCATGCTCAGAATCATCCCAAAGTCCAGGCTCCGAAGCCTGCTTTTCTAAATCTGCAATCGTAACTTTCAACGAATCGACATCTAGTGCTTTAGAAATCGAAGAATACTTTGCTTCAACATCATTTAATGCTTGGGAAAAATCAAATTCCGCCATTTACTTAAAGTACCTCTTTACATACCTGTTTTACGCAATTACTACTCGCAAAATACTTACAAAATCAACTATTTATAAGTTTAGCGCACGGTCAAAATCTCAGGACCGTTTTCCGTAATTGCAATCGTATGCTCAGTGTGTGCACCGCGAGAACCATCAGCAGAGCGAAGAGTCCAACCATCCTTAGGATCCTGGTAAATTTCGTCAGTAGTCTTTAAGAACCATGGCTCAATTGCAATTACAAGACCTGGACGAAGCTTGTAGCCGTGGTGAGCAGTGCCATCGTTAGGAACGTGCGGATCACCATGCATAATATGACCGACTCCGTGACCGCCAAACTCAAGGTTTACGCTGTAACCATACTCGTGAGCAACGCATCCAACAGCTGCAGAAATGTCTCCAAGACGGTTTCCAGGCTGAGCCATGTTAATTCCAGCCTCAAGTGCTTCCTCAGTGCACTTAATTAAGCGCAAATCTTCAGGATCCGCATGCTTTCCAACCACGAAACTAATAGCAGAATCTCCAACCCATCCGTCAACGTTAATCGCTAAGTCAAGCGTTAGTAAATCGCCGTCTTTAAGGTTGTAATCAAAAGGAACTCCGTGAAGAACAGCATCGTTTACAGAAGTGCAAATGTAGTGAGCAAAAGGACCAGTTCCAAAATCAGGAGCGTAGTCAACATAGCAAGAAGACGCACCTTTACGGCTCATAATGCGTTGGCGAACAAAGTCATCAATCTCAAGAAGATTTGTGCCAACTTTTGTCATTGCTTTCAAGTCTTTAAGAATACTACCAACGAAGCGACCTGCAGGCTTCATAGCTTCAATTTCGGATGGAGTTTTAAGTTCAATCATGATTTAAGACTAACTCGCAGGCACGAAAATAGCGCAAAATATGGCGAAAATACTAGCTAATGATGTCGCTTAATACTTGTAATCTAGGCACATGCCTAATAACAATGAAAATAATAACAACAATGAGGAATCGCAGAAGGAAATTTCTGCTGTAAATTTTGACCCAGCTTCCTTCTCATCGGTTACTCGACCACAAGACGATTTATTCCGTTACGTAAACGGTCCTTGGATTGACACTTACACTCTTCCAGAAGATAAGCCAATGTATGGTGCTTTCTACAAGCTTGCAGAAGATGCAGAGACGCAAATTCGAGATATTTTAGAAAACGAAGATTGCCCAGCCAAAAAGTCGCGAATCCTATACCGCAACTATTTAGATACTGCATCTATTGAAAAAGCTGGAATTACGCCAATTAAGAGCGATTTAGACGCTGTTGATGCAGCTAGCAGCAAAGAAGACTTAGTTCGCACTATTGCTTCTCTTACTCCATATGGCGGACCTAATGCAATGTTTGCTTTTGGCGTCTACGGAGACCCTAAAGACCCTAAGACGAATATTATGCACATTGAGCAGGCTGGATTGGGCTTGCCAGACGAAGCATACTATCGCGAAGATAATTACGCTCCGATTCGCGCTGAATACGTAAAAATGGTGGCTTCATTGTTGCGCTTAGCTGGATACGGTGATGCCACTACTACAAGAGAGCAATCGGAACGTTTCTTGAAGGTTGAAACACAAATCGCAAGCAACCACTGGGATAACGTAGCAACACGCGATTCTCAAAAAACTTATAATCCTTACGATTATGCGGATTTGGCAAAAACGCTTGAAGCGCTGAATCTTGACGCATTCTTGGATGCTGCTCAAAAATCTTACGACGATTCCGAAGAAGCAAAGAATCAGCCAATAGATTTTCGTAAAGCTTTTAGCAAAGTAGTAGTTCACGAGCCAAGCTTTATAGAAGGATTGAATAAGATTTGGCAAGAAGCCGACTTAGAAGATCTAAAGCTTTGGGCACGCGTGCATGTGATTTTGTGCTGGGCAAGCATGTTAAGCGAGGACTTTGCACAAGCGCGATTCGACTTCTACGGCAAAGTGCTTTCTGGCGCCACCAAGCCGCGCGATCGCTGGAAGCGCGCAATCGGAGTTGTTGACGATGCTTGCGGCGAGGAAGTCGGTAAAGAATACGTGCGCTTGCACTTCCCTGAGTCTTCTAAAAAGTATATGCAAGGCTTAGTTGACAATCTTATTAACGCTTACCGCGAGTCGATTTCTCACAGCAGCTGGCTTGGCGAGGAAACTAAAGCAAAGGCTTTGGAAAAGCTTAGCAAGTTTGAGCCAAATATTGGTTATACTAATCATTGGATTGACTACTCTGCGCTAAATATTAAGGAAGACGCTGGCTTAATTGAGAATATGCGCGAAGTTTCTCGATTTGTGTTTGGTAGGTATACTGCAAAAGCTGGAGAACCTGTGGATCGCGAAGAGTGGCAGATGACTCCGCAAACTGTAAACGCTTACTACGATCCGCTGCTTAACGTAATCGTGTTCCCAGCTGCGATTTTGCAGCCGCCATTCTTTAGCCCGAGTGCTCCAGACGCAGCAAACTACGGCGCTATTGGTGCCGTAATCGGTCACGAAATCGGCCACGGTTTTGACGATCAAGGTTGCGAATATGATGGCGACGGCGTGCTTAACAATTGGTGGACTGAAGAAGACAAAACCAACTTCACTGAGCGCACTAAAACGCTTATTGAGCAATACAATGCTTTTACACCAACGCAGCTTATTGTTAAATACTCTCACTTAAAGAGCAAAGAAGAGCGCGATGCAATGCCTCACGTAAATGGCGCTTTAACAATCGGCGAAAACATTGGTGATTTAAGCGGCGTAACTATTGCTCTTAAAGCCTACGCTTTTGCTTTGCAAAAGAGCAAGGGACAAGAAGTCGACGGAAGTGATGATGCGATTCGCGAAACTTTGCTGAACGCTCCTAAGATTGATGGTTTCACTGCTTTGCAACGATTCTTCTTAAGCTACGCACTTGTGTGGCGTTCAAAGGCTCGTAACGAGATTGCGGAGCAATACCTTCAAATCGACCCACACTCCCCTGCAGAGTGCCGCACTAATGGCATTGCGCGCAACGTTGACTTGTTCTACGATGCTTTCGACGTTAAAGAAGGCGACGAGATGTGGCTTGCTCCAAGCGAGCGCGTACACATTTGGTAAATCGCATATAAAGTCGCATATTATAAAAAACATAATGGGAACGCTGCATTAGTAACGTTCCCATTATGAATATATGGATGCTATCTATGTACATACATACATTCTAAGAATGCACTTTTTAAAAAACGCATATATGTTAAACATAATAATAGTAATATCTCCAACTGTGTCATTCATTGAATATATCGATATGTTAACTTTTCAAATCTTTTAACAAAACTTAAAAAAATTCACTTGTCTTTTGTTTCTTAAAAATGATATATTTGAAGTGCTAATTTTCAATAAGACTGGACTTGTTATCCAGTTTGATTGCTCAGCAGTTTTGATGATTATCACTGCAGGGGAAGCTTTCTAGCTTCCCCGTTTTTATTTATTTGTTGAAAATTAGCTTCTACCATTCTTGATATAATTGATCTAGTTTTGAGCCGTTGCCTGGCTGGGTTGAAAATTAGCTTCTACCATTCTTGATATAATTGAGAACCATCAAAACCACCACACACGCTAGTTGAAAATTAGCTTCTACCATTCTTGATATAATTGTACGCCTGTGCCGCCCGTCCAATATATAGTTGAAAATTAGCTTCTACCATTCTTGATATAATTGTTAACAATCATTGCTGGGAAAGCATCTAGTTGAAAATTAGCTTCTACCATTCTTGATATAATTGAAGAGACTTAAGCTTAATGTCACCATTAGTTGAAAATTAGCTTCTACCATTCTTGATATAATTGGTATATCATCAAGAATGGTAGAATTCCAACCATTATAAGACATTTTATGATTAAAAAAGCATAGCAATATCGGGAGCCTCCTCTTTCTTTTCTTGCCTGGCATTGTAATAACGTTGTGCAGATGACCATTGATGATCACTGACATGTAAAATGCGTATTGATCCACGTGGAGGAAGATTATCCTTAATTATTTTTACTGAAGTTCTATTTCCTGTTTGAGTGGGGCTATAACGGACATACACAGAAAATTGTACCATTGCATACCCCATATCAAGCAGCATATTGCGAAATACAGTTGCAGCGTGACGCTCTACTTTTGTTTTCACTGGTAAATCAAACATTACTAAACACCACATGCCACCACTGTCCTCATCGACTTTCATAATTCACTCCTTACAAATTGTGGTACTCGAAAGTCTTCCATGTCTTTTTCCACATAAATACCATATGATTGAGCTAAATCAGATAAAGCGCTAGGAATTGTATGTCCAGAACCATTAAACTGTTGATTAACACTGTCGATCAAATACTTTTTAACTGCTTTATCATTTGGAGTATCTGAGAATGATAATTTTGAAACAGCGTAATCAACAGCTGGTCTAAACGGCTCAATTATGTCATCTGCTAAGCAGAAATAATTAGTACCATTATGATGATTCATACCCATTGTTGGATTAAGACCAGCAGATAAAACTGCACGAATGGAAAAACCACGCAACACCATATAAGCATAGTCAAGTAAAGCATTCCTATCTTGACCAGACCCTGGTTTACGATGAAAATCTTCTTCCTCGGGAAAAATACGTTTCCAATATTCACGAGCAGCTTGGCCTTCTCTATTCGTTACATCTCCAGAACGAACAGTATTAGATAGTCCGCGTAATAATCCACCCCCTTCTTTATTTAATAAATCAAGACAAGCTGCTTGTCCACGTATTTTCGCGCGAACAATCTGAGCCCACGCTGCTTTTCTTCGAGGCACACTCATTGTTGCCTGAGACAATTGACGAACCGTAATTCTCGTAGGAACATTGGTCCACGAATGCATAGCACTGATAGGAACACATCGCCAATCACAGGTCATTACGCAAGTACCATATTCAGCACACTGATGAAGCAGACCTGTAGAACAGTTACAATGCAAACCAATAAGCAATATTGCCGTTTCCGCTAGCGGAATTTCAACTTTCTGCTCTAATGCGTGATCACACACTAAAATCCTACCGCGAATATACCGTAATTCACCTTGTAAATTAGTACAATCAATCACACGCCAAGCATTCTGCATAATTCCTCTATTCTCTATTTTCTCCAGTATCCCAACGCCAAGAAATAGGTAAATGCGAACGTGATACCCAACGAACTTCACCTAACGCATTACGTCGAATAGTTGCTACGTTATACTTGGCCAACACATTAACCGAAACACGCCAACCTTTACCAGCTAGAATCTTATTAATAGATTCTTCATAAGAAGTATAATCGAAGTTATTGCGCTTGCAATTCGAATACAACTTGTCAATTCCTTCAGAAGAAATCATCGATGGTTTAAGTATCAAAGTTGTTTTATCGTCCGTACCCACAACCACCCAATGCTTATATGCTGTACAATCTGCACCTATCTTGTTTAGGAATTCTACAAAGTCACCAATATATCCTGATAATTTAGCATGACTAAAATCAACGATAATCTCATCGCCAGGCACAAGATATCCGAGATAATTAGCATTACCTGTTTGCACAGCATGAGTGACTTCTGTATCAGCATATCTCATTGAGATAGATTGTTCAGGCAAATCACACGAGAATAAATCTTCATGAATATGTTTATGCAAATCATTTTGAAATACACGAATCATTCCATAAGATTTTTTAATTTTTCCACTTTTCAACTTTTCAAAGTATTCATAAATGCGTAGATGATGGATAGAATTACCAATCTCTACAGAACCTTCTCGTACGAAAAGCTGTGCTGCTTGTGCCTTGAAAAAAGTAATTGAATCGTATGCATTTAACTTCTTATTATGCAACAGAATAGTTCTATCTGGATTTTCAGGAAGACCATTGTTTACATCATAATCAGGATTCCGTGTCAACGCACAATAAAGCGCAGGAGTAGAAGCACGTCGGATTGTTTCACTGTCGATTTCATCGCCGACGTGCAACTTTAATAATGCATGTACATCATCTTTGTGAACAGAAGAATTACTGTATCTCAAACGAATAGAATTAACCACAGCAATACGATCAGCTCTCATTTCTTCATTAAGAAGTTTCAATAACGCATTCATACGAACAGACCAATTAGCATATTGCTGATATCCTTGATCATTAGCCGTTGGATATTCTCTCCAATCAATACCACCAGGAACCACTTTATTGCCTTGCAATAACTGTGTTTCACGCAGATTGCATTTAATTGCAAGTATTCGAGCCATTCCTGGAGTCATCATTGCAATTACTGATGCATCAACTGCATGATGTCGTCTATCAAAACGAGTTTTCCTTCTACCATCAAAGAACTCCAGTTTTCCGTCAATTCCAGACATTCTTCTTGCTATAGCAGTAAGCAATCCAGCATAAACTCCAACATTTGTTTGAGCTTTATTACTTATATCGGAAATACCATTGTTTGTTTGATAATTCTGCGAGTTATAATACCAATCAATTCTACGATGCAATTCGTTTGCCATCCATGCAACCGATTCGATAGAACGATTATCAAACGCTTCATCACCAACTTTTTGTTTCAAGCGAGATATAACTTCTTTTTTGAATTGATTAGCACCGCGTTTATCGTATGATTTAGGCGGGAAAATAAAAGCACGAACCCGATTAATAGCGGAATCTACACTAATATCATGATTCTTGCAATATGTAGACTGCTCGCACCAAGTTGCAAAAGGAGTATTACACTTTTGAGCGTTACACGATAAGCAAGTAGCAACTAAATTCTCACGAGTATTCGTAGAACCTGGCCCCTTACGCGGAACAATATGGTCTAGCTCACATGTATGATAAGTAATCTCATAGCCACAATACAAACATTGCCCATTCTGACGTTGAACAGCCTCATAACGGCGTATATCTGCATCTGAAATAGAATCACTCATGCCTAAATGCAAAGAATTCCGCATCATTGCTTTAAGATTTTCTTTACCTTTGGTTCGTTTATCTAATAATTCCTTATATGAATTCGCCATTTTTTTAGATTGGAATCCAGAACGAACATGCTCAATATTAATACGTACAGGATTACCCCAACGATTTTTAGCACTTATAAGGAATCGATGCACAATTTTCAATACTCGATCAACTGAAGGATTACCTGTTGGCTCTGCAATAGGAGCTTCAGATGGACGCCAATTATTTGGTAAATTAAATAACTTTTTGCGCGCTTTAAATAGATCATCATCAGTTTCAAGCATTTGCTTATTGAGTTTATCTAATGTTTCCAAACTATAAGCAGCACGACCATTAGGCAATGAAATATTTTCCAATGCCGCAATTTCTGTTTCATCCATTGAATCAATAAATGCTATTGCTGAACCGTACTTATCTTGATATTCAGGATTATCATGAATTGCTTCTATGTCTACCGTGTTGCTCAATATCTCAATAAGAGCTTCTTTATCTTCTTGCGTACGATTAGCATCTAACCACCACGTGAGCAACGATTGTCTTAAAGATTTATTATTCGCATAAATAATAGCTAACTCACTATTCAACATTGGAGGACGATTACCAACAGATTCTCCATCTCCTATTTGTGATCCTACTCCACGCAACTTATAGCGTTCAATTCCGAGGCAATCAGCTACATCAATCCAAGTGTATAATGGTACTTCAGCGCTTTTCTTTTTTGATGACTCATCAGTCGAAGTTGTTAATAATTTATAAACATTCTGTTTTTCTTCTATTGTTAAACAACGTTCTTTTGAATTTTCTCTTATGCTAAGATTAGAAATAGTAGATATGATTCGATATTTCTGAAACGCTAACGATGCCTTTAGCGCACGCTTACCCTTTCCTGTTATAGCATCTTTGCCAACACGATTTTCTGCAGAGCCACGCGGAGATTTCTCATAAAAAACAGCATTAATAATCTGCTCTCTAACATACTTGTCATCAATATGTTGCACATTGAAAATATTGAGAATCTCAAGCATGCTGTCACTTTGCATTAGCTTACGTGGTAAAACAGGATCTAATGAGTTGGGATGATTTTTCTTTTTATCGTCTGTAGTTATACGTAAACGACGTGAGGGTTTACCTTGTTGTGATAAAAGATAATCGCGTACTAATTGCGCAGGCGTAGAACCTTCACAACCTACTCCTGGCGCAAACTTTTCAATATTTTTTAGCAACTCATTGTAAAATTCAGAATACTCAGTCTCTTGCATCATTGATTTTATTGACTGATAAGGATTGCGCCAACCACGATGTCTAGCAATATGACGAATTGCAACGCTTAACATTTGTTTACGTTGTTCTTCATCCTCAATATATTCATCAGCAAGTTTTGCACGAAAAATCCATGGAATAAACGAATTAGAAAACTCTAAATCCTTGTTTTCAACAACCGGCCAACCCAATGATTGTAATAGAAAATCAAGTTTCTGCAAACGACGTCTGCGCTGACGATATAACCTGCGCACACGCCGCGCGACACCAGAAATTGCTTTACGCGTATCAGATTCTTTTGCCCCATTTGGATCAATACCAGCATCGTGAATAACACTTATTACTTTAAGTATTCTTATAGGCTCCCCATTATCATCTAAGCGAATTGCAGCAAGACCTACTGAATTTAAACCGACGTCAATGCCGATAGCATAAGAAATATTGCCTTCCATATATAAAATCATAATCAATTATTTATATAAATAAAATAAATATCTATAGATTTTCGCGTAATAAATATCTATGGCATAGCATTAACTTAATAACGAGAGTGCCGCACTAATGGCATTGCGCGCAACGTTGACTTGTTCTACGATGCTTTCGACGTTAAAGACGGCGACGAGATGTGGCTTGCTCCAAGCGAGCGCGTACACATTTGGTAAGTTGCAAATAAAACACAAATAAAGTAAATAAGTAAACAAAAGCCTGCAAGCGTTTAAAACGTTTGCAGGCTTTTTAAATGATACTAATCAGATTTACTAATCAGATTCACACGCCAAAGGCGTAGGTCTTAACATCCGACAAATTACCATTCTCATCGTAAGCTTCGAAATGAGTCCAGTAAATGCCTGGGCGTGGGCTCCACAAAGCCCAAGGGCCATCGTATCCTTCAACCCACTGCTTAGCATTGTAATCATAAATCTTAATCTTGGTAGAGCCATTAGGATTATTAGTGGATGCACCAAGAAGAACACTATTGCCTTGCCAACCAGCATAAGTTCCAGTAATAACTGTTTGGCTTGGAACTGTGTAGTGGAAAGCAATTGTCTTTTCTAAAATAACTTTCTTAGTAGAAGGATCACGAGCTTCACAATGCAGCCAATAGTCACCTGGCTTTGTAACCCAAGAAGCCCAGTTTCCAGTACCCCAATCAGCAATAGTAGCCCACTGCTGAGTATTCAAATTGTAAGAAAGCCAACGATACTCAAGCTGCTTGTCGGTGTAAGCATTTGCACCAACAGCAATATCGTTATTACGGATAATCCAAGCAAAATCAAGGTGAGGAGCAACACCTAACTTGCCTTGTGGGTAGTCAGTGTCTCCAACCTGAGTTGAAAGAGTTAAAACAGATACTCTTCCGTATGAGGTACCAGCTACTTCACCATATCCGAAGGAAATGTTTTCTGGATTCAAAATCTGGTAAAGATGAGCATTGTAAGTAGTTTCAGCACCATTAGATTGGTGTAACGCAGACTCCTCTCCAGCGGTCCAATCCGACATAGATTCTTCTGAGCTTTCACCCCAAGCAATGTTTTCGCCCCAAGCCTTACGACCATCGTAGTTTGGAAGGCTCACACCATCCGCAGCAAAATGTCCAAGTTTTCCATGCTGAACAGTCTCATTTGCACGACGATAAGCATCCTCTTCATTAGCACGATCGTAGCGAATATCATTAATATACTGTTCTTTTGTAAGACCCTTAGAAGTAACATAATCTGCAAGAGTCATACCGTTCATAAGGGTAACGCCATCGTCATAATACTTTGAACGCACATCACGAATTGCACCTAAAATGTAGCTTGCAGCCGACTGATTCTTAACTTGCCAATTAGTATTAACATTAGCAACACTGTGATTTTGCACTATAACCAAAGCACTAGCAGATACGGCAGTAGATCCAATCATTGCTACGCAAGCAACAGCTGATGCCGCAGCAGCTAAACATTTCTTTGCAGAAAATACGTGCGACTTATGCCACATAAATGTAGACCTCTCTCCACGTGATTAATAACTACTTTTCAGTAATCCCTGATTCAAATAACACAAACAAGTAGGCAAAAAACTCAAGCTTCACCTTCCAATGCTAATGAAAAACAAAAACTACTTTCGCTAAGTATATCAATCTACATATATTTTACACATTTTAGACTCGCCTACTCAATTTTACATATTTTGTCAAGAGTTTTTAAACGATGTGCATAAAGCATAGGCTTTAACCACATTGATAAAAATAACTTGCAAAACTATTTTTGATACTTCATAGTTGATTCTACTGCGGCGAATTTATTGAAAATCACAATAATCAACACGTGTTGCGTGATGAATTTTGAGATTTAAATTAGTCGCAGTCCAAACTTTTGAAAGGTTAAGAATATGGCACAACAACAAGCAACACTAACAATCAGCGGCTATGTAGGTAGTGACCCTGTGAACTTTAGTCGCAACGAAAACTCACCAGCATGCTCACTTAGAATAGGAAGCACAACGTCTTACTACCATAGCGAGGAAAGACAGTGGAAAGATAGACCGACAACTTGGATGACAGTAAAAGCATACAAGTCTTTAGCTGCAAATGTGCTAAAAAGCGTGCATAAGGGAGATGCGATAGTCGTGTGCGGAAATTTAAACACGGAATCCTGGCACAAAGATGGAGAAGACCGGTCTCGAGTTGTACTAGAAGCCACCGCAATTGGACACGACCTAAATCGAGGAATTAGTGCTTTTACTAAATACTCTTATAATCGTGGAAGAACCGATCAGAGTAACAATAGTAAATATCACACTAATCAAATAAACCAAGAAAATCGGGCAAATCAAGATACTTATTCCAATCAAGATTTGAGCTTGGCGATGAAAAACCCTATGGCTAATACTTATTCTATGGATTCTTCGCAAGAAAACGACAGCCAAGAATACCATTATGATGCTGAATCTTCAGCAAAAGAAACAATAGATTTCGGCTCACAAGTCGAAGAAAACCACTATGACGATATTGAAGGAGGTGTAAATGATTTTTAGAAAGTTTTAATAGAATTAAACATTAAAACTCATTAACATTCTATTCTAATAATTTATATAATTTTTTACTATTCATAGCAATATTGCCGCTGAAAATAATGCGTATAATATGCAAAGCATTACACCAACGGCAATATTGCTTAGTCGTTTAATTGTTTAATAGTTTAATTGCTTAATCGCTGATTCGTTGTTAACAGTTATTGCGATTACAACTGTTCGCGAACGCGCTCTACAATTCGAGCAGCAGCCTCATCCACTGGAACTGCCTCAACGTTTGAACCGTTGCGATCGCGGATTTCAATCGTTCCATTGTTCACAGTATCGCGGCCGGCTACAGCAATCAGCGGAACGCCAACAAGCTCAGCATCCTTGAACTTCACGCCTGGAGAAACCTTTGGACGATCGTCGAAGATTACTTCGATTCCCTGCTTACTAAGCTCTTCAACAACCTTCTCAGCAGCATCGAAAGCAACTTGATCCTTGCCTGTAGCAACGACGTGAACTTGAGCTGGAGCAATCGCCATAGGCCATGCAAGACCAGCATCGTCGTGATGCGTTTCTGCCAAGCATGCAATCACGCGGCTAACGCCAATACCATAGCAGCCCATCCAAACCGGCACAGCCTTACCGTTTTCGTTAAGAACGCTTAAGCCCAAAGCCTTAGAATACTTTAAACCAAGCTGGAACACCTGACCAATCTCAACACCGCGTTCGAAGCTCAATGGACCAGAACCATCTGGGCTCATATCGCCGTCGCGAACCTGAGCTGCTTCAACAACACCATCAGCCTCAAAATCGCGGCCGTAAACAGCGTTATAAACATGCTTTCCGTCTTCGTCAGCTCCTGTAATCCAAGCGCTACCCTTTGCAACGTGAGCATCCATCAAGTAGCGGACAGGATTTTCAATTCCACTACCCTCTTTGCGAGCTTGAGGACCTAATACGCTAAAGCCAATGTAGCCCTTAACAAACTCAGGATGAGCCTTAAAATCATCCTCAGTTGCTTCTTCAATTTCTGCAGGAGCAAACTGAGCTTCAAGACGCTTCATATCTACCTGGCGATCACCTGGAATACCAATAGCCACGATTTCGCGCCATGGCTCCTCGTGCTCGCCGCCCTCAGCATCAGCCGGGTGCTTAACAGCAATAATCAGATTCTTCAAAGTGTCGTCTGCTTGCCATTCGCGGCCGTCTTTGCGTGGATGCAAATCGTTAGAAACTTTAACCAAAGCTTCAATCGTCTTAGCATCTGGAGTATCAAGAGCTTCCATTTTAGGAGTTGCCGAGCAGTCAACATCTTGCATTTCTGGTGTGGTCAAAGCCTCAACATTCCAAGCTTTTCCAGAAGGAGCAAGCGCAAAAGTATCTTCGCCAATTGCCATTGGAGCCAAGAATTCCTCAGAATCCGATCCGCCCATAGGGCCAGAAACAGCGTGAACAATCACATATTTAATGCCTAAACGGTCAAAAATTCGAGCGTAAGCAGCGCGCTCTTCAACATAAGCAGACTTCAAACCATCTTCGTCAATCGAGAACGAATAACCATCCTGCATAATAAACTCGCGACCGCGAATAAGACCTGCGCGAGGACGGAATTCGTCGCGATACTTCGTTTGAATCTGATACAAAGTAACTGGCAAATCCTTGTAAGAAGAATACATATCCTTAACAAGGAGCGTGAAAACTTCTTCGTGCGTTGGAGCAAGAAGATAGTCAGCCTCATGACGATCCTTAAGGCGGAAAATGTTGTCGCCGTATTCTTCCCAACGGTTTGTCGCCTCATAAGGCTCGCGTGGAAGAAGCGCTGGAAAGTGGACCTCCTGCGCACCGATACCGTTGATTTCTTCACGAATAATCGCCTGAACCTTGTTTAAAACCTTGAGTCCGAGCGGCAACCAAGTCCACACACCTGGAGCGGATTTACGAATATAGCCTGCGCGCTGCATAAGTTTTGCGGAAGTCACGTCCGCGTCTGCTGGATCCTCGCGCAGCGTACGAAGGAACAGCTGAGACATACGAAGTACATTGGAATTCATGCGTTCCAATCTATTTGCGCATGAGGACATAAACACTTGTTTACACTATTAAACAATAGCAATAACACTTTCCCGACTTTGTAGCTTAAAACGACGATTAGAGCTACAAAAAGCGGAAGATTTTCCCGACTTTGTAGCTAAAAACAACGATTAGAGCTACAAAAAGCTAGAACTCATCGTCGAAGGAAAATTCGTCATTATACGCGTAATCACTAGAGGCGAAAATATCAAACTCTTGCTGATTTGCAGAATCATCTTCCGCATTATTTGTTACGAAAGCAGCAGCACCGTCGTTAGCAAGCAACTCACTCGCGCGTTTAGAAGCCTCACGCAAGAATCCGTCTAACAGTACAGCATCCGCCGAAACACTAAACGCGCGATCGTTAATACCTTCCAAATAAAGCCCGCCAAGATTTTCCACGCGAGAAAGCGCCACATATCCCATTCCGGGAGCAAAAGTTTTACGCAAATCCATTACCGCACTGTCAAGCGTCATACCTTGCGATTTATGAATCGTAATTCCCCACGCGCATCTAAGTGGCACTTGATTTACGCTAGCAAGAACAGTCTCACCATCCGTCATTTCCCATGCAGCTGGCTTAAGAGTGACAATATTGCCGTTTTCAAACTCAACAATCGGCCATCCACCTTTAGATTCAGGTGCGAATCTCAAAACTCGCCCAACAGAGCCATTCACATATTGCTTATCTTGATCATTTCGCAACGCCATCACTGCAGCTCCAGCCTTTAGTACAAGCCGTTCCGGAGCAAGCATATTCTTTTTTAAACGCTCGACGAGATTTTTAGGGCCGGCTTCTGTTGCCACAAATTCGTGAGGCTCAGCATCAATTGCCGCAAGCTGCACATTATTTAAGCCATCTGCCTGTGAGTTCGTAGGGAAAAGATGAACCGAAACTTCATCGCCTTGCGGATACTCACCGAGGCGACTGGCAAGCACTTGCTTATCTTCGTCGCTTACAAGACCGCCACGAATATCCGTCAAAACTTCAAGCAATTTGCCGTCATCCTGACGATGTTGCTCAGTTAAATAGCACACAACAGGCTTTAAAGCATCCCAGGCGAAAGATTCCGTAATATAGCCTTCTGGATTCTTGCCAGCAGCAGCATACTTTTCGCGCGACTCAATAAACTCTGGACTTGGCTCGAACACATCGCGATTTCGCATAGAAGCACTCACAGGAGGCAGCTGGAAGAAATCTCCCGAAATAACTACTTGAAGTCCGCCGAAGGGAGCAGAGTTTTTGCGCACTTTACGGCATACTTCATCAACCATGTCAAAAAGCCACGCGTGAATCATTGAAACTTCATCCAACACGAGCACTTCCGTGGCTTTTATGCGTTTCCCTCGCCTAGCTCTAATGGTTTTAAGAAGCGAATCGCTAAGCGCGTTTGAAACTCCAACTCCACTCCACGAGTGAATGGTTTGACCGTTTAAATGCGTTGCTGCGATTCCGGTAGAAGCCGTTACAGCCACGCTTAAACCGTTTTTTCGCATTGCGCGAATAGCTTCGTTTAATACGTAGGTTTTACCTGCACCCGGAGCGCCGGTAATGAAAACGCTTGCACCAGCGTTGATTATGGTTAGGGCTTCGGATTGCTTCATTGGCAGTACCTTTTATTGCGTTTAGTAGTCGCGCTTTGTTTAATAGTCGCGCTTTTCTGCGGAATTTACGTCTTCTAATGCTTCACCGCGGCGCTCATAGTCACGAAGCAAGCTCGTGCTCTCAATGTGCTGTGCGCCAGCTTTTGCCTGTGCTTCGCTTGGGCCTGGAGCTGGAACGAACATCATGTCACGGTAATATCTCAACTCGTCAATCGACTCAATAATATCCGCGAGCGCGCGGTGGCCGCCATGTTTTGCCGGCTTATTGCGGTAAACGTCTGGGTAAAGTCTGCGCGAAATCTCCTTCAACGTGCTTACGTCGATTACGCGATAGTGCAGATTTGCCATTAAATCTGGCATGTAACGGTCGAGGAACTTTTTGTCGGAGCCAACGGAGTTTCCAGCAAGATGCGCTTTTCCGCGCTCTGGCAGGAAGCGCTTTACGTACTCAACTACCTGCTTTTGCGCTGCTTCTAGCGGCAAACCGTTTTTATTCCATTCGTCAACAAGCCCAGAAGAAGTGTGCATATTGCGTACGAAATCGTTCATATGAGCCACAGCAGCATCGCTCGGCTTAATCACTAAATCAATTCCGTCGTCCAAAACTTTCAAATTAAAATCAGTTGGAACTACAGATACTTCGCATAATTCGTCGTGGAAAATATCGAGTCCCGTCATCTCGCAATCAATCCAAATTAAGCGCGATTCTTCCGGCGTAAACGTAAGATCTTCCTTAGCTTCAGCCATTTTCGTTCCTTTCCTAATATTTTTTCGAACCCATCAGCCTACATCTTCCCAGCGACGACTAACAGCTAAAATCACATCTCTGGCATATCAGAAAGTGAAATTCTAGAATATGATCCATTTTTCTTATCTTCAGGGTGAGGCTCTAAACCGATAATAGTTATTGACATATGATCTGGACCATAAACCCAATACATTCTCATTGCACTACTTGTTTTATTCTCCAAGTAGGATTGCCAAACTCTAACACCATATCTATTTGTCAATTCTTCAATATCATGAGTATGCAATCCTGGATGCCTTGGATTTTCAGATAAAAGTTTCATAGATTTTCCCCATTTCTTATAAAGAGAAAGATCTTTTTTACTTATACTGCCTTCTAGAAACTCTTTCTTCAATCTCTCCCAAATATTAGACATCTCTGGAATACCCATTCTAATATTGAAGTTCATTCACTTACTCCTAGAAGTCAGAAAGATCAACAGGTTCAGAGACTTTGCCAATCTTAAAATTGCGGATTGCTTCACCCATACTTTTAAGAGTTTTAGAAGAGATACTCTTAGGAATAGTAAGCTCACGTGGCTCTAATAAAATACAACCATTATCACATTCTTTAACATTGTAATAAGGGTATTTAGCTCCGCGCAGAGTTACACGCTTTTTACTATCAAGACGAACGTCATAATCTTTCACTACTTCCACAAAACACCTCATTTTTAGTGGGATATCCCACTAACTATACAATAATTTTATACGAATTGTCAAAACAAAAACGACGAAAAGTTAGAAAGTAGCAAAAAAGACTTAGCTAACTCTTCGCCGTTTAATTCAAAATTACTTGCGATTTATACGCAACTTATACGCGCAACTTACGCAACTTACGATTTAGTTGTGGAAACCGCTGTAGTTTGGCGCTTCTGCAGTCATCACAATATCGTGAGGATGCGATTCGCGAAGACCAGCATCCGTAATGCGAATAAAGCGACCGCGCTCTTGCATTTCCTTAATATTGTGCGCACCAACGTAGAACATAGACTGATGCAATCCGCCAAGCAACTGGTAAAGCACAGCGTTAAGTGGACCGCGATATGGAACTTCGCCTTCCACGCCTTCTGGAACCACCTTGTCGGAGCTAGTAACGTCTGCCTGGAAGTAACGATCCTTAGAATAAGACTTCTTACCGCGAGGAGCCATTGCGCCAAGCGAGCCCATGCCACGATAAAGCTTATACTGCTTGCCGTGAAGCAAAACCTTTTCACCTGGAGCTTCCTCGCAACCAGCCAAAGTGCCGCCGAGCATAACGGTGTCAGCGCCAGCAACCAAAGCCTTAGCAATATCGCCAGAATAGTGAATACCACCATCAGCAATGCATGGAACGCCAGCAGCCTTGCAAGCCTGAGCCGCATCATAAACAGCAGTAAGCTGAGGCACACCAACGCCTGCAACAACGCGCGTAGTGCAAATAGAGCCTGGTCCAACGCCAACCTTTACAGCGTCGACGCCGGCATCAATCATAGCCTGAGCGCCTTGGCGAGTAGCAATATTTCCGCCAATAATTTGTACTCCGTCAAACGCCTTATCTGCCTTAATTCTGCGAATCATATCGAGAGCCAATCGAGCCTCTCCGTTTGCGGTATCAACCACAAGCACGTCAACTCCAGCTTCCATAAGCGCGCACGCACGCTGCCAAGCATCTCCAAGGAAGCCAATTCCAGCAGCCACGCGCAAGCGACCCTGATCATCCTTAGTAGCATCTGGATACTGCTCAGTCTTCACAAAATCCTTAACAGTAATCAAACCAGTAAGCTTGCCTTCTGCATCAACCAAAGGCAATTTTTCAACTTTGTTGTCTGCAAGCAAACGATGCGCGTCTTCTTTAGAAATATTAGAAGGACCAGTGACGAGATTTTCGCGAGTCATCACGTCTTTGACTTTCAAACGATCATAGTCTTCGGAAGCAATGAAACGCATATCGCGATTGGTAATAATACCAACTAGACGATTTTCGCTATCTACCACTGGCAAACCAGAAATATGAAAACGCCCGCACAATTTATCTAAATCTGCGAGCGTTGCATCTGGGTGAACAGTGAGTGGGTCGGTAATCATACCAGACTCGCTGCGCTTAACAATATCGACTTGCGCAGCCTGATCATCTATAGAAAGATTGCGATGAAGAACACCAATTCCGCCATTTCGAGCCATTGCAATAGCCATATCGGACTCGGTTACTGTGTCCATTGCTGCAGAAATTGCAGGAACTTTCATAGTGATTTCGCGAGTCAGATGAGTGGTTGTATCCACTTCGGATGGGATTACATCGGTTTCGTTTGGAAGCAACAGCACATCATCATAAGCAAGTCCGAGCTTCTCGAAAATTGGTGGAACAGGAGCATACACGGATTCCGTGTTCATATCAGTTGTAGCCATAGGGTTACTATACGTTTTTGCTATGACGTTTGTAAAAATCGCGTTTCATAAACTATGATTCGCGAGTATTCGAGTATTATTTTACGAATTTCGTAGCTCTGGCAGCCGCCTGCGCAAATATGGCATCATTGTAAGAACTGTAAGCAGCGCTGCCGCAATAATCATGCCAACAAGCACGTAAATTGCTTTAAAGAACAGAATCATTATTGACCCGAAAGATATAAGCGCCGCCCATCCCCACAAAATAAGTACTGCTCCTTGCACAGAATGCCCAATGCGCAACATTCTGTGATGCAAATGCATGCGGTCTGGATGCATTGGCGACTGCCCTTTTGCAAGCCTTCTGCATATTGCTAAACACATGTCTAACACTGGCAAAAACAGCACTAAAATCGGAAGCAAAATCGGCATAAATACTGGCAAATATATGCTTGTGTGCACTGCAGATGGATCTAAGTGACCCGTCATTATAATAGACGCGCAAGTTATTAAATACCCGATTAGCATGGAGCCAGAATCACCCATAAAAAGCTTTGCAGGATGCCAATTGTGCAAAATAAACCCTAAGCACATTCCAACCATTGCAACGTCTATAAGAGTTGCCATTGAAGCGTAGCTTGGAGATGTGCGCGCAAGAATATAAGAGTATGTCGCGAAGGCGATTCCGCCAATGGCCACAATTCCAGAAGCCAGTCCATCTAGTCCGTCTACAAAGTTGACTGCATTAATTGAAGCCACGATTAGTATTGCGGTTATTGCGATTGAAAGACTTGGAGACGCTGTAACTAGAGAGCCGAGCGGCAATGTTACGATTTGAAGCCCTCCCCATGCTACAAAAACAGCTATTAGCAATTGACCTGCAAGTTTTAGCATCCAATCTAAGTCCCAAATGTCGTCACAAACACCCAAAAGGCATACGAGTACAGCTCCAGCTAAAACTACCCACGGCTGGTGTGTTCCTGTAAAAAGCCCTGAAATAAAAGGCATGGAGCTTGCAAACGCCATTGATACAGCAAAGCCGAATAGCATTCCCACTCCACCCATACGTGGCGTAGGTATTGTGTGCACGTCGCGAGCGCGCACTTTTCCTACGGCTCCTATGCGAATCGCAAGATGACGTACAAGCGGCATTATTAGCCAAGTTGCGCCTCCTGCGATTGCTGCTATAAACAGGTATACCCTCATTTCTTGCGACTTTCTGCTCTTATCTGTTCTTCACTTATTACGCCTTCGCGCAAAATCACAATTCCGTCTTTATCGCTTGCATCCGCGCCAACTACTGTGCTTGCTACGTGTGAGCGAGTTGGACCAGCATTTAAATACAGCGGAATTTCGTCTCCAAAAGCTGCTACTGCCTCTTCTACGCTGTCTGCGCTCTCGTTTCCGCTGCGATTTGCGCTAGATGCAGCCAAAGGGCCCGTAACTCTTAAAATTTGCATTAATTCTGGGCAATCTGGCACGCGCACGCCTTGCGTTGCTTCAGCTTGGATTTTGTTTTTATTATTGTTTTGAACGTCACTACTATCTGCTTTACAAAGCGTAGCAAGCCTTGTAGCTACCGAATCTTTTTTTGCGCGCGCGATTGGTGAGTATCCGCCTGGCAGGAATTTTTCCGCAAGTACGTCTAGTGGATTTGGCAAGTAAAGCCCAAGTTTTTCTAGGTCACTTACGCTACTCATAAGTATTTGCAAGGCTTTTGTGCGCGGCCTGCGTTTTAGTTGGTAGATTTTCGTTACTGCATCCTCGTTAAATGGGTCGCATGCTACTCCGTAAACTGTGTCTGTTGGCACTACGATTACGCCGCCTGCGTTTATTATTTGCGCTGCGAGTTGCAATGATTCTTCGTTAATCGTGCAAATTTTACTCATTTTTAGCCTCTTTTTTGCATACTACAAATCTTGCTCTGTTTGTTAAGTCGTTTTTGACTTTTGCGCTGCTAAATCCTACGTTTTTTGCATAATCTGCAAGCGCTTCTCCTTGCGTAATATCGTGTTCCATAATCATTATTCCACCCCTACACAAATATGCAAAACTCGCTTTTACAATTTTTTGCGGTATTAGTAGCCCGTCTTGAGATCCACCATATAGCGCCATTTTAGGGTCGTAGTCGCGAGCTTCAATCTGCTCTACTGGCTGGCTTTCTGGCACATACGGCGGATTTGTGATTACTACATCTACTTTCTCTTTAATCGCAGCTTTTTCAGGCAGATTAACGTTTGTAGCATCGCCTAATATTGCGTGATATCTGTTTGAAATATCATATTTTTCCGCGATTTTGTTGTAGTTTTTTTGCAAATATTCAAAAGCTTTGGGAGACTTTTCCACTGCCCACACTTGCGCATCTGCAACTTCGCTTGCTATCGATAATCCAATCGCTCCCGACCCTGCGCACAAGTCTAAAACAATAGGATTTTTTAGATTATTTGCGCGAATCCAATCTAATCCCTCTTGAACTACGACTTCTGTCTCGGGCCGCGGCACAAAAACACCTTTGCCAACTATTAGGTCTATGTAGCGAAAAGTTGCGCATCCAATAATGTGCTGCAATGGCTCGCGCGAAGCACGTCTAGATATAAAATCGCTATATTTGCTAGCATAATTGGGCAAAAAATCCTTAAAATCGCCAAGTATTAGCGCTTTGTTTAAGTCTGCCAAACTTACGCCACAAGCGTGAGCCAGTAGCAAACGTGCGTCGTATTCTGCCGACTCTACTCCTGCATCTTCAAGTTTTTCGGCAGATGCGCGCAAAATGTGCAAAATTTCTTGCATTTTACAAGCCACGTGGTGATTTTACTTATCTTACTTAATTTACTTGGATAACTTAACTTACTTGGCTTACTTGGCTTTAGCTAAGCGATCGGCTTCATCCGCCTGAATATCACTGTCGATAACAGGCTGCAAGTCTCCGTTAAGCACCTGGTCAAGATTGTATGCCTTGTAGTTTGTGCGATGATCCACGATACGATTTTCTGGGAAGTTGTACGTGCGGATTCGCTCGGAGCGATCCAACGAGCGCACCTGCGAGTGGCGCATATCTGCCGCCTCCGCTGCCTCCTGCTCGTGCTTCATGGCAAGCAAACGCGACTTTAGCACGCGAAGAGCCGCCGCACGGTTTTGAATCTGCGACTTTTCATCTTGCATGCTAACAACAATTCCCGTTGGAATATGTGTCATACGAACAGCGGAATAAGTAGTGTTCACGGACTGTCCGCCAGGACCAGAGCTCATGAAGATGTCGATTTTCAGGTCTTTTGGATCGATTTCGATTTCGTCATCGTCTTCGTCTGCTTCTGGGAACACGATTACGCCGGCTGCGGAAGTTTGAATACGACCTTGCGATTCAGTTACTGGGATTCGCTGCACGCGATGCACGCCGCCCTCGTATTTCATGCTTGCCCACACGCCGTCTTCTGGAGCAGGCGTACCTTTTGCGCGAATCGCAAGCTGCACATCTTTCACGCCACCAAGTTCCGTCGAATTTTCGCTTTGGATTACGGTAGTCCAGCCGCGCTTTTCCGCGTAACGCATATACATGCGCAACAAATCGCCAGCAAACAGAGCCGCTTCTTCGCCGCCCGTACCAGCTTTGATTTCCATAATCATGTCTCGCGCATCGTCTGGATCTCTAGGAATCAGCGCTGTGCGCAACTTTTCTTTTGCTGCTGGAATTTGTTCTTCTAATTGTTTTGCTTCTTTTGCTAAGTCTTCGTCTTCGCTTGCCATTTCGCTAGCTACTTCGTAGTCTTCGCAAAGCTGCTTGTAATTTAGGTACGCGCTTACGATTGACCCGAGTTCTGCGTGTCTACGACCGAGCTTGCGAATTGCGTCTGGATTAGACGCTACTTCTGGCTCTCCCATGCGATTTTCAATATCGCGGTATTCGTTTAGAGCTGTAACCGCTGCTGGGAACTGTTCCTCTACTGACTCAGCCATTTTGTTCCTTTGTAGTCGCGCATAACGCGGATTTTGAATCGAAAATATTAAATTTAAATATTGTAAGACGCATGTATGTTGCACATAAAACGCCAGCCCCGATTCCGCGAGTTACACGAAAGCAGGGCTGGCGTTTAAAAAGCTACTTAGTCTTCTTACCGTAGCGCTTCTCGAAGCGAGCCACGCGGCCGCCGGTGTCGAGAATCTTCTGCTTGCCGGTATAGAATGGGTGGCACTTTGAGCACACGTCAACCGTCATATGATCGCCATTTGCGGTGGAACGAGTTACGAAAGTGTCTCCGCAGGAGCAGGTAACCTGCACTGCGTGATAGTCGGGATGAATACCCTGCTTCATAATGTCTCCTATGGAATTCGGGCGACCCGGGTCGCAAAGCCCCAATAGCTGAGCGTGAACCGGAACCTTCGCTATTTTAGTCACCACCCTCGACTCAACAAATCAACTTTCGTTATCTTCGTTCTTACGTCTGCGATGCTTAGCAGCAAATCCAGCTAAACCAACAGATGCCAACAAGCTGGCGATTAACGCGGACTGTGTAACGTCACTACCCGTTTGAGGCAGAGCTTCTGACGGCTGTTTTGCAGTATCCTTCACAGCTTCTGGCTCTGTTTTTTGCTTCGGTTCCGTAGCCTGTTCAGGTACGACTTCAGTCAAAGGAGATTCAGGCATTAGAATATACGGATATGATTCTGGCATCGGATATTCTTCTTGTCTTGGCTCTTCTTCTGGCTTTGACGGAGCTGGTGTAGGAGCTGGCAGCACAGGCGTTGGAGCAGGTTTGCTCTCAGAAATCACATCAATTTCAACAGTAATTTCCGCTTCGCGACCATACTTATCGGTAGTAGTAAACGTTAGCTCAACTTTCGGCTTGCCGTCAACAATCTTAGGCGTGCCAGAAATCTTGCATTCAGTACCAGCGCAATTTGCGTTAATGCCGTTTACAGAAGTCAAGCCTTGAGCAACTAACTCGTTAATAGTTAATGTCTTGCCATCTACTGTAACCGTTGTGTTATTAACATCTCCTTCAGTCATGTTTTGCAATCTGAAGTTCGTTAGAATACCCTCGCGAGCAGAACCACTAAACTTAAACTTCATAGGAGCCATCTTCTCGAAGTTTGCAGTAATAATGGTTTCGCTTTCTGGGAATACCATTGCAATATCAGCGTCAGTAATACCAGCTTGTACAAGTAAATTCTTCAAAGCTTCAATAGTTGAGTGTTGTGAATTACGAATTATTTTTGCCGTATATGACTTTCCTAATGTTTCAGCAACAATAGCCAATCTATTACGACTTGCTTCATAACTCATATTCTCGTTATTTATAGCTTCAGCAAGAATATTCTTTATAGCCGCAAATGTAGAATTCTTAGATTTGCGGATTACATTAGCTGTAAACGACATGCCATAGCGTTCAGCAATCTTAGCTAATGTTTCACGCTCAATATCAGTTGATTTGTGGTTATCAGCACTGTTATAGATGGTATCAATATGTTTAGAGTAAGATACTTCATCCAATTCTTGAATATGTAACCTTTGTTAGCAAGAACGTCTGGAATATAATTATTTATTTCAGATATTCTATCTTTACGCACCCAGTATGTATGTACTCGTGACTGCATAGTTCCGCCATTGCCAGCTACATACGTTACCTTTGTGTAGTTTTCTAAAATAAACTTTCCTGCTTGACTGTTACTTGAAGGTAAATCTCTCTCTGCAATCACATTCGGAAGCACTTGAATAGGTACATTTTCATAACGTACTATCTTTGCACCCTTCTTATTTGGATCAGATGTTTCAACCCTCACTCTAACAGTAGTAATGCCCGGCTTTGCAATACGAACGGAATTGGCACCGGAAGAATAAGCTACACCCGCACCATGCATGCCCGCAATCTCTAGGTTATTAGGATCAACACCAGACACAAGCTCATCAGGAGCAGGAACTTCGTCTCCAACACTCTTAACAAACTGAGATACATTCACAGGCATATCAGCAATCTGATTTGCAACATATACGCGAATTTGTCTATTCTTATTTGTGTCAGTTAACGGAACAGGTTTGTTGCCTGCATCATAAACTTCCCACTTGCTAAAGCCCTTAAGCTGTTGCTTTAACTCATTAGTTTTATTATTAACGTCATTTTCATATGTAGTACTATCGGACTTAAAGTAGATAACTTTCGGTTTGTATGAGCCATCATCCCACTTCCTTCCGAAAGCTGGTAAGAACACATACGGCACGTAGTTATCTGGAATTTTCTCATTACTCTTCGCGTCGATGATGTTCATCACCTTTTCATACACTGCTTGGTATGTAGTATTTTCAGAGTACTTTAATTTGCGAATCTCATCATTCGTTAACAACTTTTCACCATTCGCGTTTTGCACATCAACGCTAGTTGCAGATGCTGGTTCACTTACCATCAAAGTAGTGACAGGAATTTCAGGTTGATTTGCTAAGCTTCTTCTTGCACGCGAACGAGCATCAGAATTATCATTATCAACAAAATTCTCAAGCTTCCTCCAGCCTTTGAACACGTAATGGTATCCATCAGCGTCATAATCCTTGCCAACAGCTTGCGGAGCTTTTACGCCCGTAACATCGTCTTTAAGAACGTAGTACAGCTTAGTAGTATCTTTATCAAGGCTGCCCTGATCTTTATGATCAACTTGATTGGCATTTATAAAGTTGACCTTAACATACTTATCCTTATTGAGAACAAGATCACGCTCTGCAGCAACACCCGTAAGAGGATTAGTATCGCCAGGCTGATGTGAAGGCTGAGTACTATCTGGTTTCGGTAGGCTCTTATCGTACATCAACTGGTAAATCACCTTTAAGCGTCCTACAAGTCTATAAGTCTTGTAATCTGCTGCATCCTTATACTTAACTGTAACTTTCAAAGGAACAGTGTACAAAGCAGGTTTCTTAAGCATCTTCTGCTTTAATGTATTTTGTTCAGCTTCAGTTGGTAAATCATATTCGACTTTTATGTCTTCTACGCCATTATTCGTAGCAGCATCTGCTTTGAGTTGAGGCATATTAGTTATAAAATCGGTTAACTTTGGAAGCGTGTCAGGCTTATCTTGCACAGCGACCAAGTAATCAGTCTGCACTGTTGGTTCTGTCCAAGGGGTTTGATCTGCCACGAACTCTTGGAATGGTTCATTGACTTTCCACTTGTCAGTAGAGTCAGCGACATTTGGAATTGAATCAACCTTCTTACCGTCGTTAAGCATGCTGCTTCGAGACCAAGTTCCCTTAGCGCCAGTTAGCTGATTATTAAGCCAAGCTAATGCGCCACTTCCTTCTTTTGTAATCTTCTCAAGATCAGTACCCTTCTTTACGTAGAACACTTTAGGGCCGCTTGTGCCATCCTTCCACAATCGCCCTGGAGCAGGCTTGAAGATTGCGACTACAGCATCCTTAGGAACTTCACCACCGTCAGAAGTGCTAGAGAAGTATTCAATCTTCTTGTAAACAGCGGTGTAAGTTTTGCCAGCATCAACTTTCACCGTAATATCTTTATAACGGCTTTCAGAATCTATATCAAACTTCTGCTCTGGCTTAGGCGTCTCGGCAGTAGGCTTTACAACTTCCGTTGCCCAGCCCTTGAACACATAGTAGTAATTATCTTGACCGTGATCCTTACCGAAGGCTTGCGGCACGCGGATTCTAACTTCCTTACCCTTATAAACGTACGCAGTAAGAGTAGTTTCTCCGCCAGCAGGATGATTAGCATTATCTCCATCGTGACCAACAATAGTGCCTTCATCATTCTTGCCGGTAAAAGTAATCGGCGCATACTCGTCAATATGCGCTTTGCCGTAGTCGCTAGTCTTAAACTTATCCCAATCGCTTGCGTACACCAAATCTGGCAGCACGCGGTACAGCACTTCAGCTTCAGCACTGTTATCACCAAGCTTCACTTGCACTTTAATCTTGTGCAAGCCTGGAGTATTGTCAAACTTTTCACCATCAGCAAAGCTGAACTTAGCACCATCTGGATAATCACCAGCATTCGTTATAAGCTTCTTAGCATCATCACTATTTGCAATACTAATATTCTCAGTTGGCTTAAGCACTTGCGGAGCTGCAGCAACAGGAGCTTTTAGCTTGAATTTAGCAGTGTAAATTACCTCAGGACTGTTCTGCTCTTCGGAGCGAATCGGCAAGCGACTTACGCCATCAGCATACTGAAGCTTCGTAGAGCCAGCATCATACGAACCGATTTTCGAAGTCCAGCCTGCAAACTCGTAGCCTGGCTTTGCAACTGGATCTTGAGGCAGCGGCATTTGGTATGCCTTCGTGCCCTTAATCGCATCGTACACAAGAGCAGAGCCGTCAGCTACATCCTTGTTCTGCCAGTCAACAATGCTCCCCATAGAGCTTTGATTATCATCCACTTTGAACACGTAGCGCGTGTAGTTGGTTGGGCGAGACTGATTATCGTCCTGGCGCTTAAGCACGCGAACGTCTTTATACTTGAAGGTGACTGTAGGGATACCGTTAGTCTGCTTACCTTCGTTATCAGTAGTATAAGTAATATTCTTCTGCGTAGTTTCCGGCATAAAGCCTTCAATCGGCTTGTAGAATGCTACGTCATAGTTTCTATTTACAGAGCTGACTTCGCTTTCTGGAAGAAGCTCCTTGCCGTTTTGATCAATATACTTTACCTTATACTTGCGCGTATTGTACGTTTGGTAAATAAACTCGCCAGTATTCTGCTTCTCATCGCTCGATGCTTCAAAGCTTGTGAAATGCTTATCTGGGAAGTGCGTTTCGTCACTGTAGACTGCTTCCGCATTATAGCGCAAATGCTCGCGCAAGCCGGAAACCGTTTGAGTAGAAATGTGATCTACAAGCGCGGCTTCCGTGTGAGTAGTTTTAGCATCGTTATACTGCTTAAACGTTACGCCTGGCTTTAAGAATATGTGCTTAAAAGTACCGTTGTAGCGAGTATCCTTAATCCACACGGCCTTAAGCGTTATATCTTCTACTACCTTGTTGCCAAAAGCGTACGGAGTATGATTCGTTAATGTTTCATTGCCCTTTTTAGCAAGCTCCCAGCCGTAGAAGTCGTAGCCCTTGCGCGTTGGAGTGCCTAATTTATTTTCGTCAATAGGAAGGTAGCGATCGATCTGCTTTTCCTTAACTACGTTTGTGTCAGCTACCTCATTGCCGTTTTTGTCAATTTCAGGCATATTGTAATCAAACGTTACAGTGTGCTTAACGCCTTCTGGCTTACCCCACGCAGCGTAAAGCTTAATGCCGTTAACTGGCATTGTAAAATCTTTAGTTTCGCCTTTAGCTTTGCCGTCACCTTCAGTACCTTCACTATTGTCATTTATCTTGCCATTTATAAGATGAATACCGGCTTGATCAACAGCCCAGCCTTTAAACACGTAGTCTTTTGGCAAATCAGCAGGGCGAACGATGGAGTACTTAGTACCATTAAGCGTGAAAGTGTACTTGCCATCGAACTGCTTAGACGTATCAGCATTGTCTTTAGTTACAGAAGCATCGTAAGACGTAACTTTGCCACCGTCATAGTATAGCTTTTCGTCTTCGCCAGTCAATTTAGCATTGCCGCGCTTAGACAAGCTATACTCATACGGCAGTTCTTCTGTAGCAGCGACATTATCTTTTGTTATAGCATTGCCGTCCGCATTATAAAACTGCACAGCGTACTTCTTGCGGTCGTACTCGAGAGTTACTATATTATCAGACTCAAATTCTCTACACTTAACCTCATCACCAAAATTAAGCTTTTTTTCAATGCCAGCGAAGTAGCGACGGAACTCAAGATGATACTTCTTTTTAAACTCGTAATATTTCTTATATGCTGGATCAGTTTTAAGTCTTCTAGCAATCTCATCATTTAACTTTTTAAGAGCAAGTCCTCCATATTCATCGTCTTCGTCACAAGAATAATCAGGGACAGGAAAATCGCCATCATTTCCTTCTTCTGGAGCATCGTCTGGAGCGTCTTCACCTGTTACTTCTTCATAAAGATCACGTACTTTTTCATAGAAGTCATCAGCATCGAGACTTTTCCCAACCTTAACACCATCTTCACGATTACTGTTTGCAGGTTTAAGACCAGTTATTTTTGACTCAAAGCCTGCAATAGAAGACGGAGGAAACACATAATCACCACTGCTAGTATCATCCTTACTATAGGAATCTGTAGAAAGCTCATACTTAATATCATCGCCAGTATCGCCATTTTTTGCAGATGCAATGCTCTGTTTTTTAATGATTACCTGTATAGGAGCAGCTTGAAGTCGTTTAGAATTATTACAGGAATCAAGAATAAGTAGGCGCTGATCATCTTTTACAGTATACTTTGACGCATTTTTATCTGCAGGGTCGTCACTAATCTGCGGAGCTGTGCCCTTGCCATACATCCAATGGAATTTTGGATCAACAAATTCTTCTTTCGTTAAACGGAATGGAGGAGTATCACGATATGTACCATAAGTACCTCCACCAGCATTTCCACCAATCACAAAACCTAATGAAGAAGTGTTACCATCATCCATAAAGTCTACTTCATCTGAATTAGGCCAAAAATCAGTAAGACTCTGACCGTAACGAACCTTTACACGGTAACCATTATGATCAACTTTGTTAGTTACTTTATTAAAACTATTACCATACGTGTAAGTAGACTTATTGTCTAATTTATCTGAACAATCACCGCCGCCAGCGTAGCAGTAGCTAATTATCTCACCTTTGCTGTTCTTTTTATTTATAACAGCATTATTGCCGCCCATACCATTATTACTGTTCTTAGGAGCAGCAAAAATAAGCTCGTACTCTTTGCGATCGTAGACTAAGTCAAAATTATTATCTAAGTCGTTAGCTTTAAGAGTTTTTTTGCTATTATTCGAGTCACCCGTAAGCTTTTTATTCACATAGAAATAGCGCGTGAAGTTATCTTTATAAACTCTTTCGCCATTAGAATCTACAGTATAATTTTTTTGATCATCAGGATTCTCAGTATTGTACTCGTCTAAGCTTGTTACAGGCGTATCGTTCATCCAGTTGAACTTTGCAATTAAGCCATCTTTGTGGTCAGAATTTCTGCCTTGCAACTCTTCTTTAGTTAAGCCAAGCTCAGAATTATCAATAGCATTATTCTCATTCGTTCCGCTTAATCGAGTAGGATCATTAGCAACGCCAGAATCGCTCATGTTATCAAGATCAACGCTGCTGCCAGTCTTAACATTCGTACGCTCAACAAGACCAACAAAGTCGTAGTTTGCACGCGAATCTGGATTCTTTTTGTCTACTAAATCCGCCTTCTGCACCCACACACTCACGCGGTAGCTGGTGGTTTTATTCTCTTCCCAAATTGCGCGAAGCTTAACATCGTGATCTGGCATTGGAGAGCTAGCATCAAAATTAACGTTTTGCGTATTTGCTGTGCTTTCAGCAGGGTCAACAATATGCCAGCCCTTAAACGTGTAGCCGCGCTTAGTTGGGTTTGTAACTGGTGGCACATTTTGCTTGTAATACACTTTTTGAGCAGTAATATCTGTGCCGCCAGCAGAATCGTAAGTAACGTCGTAAGCCTTACGGTAGTAGCGAAGGTTCAAAACAAGCTTGTCTTTTTCGTCTTCGGAATCCGAAAGAGGCGAGCTAATCAAATTGTGCTCTGGCTCGTAGCCTGGAATATACACAGAAACAGCGCTTACATTAGATCCGACTGTGCCAGTAACTTCGGTAACGTGAATTTGCTCGCCACCTACCGTAATGGTCTTAACGCCTGATACATTTTTATCTTCTTTGAATTCATTTCTATTATCAGCATCTTGCAGCATGTGGCGAATGTAATATTTAGCTGTTTTAGGAGCATAGTTTATGTTCAACTCGCCATAGTACTGAATTCCATCTTCTGCTGATGCTTGCGAAGACGATGGATTCTGCGAAGTTTGGTCGCTGTTGTTACCTCCAACAACCTGCCTTTTCTTTACAGCGTATTCTTTAATAAGATCTTTGTTTAGACGTAAGTAGCGATCAGCATCCGCATGCATGCCATCATCAATAACATACTTGCCTTTACTTTTTTCAATGTAGTACTGGTAATTGCCACTATGATATACGGCAGGGTTATATCCTGCAGACTTTGGAAGCTTAACATACACATAATTTTTAGGATCACTAAGCTTATTTAGCTGATTTTCGTCAATCGTAAGCTCGTACGGCTGCACAAGCTGCTTATTTGGAGCGCCGCCAATCGTATAGCGAATTTGCAAATTATATGTAGCTGTTGGCTTTTTGTCGGTTTGTACCTGTTCGTTGGCCTTCTCTATGGTCTTAGCCTCTTGGTTACCAGTATTCGGCTTAATTACCTGGCTATTTGGATCAGTTGCTGCGTTATTAGTTGTTGTGCCAGTGTTCTGTGTGCCAGCGGTCGGTGTAGAAGCAGGTGAAGCAGGTGAAGGCGTAGCGCTTTTATCTTTGCCAGTGACGTCTGTACCTGTAACTGCACCTTGCGCATTATCATGCGAACCTTGTGCAGTGCCTTGTGCAGTTGGATTTTCTGCACTTTGCCCTTGCGCACCTTGCCCCCCTTGAGCATTGCCATTGCCTTCTGCACTTGGGCTCGCTGTATTTCCAGCACCAGCGCTAGATTCTGTACCTGCTGAAGGTGCAGAAGCAGACGGAGTTTCAGGCGCATTACTTGCAGGAGTTACACTACTCCCCTTGTTAGAACCGTTTGCACTTTCATCAACACTCCTACGAGAACGCACTTTTGGCTTATTTGCATCATTTACTGTATTCGCATTTTCTTCGTGAGTGCTTGAAGGTTGTGCGTTTGTATTATGCTCTATAGCAGGCTTCGAGCTTTCAGCATTTCCAGACTGCGCATTTGCAGGCTGCTGATTTTCAGCGTGTTCAGTCTGCGCTGTATTCTGATTTGGTTCAGCCTTTGCCTCTGGTTCCGTCTTCGCAACAGTCTTTGCACTTGCAGGCTGTGAAGTTTCTGGTTGTGCAGATTGCTTCGCTGCAGGAGCAGCAGCCGGCTTTGTGTATGAAGCCTTTGTATCTGCTGGCTTTACAGAATTTTCAACTTTAGGTTTTGCAGCAGTTGGCTTTTCAGTCGTTTTATGTGCATGTACAGACGCGTTCGACTTTGGCTTCTCCGCGACTTTACCAGTTTCAGCTGGATTGGTTTTCTCATCCTTAGTCTGCGTTGTATCTGACTTCTTCGCAGATTTTACAGGTTTTGTAATCTCAGAACTTGCTGTATCTTGCTCACTCTTAGTCGCAGTCTTAGTAGCACTATTATCGGCACTATTAGTAGCAGATCTATCCTCAAAATTATTAGTATCAAAAGAACGATTTGAAGGCGAAGACGAATCGCCATTTGTAACAAAATATTCGCCAGAATCCTTAACACCTACGGAAGAATCGCCAGCAACCGTTTCCTGATTCTCAACGCCTTCAGCGATAGCATTAGAATCAGTATTTTTAGCTAAATATTTAACAGAATCAAACATATGGCGCGTAGTGCGATCAGAAGGAGCACCCGTGTTAAGCAATCCATTCTTATATAAGCCGTTTCCATCGTCCTTGCCATTACCAGAGCCTTTGCCGGCGCCATTCCCAGCACCTTTGCCAGAAGTCTTAGCAACACTATTTACATAAGACGGATCAAAAGAATCAGGGTTAAAAGAAGTCCTAGCTAAAGCCGCTGCGCCAGGCAACACCATAGACAATGTAGACGCTAAAGCTACAGCTGCAACGCCAAGGCGATGACCAGAAGCACTAGTAGCAGTAGACGAGGAAGAACGCTTAGCAGCCTTAGCATTTTTCTTAGCGCTCTTAACGTTATTAGCGTTCTTAGTGTCGCCAGAAACACTCTTATGCTTAGCAGATTTAATGCTTAAAACGTCACTACCACTATTTTTAGTTCTAGCCAATTCGACTCCCAAACTCCGTTACATCTAGCACATAGAATCAACATGCACGTTTAGTATTCAACAATCAAAATACACAACATACGGCAATGTTTAGTAACCAGTGCACTCCAAAAAAAATACTTAACCTTTGTTATTTAAGCACAAGCTATGGATACCCCCCCCCATAAGCATTGCAATTTCTGTGTTTTTGGTGTTTCTTGTACTAAGTGAAATACCATGCTTGGTAGAGATTCTCGATTTTTCAAAAAAACCGCGCAAGCCAAGAAAATCTTGACTACGCGCGGCTTGTAAAATCTTAGAAAATCCTAAGCAAAACCTTACTCGGCTGCAGGAGCTTCGGCTGCAGGAGCAGCAGCATCTGCAGCAGGAGCGGCAGCTGGCTCTTCTGTAGCAGCATCTTCTGGAACAGTGACGCTAACAACAGACTCTTCGCCATCCATGTCGAGCACAACGCCCTCAGGAAGCTTAACATCTTTAGCAAACACCTTGGTGCCATCGGTCAAGCCGTCAACATTAACCACCAAGCGCTCTGGCAAGTTGGCAACGTCTGCGCGAACCTTAAGCTCCTGAACGTCTACGAATGCAACAGCAGCACCCTTTGGAGTACCTTCAACAAACACTGGCACCTCAACGTCAATCTTTTCGCCAGCCTTAACCTCGTAGAAGTCAATGTGCTCAACGATGCGCTTAACAGGGTTGCGCTGAACGTCCTTAACAACTGCGATTCGTGATTCATTGCCAAACTTAATGGTAAACAAAGCGTTTGCGTGACGAAGAGAAAGAGTAGTCTCTCTCATTGGAAGAGTCACGTGTACAGGCTCAGCACCACCAGCGTAAATGCTGGCTGGAATCAAATTGGCAACACGCAAACGGCGAGCAACGCCCTTACCGAATTCATTGCGAACTTCGCCTTCAAGTGTAATCTTTGTAGCCATATCGGTCTCCTTATGGTCTGGATTATGCGGATAATCTTATTTAAATCCAGCTTCAGGCGCACCGACGCGCCGAAAACCACCATAAGTTGGCTATCAGCCCAGTCGATAACGGAACTTACACAACAATCGCAAGCAACCAACGAATCGCAAAGCGCCTATCGCAAGTATCGCAGTGTTATTCCCTCGCCAAAGCAACTTATCTAGTCTATAAAAACACTTAGACAGATAAAGTCTAAAGTCAAATCCAACACCAAAAGGTGACTTGAATCACACCAACGATTATCATGTATATATAGTCAAAGGCGCATAACAAATATGTGCTCGAAACAAGCTGATTTAACCAAAATAAATTAGCAAATTTAAGCATTTAGCAAAATTAAGGAGCAGATGTGTCCGTCCTAAATACACTCCAGCAGCAAGCTTTCAATCTTGCTCGTAAGGCATTGCAAATTGGCAGCAACTTCGCGCACCCAGTAAGCGACGACATCGCAGGAGAACCAGACTATTCTATTCCACAAGATCAGCAAGACGGATCACAGAATAAACAGAATAATCTGCTTCAGCAAAATCAGTATCTTCCACGAGTAGACGAATGGGGTTCTCAACTACAAACCACCACTTTCCTAGACCCACAAACTGGCTTGCTAACCACAAAAACGGACGGAAATCCGCCATTAGACGAAGGCACAAGCATCTACGACTTGTATGCAGACAGGGCAGCAAGAATGGGAGATGATCCACTTTACACATACAAAGAAAACGATGAATGGGTTACAAAAACAGCCAACCAGTTCCTTACAGAAGTTAGAAAAGCCGCAAAAGGCTTGATTCACTATGGATTGCGCAAAGGCGACGCTGTTGCGTTAATGTGCAAAACCTCGTATGAGTGGGATGTTGTTGACGCTGCGGTTATGGCTTGCGGAGGCGTTCTGGCTACAATTTACGACACGGACTCCGCTGAGCAAATTCGCAACATTGTAAATAACTCCGATTCGCGCTTTTTGATTGTTGGCACAACTGAAATGAAAGACAATGCAGAAGGAGCTATTGAAGAATGCCCGAGCCTTGAGCGCATTATTTGCATAGAAACAGGCGGATTGGCGGAACTACAAGCCTTTGAATACTCCGTTAGCGATGAAGAACTAGACGAGCGAATTGACTCGGTTAAAAAAACCGACTTGTGCTCTATTGTGTACACTTCTGGATCTACAGCTGCGCCAAAAGGCGTGGAAATGACGCATGAGCATTACTGCACAACCGCGTTAAACTTGCCAACTTACTTGCCGGACTTGCTTAGCGAGCCTAACGGTTCTGTGCTTCTATTCTTACCTCAAGCCCATTCGTTTGCGCGCGCAATCAACTATATTGTTGTGGCGAGCACGCTTAGAATCTACATTGCGCAAGGCATTACAACGCTTATATCCGACCTTCAAGTCGCAAAACCAACTGTTATGATTGTTGTTCCGCGCGTGCTCGAAAAAGTGTATAACGCAGCTTCGCAAAAGGCAGGTCATGGTGCTAAGGGACTTGCTTTCCAGGGGGCTGTTGTTACGGCTCAGCAATACATGAAGGAAGTTCAGGATTCTGGAGATGCTAAGGCGCTAACAAAGGCTCGCCGCGCTGCTTACGATCCACTGGTTTACCGCCCGATTCGCCAAGCGCTTGGTGGGCGTGCGCGCTGGATTGTTGCTGGCGGTGCACCACTGGATCCAGAGCTGCTAGCGTTCTTCCGCGGCGCAGGCGTGCCAGTTTACGAGGGCTATGGTCTTACAGAAACCACTGCCCCGTGCGCGTTTACTCCTATTGGCGTTCCATTCCGTGAAGGCTCTGTTGGCATTGCTTTCCCAGCTTTCACTTTGCGAATTGCTAAAGATGGCGAAGTGCAAACTAAGGGCACTTGCGTGTTTAAGAAGTATCACAAGAATGAAGAGGCGACCGAAACTTCGTTTACAGAAGACGGATGGTATGCTACTGGCGATTTGGGCAGAATTGACGACGATGGCATGCTTTACATTACTGGTCGCAAGAAGGACTTGATCATTACTGCTGGCGGCAAGAATGTGGCTCCTGGTCCTATTGAAGAAGTGATTAAGCGTTGCGAGCTTGTGTCTCAAGCTCTTGTTCTTGGAGATAAGAGGCCATTCATATCTGCTCTTGTGACTTTAGACGAGGAGATTTTACGCAATTGGCTTAAAACCAAGGGTTTGGACGAGACTATGAGCATGGAAGACGCCGTAAATAACGCGGTTGTGCGTGCGGAAGTCCAAAAGTTTGTGGATATTGCAAACGAGGGCGTATCGCGCGCGGAATCTGTGCGAAAGTTCATTATTCTGCCAGAAGAGTTTACTCAAGAAAACGGCTTAATGACGGCTTCTATGAAGATTATTCGCCCGCGCGTTATTAAGAAGTATTCTGCATTGCTCAACGCGCAAATGTACACGATTCGCAAGAAGTAGCGCCTAAAGCGTAACTCGCAAATCGCCCAAAACCGCGGTTGACTGGTCTTATAACTGACTAGTCTTCCGCGGTTTTTTGTATCTACACACGATCCCGCTTTTTGTAGCTCTACACACGAAAATCAGCAACAAAATGCGGAAAAAACGACGCTTCATGTAGTGCGTTTGTATGACGACACGCCGTATTTTAGGTACAAACACACTACAAGGCAGGTCCTCGTTCGCACGGATTAGCCGTGCGAACGTCTTCGCTTGCGTTGAAAGCACACCGTGCTTTCAACCTTAAGCAAGCTCAGCGCTCCGAATTGCCTTTTCGCGCTACGCTCTAAGCGAAAAGGCAGGTCGTCGCGCTAGAAACCCAAGCGCTCAAGCTTCTTAGGGTCGCTCTGCCACCCCTTTGCAACCTTTACATGCAAATCGAGCACAGCCTTAGCGCCCGTAATACGATTCACAGCAGTGCGCAAACGCTTCTTAACACGCACAAGATGCTCCGCACCGCGCCCAATAATAATCGGCTTTTGCGAATCGCGCTCAACATACACCGACACAATCACATGCGTTTTATTATCGTCATATTGCGCATCACCCCCATCGCCTGGGCGCACAATGTCATCTACAACAACCGCAAGCGAATGTGGCAACTCGTCGTCAAGCTCCTCAAGAAAAGCCCCACGAATCAGCTCCGCAATCATGCTTGAAGGGCTTTCCTCACTAAGCTGATCGTCTGGATACATCTTTGGACCTTCTGGAAGATTATCAATCAAAACCTTCTTCACTTCGTCAACATTGTCGCGTTCTAGCGCGCTAACTGGCACAATATCTGTAAAATCAGCAAACTGTTGAATCTCAATCAAATGAGACACCAACTCATCGCGGCTTATAGAATCAATTTTTGTGACGATTCCAATAAGCGGAACCTTCCACACCCAGTTTCCAGACGCGTCTTTTTTAGCAAAGTCGGAGCGAAGTCGGCTTAAGATTCTTCTATCTCCCGGCCCAATCTCCTGATCTGCTGGAAGCAAGAAAGCAATCGCATCCACATCTGCAAGAGACTCGTCTACAATATCGTTCAAACGCTGACCTAACAAAGTGCGCGGTCTGTGGATTCCTGGCGTATCAACTAACACCATTTGCGCGTTTGGAGTTGTTAAGATTCCGCGAATCGCCTTTCGCGTTGTCTCTGGGCGAGAAGACGCGATTGCGATTTGCGTTCCAATTAACGCGTTCATAAGCGTTGATTTTCCAACGTTTGGTCTGCCTACTACCGCAACAAATCCCGATTTATAGCCGTTAAAATCGGGCGCTTCTACGCTAGCTTTTAGGGAAGGATCTAAATTAGCAAACATTTCGTCATTCATATCGTCCATATCGTCCATATCGTCCATATCGTCCATATCGTCACTCATATCATTAACATCTTTCATATCATTCATAATTCAACACTATTTATCGCCAGCAACTTGCGACGATCCACTGTCTTTGCCACTATCTTTATCGCCATTTTTTCCATCAGTCTTTCCATCGTTTTTCCCATCAGTCTTGCTATCACTCTTTCCGCCGCTCTTTCCACTATCGTCTTCTTCTTTGAGACCTTGAATATCTTTAAGCCCTTGAATATCTCGCTCAACAAGAATCGTGGAGACTTTCTTGCGCCGCCCAGCAGAATCAACAGCGGTTAGTTTAAGACCTCGCGTCACAGCACTAGACCCAACAATCGGCACGTTTCCAAGCAACTTGGTAAGCAACCCAAACACAGTGTCTACATCGTCTTCGTCTATATGAACTTCAAAAATATCTTCCAAATCGGCGATTGGCGTGCGCGCAGGCATTTTCCACACACCCTTACTCACCTCTTGCGGATCCGCGTGCTGAGTGCGGTCGTGCTCGTCTTCTAGCTCTCCAACAATTTGTTCAATCGCGTCTTCAATCGTCACAAGCCCTGCAATTCCACCATATTCGTCTACAACAACGGCAACGTGTTGGCGGATTCGCTGCATTTCGTGGAATAAATCATCCACTGGCTTGGACTCTGGAACAAGCATTGGACTTCTACTAATCGTAGAAACCGCGCGCGAAGATGCCGCTGGATTAAACACGGTTGCGCGCACAGCATCCTTTAAATACGCGATTCCTTCCAAATCGTCAACCGACTCGCCAATTATAGGCACGCGAGAAAATCCGGATCTTGAGCATAATTTTAGGAAATTTTCCAGCGTCTCATCGTTTTTAACGCAAATCATATCGGTTCGCGGAACCATGATTTCTCGCGTCAACGTGTCGGAAAGCGTAAGCACATTGCGCATCATTTCCGAAACTTCTGGGTCAAAATCGTTTGCTTCCACGAGCCTATCAATACTCGCTTTAGCTTGGTCTAATTGAATATTTTCCAACTCTTCGTCGTCGGAAAGCGCAACATTTTTCTTATGATTTTGGCTTTGATTTTGCGAATCTCCACGGCTTGCGATTTTTGCAAAAGGATTCATAAAAACAGCAATCGAAACTATTCTAGACAAGCGCATTAGCTTAAACACTGGCTGAGCTGCACCCACTGACCTTGGTCGCACAAGAATGGAAACAATTGCAACAATCATTGCCACTATTAGTCCGATTAATAACGTTAACCAAAGAGGCGCGCCAAGAGTCGCCGCGATTGCAGAAAAAGCCACACCATCTAGCACGTTACACACGATTCGCACAAACGCACACGCTCCGCTAGTAGCATATCTATCTGCTATAAGCTTTTTTGCTCTGCGTATTCTAGCAAGCTTCCTCAAGCGAACGATTTGACTTTCGCTATCGTTTGTTTGCTCTTCAATCATAAGATTATTAAGACTAGACCTTGTAACTCTTGGCACAGCTCCTTCCGCCGCCGCCATTGCAAGCGAAAGCCACACAAGCAAAACTGCGACTATTGCAATCGCACCCAAGCAAGCCCACATATGCGCAGGTAAATCGGGAATCGGCGGAATTGTAATGTTATTTAGCATGATTTTTCTCGTATTCTTCCAGCTCATTTACGGCACCATCTGGCAAAGTGGCGTCGTAAAGTTCGCCAGATCTAGCTGCAAAGAACGTTAGCAAAAGCTGTCTTTGCAAGCCGAACATCTGCTTTTCTTCTTGAGGCGTAGTGTGATCGTAGCCAAGCAAATGCAACATTCCGTGAATCGTGAGCAATAGCATCTCTTCCATTGTGCTATGCCCTGCCGCTGCCGCTTGTTGAGATGCTACCCATGGGCAAATCACAAGGTCTCCAAGCATTCCTTCACTAACTTTGTCGTCGCTTCCAGGAGTCAGCTCGTCCATTGGAAAACTCATAACGTCTGTAGGACCTTCTAAGTCCATCCACTTTTCATGAAGACTAGCGATTGGCTCTGGGTCCACAAAAGTAATCGACAAATCGGATTGAACGCTTACTCGCATTTGTTGCAAAACCCACATTCCAAGGTCGGAGAATATTTTTGGGTCGATTTGCCAAACGGTTTCGTTCATCACTTCAACACTCATGATTACTTGCTATTCCTCTCAAGATTTTGCGATTCAAGACTTTGCGATTCTGCGGTTTCTGGCGACTCAGCGGCTGCTGGCGATTCTTCGGTTGCTGGCGACTCAAGACTTTTCCTATTTCTAGCCTTCTCGCGCCTAAAATCAGCCTCTCGCGTTTCCCAAGCTTCGTACGCTTCTACGATTCGCCCAACAAGCTCGGCTCTAACAACGTCTTGTGCATTTAAGTGAACAAACGCAATACTTTTAACGTCTTTTAGCACGTTTTCAATCGAAGCTAAGCCAGATTTTGGAACCGCTAAATCAACTTGCGTTCTATCTCCTGTAATCACCATTGTTGTGTTAAATCCAAGACGCGTCAAAAACATTTTAAGCTGCTGAACAGTAGCATTTTGCGCTTCGTCTAAAATAACAAAAGCGTCATTAAGCGTGCGACCTCTCATGTATGCAAGCGGAGCCACTTCCACAACGTTTTCGTCCATATACCTCTTAAGTTGCGGCGCGCCCAACATGTCGGAAAGCGCATCGTAAAGCGGCCTTAAATATGGGTCTACTTTATCGTTTAGTGTTCCTGGCAAGAATCCAAGATTTTCCCCAGCTTCTACAGCAGGGCGAGTCAACACTATTCTTCGCACTCGCCCGTCTTCTAAAGCTCTAACCGCCTTAGCAACCGCCAAATACGTTTTTCCGGTACCAGCAGGCCCAATGCCAAACGTTACGGTATTTGATTCCATTGCTTGCACATAAGCCGTTTGACCCGCGGTTTTTGCGCGAACAGGATTTCCGCCTGCAAAAGTTATAACGCCTTTAGCCATTCGCGCTTTGCGGCTCATTGCGCGCCTTTTAGCATCTTCACTAGATGGCATTAAATCGGCAGAATCTCGCGCAAAATCGCTTTCCATTGAAGCAGAGCCAAAGCCAGCCCCATCTCCAGCACCAGCACCAAAAGACTTTAATCCGCCAAAAACTCCGCCATTGTGCCCAATCCTATCGATTCGCACATTATGTTCAGCGCCTTTAAGCACATCTCTTTCTAACATGCGTTTTACAGCATAAGAATCAACAGGAGCTTCGTAAGCGCAATCAACTATTTTGCGCAACGCGTGTTCGGCTTTGCAAGCGTCTTCCTCACTTCTTGCGCTTCTAGATACGATTTTCACACAATCCGCGTGAACGGAAATATCTATGCTTGGAAAAGCCTTCTCCAACTCTCTCTAAGTTTGAATCTGCTGCTCCCAAAACAGCAACTGGTCTTAATTCGCTTGGAATTTGAACAATACGCGTTGTACTATTTGACACGATTTATAAACTACCTTCTTCAAGTTTTTCGCCTGTTAAAACATGAGCATGAACATGGAACACGGTTTGACCAGCTCCCAAACCAGTGTTGAAAACAAGACGATAATCGCCATTATAAAAGTCGTTTGCAATTTTTTGCGCAACACATGCAATATGAGCCAAAACATCAGAATCATTTTGAGCAAGATCTGCAACATTCTTGTAATGATTGCGCGGAACAATCAAAACATGCACCTTGGCTTGCGGATTAATGTCTTTAAAAGCCACTACTTCATCGTCTTCATACACTTTGCTGCTTGGGATTTGCCCATCAATTATCTTGCAAAAAATGCAATCGTCGTCAGTTTTGTATGTTTTGCATGCTTTATCCATTATTTTGCCCACTTTTCAATAATTCTTATTGCAATTCTTGTTGCAATTCTTATTGCCGAACACCATTTACTATTTTACACAAAACACGCACAAAGCTTGCAAAAATTGCTTACTACTCATACCTGCCAAGTGCTCTAGAAAGCAACGATAAACATACTGGCCCTGCTGTAGATGCGCGTAAAATATTGCTTCCTAAAACGCAACTTTTGGCGCCAGCGTCTATAAAACTTTGCACTTCTTCTTCGCTAATTCCGCCTTCTGGCCCCACAACTACATAAACAGTGCGCGTTTTGCCATCTTTTAAGCATTTTTCCGTTAAGTCGTTTACGTAGTTTTCGATTTGACTAAAAGAATCCGTTGCGTCTTGATGCAAAACAACTACAAGGCTTCCATAAACGCATGCACGCCTACAAATCGCTAGAATCTGCTTGCTTGTAACTGGTTCTAAAAGCTGTGGAATCCACGCTCTGCGCGATTGCTCCGTTGCAGCCTCAAGCACTTGATTCCATCGCTTATCTGTGCGCCCTGGCTTCCATTTTGAAATCGACCTATTTGCGCACCAAGGAATTACTTCGTCTACACCAATTTGGGTAGCCATGTCTATTGCTTGCTCGTCGTGACCCGTTTTTGCGAGAGCCTGAATAAGCGTTAATCGGGTTGTTGGCGCTGGTTCTTTTATGAACGAATCTACTCTAACTAAGCCGTTTTCGCTGTCTGTAATCGTTGCGTGAATTCGCACTCCTTTGCCGTCCGAAAGGTCTAGCGAATCGCCATCCGAAAGTCGCATTGCGCTTATTGCGTGCCTTTTAACATGTTGAGGCAAGCTAAGAGTCCACCCTTCTTCAATCCCATTTGCAAGAACGGGCGCATCGTCTTTATTCGTATCCAGCAAAAACAAAGCATCTGTCATAATTTAAGCCTAACGTTAGGCGCAGCCAACATTTTTGCTACTTCTGTGATTCGCTCAAGTATTTCTGCTTCTGCATTTTCGCTCAAGTATTTCTGTGCAAGTATTATGGCAAACTAGAATTATATGAATTGGAGGTATGCGCAAATGGTTGACGATTTTAGACGCAACTTTGCGCATTCTAATAATCAAGATTGCACTACAAGCGATGAAGCTTTTGTGACTTTTCGCGTATCTCGTTTTACGCCAAATGACGATTCTTGCGATTCGTCGGTTACTTGCGACTCCGCGGTTGCTGGCGATTCATCCACCGATTCAGCACCAATCTCCTCCACTAACTCCCCTGGTTTAGTTAGAAGGCACCGAGAAAGCCCTTTTGCAAAAAAGCGCAAAAGTAGCCCATTTTCAACGCAAAATTCTGGCGATTTACCAGCTAAACCATTAAGCGGAAAACATTGGATTCAAGATTATACGATTCGCGCGCGCAAAAACGACACGATTTTAGACTGCTTGCTTAAAATTAAACGCACACTAGACCCCACTTTGGCATTTAGATACTCTTGCGGTCACGGCGTTTGCGGATCGGATGCTGCAAATGTAAACGGCATGCCTACTTTGCTTTGCACAGCCACAATCGCCCAAAACGCTAGGCAAAATACGCAAACTCAAGGTGTTAGATCAAGCGGTTTTAGAAAAACTGGTAGCGTAAAATCGCAAGCAACCGCAACACCAACTACAACATCATCAGTCGATGAAAATCACAATCTGCAAGTGAAATCTCAAGAAATATCTTCACTAATCCAAAATGGAAGCTTTGGCATTATTGAGATTGCGCCACTTTCAGGCTTTCCTATTCAAAGAGATCTTATTTGCGATCTTTCCCCAATGATTGCACAGCTTAAAAGACTCGAGCCATATTTGCAAGCGCAAGATGTTCAAACAAGAAACAGCAGCGGAAAGCTTGCGATTATTGAGTTTTTGCAACACCCAGAGCAGCTTGCAAAGTTTGAGCTTTTAAGCAATTGCATAATGTGCGGAGTGTGTGAAGGAATTTGCCCAGTCTATGCAGGCGGAGAAGCGTTTATTGGACCTGCAGCACTTGTAAATGCTGCGCGATTTATTAACGATTCTAGAGATAACGCCACTAATCGAAGATTAGACTTGGCGGATTCTAGCGACGGCATAAGCGCGTGCCAATCTGTGCGAGCATGCTCCAGGCAATGCCCACGCGGAATCGACGTTGGAGAAGAAATTTGGCAACTTACAACGCTTATAAATGAGCGAAAAATGAAGGAAAACTAGCCAAAACTAGCCAAAACTAATTAATAAACTTGTCTCCGCTAGCGATTCGCACAGCTTCTAGAGGGTCGTCTGTAATCGCAAGCAAATTAGGGTCAAAAGACGATATAAGTCCTCTTTCTTTAACTGTAGTTTCAATCCAATTCATAAGGCCTTTCCAATATTCGCTGCCGAAAAGAACAACAGGAATTTTAGAAACCTTATGCGTTTGAACAAGCGTAAGCGACTCAAAAAGCTCGTCCATTGTGCCAAAACCGCCTGGGCACACAATAATTCCCGAAGAATATTTTAGGAACATTGTTTTGCGAACAAAAAAGTAACGAAATTGCATTCCAAGATTCACCCACTGATTTAGGCCCTGCTCGTGAGGCAATTCGATTCCTAACCCCACGCTTGTTCCGCCAGCTTCTGCCGCTCCGCGATTTGCCGCTTCCATAATTCCAGGTCCGCCGCCCGTAATCACAGCAAAACCGCGTTTTACAAGCTCTTTGCCCATTATGCGAGCGCTACTGTATTCTGGCGCATCTGGCTTTATTCGTGCAGAGCCAAACACGCTAACAGCTAATCCAAGTTTTGCCAAAGCGTCGAAACCATCAATAAATTCGGCTTGTATTCTAAGAACTCTCCAAGGGTCAAGTCCTTGCCACGCATGATTATCTTGCAAATCTCCGTTAGGCAAATCGTGTTGCAATAGCGTTTCCGTTGTGCTTTCCTTAGGAATCATTGGTCCGCGCATCATTACGGCGCCGCTGTAATAAGTGTCTTTCCAAGGTGAATTCTGTTCGCTTTGCGCGCGCAAGTCGCAAGCATTATCTGGATTATCAAATTTACCAGAATTATCTAAACTATCTAAATTACCTAAATTATCTAAATTATTATTAGAAACCATAAGTCACCTTTAGAACTTTCTAGTCACTTTCTAGTCGTCTTGTAATCGCGTTAAATAAACGCATTAAAGTCACTCTTCAATATCGTCTAATTCTTCTTCCATATGATTCGATTGCTTTGCAAGCATAAATCCCGAAACAGCAGCCGCAATAATAGACGCCACTAGTACTCCGAATCGTGCTTCTCCCGAAAGATCCGCGTCGCTGTACGCAAGAGAAGCGATTAGCAAAGACACAGTAAAACCAATTCCGCACGCGCATGCTGTAGGCAAAAGGTCGCGAACGCGCAAATCGTCTGGAACGCGCAAGCCAATAACTTTCTTAGCAAACCAAGCAGTAATCATAATTCCAAGTGGCTTTCCAACAACTAGCGCAATCGTAATCGCAATTAGTATTGGAGACAAGAACAGCTGCCAAGTCAATGTTTCAAAATGAACTCCAGTTGCAAAAAGCGCAAAAACTGGCAGCGCAAACAAAGAAGACAAAGGCTGAATTTTCTGGCGATACCTTTCGGCTCTAAGCGACTTTTCGCCGTGAACAAGATGCGCAGGAGTTAGCAAACCAACCATTACGCCTGCAAGAGTTGGGTGAACGCCAGCTTGATACATCATAACCCACGCAAGCAAGCCAACAAGAGCCACAACAGGCCATGGAACGCGCTTTAATCGCACAAGCATAGTCCATACTAATCCGCATAAAACAACGCCCACAAACCAATACCATGCGTTAAGCGAAGAGAAGAACAATGCGATTAATGCGATTCCAAGAAGATCGTCTACTGTAGCCAGAGTCATTAAAAATGCGCGCAAGGCTTTAGGAAGCGTTTTAGCAAAAAGCGCAAGAACAGCCAGCGAGAATGCTATATCTGTTGCCGTAGGAATAGCCCAGCCAGCGCGAACCATGTCTAAAGACGGAAGCGCTCCAGAAGTAAGTCGCATAATCTCTTGACCAGCGTGCAACTCCGAGAATATTGTAACAGTTCCCGCAAAAAGAATAGGAGGAACAACCATACCTCCAATCGCGCAAATCATTGGCATTGCTGCCGCGCGAGGGTCTCTAAGCGATCCTGCAATAAGCTCGTGTTTTAAGTCTAAACCAACTGTAAGAAAGAAAATAGTTAACAAGCCGTCTTGAACCCAGTGGCTAATCGACATGTGAATATTTGTGTACGGAATTCCTATTTGAGTGTGAGAAACAGCTTCAAAAATCGGAGACGTAAATGGCAAATTTGCAAGCATTAATCCAGCTAAAGCAAATCCGAGCATAATTAACCCAGATGTACGCTCATTATTGGCTATTTTGCATACTGTTTTCCAAGAGCGTCTTAGCATGATGTAAATCTTCCCTCCGATTTTCTATCTTTTATTTTCTATTTTCTATTTTTGACTTTTAGTTTTTAGTTTCGACTTTTTACTTTCGACTTTTGTTTAACAATTTACGGCATATAAATTTTATGCGATAAAGTTTATGCACCTAGGACTTATAAGTATATAGGATACGTATCGAAATATAACAAAAAACGCCACCTCGCCTAGAAGTGACGTTTCAAATTGTGGAGCTAGGGGGATTCGAACCCCCGACCCCCTCCATGCCATGGAGATGCGCTACCAGCTGCGCCATAGCCCCGTTTTTAATTGTGCGGCTCAAACGAACCTTTGATAGAATACAACAGATTTTGCTACCAACCAAACTCGGCGTGTCGTAAACTCCTCAATTTTTGTTGTAAAAATATGGATTTCTTGCCGCATAAAACTATTATTCGCCACTACCCGATGATTGTTGCGATCCAGATTCTCCCTGCTGTACAGAAGTACCACCATCTGCACCATTAGGTGAAGAATAAGAAGGAGATGAAGGAGACGAAGCCGATCCAGAATCTGTGTTTTGTGAAGAATCACCCTTAGATCCGCTAGATTTTGAGTCAGATCCAGAATTGTTTAATCCATCCGCACCCTTTGAATCACCACTATTCGAAGAGTTTTTATCATCTAAAGAGTTTCCTTCATGATTATTCGCATCTTTTTTATCAGACGGTTTTTTATCCGAACCATTCTCATCATTCTTATTGTCTTCATTAGATTTAGAATAGTTGCCTGAATCTTGATTCTGATTTTGAATACGATTATTCTCACTATTTTCAGGAGTCTGATTTCCCCTATTAGTCTGATTGTTATTTTGCGCAGGATTCTGCGGTAAATTGTTTAAATTATCAGTGCCTTTTCCTTGCGTAAACAACAGAACCATGCCAGCAGTAATAATCACCGCAGCAAGAGCGCTAAGAACAGCAACTAAAATAGTAAGTCGTTTGTACCTTGACTCATCATCCACGTATTTTTTCTGCTTTGCATAGTCATAATCACTATTGTTGCCTAATCTACGCTTTGCGTCGGTTAGCGTAAGCAGAGAATCCGAATCTCCTTCCGAAAGCGAATTATCTTCTTCTTTCATCTTTCTTAATGAAGACAATTCCATAATGCTTGTGTTATCAACGCTATTATCAGTATTTTGCCCAGAGGCAGTAGCCATAACTTTTCTAACTGTTTTTATTCTGCGAGGTTCGTTCGCTTCATGAACCTCATATTCTTCTGGCATATCATCCTCTAATGCAATAAATCGTGCATTATTTACAACTTTAGTGTCATCATCTGCATAATGGCTTGAAACTGATTTTAATGCAGAAGAAGACTGGATCTTTTTTGAAGACGCGTGAATAACATTTTGATAAAGTTGCGATGCTACAGCAGACACAATCGAACCTATTGCAACACCAATTACTGATCCTGCTATACCGATTTTTGACGATAGAAGGAATGCTGTAACAGCTGCTAAAGAACCAGCCAGCACTTGCGTAAACGATATTCCTTTGAAGAAGTTCTTCACAAGTACCACCTTACAAAATTATTATTTACTACTATTCAAATTGACAATTATTGACAACTATTTAAATTGACAACTATTTAAATTGTAGATGCTGCTGCAGATGCAACTTTAGACTCTGTTTCAGAAATTTTCTGCTTATTTTTGATTTTTATAAGCTCAATATGCTCTGCCAAACTTGCAAGCAGAATCGCAGCAAAAATCAATGCAAAGCCAATAAAAGCAACGCTTGTTACGCGCTCGTTGTATAGAATGCTAGAAAATAGCAATGTAAACAAGCATTCTGTGCACATAATCACGGAAGCGTTAGCTGTTGAAAGATAAATCAGAGTATAGTTTTGAATGATTTGCGCAAGAACAGTTACTATCACTATAAGATAGAACATGTTCGTAATAGTTATCCAATTATCTTCGGCATTAAAATTAGGCAAAGGCTCACTTATTGCAGCTCCGCACAAAAATAGAACTCCAGAAACACTAAACTGACCGAATGTTAAAGCAACGGGATTGTATTGTCTAGAATAATACGCTAAGTATGTTAAGTTAAACGCAAAAACAGCCGCGCAAATAAGAGTTAAAACATCTCCGTGAGAAAGTGTAAGAACAAGAGATCCTGGCTTTAATGCAACTAATCCAACGCCCACAACGCATGTTAGAGCTGCAATAATTCCTAAAAGCGTTGGCTTTTTTCTAATAATCATCCAAGCTGAAAATGGCGCTATAACACAGTAGGCGGCTGTAAGAAAAGCACTTCTACCTGGGTCTATCCACCTTAATCCTTCTGTTTGAGTAACTAAAGATGCGTAGTATGTAACACCTGTTAAAAGCGAAGGAATTATTAGCTTTTTAGTAAAATTTTTGCGGATTGTTTTAAAGAAGACTGCGCCCATTATTATGCACGCTCCAAGCATGCGAACTCCCATAAGCCATTGAGGTGGGAATACCTCTAGAGCGTATTTAGATGAGACGTAGCTTCCGCCCCAAATTGCGGCGCATAAGAGCAACATGATTCGCGCGAAGTTTACGTTAATTCGATTGTTCTGTCTTGGTTGAACCGCGCTATTTATTTCACTCATGTCACTCCCCTCAATTTCTTGCAAATCACAAGTCTATAACATTAAATTTTTCTTTAAGGTAGCTAAATTGCCTTATAAACTTTATAGAATAGCCACAAAAACAAGAAAAGTACAACCTATCGGCGTTCCTTCGGAAAATTTCCTAATTGACAACTGAATTGGTTGTACACACTGCGACTTTACCTTAATATTTACGATTAATGATTGATGCGCGACGACCTGCCTTTTCGCTTAAAGCGTAGCGCGAAAAGGTAATTCGGAGCGCTGAGCTTGCTTAAGGTTGAAAGCACAGTGTGCTTTCAACGCAAGCGAAGACGTGAGCGCGCTTAGACCGCGCGAACGGTATTCTCTGTTTACTATTGTGAGAGGGCTGGCTAATTCTTGTCTCACAACGCTCCGCCTATTACGTGTAGTCTAGAGTTGCGGTTGTTCCGTTTTGTCTTTGATTTTGTTTTTGTGTTGAGGTTTGTTTGTAGTGGTTGATCATTGGATTATTTGGTATCGGCTGCCGCTCTTATATTGTTCGACCAAGAATCACCCAGCCCTCTTACATGCTAGGACTTTTGCGTGGTTTTTATCACCGAGATTCGAGATTTTTCTTGCGCGACGACCTGCCTTTTCGCTTAAAGCGTAGCGCGTTAGCGATTTTCCGCTTTTTGTACGTGATTTAGGTCAAATATGGTACAAAGTGCGGAAAATTACGTTTGCACTTTGTACAATTGGTGATTTATGTCACAAGTTTAGGCGTTTTTGCAAAAACTTGTCGAATTTTAAGCATTTATATGCAGGATTGCGCGTAATCTTAGATGTGATTGAATCATAATCATATGATTGCGCGATTGCAAAATAATCAGTTGAAGAAAGGACTCAACATGGCAACTCTTAGTGAAGATATGAAGACTTTTATTGAGAACAATTTGGCTTGGATTGCAACGATTAGCAAAGATGGAGAGCTTGATCTTGGACCAAAGATGTCAATGTTTGTTCTAGACGATAATCACCTTGCTTACCACGAGCGCACTGCAGGTCAGCATTTTAAGAACTTGCAAGACGGCAGCCAGTTGGTTGTAGCGGTTGCAAATTTGGCAGAAAAGAAGGGCTATCGCTTCCGCGGAACTGTTACGCTTCACACGGATGACGCGATTTACAATGAGCAAGTTCGCGTTGCCGAAGAAAAGGGCACAAAGAAGCCTGCTGCCGTTCCTGTTATGGAGATTAATGAGATTCAGGATTTGACTTCTGGAGCTAATGCTGGAAAGACAATTACTAAAGATTAGTCAAAATACTAATTTTTAGTAAAAATCTAACAAAACGCCGAATTTTTAGGTCTCTAATACGCGGAATACAATATCGAGTGGCGTTCGTCCTCAATGGCGAAGATGAACACCACTCAATTTTTATTTGATTAATTTTTATTTGATTAATTTTTATTTGATTAATTTTTATTTGATTATTTAATTGTCACTAATTTACTTGTTTTCTTTACGCAATGCTTGCAACCTAGCGTTCATTTCTTCCGCTTTCTTCTTCTCGAAGTAATAAATTATTGCAGCAATCGCAATCGGGAAAATAACAGTGAATACAATCCATCCGCAAATCACAGCTGGCTCATCTTTGAATGAAATCCACCCAACAATCACCGATACAATAAATTGAATAGCAATTGGTGGAACTAGCGCAAAAACGAATTTTGCGAGATTTGACATACGCTCATTCGACCAAAAAATAGCGAACACTCCATAGCCTATGCCTATAACAAACGATGCTACAGCATAAGATGCAATTCTGTTTCCAACTGCGCTATGCGCTAACAGGCTAGATACAAAACTGATTGCAGTAAAAATAGTGCACCCTATGCCAATGCCTTTGACAATGTTTTTTGCCATTGTTTTGCCTAAAGTTGTAACTTGCTTTTCCATAATAATCATTTCCTTTTTAAGTATTAAAAAATTAGTATTAAAATTTTTGATAGTTTTATATTTGACTACGCTTAAAACTACATTCCTAAGCGCTTTTTGAATCCTGCTAAGCATCTGCGACTAATCCACTCAACGCTTCCGTCGTCCATTTTTACGCTCATACTTCCTCCGAATCCTGGATCTACTCGAACAATGCGATTCAAGTTCACGATTGCGGATTTAGATATGCGCACAAACGACGCGAATTGCGGATTGTCGAAATCCATTAGGCGCTTGTAAGACACGCACTCGCCTTTATCACTGTGGATGATTACGCGCGAATTTTCTACGCAAATCATAATCACATCTGGCTCGTGCATAACAATAATCGAATCGTTAATATAACCATATATAAATGAATTATTGTTGCTATTTCCCGCATTTACAGTATTATTTTCAGCGTTACTTGCTTTTGCATTTTTAGAATCAATGCTTTGCAAATTGGCTATAATGCGTTTAAGATTGTCGTCAATATTGTGAACTGACAATTGAGCGTGCTGCTCCTCTTCTGGCGGCACAATAGCAATCGTTACCTTCATCAAGCCTCCCTTCCGTATACTACCGTTAGCGTTTACTAGCTTTTGCTAACTTTTCTTAGCTTTTGCTAGCTTTTGCTAGCTTTTTGTTTTGTAATTTTGACTATACGGCACTGTAAATAGTCTGTCTTTACAAAACCGCTAAACGGTAGCTTTTGGAACATAAGCGGCGAAAAATGAAAAGATTACACAACTACTTAAGCCGCTCCCCAAATGCGAATAAGACGCTGACTTGTAGGGTCGGCTGCAGGGCCTTGATCGTAAGCATCCAAACGCCAATGAATCGAGCCGTCCGCATTAAGGCTTGGAATTAAACGCGCCCAACGACCGTTTCCCATTCCGCCAATCGTCTTATAAGAAGAATCTACCTTGTCTAATCCAAGCAGCTTATGAACAGTTTGAGATAGGCAAGAGCCGTGCGAAAACACTAGCAAATCGCGATCCGAGCCAGTTTTGCGCGCCCAATCCTCAACAGCTTTCGCCGCGCGATCGCCAACTTCTTGCTTAGTTTCTGCACCGTGGTTGAGTTCACCACCTTTGCCATCAACCCATGACTTAAAATCTTCAGGCCATTTTTCGTTAATTTGCTGGCGATTAAGTCCTTCCCACTCTCCAAAAAAGCGCTCGCGCACACCATTTTCAACGTGAACATTAAGCTCAATCTTATCTGCAAAAGCATGAGCTGTCTGTTGTGCGCGAATAAGCGGAGAAGCAATTGCAACAAAACTCGCGTCTGCTTCTTCTGGAGTAATGCGCACGTGCTCCTCGCTATTTGGATTCTTTGGGTCTTCTAAGTCGGAAGCTCCAAAAAGAACACGCAAAGCCTTACCAGAGCGAGTCACCTGGTCTATTCCAGACTCATCTAAAGCAATATCAATCATGCCTTGAAGTCTAAATTGAGCATTATAAGGCGTCTGACCGTGGCGAACAAGCATTACAGAACGCGCAATACCCTCGTGAGAGCTGTTTTTATTTGCATTATGCGCAATTTGCGTCGCGCTTTCAACAAAATCCACCATTATCTTGCGCTACCTTTCAGACTCTTGATCGCCATTTTGCACATCATCGCCATCATCGCCATGTGCATCGCTCTCATCATGCTCTGGAAGTTGCAAATCAATTGTAGGGCAATCATTCCACAAGCGCTCAAGGCGATAAAACTCGCGCGCTTCCTCGTGCATAATATGAACCACAAAGTCGCCAAAATCAAGCAAAATCCACTGCGCTAGTTCTAAGCCTTCTCGAGATAAAGCTTTACGCTTATTGTCTTTTAAGTACAAGTCTTTTTCGATTTCTTCGCTAACAGCTAAGACTTGACGCTCGTTAGATGCAGAAACAACCAGCATTGCGTCTGTAATTCCAAGCAGATTGCTAACGTCAAAAGCTTGGATATTAGTGGCTTTTAACCTATCGGCTGCAGCCGCAGCAATCCTAATCGCGTTAACAGAGCTTTCTAAAGCTGCCATTGTTTCTCCTTAACTATCGAACTAGCGAACTATCGAACTAACGCTCCCAAGCTGGCTTCCAGCCTTCTACAACGTGCTGCGTATTTTCTGAATACACCATGGAATCCGCTGGAACATCGTGACGCACAACAGATCCTGCACCCGTTGTAACTCCATCTCCAACAGTAACGGGAGCTACAAACAGGTTTCCTGCACCAACATGCGCGTTAGAGCCAATAGTCGTGTGATTCTTATGCACACCGTCGTAGTTTGCTGTAATTGTGCCACCGCCGATATTCGTGTGCTCTCCCAAATCAGCGTCGCCCATGTAGCTTAAGTGTGGAACCTTAGTTCCGTTTCCAATATGCGCTTTCTTCATCTCCACAAACGCGCCCGCTTTGCTCTCCTCGCCAAGCACATTTCCTGGTCGCAAATACGTCCACGGACCAATGTTTGCAGCGCGGCAAATATGTGATTCCTGCACACGCGAGCGCTCCACAACCGCGTCTTCATCTACTTGCGCATCGACAAGCGTAGTGTATGGTCCTACAACCGCACCGCTTTTAACAATCGTTTGCCCTTGCAAGAAGCACCCTGGAAGTACCGTAACGTCTTCTTGCAAAACAACATCGTCTTCAATCCACGTTGTTTCAGGGTCTAGAATCGTTACGCCTTCAAGCATCCACTTTTCGCAAACGCGCTTGTTGTATGCTTTTGCAAGCGCAGCTAATTGAACGCGTGTATTTACGCCTTCTACTCTCAACGAATCTGATGCTGCCATTGCTCCAACTCGACCCATTGTGCGAGCGTGCTCTAGCGCATCTGTTAAATAGAATTCGCCTTGAGCGTTCTTGGAATTAAGGTTAGATATTGCGTCTGTAAGCACTTCCGCATCGAACACATACACAGATGTGTTCACTTCCTTAATCGCAAGCTCTCCTGCATTAGCATCTTTGTGTTCAACAATTCTTAGCACATCACCATTTGCTTCTCGCACAATTCGCCCGTAGCCAGTGGCGTCGTCTAAAACAGCGGTTAAAACAGTTGCCACATTGCCTTGATTATTGTGAAAATCGATTAATGATTGCAATGTTTGCGTGTCTAAAAGTGGCATATCACTTGCCGCAATTACCACAGAACCTTTAAGCGCACTACCACATTCTTGTTTTGAAGCTTCATTAAGATCTCGCATTGCGCACTGCACTGCCCTGCCCGTTCCAGGCTTATCATCCTGGTTCACAATCCGCACGGCGTTATTGTAGCTTTGCGCAGCTGCCGACACTCGTTGCGCTTGAGCGTGCACTACAACAGCAAGCTCCTTAGGGTTTACGCCTGCCATTGCGTTCATTACGCGATTTAAGAACGTTTTTCCAGCGAACGGATGCAATACTTTCGGCGTTGTTGAACGCATGCGCGTCCCATCACCTGCTGCCAGAATTATCGCTGCGGCTACATTATCATTATGCTTTTCCACGCGCGCTCCTTGTTTTTATGAGATATTGTCGAAATGCTTTCGAAATAATACAAGAGCAGAAAATCAAACAAGTGCCCCCGACGCGATTCGAACGCGCAACCAACGGATTAGAAGGCCGTTGCTCTATCCATTGAGCTACAGAGGCGCAAGTCGCAATTATACCAAAATTCTTACATCAACACACCCAGTCTTAAATAATTTGCAAATTAATATTTCTGTTTTGACTCTGTTTTGATTTATATTTATTTATTTTGATTTTACTTTGGGTTTTTGGTGCTCGGCTGCTAGCGACTTTTCAGCACGCGCAACACGCGGTATATTTGATTACTCTACAAAATGTGGTATAGTCATCAAGTCGCGTTAAAACGCGGATAATTTAAGATGCCCCTGTATCCCAATTGGTAGAGGAAACAGCCTCAAAATCTGTGCAGTGTGAGTTCGAGTCTCACCGGGGGCACGTGCACAACGCCGCTTACATTCTAAGCGGCGTTTTTGTTATCTTCTCTCTCACGCGATTTTGTACGATACACAAACGACACACTTAATCCTCGTAGCGTTTTCATTACTGCGTTTGTTCCCTTTTTGGCTCAAATGGTAAACAAACGCGGGAATAGACGACTTCGAGTTTAAATCGTAGCGTGAGAAATCACCAGATTCATGCTAAACGAAAACGCGCACCCAAAAGGATGCGCGTTTAAAAAAACTAACGATTAACTAGCAATCAACTAGGGATTAATCGCAAGCACCAACGGTGTGAACGTAAATAGAGTCGGTACGACCAGCCTGGCGCTCACCCTGAGCAGTGCTCAAAACAACAATCTTGTCGCCGTCTTCAACCTTACCAGCTTCACGAAGAACCTTGTCGGTGAAGATCATAAGATCGTGACGGTTCATATCGTGGTAGTCCTCGCTAATCAAGAAGCCTTCAGTGCCCCAGCTCAAAGCCAACCAGTGATAAGTGTGCTCATTGTTGGTCAAGCCGTAGATTGGAGCAGCTGGGCGTTCGCGAGAAATGCGATGCACAGTGCGACCAGTCTGAGTGTAAGCAACAATCGCCTTAGCGTTAAGCTTGTCCGCCAAGTCAACAGCTGCAGAAGAAACTGCACCCGTGCTAGACATGTCAAGCTCCACAGATGGAATGCGATCATAGCCATTTTCAGTCGCGTATTGAGAAATACGAGACATGGTCTGAACGGTAACTGCTGGATACTTGCCGACTGCGGTCTCGTTAGATGTCATAGTTGCATCGGCGCCGTCAAGAACAGCGTTAGCGCAATCAGAAGCCTCTGCACGAGTTGGAACTGGAGAGTTAACCATTGATCCAAGAACTTCGGTAGCAACGATTACTGGCTTTGCGTATTGGCGAGAAAGCTCAATGCAGCGCTTGGTAACGAGTGGAACCTGCTCAAGTGGCATCTCCACTGCCATATCTCCACGAGCAACCATAATGCCATCAAAGGTCTTAACAATCTCTTCCAAGTTTGCAACAGCCTGTGGCTTCTCAATCTTTGCAACGATTGGAATGCGGCGGCCTTCTTCGTCCATGATTTCGTGAGCGCGATCAATATCGGTAGCAAAACGCACGAACGACATTGCAATAATGTCTGCACCCGTGCGAATAGCCCAACGAAGATCAGACTCATCCTTTTCGGTCAATGCTGGAAGAGAAACGGCAACGCCTGGAAGGTTAATGCCCTTGTGGCTAGAAACTGGGCCAGCAACAACAACCTTAGTGTGTACGTCGTTGCCTTCTACCTTGGTAACCTCAAGACGAACCTTGCCGTCATCAATCAAAATTGGATCGCCTGCGTGGCAATCTCCTGGCAAACCCTTGAAGGTTGTGGAAGTGCGATGCTCATCACCCTCAATATCGTCTGTGGTAATAACGAACTCTTGGCCCTCTTCCAAATAAACCTTGTCTTCGCCGTCAGCGTTCTTCTTGAACCAGCCGCAACGAATCTTTGGACCTTGCAAATCAACAAGAGCAGCAACATTACGACCAGTGGTCTTTGAAGCTTCGCGCACATTGTTGTAAACGCGCAAATGATCTTCAGGAGTGCCATGCGAACGGTTTAAGCGAGCAACATCCATGCCAGCTTCAACAAGCTTGGTAATACCCTCTAACGATTCGGTAGCTGGTCCAATAGTATCAACAATTTTGGCTTTTCTCATAATGCCTGCCTGTTTCCTTTGTTTATTTTTAAATGGGAAAATACCCACTTTCCGAGTAATAGTGTACCAGCAAATTGTGACCTATAGACAAAACTCGCGCTTATTTATTTATCGCGTCTATTTATTAGGCACACTTATCACTTAGCAACACTCATTTATTAAAGCACGATTACCTTGCGACTAGTCACGATTAATCACTACTAGCTTATTTATACGCGATTAACTCACGATTAATCATACTCACTTATTAGCCTCATCCATTTGACGCAATTCTTTCTTTAGATCGCGTATTTCGTCACGCAATCGCGCTGCAAGCTCGAATTGCAACTGTTCTGCCGCTGTATGCATTTGCTCACTCAGATTCTTAATCAAAGACATAATATCGTCTTGCGGCAACTCAGAAATATTCGCCATACGCTTTTCTTTACTTTGCTGCCCAAGATTCGGCTCTTTTGGCACTCCATAATGCGAGTTCCCAGCCTTATTAGCATTCCTGTAACCGCCTGCTAGCAAAGTTTGAGTATCAACATCCTCTTTAGCAAGCATGTCGTTCACGTCACTAATCTTCTTTCGCAAAGGCTTAGGGTCAATTCCGTGAGCCTTGTTGTACGCGATTTGCTTTTCGCGGCGGCGCTCTGTCTCGCTAATCGCCTTGCTCATAGCATCCGTAACAGCATCCGCATACATAAGAACAGTTCCAGAAACGTTACGAGCAGCGCGGCCAATCGTCTGAATAAGCGAGCGGTAAGATCTTAAGAAGCCTTCTTTATCTGCATCTAAAATCGCAACCAGCGAAACTTCCGGCAAATCCAAACCCTCACGAAGCAAATTAATGCCAACAATCACATCAATTTTTCCTTCGCGAAGCTCGCGCAAAAGCTCCACTCTGCGCAAAGTATCAACATCCGAATGCAAGTACTCAACTTTAATACCAAGCTCCAAAAAGTAATCAGTTAAGTCTTCCGCCATTTTCTTTGTAAGCGTAGTAACAAGCACGCGCTCATCTTTTGCAACACGCGCCTTAATCTCCGCAAGCAAATCGTCAACCTGCCCTTCCACAGGTCGAACCTCAATCTTAGGGTCAAGCAAGCCAGTTGGGCGAATAATCTGTTCAACTACGCCATCCGAAAGTCCCAACTCGTAATCTCCAGGTGTTGCCGAAAGATACACAGTTTGACCAACATGCTCCAAAAATTCTTTCCACTTTAACGGGCGATTATCCATTGCAGAAGGCAGTCTAAAACCATGCTCCACAAGCGTTCTTTTGCGCGAAGCATCGCCTTCATACATAGCTCCGATTTGCGGCACGGTTACGTGCGACTCATCTAAAACAAGCAAAAAGTCGTCTGGGAAAAAGTCAAGAAGCGTATGCGGAGGCGTGCCTGCATCGCGCCCGTCAAAATGCCTCGAATAATTTTCCACTCCTGGACACACTCCAACCTGTCGAAGCATTTCCAAATCGTACGTAGTTCGCATTTCCAAACGCTGAGCTTCCAGCAATTTATTCTGCTTTTTAAGCTGCGCAACTCTTTCGTCACGCTCTTTTTCAATCGCCTCAAGCGCGCGCTCCATGCGCTCCGGCCCCGCAATATAGTGAGATGCTGGGAAAATATGAACACTACTCTCTTGGCGAATCACTTCCCCAGTAAGCGGATGCAACATTGTAATTCTGTCGATTTCGTCACCAAAGAACTCAATTCGCACAGCTAATTCTTCGTAAACTGGAATAATCTCAACCGTATCTCCACGCACTCTAAAAGTTCCGCGCGTAAACGCAATGTCATTGCGCTTGTATTGCATGCTAACAAATTGACGTAATAAATCGTCTCGCTCAAGCTGCTCCCCAACGCTTAACATAAGCATTCGCTCGGCATACTCCTCTGGGGTACCAAGTCCATAAATGCAAGAAACAGTAGCTACAACAACGCAATCCCTGCGCGTAAGCAAATTCGCTGTAGCTGCGTGACGAAGACGCTCAACATCGTCGTTAATATTCGAGTCTTTTTCAATATACGTGTCTGTTTGCGGAATATACGCTTCCGGCTGATAGTAGTCGTAGTAAGACACAAAATAGCTCACAGCATTATCTGGCATAAGCTCGCGAAACTCCGCGCAAAGCTGAGCTGCCAAAGTTTTATTCGGCTCAATAATAAGTGTAGGCCTTTGCAAACGCTCAATTAGCCAAGCGGTTGTAGCAGTTTTACCAGTACCAGTTGCGCCCATTAAAACAACGTCGTTTTCGCCGTTTTCAATGCGATTAGCCAGCTCTTCGATTGCTTGCGGCTGGTCGCCCGAAGGCGCATACGGAGCTTTTACTACAAACGGCTTGTTTGTGCGCTGAATTTTATTCGACATTATTTTTCTCCAAGAGCATCAAGAGCATTTTATTTATTTTACTAAAACCCAACAATCGCGCGGTTGCTTGCGATTTTTCCGCGCGGTATCTAATGCTCCTTACCCATCCACGTTTTAATTTTTGAATCAACGCTTTTAAGCATAACTTCCATAGGCTTTGTAGAATCAACCACAAAATCCGCGATTTTTTTGCGCTCAATCTCTTCAACTTGATTACTTATGCGCTGCTCCGCCTGATTCTGGCTCATTTTGCGCTCGCTTATCATTCTCGCAATGCGAACATCTTTAGGTGCTTCAACTGTAATAATATGATCAAAACTAAATGGAATGCTGTCAATTACTTGCGCGAGAAGCGGAATATCGTGCACAATAACAGATCTTAAAGATGCTCGTTCACTGCAATCTTCTTTAGAAATTTTCCTAGAATACTCGCTTATATACTCACCTTCTAAAGTCTTCGCTAAATCATAAATAGCAGGATGAATAAGCGACTCAATCCTGCTTAACGCTTGCTTATGATTTACATCATCGCCAAAAATATGCTCCGCAATAAACTCGCGATTTAAAGAGCCATCATTCTTAACAGCATTTTCCCCAAAAATGCTTACGATTTTCTGCAAGACTGCGCTTCCCGGTTCCACTACTTTACGCGCTAAAACATCGTAATCTATAACAAACGCGCCAAACGAACGCAAATAATTTACTACTGTAGATTTTCCAGCAGCGATTCCGCCCGTTACAGCAATCCGCATCATTGTCATATTTTGATTATAATTAATGCCCCAGTAACTAATTACCGGGGCATTATATGCTAAATAGTAATTGTAAAATTAGTCTTGAAGTTCAGCACCATCGGCATCCTTATGCCACTTAGAACCAGGCTGAGAGCAAAGAATGCAAATTCCTTCAATAAATGCCCAAATTCCAGAAACAAAAGCCAGCAAGCCGAAAGAAAGAATAGAAATAAGAAGCTGGGCAATAGCCTTGCCTTTAAAACCAAGATAGAAATTGTGCACACCCAAAGCGCCCAAGAAAATCGCTAACAGGCCTGCAGCAATCTTGTTACGAGAGCTTCTGTATGTGTTTGATGAATAATTAGACCCATAGTTAGAGTATGAAGATGCTTGATTGTACTGAGGAGTAGACTGAGAGTACTGACCATATTGCGGCTGAGCATTGTACTGAGGCTGAGCACCATACTGGGATTGGTTGTTATATTGTGGCTGAGCCTGGTTATACTGCTGGGACTGATCATTGTACTGTGGTTGTCCGTACTGAGTCTGTCCGTCAGAGCCTGAGTAATCTCCAGTTTGCTTATCTAAATCACTCACAATAATCACACTTTCTCTCGTAAGAAATTTATTTTCTTAAAAACTGTATAATAAAAAATTAATAAATCAAAGCGTTATTACTAAAGATATTAAAAGATGCCCCGATGATTACTCACCGAGGGCATCTTATTTATAAGATTTTAGTAGAAAACTACTTCTTTTCGCTCAAAAGCTGTTCACGCAAAGCTGCGAGCTGATCGGAATCAGCTAAAGCACCTTCGGTAGAAGCCTCATTCACGCGCTAAAACATCGTAATCTATAGCAAACGCGCCAAGCGAACGCAAATGATTTGCTACTGTAGATTTTCCAGCTGCAATTCCGCCCTTTACCGCAATCCGCATCATTGTCATATTTTGATTATAAACGATACATTTCTCACAATAACGTAAGTTTTAATTGACCCAACTAAAACTTCTTATATAGCACGCAGTAAATAGACCCGTAATAAGATTTCCAATTATCGGTTAATAAACTGTATCCAAGCTTATTATAAAAATCTAAAGCAACAGCATTATTATCTTTTTCTGTAGATAAAATTATTGTTTTATATAATTTAAGATTTTCGACTTTCTTCATAAGCGCACTGCCAACGCCTATATGCTGAAACTCAGGATCTACAAACAACTCATTTAGCTCTAAGCTTTGATTGTACCAATCATAATTTTCTGATAAAAATGGCTTAATTTTATTCGCATACCAATTATCTTGTAATAATTCTATGCCATATAAAACACCGATAATACGATTATTCATTGTAGCAACAAGTAAAAGCGCACTATTGTTATCTTTCAAACTATCTAATATGCGCTCACGAACATTATCTATACGATCCAGTTCTTTAGGGAATGCTTTTAGATATAAATCTAAAATTATATTCATATTATCTTTGGCTTCTAAATAATCTAATTTTTTAATTTCAATGTTCTTCATAAAAATCCTTTATACAAGCTACTATCCGTATTACAACACAACATATTTAATCGACATATGCATATTTGATTTTACATAACCATCGTTATATAAGTACTAATTATTATTTTCGAAATATTTTCGCTTATATTCACTTAATCAATATAATTTCTTCTTTTTATCATAAAATTCAACATACGTCACATGTCATATGAATGATTTAGAATCTACAGATACGAGGTAATTGTTCTCGCAAACTATAAAGACAAAGATGTAATTTATAGGTAATTACTTATACGCCTTCAATGAAGAAAGGAATATAATGATTGGAACAGCGCATAAAGTTTGCAAAAATATTTTCTCAGCAATTCTTACATCTGCAACAATTGTGTCACTTAGCATAGGTGTAGCATCAGCAACTACCCCCCCCCCCCGAACAAACTGAACCAGTAACATTTACTATTACACGTACGGATGATTTAAAAAATGATGTTCGAGTTGGGGATACGCTAAGATATAAGCTGACTTACACAAATAATACTAATCACAATGTGACTGTTTGGCCAACTAAAAGTAATCTCACTGCTGTGGCCGTTGAAGGAAATAATGGTAACTGTAGATGGAGAGATCTACAACCAGGAAAAACTGTATCATGCACGCAAGGATTCCATATAACAGAGAATTCTGACATTAAAGAAAAAGGTTTCACTCCGTCAACCGATTGGAAAATTAGCAAAGATGCAAATGGTAATGAAGTTATATCTACTCCAAAATTAATTGGCGAAAAAGTTACAAATATTAATCCAGTTCCAAGGCCTAGAAAAGACGGGGATCCTATTAGATTAGCAACAATAGGTCAAACTGTGGAAGGACTAACTGGAAAACCTTATTATAGAATACCTGCAATAGCTGAAGCTAACAATGGTTGGATTCTTACAGCTTGGGATTATCGACCAAATGGTGCAGCTGATGCCCCTAATCCAAATTCTATTGTTCAAAGAATATCTAAAGACGGTGGAAAAACTTTTGAAAAAATACAAATCGTAGCAAAAGGAAAAGAAAACTCAAATAAAGATGGACTCTCAAATAAATATGGATTCTCTGACCCTTCATATGTTGTAGACCAAGAAACAGGCAATATTTTCTTATTCTTCGTAAAATCATACGATGGTGGCGTATGGGATTCTACAGCTAGTACAGATAAAAGTGATAGACATATTTTAGACGCTGCTGTTACTTGCTCAAAAGATAACGGTTTAACTTGGAGTGAGCCAAAAGTTATAACTAAAGACATAACTAAATATCCAAAAAATGAACGAGCTAGATTTGCTACTTCTGGGCATGGTATTCAACTAAAATACGGAAAATATAAAGGTCGTTTAATACAACAATACGCAATAGTAAACAGTTCCAATGGAAGTGTGCAAAGAAACAATGAGAAGTGGCAAGCAGTATCTGTATACTCTGATGACCATGGAGTAACTTGGAAAGCTGGAAATCCAGTTGGACTAGGTAAAGAACAAAGCCATATGGATGAAAATAAGGTTGTAGAGCTTTCTGATGGAAGAATTATGTTAAACTCTAGACCACATGAAGGCGGTGCAAATAATCATAGAATCATTGCTTTTTCTAATGATGGCGGAGAAACGTATGGTAAAGCATACAAAGATGAGACACTGCCAGATCCAGGTAATAACGCTCAAATAACAAGAGCATTCCCAGATGCTCCAATTGGATCTGATGCAGCTAAAATCCTCTTATATTCATCTTCTTCTGGTTCTGGAAGAGCAAATGGCTTGATACGTGTCTCATATAATGATGGAGAAAATTGGACAGAAGAAAAGGGATTCAAGAATGGTGCAATGGCGTACTCCACTATTCAAGCTTTAAGCCAAAAAGCAGGAGGCGGCTATGGTCTTCTATATGAGGGCGATAATAATGACATAATGTATACGAGAATTTCTGCTGACTGGTTAAGTATACGTCCTAACATAACCTTAGCTTCCACAACTAAAATTAATCTATCCACCAAAGAGATAAGTCTTCCTGTGGTAAATCCTACGAGTACTAAATATGAAAATATTAAAGCTACGTCTATAAATACAAGTGATTTTACTGCATCAAGCGATTCTATAACAATCGAAGCGAATAAAACTACATATATTCCTTTGAAAATTGAAGTGCCTAAAACAGCAAAAGTTGGAGATAAACTTACTGCAAAAATTCGTATTGCGTCTGCAAACAAAAATCAAGATCGTTCAAGCACAGAATTATCATTTGAAACGAGTATAACTTTAAATGTTGCAAGTGAAACTAAAGATTCTAGTACTCAAACAGATCCTCTACCTAACAATCAATCACATACTGATACACAAACAGGAAAAGATCCTGAAACAACACAATCCGAAGAGGAGATAAATAAGAATAACAATAAACAGAATAGCAGCACATTTAACATAGATAAAGAATATTCTCAAAATTACAGAAAGGATTATTCTAATACAGACGATTCCAGAACGAATTATCATTACTCTTCAAAAGCAAAACAGGATAATTACAATGTGGATAACAACAGCATTGATAATGAAAATAATGATAAGCATTATAGCAAATCTGGCAATGCTTTAGCAAAGAATAGAGGAATGATGCAAAAAACTGGAATCAACACAACTATTCCTTATGCTTTAATGATTCTATTAATAGCTATCTCTGCAGCATTAATGAAATTAAAAAATATGCAATATTAAAGAATAAGTATATTTGCTATATTATTCATTTGTTCTAATGTTTTAGGCATAAAAAATAAAAGATGCGTTTTGGAAATTGAATTCTAAAACGCATCTTTTATTTGTAAAATTACTTATAAATCTTAATACTAAATATTTATTTTTAGTCTTTTAACTCAGCACCATCAGCATCTTTGTGCCACTTACTTCCAGGCTTTGAGCAAAGAATCAAAATACCCTCAACCAATGCCCATATTCCCGTAATAATCAACAGGAAACCAAAAGAAAGAACAGAAATAAGCAGCTGTGCAATCGCCTTTCCTTTAAAACCAAGATAAAAATTGTGCACACCTAAAAATCCTAAGAAAATCGCTAGCAAACCTGCAACAATTTTATTGCGCGAGCTTACTAAAGTTGCTTTAGCGTTTTCCTCATTATTACCATCATACGAAGGGAACTGAGGATTTTTCTGATTGTTATCAAACGTGCTCATAATCTTCACCAATCCTTTTAAGAATTATGATTAATGTTTAAAAGCATCATATAATCATTATTCTTAAAAGAAAATTAATTGTACCTATATTTAATTACAAAACTTGAGTCACAAAAATACTCGTAAAACATACTCAAAACAGTAACCAAACAGTAACCAAACATAAACAAAATTGCCCCGATGGTAACTCATCAGGGCAATTGTTAATAAACTTCTAGTAGAAAGTAGAAACTACTTCTTTTCGCTCAAAAGCTGTTCGCGCAAAGCTGCGAGCTGATCGGAATCAGCTAAAGCACCTTCGCTAGCTGCTTCAGAAGAATAGTTGGAAGCAACTTCTTCCTTCTTTTCTTCCTTAGCTGGCTTCTTTTCAGCTTCTTCGTTCTGACCATCAGCGGCTGCGGATTCTGCTGCAGCTGCGAGTTCCTTAGCGGCAAACACCTTGTGCTGCTCCCACAATTCGTGAGCTGCTGCATACTGTGCTTCCCACTCTTCGCGCTGCTGCTCGTAACCAGCAATCCACTCGTTAGTGTTTGGATCGAAGCCTTCTGGGTACTTGTAGTTTCCTTCTTCGTCATACTCAGCTGGCATGCCGTAGAGAGCTGGATCGAAATCTTCAGAATTTGGATCAACAGCCTCGTTAGCCTGCTTCAAGGAGAGCGAGATACGACGACGATCGAGGTCTACGTCAATAACCTTAACGAATACTTCTTCGCCACCCTTAACAACAGTTTCTGGGTTCTCTACATGACGGTTAGCAAGCTCGGAAATGTGAACCAAGCCTTCGATGCCGTCTTCAACGGAGATGAACACACCGAACTGAACAATCTTGGTGACCTTACCCTTAACAACCTGTCCAGGAACATGGGTACGAGCGAAGCGCTGCCATGGATCTTCCTGAGTTGCCTTAAGGGAGAGGGAGATGCGTTCGCGATCGAGATCAACGTCGAGAACCTCAACAGTGACCTTATCGCCAACCTTAACAACCTCGGATGGGTGATCGATATGCTTCCAAGAAAGCTCGGAAACGTGAATGAGACCGTCAACACCGCCGAGATCAACGAATGCGCCGAAGTTCACGATAGAAGACACAACGCCTTCACGAATCTGACCCTTCTTAAGCTGCGAAAGGAAGGTCTCGCGAACTTCGGACTGGGTTTCCTCGAGGAATTGACGACGAGAAAGTACAACATTGTTGCGATTCTTATCGAGCTCAAGAATCTTAGCCTTAATCTTCTGGCCAATGTATGGGGAAAGATCGCGAACGCGACGCATTTCAACGAGGGAAGCTGGCAAGAAGCCGCGCAAACCGATGTCTACAATCAAGCCGCCCTTAACAGCCTCAATAACGGTACCTTCAACAATACCGTCTGCATCCTTGATCTTCTCAATATCACCCCAAGCACGCTCATACTGTGCACGCTTCTTGGAGAGAATAAGACGTCCTTCCTTGTCTTCCTTAGTTACAACAAGGGCTTCGATGGTGTCGCCAACTTCAACAACATCATCTGGATCAACGTCTTTCTTGATGGAAAGTTCACGGGAAGGGATTACACCTTCAGTTTTGTAGCCGATGTCCAACAATACTTCGTCGTGATCAATCTTTACGACTGTACCTTCAACTAAATCACCATCGTCAAAATTCTTGATGGTTGAATCGACTGCCTTGATGAAGTCTTCTTCGGTGCCAATATCATTAATCGCAACCTTGGCGACTTCGTTATTATTCTCTGCCATTACTTATTAGTGGTTTCTTCTTGGGGTGGATATTACTCGATATTAAATTATGACTTTTGTACGCGCACTATGCACGCGCTCTGTCAATGTTATATATAGGCATAGCCAAAATCGCCGTTTTACTTCGGGCGTGTCGCGCTACTTGATATTTGCTACTTAACACTACTCGCCGCTTGCTGCTCGCTCAGCCATGTCAACAACATTAGCCAATAGCATTGCGCGAGTCATTGGACCCACTCCACCAGGATTTGGCGAATACGCTCCCGCGACTTCTCTACAAGCAACATCAACATCGCCTTTTACACGATATCTGCCCACTTCTTCATCAAAAACGCGCGATACACCAACATCAACCAACACACATCCAGGCTTAACATCGCAAGGCTTTACAAATCCAGTGCTGCCCATTGCTGCAATAATAACGTCGGAGCGCATCATAATATCATGCAAATCGCGCGTGCGCGTGTGGCATAATGTTACAGTTGCATCTACTCCCCTGCGCGTAAGAAGCAGCCCGATTGTTCGTCCAACAGTAATTCCTCGTCCAAGTACGCACACATTTTTGCCTTCAAGATCAATGTTATAAGCATCTAGCAGTGCCAAAATTCCTCGCGGCGTGCATGGAAGAGGTGTAACAATATCTCCCGAAATATGCATAACCAGCTCGCCTAAATTGTACGGATGCATTCCGTCGCAATCTTTTGCAGGGTCTATTGCCTCAATAATCTTCTTAGAATCCACGCCTTTTGGCAAAGGTAATTGCACTATAAAACCTGTGCAGGAAGGGTCATTATTTAATTTTTCGACAGCAGTAAGAATTTCGTATTCGCTAGCGTCTTCTGGCAAATCGCATCGGATTGAGCGAATCCCCACTTCTTCGCAATCCTTGTGTTTTCCAGCAACATACTTCAACGAACCAGGGTCGCTTCCAACTAAAAGCATTCCAAGCCCTGGATTAATGCCCTTTTCTTTAAGCTTTTCTACTCTATTTTTTAAGTCGCTTTTAATACTTGCAGCTAGCGCTTTCCCATCTAATACAACAACCATGATTCACTTCCCAGCTCGCATGTTAATTCTTATGTTCAACTTACAAATCATCTAATACAATTCGTACACGTAGTATATTCGTATGGATAGGCTATCGTGAGGTATAGAGGTGCGCGACACAACTACTAATAACAGGATATTAATAATAGAATGGTATTTATTATTAGTAATACAACTTATTAGCTGTACCACAGCAGTACCACACTTTTGTACGTGCACGCTGTTTACGGAAGGGGCGCAAAGATGTGTGAAAATACTTTTCATTTAAGTCGCGCAAAGAAAATATGCAAAGCGATTTTAGCTTGCGCAATTGTGCCATCAATGTTGATTGGCATGGCTGGGTGCGGTGCAAATTCACAATCTTCTGAAAAAACAACACATACAAAAAAAGAAATTAAACAAATTAAAGTTGTTTCCACACTTGAATCTTGGGCAAGCTTAGCCAGAGAGATCGGAGGCAACGATGTTGTTGTTAAGTCAATAATAAACAAGCCAGATGTTGATTCCTCCTCATTTAAACCATCCAGTAAGGATTTGCAAAAACTTTATGATGCACAAGTTGTGATTTCTAACGGGGCTGGATATGACAGTTGGATTGCAAAATACTTATCTAAAAAGAGCGAAACAGTAAATGCTGCTTCTACAGTTGGCGCTTTAAATGGTGATAATCCTTACTTATGGTTGTCCAAAGATGCGAGAAGTGCTATGGCGTCTAATATTTGCGACGTTTTCTCTAAGATTCTTCCGTCAAAGAAGAAGATTTTTACTAAAAGACTTAATACTGTTAAATCTCAAGAAAAGAATCTTGACGAGTATATTGAAAAGTTTGGTAAAGATCACAAAAACTTAAAGTATGCGTCGACTAATCCTATTCTTTTCTGGCTTATGTCAGATATGAATATAGAGGATTCTACTCCTAAAGAATATGCTACTCAGGCTGCTCAAGACGATGCTATTGATAAGACTAATGTGGACAAATTCCAGAAATTAATAGAAGAAAGAAAATTTGACGTAATAATCAACAACAGTCAACGCAATAATACTGACATAAGCATTTTGACTGGAACAGCTGGAAGAAGCTACACGTCTGTGATGTGGGTTAACGAGCTCATGCCAACGTATGCAACCGATTTAAGAAAATGGGTTATGAAAATTTGCGAAGACATTGACAATGCCGGTAAAGCTACGATTAACATGAGAAAAGAGTTGGGAAAGCACGAAGCCTCTCAGCAAAATAAGCCTATTACAGAAAAGCCTACAGTTTCTAAGCCAGATCCAAGTAGGTCTAACAAAGGTCAGCAGGATCCTGGAAAGTAAATCTGAAAAATAAAAATAAGTAGAAGATATAGGAAGATATAAAAAAATATAAATAAAGAATAAAATTCACCTCCTAAATTTTTATAACTTAGGAGGTGAATTTTTATGTCCTATTTCTTTTTAGTTTTATGTCCTACTTCTTTTTAGATTTTTTAGACCTCTCGGCAAGCAATCTAAGAGTATCTGCAGCAGCTTCTTCTGGAGCTTGAGTATGGTGTTGCTCATCTCCAGGCAGAGGATCAGCATATCCAAGATTCACATTTAACAAGCGTTCTGCCTGCTCTTCGTCAATCTTTTCAGATAATGCAATTTCCGAAATAAGAATACTGCGAGCGCGAGCAAGCATACGCTTTTCTCCTGCAGACAAACCATGTTCGTCTACATCTCGCTGTGATAAATCTCGAACAACTTCTGCAATCTTGTTAACATCGCCAGTAGCGATTTTCTCAACATTAAGCTTGTATCTACGAGACCAATTCATTTCTTTTTCGAGAATAGGAGTGCGTAAAATTTCAAAAACTTTAGCAACTTCTTTTGCGCCTACAATATCTCGAACGCCAACTTTTTTGACATTGTCTACTGGGACATTAATCTCTAAACCATCTGAAGACAATACAACTAAGCGTAAGTATTGCCTAGTAATACCTTTGACAGTGCGTTCACTAATTTCCTCGACTCGAGCCGCACCATGACGAGGATAGACGACCATATCGCCGACTTGATAACCCACAGAACCCTCCGTATGCACAGAAAAACTCATTTCAGTTTTCCATAAGGCAAAGACTTGAGGCTCGAAAAGATATTTTTTTGACTGATTAGTCAAACTTTGCTCAAAACACACAAGACATACGCAAATAATGTTGTATGATAGACAACATGAGTACAGTATCTAACATCAATGAAGATGCAATCGCAATGGCTGTCCGTCAGGACGTGCTTGCTGCGGTCAGCAACGCAGAATACTACAATCCACACGAGGTCCTTGGTGGACATCTCGGAACTGGCAAAGGCGCTGGTACTGCCACGGTTCGCGTATTGCGACCAATGGCCAAGAAGGTAACAATTCTTACTAAGGGCGGAGAATACGAAGCCAAACACGAATACAACGGTATTTTTACTGCTGTTGTTCCTGCCACAAAGCATTCTAAGAGCAAAGAGTGGTCTGTTCCTAGCTATCGTATCCGCACTGTGGAAGTGGATGGAACCGAGTCTGTAGATGATGATCCGTACCGTTACTTGCCTCAGATTGGCGATATGGACATGTATCTGTTTGGCGAAGGCAGACACGAAAGACTTTGGGAAGCACTGGGTGCTCATGTTAAAAGCATTACCGATTCTTGGGGTCTTGTTAGCCCAGAAACAGGCAAGATGGTTAAAAAAGTTACTGGAACTGCTTTTACGGTGTGGGCGCCAAACGCACGCGCTGTAAGAGTTGTTGGCAACTTTAACTATTGGAATGGTCGCCGCCACGCAATGCGTTCTCTTGGATCTAGCGGTATTTGGGAGCTTTTCATTCCAGGAGTAGGTGCAGGCGAAGTTTATAAGTTTGAGATTATGACTCAAGCTGGAAACTGGATTATGAAGGCAGATCCTATGGAGCGCTCTCATGAGCTTCCACCTAATACTGGATCTGTTGTTGTTGATTCCGAATTTAAATGGCACGATAGCGAATGGCTTGAACATCGCGCAAAGACTAATGCTCACGATGGTCCTGTAAGCATCTACGAAGTTCAGGCAAATAGCTGGAATCGCGATTACGATAATTATCGCGAACTTGCAGATCACCTGGTTGATTACGTTCAGCAAGAAGGCTTTACTCACGTTGAGTTTATGCCTCTTACCCAATACCCGTTCTCAGGTTCTTGGGGTTATCAGGTGACTGGTTATTACGCTGTTGACTCTAGGCTTGGAAGCCCAGACGACTTTAAGTACTTAGTAAACAAGCTCCACAAGGCTGGAATTGGTGTGATTATGGATTGGGTTCCAGCACACTTCCCTAAGGATGACTTTGCTTTGGGTAGATTCGACGGCACTGCGCTTTATGAAGACCCAGATCCACTCCGCGGCGAGCACCCAGATTGGGGAACGTACATATTTAACTTTGGCAGACACGAGGTTCGTAACTTCTTGGTTGCTAACGCCTGCTTCTGGCTTAGCGAATATCACGTTGATGCTTTGCGTGTAGACGCTGTGTCTTCTATGCTCTACTTGGATTACAGCCGTGAAGCTGGTCAATGGCGTCCAAACATGTATGGCGGACGCGAAAACCTTGAGGCTATTGACTTTATTAAGGAAGCAAACGCTACTGCATACAAGAATAATCCTGGAATTATGATGATTGCAGAAGAGTCCACTGCATATCAAGGCGTTACTGCTCCTACAGACATGGGCGGCTTAGGCTTTGGCTTAAAGTGGAATATGGGCTGGATGCACGACACTTTGCAATACCTTAAGGAAGAGCCAATTAATCGCCGTTGGCATCACAACGAAATCACATTCTCTATGGTTTACGCATATTCCGAACATTATGTGTTGCCTTTGAGCCACGATGAAGTTGTCTATGGCAAGGGATCTCTTCTTGGAAAGATGCCTGGAGACGAGTGGCAGCAATTTGCTGGCCTTCGTGCGCTTTTGGCATATCAGTGGTCTCACCCAGGAAAGAACCTTCTGTTTATGGGTGGAGAAATCGGCCAGTCTTGCGAATGGAACTTCAACAATTCGCTTAATTGGCATGAGCTTCAATGGCCGTTCCATCAAGGTGTACAAAAGTTGGTAGCAGATCTTAACGCTTTGTATAAGAGTTCTAGAGCATTCTGGAGCCAAGACTTTACGCCAGACGGATTCCAGTGGCTTACTAGCGACGATTCTGATCACAATACTTTAAGCTACATTCGTATTGGTGATAACGGTGAAGAAATTGTTGTGGTTGTTAACTTCTCTGGTCAGGCTTGGCAAGATTACCAAGTGGCATTGCCTAAGGGTGGTCAATGGGAAGAAGTTCTTACAACAGACGACGCTAAGTATTGTGGTTCTGATATTCACAATGGCACATTCACAGCCGCTGCTGAAGAGTATCATTCAAGACCATATTCTGCAAGGATTACTGTTCCAGCGCTTGGAGCTGTATTCCTTAAGCCAGTCAGCAAGTAGTTAGTTGATAATTAATAACTTAAGTTAGGAATCTGAATTAGGTTAAAATGTTGGACACTCCATCAGAAAAAGGTGTTCCTCGAACAATTCTTGTTGTAGAGGATGAGCCAGATTTAGCCACAGCTATTGCGCAACGTATTGTTGCCAGAGGTTGGAAGGCTAGAGTTGTTTCTGATGGAGTGTCTGCTGTTAAAGCTGCTTTAACCTTAAAGCCTGATCTTATAATTATGGACGTCATGCTTCCTGTTATGGACGGCATTGAGGCGACTCGCAGAATAGTATCTAGATACCCTATTCCTGTGCTGATGCTTACAGCTAGAGATGCTGAGTCGGATAAACTGGCTGGATTAAGCGCTGGAGCAGACGATTATGTTACTAAACCGTTTTCTCCTAGAGAACTTATCGCAAGATGTGCTGCTATTTTGAGGAGAGTTGAAAGAGCTACTTTAATCGCAAATAGAGCGCAATATAACGCTCTATTTAAGTTTGGAGATTTGATTATTGACCCTAGACAGAGGCTTGTTACTCTTAACGGTAAAGAAATTCATTTTACTCCTACTGAATTTTCTTTATTGACTACTTTTGCAAAGCGTCCTCATGATGTTTTAAAACGAGAAACACTTTTAGAAGAAGTCTGGGATTGGCCAGATGCTTCTGGAACTAGAACTGTTGATTCACATGTTAAATCTTTAAGACATAAAATTGGTTCTTCTTGGATTCGCACAATACATGGAATAGGTTATGCTTTTGAGCCACCTGATGAAGATTATGACCAAATATTTAACTAGAAATAATAAAAATAACAATAACAATTCTGTTGATAAAGTAGGTAAAGTCGATTCTTTTTCTGAGGTCACTTTGCGATCTGCTTTGCATCCTAATCGTTTTATAGGGTTTTTTGCGTCTTTAAAAGGTGAATTATCTGCGATTATTGTTGTTGCAACAGCTATAGCATTTGTAATGGCTTGGTTTCTTTTAAAAGTTGGGTTAAGCGGATGGATTGCAATGCCTATAACGCTAGCTGTAGCGCTAGGCATAACTTACGCATTTTCCAGAGGATTAACTGCTCCGCTTAGACAAATGCGAGATGCTTCCGAAGCAATGGCAGATGGTGATTATTCCGTGCGAGTTCAGATTGAGAATAGAAAAGACGAGGTTGGAAAATTAACTCTAGCTTTTAACGAAATGGCTGAAGAACTAGAGCATGCTGATAACATGAGGCGTGATCTTATAGCTAATGTAAGCCACGAGCTTAGAACACCTGTTAGTGCATTACAAGCTATGGTAGAAAATCTTGCTGATGGAGTTGTAGAGCCAACACCGTCGAATATGGAGGCTATTCTAAATCAGATTCACAAGTTGGCTGATTTAATCACTTTTCTACTCGATTTATCTAGAGTAGAAGCTGGTGCAGAAAGTCTTGTTATTACAGAGTTCGATTTTAAAGATTTTCTTAACAGTATTGTCGAACCTATAGAAATAGCGGATGCTGGGCATAATCATCATATAAGTCTTAATGTCGAAAATGATATTACGCTTGTTGGGGACAAAAATCGCCTATCGCAATTGTTTACTAATGTGGTTTCTAATTCTATTAAACATTCTGCAGACAATACTAAAATTCTTATAACAGCAAAATCAAATCATGAGAAGAATACTCTAGTTTGTAACGTTATTAATTTTGGAAACCAGATTCCTAAGGAGGATAGGGCTGATATTTTCCGAAAATTTGTTAAGGGAAGCCAAGGTATTGGAACTGAGTCTGGTGGCACAGGATTGGGTTTGTCTATTGCAAGATGGGCTGCACAATTGCATAACGGTACTGTAAAAGTTGTTGATGATAAGCGTGGAGCTAATTTTGAGATTACACTACCGCTTACGTATAACAAATAACGAGTTATTATAATCCGTATAAAACACTTTCCTTTGACCATACTCCTGCTATAGCAAAACACGCGAAAACTGTTATACCACAATCTTTTAATGCTTCAACACAATTTTTCATCGTAGATCCTGTAGTGATAATGTCGTCTAAAAGTATTACTTTGCATCCTTTTGGCACTATTCTTGTGTCTACTAAAAACCCTTTTGTGGTTCGCAAAGATCGTCCCCTACTTCCTTTAACTTGAACTGATTTTACTTTTATTTTGCCCATTTTGATTGCTTTTACAACCCGTGCATTAATACCATATTCTTTAAGATTTTTAGAAACGTATTTAGCAATAGGATCCATGTGTTTTCTTCCGCGTTTTCTTTGCGATTTAGAAGACGATGGAATTGGTACGATAATAAGATTTTCAATAATATTTTCATCGGTATTTTTGCAATTACTTTCATAACTATTTTTATAATCACTAATAACTTTGATTATCAATTGAGAAACCAAATATGAAAAAGGCTTATCGAGAAGTTGATTACTATGATCCTTCCAACACAACAAAGATTTCCTTACAAAACCTACATAAGTTGAGCACGAATAAATATTTCCGCACATTACGCTTATCAAAGGATCCTTATGCCATTCTTTAAACATACTCGTGCAATCATCGCACAAAACGCAATCAGGAAGATCACATCCTGCGCAGCCAACTGGAAGAATAAGATTAACCATGGTTTTAAAAACACTCTTCCAAGAAATGTTAAGAATAAGCCCATTTATTTTATGAGTTAGATTTTTTAAAAGCATAAATCGACGATAAATATTACAAAATGTAATTGCAATAAAATTAAGTCAATGTGGTTAAAGGCTATTTTAAAATTTGAAAATATTTATGGAATTAGAAAATTGTCTAAACATCAGCGCACTAGGAATTAAGATGTTTTAACATTCCAGTGCACAAGTTAAATGTGTCACTAGGATCTTTTACTCTAATAGCCAAAGCTCTAGTTAAAGATGTTGGGTAATCATTACCGCCTTCATACATTCGATCTCCAACAAAAGCCATCTTATTTAAAGGAATATGGCAATAGGAAGAAAGAGCCTTAAGAGCTTGAGCCTTATTATCGCCTTTGCTGACAATATCGACACTAGTAAAACCACCAGCACGCACAGAAAAATCAGGCAAATTTTTAGAAATTTCTTGAGCTAAAGTAGTTTTTAAAATTCCACTAGGATCCCACTGTTTTTTAAATTCAACAGGAGCGAGTTGACCTAAAGCTGAAAAAGTGATTTGCGTACCACGATTCTCTATCTGACTCCCCCAAAGTTTCTCATCTGAATCACACTTCCACAAACCCATTTTTTTAGCACAAGATATAATTACTTCAATAACATGATTTGCATCATCGTCAGAAATATTATGCGAGTAAATGCAGTACAATCTCCCATCCGAAATGCGATAATAGCTTGCTCCATTAGTCGGCATAATGTGTAGATTATCAAGTCTTGTATATGCAGGTAAAACATTTAAAATCTGACTTTTAACTAGTCGCAAGTCACCGCCAGTAATAACAGCAATAGGCAACCTATTTATCAAATCACCAAAAACTGTACGCATTCCACTTGTCATAGGCTTTTTTGAACAAGCAAGAGTATTGTCTAAATCAAAACCAATAAGCGAATACGATACAAGATACTCACAAAGTCCTTGCTCATTCCACTCATGAATATTAGACTCCAACACTTGCCTCCTGTACAAACCTTGCAATTCAAGTATTCCATATTATTAACATATTTACTACAACGTGTCTTGCATGTTTTGCAGACCACTCATTTCACCATCTATTTCACCATCTATTTCACCATCTATTCCACTATGAGTTTGTCAAATTGCCCTAGCATACAAATAAAGTTAAAGCATGACGTCTTTAATATGGGAACAGCGAAGATATAAAAATCGACACGGCAGAGGAATGAGAATGCCAATGTTTGGCACAAGACTACCACGGTACAGAACAGCAAGCGGAATGTTTGACTCAATGGTAGCTGGTCAAATACGAAGACTTAATGGCGCATGGTCTAATCTTACAAAAGGCGTGCAGTTTGCTGTAGAAGACGTTCCACCATCTCAACCAGTACTTTGGGAAAGCAACAAAAGAATAATGTCTCAAGTATTTCCAGCTTCCAAAGGAATACCACCTAGAATCGTATTGTACAGGCTGCCGCTATGCACACATGTTACTAGTCGCGCAGAATTACAATACGCCATTCGAGATGAGATGGTCCAACGACTAGCAGAATTGTATGGCAGAAGACCAGAAGAAATAGACCCAGACTGGGGATTGTAAAGATAATTAAAATAGTTTACTAAATAAACTACTTCACAATAGCAGGATTTGCTCTAACCTTAACACTTATTCTGTTAGGATCAAGTGATTTAGAAGGAATCCAAGCAACTCCTGCAAGTCCCGCGCTATTTACCGTATTATTTTGAATCCTAGAAGCAAAAGATACGCCAGACTTTGATTTAAGCGTAAACATAATTGCTTTAGGATTAATATCTTTTGCATATATTGTTGAAACAGTATAAGGTTTAATATCAACCGCTTTAGAAGATACCTTTATTCCATAAGAATCATAAGCATTTATGGTTACGTGAGAATTATCCACTAAACCATTTGCAATATATAACGAAGTTTCATCTGCAGAAAGCGGAGATACAAAAGCACTATTAGTCATAGGATTAACAGCATTAACAAAAGCAATATCACTCTGACCATCTTTACCGTTTCTTTCAACAGAAGCCATAATAAAAGTCGAGACAGTGCTTTGAGCAAAAATAGCGCCAACTCCCTTAGGAGCATTTCCTAAATCAACAACCTGAACTTGCCTTGCATTAAGATCTACTTCCTTAATGCTTTTCTTTCCTGAATCATCCAGCCAATATAAATCGAGTTTCCCACTTTTATCAGACCAAATATAAGCTTTGACCTGATCTCCATCTGTAATGCCGGGTAAAACAGGTTCCTTAGACGCCGAGCTTGTTGGCTGAATAATATCCACTCCCTTAGAAACAAGTCCTTGAGAGCGAACGACTTTAACAAAAGATGAAACTGGTGCTTGGTCACTTGAAACTTGAATATACAGCCCATTAGTTTTCTCGGCTGCGGCAGAAATGTTAAAAGAAGAGTCACTATGCGCTGGAACAGTAAAAGTACTTCCAGTAGATAGATTCATTTGAGCACCTGATCTACTTGTTGACCACGCTTTAACACTCACAACAGTTGGTTTTGATGAAAGATTAATAGAATTTAATCTTATTGACACACCTTCCGATATTTGCGGAATAATAAAGTTTTGTCGCATTGATGGAGATACGCAAGAAGTAGCAGACAAACCTTTTAAATCCCCATTTGTTGCCCAAGATACACTAGAAGCAACTGATCCAGTACCAGACTGTGCATTAAGAAAATTGCTTTCTAAAATTTGAGCATCTTTGTCTACATTATTTTCAGCAAAATAAGCTTTACTATCATCATCTGAATTAGAAACATTAGTAAAAGATTTATTGACTAAATCTTTAGAATTTCCAGAATCTTTTAAACCATGTACAGAGGACTTATAAACATTGCCAAAGGACGCATATCGCGCAACCGACTTTAAATCACCTTCGGATTCTTGAAACTCACTATCGCCATAATTTGCTACATCTGGCAAAGATACTCTAGTCGGACAAACCGTTTGAAAATTAGTAGAACTTACTTGTTTTTCCACACTTCCATTCGGATAAATAGGATCATCCATAATATGTTTAAACGGAGATGTGTAGGATATTACAACAGCAGTAGAAACTAGTATTGCAGCACTTAAAAGCGACAATAACAATAATTTGAATCTTCTAAAACGAGTAGAAAGATTAACAGAAGCATACTCTTCTGCATGGCGATGACTATTTTTAGAATTCTTATTCGACTTCATTTAAATCTTCCCTGACATATTATTCGTTTAATAAATCATAATCATCTAACTAATCATCTACACGCTCTATTAAATTGCTATTATTAAAACGCGGCAACGCTACTAAGCAATACAATAATAGGACTAAAGCAAAAACAATAAACCAAGGCATTCTCCATGAAAGTGGACGAGAATGGCTATAAATCGATGTTTTTGAAACAGATTTTTTACTGTTATCAACATCAAAACGGCAGTATGTTCCGTGATCAGATGAAACAACAAGTTGAGTACCATCGGAAGCATTAACGTTAGCAATCAGGTTTTCTGTAGCCTCCTTATTAGAAGTACTATCAGAAGACAAGATGGAATTGTTAGCAGATAAGTTAGTTTTAGTTATGGAATCGTTAACAATATAAATTCCACCTATTCCAAGCTGTTTCAGAGTTTCTATAGACTCATCGTCTGCATGAGAAAGAAGCTTAGAAGCTGCATAATATAGTGTGTTTCTGCTAGGAGAATACCCGTAAAGTACATCTCGAACTTGTAATGCTGGAGATAGATCAATAAGATCACCTCGAACAGTTCGCATAAGTGAAATATCTAGCTCACGACTATTTATTGCTTTAATAGCAAGGACTCGATTAGAGTCATTCTTCCTTAAATAGTCAGAAACAACCATTGGTAAACCGTTATCACTTGCATAAACAGAAGTTAAAGGACCACTTGTTATAGCAAATAATCCGAGCAGAATAGCAACAGCAAAAATACCAAAAGCTAAAATTCCTCTAGCAAGATGAATAATCTTACGGAGCATCGCTTTAGCAGAGCGCCTAATAGCAGCACGCTTAGAAACGCGCGTCGTATAATCGTCTGGATTATTATCAATATTTATATTAGATCTTCGCAAAGGCTCAAAACGATGAACAGCTTTACCGGCAACCATGCACATGCAAGCAAGCACACCAAGCGCGCTTAAACATACGCCTGGAAGAACGCTAGAAGATATAGGACCATCAAAATCCGCTGCGATAACGACTCGAGATGCAACTAATGAAAGAGCCATACCACTTACTATCACAACCCACATCATTCTAGAAGTTCTTAAAGCAAATGGAAGAGCAAGAGAAGCTAAAGCCATTAACAAAGCGAGAACAGCAAACACAATCATTATGATTCCGCGAAGCTGCATAATAGGCAAAGATTGGGAAGAAAAATGATTCAAATCAATATTGAAAGCTCTAAGTAAAACATCTAAATAGTTGACAACTCTAGGAGCACCATTGATTTTTTGCGATGGAACAGCCATAGTCGCAAAAAGCTGACGCCACATTCCAGATTCAAAATAGCGAACTACACTACCTAGAGTTGGAAGAAGAACCAACACAGAAGGTATAGGCATAAGCGCTAGCATAAAACGATGTGAACGAACCATTATCAATGATGCTACGAAAATAACAATCATAGGTAGGATAAGCTGAGGGCAAGCTGCAAGAGGAATCATAAAGCATAACGATGCGCATGCAGCACATTGTATAGATGGAACAGGAAGCACTGGATCTTCTGTAACATACATTCCTACAGCGTGGAAAGCAAACGCAAATGCTGCTGGCAAAAACACCATTGTTAGAAGCATTGGTAAGTCGCCTCTAGCGAATATGCCAAATGCCATTGCAATCATTGTCCAACAAATACCAGAACAAACTCTTACAATATCGGAACGAGTAAATACTCCTGCAAGCGCCCAAAAACTTAACAACATTGCTGGAGCTGCAAGGAAGAAAATAACACTTACTGCAGCGATTGTATTGCCACCAAACACAATAGAGGCGAGCATCCAAATAATAAGAAGAGGAGATGGAGGTATTGCAGAGGCAAAACCATCATCTGGAATATAAGATCCGATTGCAGAATTAAAAAGTTGATTAAAACTAGAGCCAGTTGGAAGCAATTGGCTTGAATAAAGCGAGGATCCAGAAAAAATCTTACTAATAGGAGCACCATAAAGAAGCATAACAGCCGCAAACACAAGCAAAGAAGCAAAAATAGCAGCACTCCAACGAAGTAAAATTCGCTTATGCAAATGTCGTCTTGCAAGCGGACTTAAAATAACTCCCTTTTTTTGAGTTTTAAAAGCAACAGTCTTGTCTTTCCAACGTGTAATTTGGCTACGACTTGCTATAAGGGACGAAAGCCTCTTCAAAGACACTTTCGCCACTCTAGATACTCTTCTTCTAGCAAAAATAGCTCTAGGAAATTGCGCTAATGCTATCCACGGGAGTATAAGGTGCATGAATGCCACATATGGTTGCTTAGCAAACAAAGACTGCAAGGCGCGAATTAATGACATAGGCAGGCTACACAACCAAACAATTGGCCACATAATCACACGAATATCCGTGTACAAATATCTTTGTTTTGCCATAATCGAATATGCAGAACCGTAGCAAATACTAGATTTTTCAACAGGTCTTTCTTCTCCACTTCGAGTGCGGATTCCATCAAAACGCGCTCTTCTATGCGCTATGCGAGCTTTTGGCACAACAACTACTCGCCCACCGCTTAAAATAACTCGCCTACAAAAATCGTTAGACTCTTCAAACGTTGTTAACCAAGGTTGAGTCCCTCGCATCGTTTGCCATGCGCTAAGAGAAACAAGAGCACCAGCCAAAGAAACAGAATAAACATCTCCACGAAAATCATACTGCTCCTGATCTGGTTCACCTTCTACAGTAAGAGAATGCACTCTATGTTTCCATGCATACATGCCAACATTGTGCAAAATCTTACCCTGCCAATCCACTTGTTTTGCACCTAGAATACAAGCTGTTGGTGTATTTCTCCATGTTTCTCTTAAAGCTTCAAGACACTTGTTATCGCAAGGTTTTGAATCGTCGTGAAGAAGCCACAAGGATTTAATGCCTTGCAATGGTAAAAGTTTTCTCAAAGATTTTTCTACCGCATCGCCAAAAGATTTTGCAGATTTAATAGGTATAACAATAATCTTTATCTTTGCGTAAGATTCCTGTATATAACCCTGATTGTTGTTAGAAAAATCACCACCATAATTACTAACAAAATCTGCGCTAGAAATTAGACCAGATAATGTTGTTGGTTCTATTTGAACATTAAAAGATGTTACAGATTCTTTTTCTACTCTATTAGCACAATCAGCTACAACAATAGTTCCTGGAAGAACAGTTTGATTGATTAAAGCTTGCAAAGTGTCTTCATAAAACCGCGTATCTCTCTCAACACTCATTATTGAAATAATCGACGAATCAACTTCACGCGGTTGCTTGCGATTTAAAGCTGAAAAAACGTGTAAAACATTATTTTCAAACGTATCAGTCTCAGCGGTTAATGAATCCATACATAATAGTGTACGCAAGGGGTATGTATTATGCATGTTTAGATAATTCTCAATAGAATGCACTATAATAATGGCTCATATGTGTGTTTACGAAAGAAGGAAGCATGGCAGCCTCTCGCTATGAACAAGACCGCCGGTACCAAACTAACTATTGGGACTCCTCAGCTCCACATCATAGCTTAAGCAATCATATTTTATATAATTCTCGTAAATTAATTTCTATTGTTATTGTTGCCATTCTAGCCTTCTTTTCTACAATCATAGCAGCTGTTTGGCTTGATTTTTCGTCTACAATACAATCTCGTGTTGTTAACATGATTACAAAAGATGGCAAAAAAGTTCAAGCAGTAGACCCTAACGCTGGTAAAACAATCAACATTCTTGTTCTTGGTCAAGATACTCGAGAAGGCAGAAACCGTGCTTTTCAGGGCGGTGGCGAAGATGAAAATCATCAATCAGATACGGCGATGATTGTTCAAATCAGCGCAGACAGATCCTATATAAATATTGTTTCTATTCCAAGAGACTCAATGGTTAAAGCAGCATCATGCAATACGACTAATGGAAAAATTCCTTCCAGGCGCAAAGTGATGTTCAATTCTATTTTTGCTCTTGGGTACGCTAAAGGCGGCGATTTAGCATCGGCAGCATCGTGCACTCTTGCAACAGTAAATGAAATTACTGGATTAGATATAACTAATTTCATTGTTGCAGACTTTAGTGGTCTAAGCGACATGATTAACGCAATAGGCGGCGTAAATTTGTGTATTCCAGTAGATACTAAAGATTACTACACTGGAGTTAATTTAAAGCACGGATTACAGCATTTAGATGGTGTTCAAGCAACACAGTATGCAAGAATGAGGCATGATACTGCAAGCGACGGCTCAGATATTATGCGAACTACGCGTCAACAATATCTACTAAAACAGCTTATTCATCAAGCATTGTCTAAAAACTTGTTCACACAATCTGGTCAGCTATATCAGCTTGCAAAATCTGCTCTAAAATCGCTTAATATAAGCGAAGGATTAGCAAATCCCGCAACACTGGTTGGATTAGCAACAAGCCTTCACAAGTTAAATACTTCTAATATTTATGCACAAACAATACCGATTACAGCTGATCCAGCTGACGAGAATCGTGTTATTCTTGACGACAGTGCAGAAGACGTTTGGGAATTGATGAGAGAAAATAAACCACTTACTAAGCATCTTGCCTCTAAGCAAAGTAAGTCTGAAAAATCTACAAAGAAAAATTCTAAAGAAGATAAAAAATCAACTTCTAAAGATTCCAATGTCTCAAATGACGATTCGGATAATACGAACAGTACAGGTTCCTACGATTCTACAAATAGCGGACCAGCAGGAAAACTTAGCGCTATTAATCCAAAAACTGGATTAGCTAAAGACGAATTAGGCAGACTAATAGACCCAAATAGTGGAGGCATAGTGGATCCAAATGATGGAACAATAAGAGATCCAAATACTGGGCATTACATGGGTATTGCAGATAAATACTTAAATAACACTATTTGCGCAGTTCCAAAAGGGAAATAATAAGAAAGATAGAAAATATATTTTCGACACTACTTTATAACCACAATGCTTTATAATGCCATTGTTAGTTATTGCATTGAGTTAATACGATTAGAAATTATTAATTAGCAAACACATACGAGTTATGCTACAGGAGGATAAATGAGCCAGCAACGTCCAGAAGACGCTTCAGGGAATCAGAATAATCCTCCTAGTTTTGCACCATCTAATCGTAGAAAAAATAAGAATGGCTCTTACTCACACAATACAAGCGCAAATAATGGAAATGCAATACCGAGTTTTCCTCCTAAACAGAATCACAAATTTAAAGAAATAGAAAACCAAAACTCACAAATAAACCAAAAAGCACCATCTTTTGCACCAACATCGCGCAAAAACGGCAACACAAGTCATCCAAAAATATCGAATATAACACCATCAATTAATGTGCAACCGATTAGCACAGCATATTCAAATTCCGAATCGTATATGATTTCACCTGAGTCTTATATAGGAACGTCTAATAAAATCTTTGAAAAACCAGACGATGTAGAATCAATTGATAATCCTGCTAATAACCCTATAGGTTATAGAAAAAAACATCATTTCTTAAAATATTTAACTTTATTGTTAGTAACGCTCTTAATTATTGTAGGAGTGTGTGGAGCGTTATCTTGGAACTGGGTTGATTCACAAATAAAACGCGAACCATGGTTGACTAATACAGAAGACACTCAAGAAACAACATGGCTTATTCTAGGATCAGACCAGAGAGAAGGCGAAGAGGCTAAAGAGATAACAGGCTTTAGAACAGACACTATTCTTGTACTAACAAAACCTGTAAGCGGACACAGCTCTTTAATATCAATTCCAAGAGATTCGCTTGTTTCAATAAATGGTCAGCAAATGAAAATAAACACTGTTGCGCAAGATATTGGAAAACGAGCCTTAACAAAAACAGTCGAAAAAATAACTGGTCACAAAATAGATCATGTAGCAGAAATAAAATTCGAAGGACTTACAAAAGTTGTAAATTCTTTGGGCGGAATAGATTTATGCTATAACCGTACTGTAAATGATGCATACAGTGGTCTTAATTGGACAGCTGGATGCCATAGCGTAGACGGAACAGTTGCTCTAGCTTTTTCCAGAATGAGATACGCGGATCCACAATCCGACTTTGGTAGAGCAGCAAGACAACGCATGGTGATAAGCGCAATAATGAAAAAAGCATTATCTAGCAGCACACTTACAAATTTTGGGACCGTAAAAGGATTTGCAAAAGCATCTCTCGATTCAGCAATGTTAGACGAAAACACAAATCCTGGAACACTACTAAACATGGGGCTTGCGTTTAAAGAAGCTACAGGAAAAGATGGTGTAACGGGAACAGTTTATTGGACAAACCCTGATTATGAGGTTTACGGAGTCGGATCATCAGTATTGTTAGACGACGCCAAGAATATTGAATTATTCAACCAGTTATCTGCAGGAACACATGCTCCTGGAAGCGTAGGAACACTTGCAGAATTAATGAATCAACAATAATACGAATACGATTAACACAATTAACACGATTAACACAAAAAGTTTTATCGTATTTAAACCTTTAACCACACTGCTGCATTTTCCTTGCACAAACTGTAAAAACTCATGCATGATTGCGTTATGGAACATAAGGAATGTAAAAACTACAGAAACTATGAAAACAACGCGATCTGTAATAAAAACGCATCCTCAAAATCAATGTTTTGGATGCAGATTATAGCTAATATTGTGCCGATTTTTGCCAATATTGCTCTAGCAATAATGGCGTGCTTGCAAAAAAGTTGGATGATGTTAGCTATGGTCGTCCCAAGCATAATGATGTATATTGCTTGCTTAATACCACAGATTATTCAATACAATGTGAATAAGAAAAGTGATAACAAAAACGAAAATAATATTAAAAAACATGTTGAAACACAATTTTCTAAAAGGATAAGTCGCCAGCATGTTCAAGGTGTTCCGAATACGCTTGTTCCAATAAATTTAGAAGCAATACTGATAAATAATGCGAATCAAATAAGCAGCATAAGTAATTCTAAAAATATAGTAAATCATGCTACTCCTCCATGGAAAAATGTTGTTTACTCTTGGCTAAAATCTTCCAATGAGTCAAATAAAAAACTCGTAGCACCAATCGGTATAAGCGAAAACGGATATTTTTGTTTAGATCTTATTAGAAACGGACCACACGCTCTTGTAGCAGGTACAACAGGCTCAGGCAAATCTGTGTTACTAACATCATGGTGTTTGGCTTTAGCATTCAACTACTCCCCCAAATCTTTGCAATTTGTTTTTATGGATTTTAAGGGTGGAGCCACATTTGACGCTCTTTCCACACTCCCACACAGCATTGGGAATGTAGGAGATCTAAACCTTCAACATGCAGTAAGAGCACTTAAAGGCTTAGAAAAAGAATTAGATAGAAGAGAAAGATTAGTAGCATGCCAAGGATGCCATGATATTAATCAAGTAAAACCATACCAGCCTTCACTGGCTATTGTTATAGACGAATTTCACGCATTAAAAAATCAATTGCCAGACTACATGAATCGTCTTATACGAATAGCATCAGTTGGAAGATCCTTAGGAATGCACCTTATAGCATGTACACAGAATCCAATGGCACAAGTAAATGCAGACATGAAAGCAAATATGTCTATAAACATATGTTTAAGAGTTAGAGATGCAATGCAATCTCATGAATTATTAGGATCATCTTGTGCAGCGAGCATAAATCCAAACAATCCTGGAGCAGCATACTGCAACACTGGAGATGGAATAATAGCATTACAATGCTCACAAAGCAGAAACAAAGATTCTCTTATACAAGCAATAAAATTAGCTGGAAAATTCTACTACTATAATCAGCCTAAACAACTATTCAGTGCTCCATTACCAAGATATTTAGGTTATTCAACAATCAAAAATTATTGCAATAATACTTTTTGCAACAATAAATCTTCTAGGTTTAATTCTGACTTTAGCTATGACTTAAGTAAAGAAGATGGATTGTTAATAGGCTTAAAAGACGATGGCATTAATTTAAGCGAGGCAATTCTACCTACAAATCTGGGAAATATCGCAATTATTGGAGGAAATAAGAGAGGAAAAACTAATCTTATAAACGTAATTTCTAAAGCTATAAAATCAAGAAACACATACAACAATTCGCAAAATATTTATATTTTAGACAATGCAGACTCACTGCTAGAACCTTTTAGTAGCGACACAAAGTCTCAAGAATTTCAAAGTAAACTAGTCAATCCAAAAATAACTGTAATTTTCTGCGCACAAAATGCAAGGCATATTCGCATACCAGAACAAGCGCCAGTAAGAATAATATTCCCAACAGGAGATGCTGGAACAGATACAATGCTTGGAATACCATCAGACTTGCTAAAAACTCTTAATGTAGATGATTATCAAACTCCAGGAAGATGTGTAATGGTAATTCCTGGAAGTGCTAATCTATTGCAGATTTTAAGTTTTACATAAAGTTTTACATAAAAAAGATATTTTAAATTATTCAAAAAATTAAAAAATAAAAAATTCTTAAAAAAGTCTTGAAAAAAAGTTATATTCATGGTTTCCTTGAGTGCGGATAGTTTTTAAAAACAAAGTTTAATAATAGTTTTAACCAGCGTAAGCTACGTTTTTTAAAGGGGATATTTATTTATGAGCAGCGCATTTGATTGGCGTTCAAAAGCAGCATGCAGAGACAAAGATCCTGAGCTTTTCTTCCCAGTAGGAAGTAACAGTGCATCTAATCAGCAGGTTGAGGAAGCCAAAGCAGTGTGCAGAACTTGTAACGTTGCAGACAATTGCCTAAGATGCGCGCTTGAAACAAGCCAAGATTACGGCGTATGGGGTGGTCTTAGTGAAGATGAACGACGATCACTAAAACGCAGGGCTATACGTGCAAGAAGAAACCAAAATGCAGAACTGTAATCTACATCTACTCCACTCCTGGAACTCGTAGCTTAATGTCGAGAAGAACACGAGTTCCACCTTCTCTACGTTGCTCCCATTTAACTGTTCCGCCAAAGTCGTTAGTAACAAAAGTATTGATTAACTGAGTGCCTAACCCAGATCCAGAAGACTTAGCCATACCGTGCAAAGACTCACTTTCAATACCCTCTCCATCATCTTCGACGACGATACTCAGATTATCCCCACCTCTACCAACAGAAATCTTAATATGTCCTTCACTAACTCCCTCAAAACCATGCTCTACTGCGTTAGTCACAAGTTCTGTTAAAACAAGAGAAAGAGGAGTTGCATCTTGTGCTGCCAACATGCCAAACTTGCCACAAAAATCTATCGTAATATTCTGATTTTGCGAAGCAAGCTCAATAGACATTTTAAGCAAACTAGAAATAACCTTATCAAAATCAACAACCTCATCAGCTGTTTGACTTAAACCTTCGTGGACAAGAGCAATCGTCTGAACGCGTCTTTGTGCTTCTTCTAATTCTTTACGTACTTCTGCAGACTTAGTTTTTCTAGCTTGAAGACGCAGCAAAGCAGAAACAGCTTGAAGATTATTCTTAACACGATGATGAATTTCAGAAATAGTAGCATTCTTAGTTTGAAGCTCTTTTTCCCTACGGAGAACCTCTGTAACATCACGACAAAGAACAACTGCACCCGTTCGATCATTTGGACCATACAATGGAAGCGAGCGCATAGAAACAACAGAATTATTAACTTCTAGTTCGCAATCAACATCCGCTTTACCGCTTAGTACAAGAGGCAAACTTTCAGGAACAACATCGTTTGTGTGCAACAATCTTGCTCCAAACTCGCATAGAAACTCGCCTTGCATAGTGTCTAATCCGCCTAATCTACGGAAACAGCTAATTGCGTTAGGAGAAGCATAGCGCACAACTCCGCTTTCTTCTAAAATAATAAAACCATCTGCAACTCTAGCATTGTGGCGCTGATTTAGCATTGAATCGTGGTATGGAAATTGCTCTCGCGAAATCATGTCGAACAGAGTTTTGCCAGCATTAATGCTTTCGGTCTCATACCTACCGTTTGATTCTCTTGTAGCAAGATTTGTTTCTCTAAGAACAAGACCTAACGTCTTGCCATTATGACGCACTGGGGCGTAAACATTACAAACTGTTGCTCTTCCAACAGTTCTTAATACAGAAGAGTGGAAACTTGTTTCCTTACTCATTGCTGCACTTAGTTCTTGATGCATTGATTCGTCTAGTTTTACACCTAGTAAATCTTCAGTTCTAAGTGTGATTGCTGTAGACGGACGACATTGTTCTGCTACAACGTAATCACCATTGCCGTTTTGAATAATCAAAAGCAAGTCTGCAAAACTTAAGTCTGCTATTACCTGCCAGTCTGCTACAAGGTGATGCAGCCATTCGCGATCAGACTCATCAAAATCTGGACGCGTTGCAAGAATATGAGAAAAATCAGCCATAACCACAATAATATAGCCACATGGATAAATCTAAAACTATGGAGGATTTACTCCTACCAATTACGTGGCAACAAATTACAATAACTCTTTTAATAAAATAGTCTTATAAATTTCTGTTCATAGATTTCTGTTAATAAAATAAATTTACGACTTTCCATATTTGTACGAACAAAAGTTAGTTTAAATTTGCATCGTTTCTTATATTTCACTCCAAATCATGATTTGCATAATTTCTATGCAGCAAACCGAATACATTGACACCATATGTAACACCACTTATAATTTTATAAACACCAAAAACACGCTATTAACTGGGGGTGAAATGTCGCAATGGGACAAATTACTTAAGCGAATACTTAGCTTATCTAAAGATATGAGATTTGAGGAATTGAAAAAAGTGCTAGAAGCCTACGGATATGAAATGTGCAATCCAAGAAGCGGAAGCAGTCATTATACTTTTCGCAAAAATCACGCCAACCCAATTACAATTCCTAAGCATGAACCAATCAAAAAGATATACGTAGAAATGGTGAAATCTGTAGTAGAAGCAGAAGACGAAGAAATAAAAGAGGAAAATCAAATATGGTGAAAACACTTACGAATAAAACGCTTAGCTACTACATGTCACTCCCATACAAGCTGGAGATTGTAAAAGATCCAGATGAAGGCGGATTTGTGTCCTACTACCCTGATTTGCCAGGGTGCATGAGTTCTGGAGAATCCGAACAAGAAGCAGCAGCAAATGCGCAGGATGCTAAAAAGGCTTGGCTGGAAGCCGCACTTCAAAGCAAAGTAAACATAAAAGAGCCGTCTTACCATGAGATAAATGATTATTCTGGGCAATTCAAATTGCGTCTTCCTAAAGAATTACACAGACAATTGTCTGAGCAATCTCAAGCCGAAGGCATAAGCATGAACCAGTATTGCGTTTATCTTCTTTCGCAAAACAACGCTATTGAGCGCGTGCTTGAGCGAGCATAGAAAATAAATACCTGGCTATTTGCTAGCAATCACTCGCAATCACTTGCAATCACTCGCAGTGCAATTTCAATGCCTCGAAGCATATCAGCTAAACTCATAGAACTCGTGCTCGGCTTATTGAGAACCTGCTCAGGCAAATACGGAACGTGAATGAAACCGCTCTTAATTGGCAATTTTTTAGTCTGGCAATAATGACAAACACTGTAAAGCACGTCATTACACACGTATGCGCCCGCAGAAAAAGACACAGACGCCGGCAATTTTGCTTTATTTAAAGCGTCAACTATGCTTACAACTGGCAAAGTCGCTTTATAAGCCACATCACCATCTTGCACAACAGGCTCATACCAAGGCTTATATCCACTATTATCCGGTATGCGCGCAGCTCTACAGTTAATACCAACATACTCGACATTAAAACAAGCAGAACCGCCAAATTGCCCTAACGAAAGCACAGCATTAGGATGAACTTCCTCTATTTTCTCAATAACTTTTTGCGCACCCTTGTTAAATTCCGTAGGAATCTGCAAACGAACAAGTTCCACACCCTCAGGAGCATGCACTGATTGCGCAATCTCCCACGACGGATTTATAGACTCATTATCAAACGGCGTAAAACCAGTAATCAAAATACGCATTAAAATACCCCCTCATACAACTCTCACTTATCAAACTTTATCAAAGTTTATCAAAATTTATCAAAAGACATTGCGAAACTATATATACACGAATGCACTTATATAAAACACTCACGATTCTATTACATACTTCACGTTCATAGAAAAGATTAAATCGTAATTACAACTTATACAATAATCAGAAACAACACACCTAGAATCAAAATTAGCAAGACTCGTATCAATGTAATAAGATTTAGTACCAGCGTGTAACTAACAAACAATGTGGTTAACAGCACGCATATGAAAATTAAACAGTAACATCAACGACGAAAAGAGATTACCGATGACCAAGATTATTCAGATTGGCGCAAATCATGCTGGCACTGCCTGCGCTAACACCATTTTGAGCTACCCAGGAAACGATCTTACAATTTACGATCAGAATAGCAACATTTCCTTCCTTGGCTGCGGTATGGCTTTGTGGATTGGAAAGCAGATTCAAAGCAGCGATGGACTGTTCTACCAGAAGCCAGAAGATTTCGTTAAAAAGGGCGCAAAAGTAAATCTTGAAAGCAAAGTTCTAGACATTGATTACGCAAAGAAAGAAGTTACTGTAGAGCTTAAAGACGGATCTGTTATTCACGATTCTTACGATAAACTCGTTCTAGCTACTGGCAGCCTTCCAAACAAGCCACGCATTAAGGGCATTGATTTGGAAAACGTGCAAATGGTAAAGCTTTTCCAAAATGCGCAAACTGTTATTGCTAAGCTTCAAGAGCGCGATTTTAATAACGTTGTGGTTCTTGGCGGCGGCTACATTGGCGTGGAACTTGCGGAAGCTTTTAAGCGCCTTGGCAAGAACGTGACTCTCATCGACATGGAAGACCATATTCTTAACGGCTACTTTGACCCAGAGTTTTCCGATAATTTGAAGAGAATTATGGAAGATAAGGGCATTAAGTTTGAGCTTGGTCAAGCTGTTGAAGAGATTGTTGGAGATACTGAAGTTAAGGCTGTTAAAACAAGCAAGGGCACTTACGACGCCGACATGGTGATTTGTGCTATTGGATTCCACCCAAATGTTGCTCTTGGAAAAGATCATTTGAAGCAATACGAAAACGGCGCTTTCCTAGTTGATAAAAAGCAGCAAACTTCCGACCCAGACGTGTACGCTATTGGCGATTGCGCTACAATCTACGACAACGCTCGAAGCCGCGTAAACTACATTGCGCTCGCTACTAATGCCGTTAGAAGCGGCTTGATTGCAGGCCACAACGTTTGCGGAACTCCTGTAGAAACCGAGGGCGTGCAAGGCTCTAGCGCAATGATGATTTACGACTACAAGCTTGTTTGCACTGGTTTGAGCTTAACGGCTGCTCAAAAAGAGGGCATGGACGTTGATTACGTTGATTTTGAGGATACTCAAAAGCCTGCGTTTATGGAAGTTGAGAATCCAAAAGTTAAGATTCGCATTGTTTACAAGAAGGATTCTAAGGTGATTGTTGGATGCCAATTGGCTTCTAACTACGATATGTCTGCAGCAATCCACCTGTTCTCTCTTGCTATTCAAAAGAAAGTCACGATTAAAGAGCTTGCATTGTGTGATATCTTCTTTATGCCTCACTTCAACCAGCCATACAATTACATTACGATGGCAGCTTACACGGCTTTGTTGAAGGGATGATTAGCTTCTGATTAATCTCTGCTGATTAAGTTCTGCGATTAGCTTAAATCGCGTTTATTAAACCAAGCAATTTGTTCTATAATGGAGCGGTTGCTTGGTTTTTTAATCATCCGCGCACAAATCGCGAATTAAAACGCGCATATTAGCGTAAGACGTACAAATTAAAACAAAGGAGTCTAGGATGAAGCAGCTATCTATTAAGCCAACTATTCACAAATTTGAAAATACGCGCGATTTTGCGCAAGAATTTAAGCTTGGCAAAGACGATTTGGTTATTACAAACAAGTACATTTGGGAGCCTTATTTTGGCGATTTAAATCTTGATTGTAATGTGATTTTCCAAGAAAACTACGGCAAGGGCGAGCCAAGCGACGAAATGGTTGACGCGATTGTTCGAGATATTCACACTACTCCAAGGCGCGTGATTGGCATTGGCGGCGGCACTGTTTTGGATATTTCTAAAGTTTGCGCGTTAAAGCAAACAAGCCCGCTTGAAGACTTGATTGATGGCAAGATTCCTGCGCAAAAAGGCGCAGATCTTATTCTTGTTCCAACTACTTGCGGCACTGGTTCCGAAGTTACAAACGTTGCCGTGTTCTCGCTCACAAAGCGCAACACTAAAAAGGGTTTGGCAAACGATTCTTGCTACGCTACAGACGCGGTTCTTATTCCAGAATTGTTAAAGAGCCTGCCTGATTACGTTTTTGCAACCAGCTCTATTGATGCTCTTACGCATTCTATTGAGTCTGCACTCTCCCCTATTGCAACAGAGCTTACAAAAATGTTTAGTTACAAGGCTTGCGGTCTTATTTTGCAAAGCTACATGCGAGTTGTTAAGGAAGGTAGCAGCGCTAAAGCCCAAGTTGTAAGCGACTTGGTTTCGGCAAGTCTTTACGCTGGCATTGCATTTGGTAATGCCGGATGCGGTTGCGTGCACGCTATGGCTTATCCTCTTGGCGGCACTTTCCACGTGGCTCACGGCGAGACGAACGCTGCTCTTCTTACAAGCGTTTTGCGCTACTACGCTAAGCACGAAGAGAATAGCGATAGCGCAGAAAACACTGAGCTTTCTAAGCTTTTTGACTTTATGGCAAATATTCTTGAATGCCAAAAAGCAGACGTATTAAACAATCTTGACGAAGTTCTTAACACGATTCTCCCTAAGCACAAGCTTCACGAGTATGGAATGACCAAAGACATGATTCGCGATTGGGCTTCAAGCGTTGTTAAAGAGCAGCAGCGACTTCTAAAGAACTCGTACATGCATATGAGCGAAGATGCTATTGCCGAAGTCTACGCATCTACTTTCTAATATATAGTTAACAGTGAGATTTTCAATTATTAACGAAAATTTCTCATCTTCTCAAAAATAGACCCTACAAATCTTGTAGGGTCTATTTTTATTCTCACAGCTTGCTTACTTCGTTAAATTTCCATCCGTTAGATTTCCATCCGTTCGTTAGAATGCTGTTCGTTAGATTGCCGCAGGAGTCTCATACGAATTATCGAAGAACATGCGCTCCAGCTTTACTGCACGCGCAAAATATTCTCGAGCAATATCAGCATCCTTAGGACCAATACGATCCAACTCATCACGCAAGAACCCTACAAACTTGTGGAATCCTTCATAATCATGCAGGTCGATCCACTGGTAATGAACCTTGCGTTCAGGACGCTTACCTTCAGCGTTTGATGCCCACGTAAGATATATCCATTCCGTAACGTTTAACACGGCTAGCACGGCAGCATAATGTCCACTGTGAGCCGCGTCTAAAAACATATTTTTAAATTCGCGAGTTGCTTCAGTGTCTGGAATTTTATTGCGGAAAGATTCAGGAGTATTAAATTCGTTAAACGCATCCACAAAATACGTATTCTCATCTCCCGCTACCTCACCAATATATTTCGAAAACACGAGACGAGAATCAAGTGTGTCTGCTGTCGTAACTGCAGCACCAAGCAGAGCCAAGAAACTATCTAAAAATCGGTAGTCTTGAATTAAATATCCAGCTAATACAGCATCAGGAATAGTGCCCTCAACTAACTCGTTAACAAAACGATGATGAATAGCAGCATCCCATGTTTCGATATTCTCATTTTTTAATTCGTCGGTAAATCGTGCAGTCATTGACACGTCCTTTCCCTCTGTAACTCATATAAGCCCTTAGGTAGATTAATATAATTGCGCATAGTTGCGTTAGCCATACCAGTTACGTCATATACGGTTCACATATAGTCGTATAGTTATGCACAACCGAGCACTGCTCGTACACCTATCTGAACAACTACGCTAGTATGAACAATATCATAAGTAGTCATACTTAACTTGGGTACAAATTTGAGCAGCACTCGGTTGCAATTTTTATATTATGGTAACTTCAGTAACTTCAGCAATCACAGTAATTACTCCCTACTCATTGTCGTATTCTCATGCCTCCAATGTAATTACTGGATGCAAATCAAACATAGTAACTGTGCGCTTTACACAATCAACAATGCTTGTTATTGCAATCGCAATAATGCCAAATATTACAAGAATTCCAATGCTGGAGGTTATTGCTCCACTGTTCCTTCCAGCCATAGCTTGACGAAGCCCAAGAATCGAGTACGTCATAGGCAAGTATGGGTGAACTGCTCTAAAGAACGATGGCGTCATTTGCACTGGGAATGTTCCTGCAGAGCTAGTTATTTGCAACATAAGCAGCACAATCGCAACAATTCTTCCTGGAATCTTAAACACTGCCATAATCATTTGCATTATAGCCATAAAGATTATTGACGCTATAATCCCCAGTGCGTAGAATGCAGCAACATTGTCAATCTGCAACTTCAACGCTCCGTGCACAACGCCCATAAGAATTACAGCTTGCACAATGCCCATAAGCACAAACGGCGTAAAACTAATAAGCGCACTTTTAAGCGGATTCATGCCATTAAGAATTGCTCGCCTATCCATAACTCTCAAAACAAAGGTTGCCATAAGAGCACCAACCCAAAGGCCGATGGAAATAAAGTAAGGAGCAAAACCAGTTCCATAATTTTCAACGTGCGAATACTCGTGTTCTTCCAAGGAAACTGGCGCGCTCATCATCTTGCTTTTTTGCTTAATATTGTTGATTTTTCCAGACTTTTGAGCATTTTTAAGCCCGTCATGCAACTTTTTAGCTCCATCAACAAGCTTTGGAGTATTTTCCGAAAGCTTTTTAGCACCGGAATTAAGCTGATCAGAACCGTTCACTATTTTCGCTGAACCTTGAGCTGCTGCATTCACACCATTATTTAGTTTCTCGCTACCGTTACTTACTTGAGCCAAACCTTCAGCAAGACTATTCGCTCCAGCAGCAAGTTTATTTGAGCCAGTATTAACAGCCTCAAAACCTTGAGATATTGCGTCAGCGCCGCCCTTTATTTGCAAGCTTCCATCAGAAAGCTTGTCTGCTCCAGCGCTTAAAGCAGAAAGATTTGTTTCGAGAAGATTAGAATTTTCACCTAATCCTTCTGCCAAACTTTGCAAATTAGCAAGCACGTCTTCTTTTGTTACTGCTGGGTTTTGCGCTTGCATAAGAAGACCCGCAAGTTTCGTTTTAGTTTCAGCATTTCCAGCTTTAACATGTTCTTCTAATTCGTTGCTTGAAGCTGCAAGCTTTTGAGCTCCTTCATAGAATTCGTCTGTTGCAGCCGATAACCTTTGCGTTCCTTCGCTTAACTGTTGAGCTCCGTTTGCTAAATCTTGCGTTTTTTGTGCAAGATATTGTGCTCCTTCTTTGCTGCGAGCATTGGCTTCAGTTAGCGTATTCGCTCCTTTTTGAAGCTCCCCTAATCCGCCTTGCAATTTTCTAAGCGAAGCAGAAAGTTTATTCGACCCATCTGCAAGCTTATTTATTCCGCCTTGCAAAGACTTTGATCCTTCATGCAATGCTCCAGCACCGTTTGCAGCAGCACCAAGGGAATCAGAAGCTGAGTTAACTTTCGCAAACATGTGCTCCCAATACTCTTGCGCAATAGCTTCACTTATTTCGCTGCGTATAGTGCGGAAAGCGGTCTTACCAATCTGAGATGCCAGCAGATTACTTGCCTGATCGTATTTTACGTGAAGCTTTGCTTTAGTAGGAGTATCGTATTGCGCAGAAGCAATGCACTTACTGAATGAAGCTGGAATAGTTGCTACCATAAAATAATCGCCATTTTTAATGCCTTTGTTTGCTTTAGCACTATCTACAAAGTTCCACTGGAAGCCTTCGCTTCCATCTTTTTGATTCCTTAAGCGAGTTTTAATCTCGTTTCCAATGTTACGCATTTTGCCGTTTATTATTGCACCGCTATCTTCCACAACAACTGCGACTGGAACCGTATCTAGAGTTTTGTAAGGATTTGTAAAAGCCCATAAATACAAAGACCCATATAAAAGTGGGATTAAGGCTACTGTTCCAATAACAAGTTTTCGAGCTTTACCTTTTATAGCATTATTTAACTCACGGAACGCAAGAACAATAGTATTAACGCGCATTGTTTTCACCACCATTTGCTTCACTTGTAGCAAGTTGAGAATCAATATGAGAATTTTCTACTTCCCCATGATTTGGGCTTAGTCTTAAAACTTGATCTGCTTGCTTTTCTAACTCACTTTGCAAAACTCCCACACAGCACGAGCAGTAGTTTTTACTAACGTATTCGCGAATGTCTGCAAGCAAGCATTCACTTTGCTCACTTGTAAGCTCAGTTTCTACGCCGTCTACAAAAAGAATCCACGGCTTTTTTAGCAAAGCAAGTGCGATTCCCAATCTCATTCGCTCACATGGCGTTAAATCACCAATAGCAGTTTCTCTAGGAGATAATACTTTCCAATATGCTAATAGGTTATACGCGTATTGTTGTAGAGCTTCGCGATTTTTAACATTATTCTTGTATTGTTCGCGAAATAGCGGAGATGCGCTAGCAAGTTTTAGCTCGCTCATAAGCGCTTCTTCTATTGTTTGAGTGTTGTAGAATTCGTTAATTCCGTTGAATAATCCCAATCCCACATATTTACGTGATTCTTTAAAATCGTTAGGAAGAGTTGCATCCGCAATTGTAAGAGTTCCGTTCGTAAATTTCATATAACCAGACAGTGCAAGTAGCAAAGCTGATTTTCCAGAGCCGTGTTCTCCAGATATTGCTACAACTTCGTGTGGCTTAACTTTTAGTGACACATTCCAAAATGGAGATTTTCTAAATTTTTTTAATCCTAATTCTTTCGCTTCTATAAGCGTTTGTTCTTCTTGCATAATTTACATGCGGCGAAATAAGCATTTGAAGCGAAACTGTACTGCACGCTTCTATTGCAATCGTCGAGCATTCCTCCTTTTACTCTTTAATCGTGGATTTTTAATTTTCAATTTTCAATTTTTTGGTTTTATTTTGATTTTTTTGATTTTTTTGATTCTTCTAACTTCAGACTCAATATTTAATTCTGATATCGCCTATAATGATTTTGGCGACTACCTCATATTGCCATGTTGCAACAAAATGTTATAAGTCAAGAGACCAATTATTGACGTCAATCTCCTGAAAGTACTTTCATGGTACTCTTCAAGGTGAACAAATACTAACTTATTCTTAAACATTTTGTTCATTTGTCTATATTTTAGACATAAAAATACGCTATATATAACAAAATCTCACATTTTTGATTAAATCATGTTACTTCCAAATATCATAAATAATCTTAAATCTATTTATGAAAGTTAAACCACTTGAGACGAATGCTGGCTTTTCTAAATCACCATTGGCAAGCTTTAGTGTTGTTTACGTTTTTCTAAAACCAATCGCAATAGTAATTCAGCCCCACAAATTTTATTTTGCAGGGCTGAACTAGTTATTTTATTTATTATCTATTTTTTATTTATTTATTATCTATTGATTACTTGCTAGATTTTTTAGCAAATTTTTTACTCACTAGTGCAGTTAACCATGGCGTAGCCAAAGCAGTAATAATTACTGCAGCAGCAATTTGAGGAGTTGCTATTAATGCGGCTTTTGCCAAATTTGGATCTATAGCCATCATTGCAGCTGGTGTTGCAACAGCACTTGCTGCAGTACTACTTATTGCAGCTCCAGCAATACCAGAGCCCCTAGTTAAGAAGCGATCTGCTAATACTGTAAATACAAATCCAGAAAGCACTATAATGCCAAGCAGCACACCAGAAAGTCCGCCTTCAACCAGTTGAGCAAAGTTCATGTTTGCTCCTAGAACAAAGCCCAGAATCATGGTTATAGGAATTATGCCATTAACCAGTTGCTTCTTCATGTAAGGGAAACAATTTCCTAGAATCATTCCTAAAACAAGAGGCAAAATTGATCCAACAATCTGCCAGAATGGTATTACGGCTTGCCCAGAAGAGTTCATAACAATCATTGTTACTGTTGGACCAACGCTTATGGTTGTCATAGCAACAGCTCCACGATCTACTTCAGTGCCATTGTTTGCTGTAATACCAGAATAAAGCGCATTATTAGCTACAGTCATTGCGCCCAAAATAGATAACATTGACAATCCAAGTAGATTATTGTTGCAGAACTTGGAAACAAGCAGAGCAATAACAATAGCAGTTAGGATCTTAACGCTAATAATCACAGCACCGCGCCACAAAGCTTTAGGAGCGTTCTTGAATGAAAGACTTGCTCCAATGCAAAGCATGAATGCGCCGACTAAAGGACCAGTTCCGTTAATTACAGCTGTTGTAAAACCACCTATTTTTAAGGTTGCTGGGAAACATGAGTTTACCAAGCATCCTATAAATAGAGGAACAACGATTGTAGCTCCTGGAATTTTTATTTTCTTTAAGTCTATTTTTGTGATTTGGCTTTTTAGGTTTGCGAACATGATTTTCTCCGTCAGCCGTCTAATACGATTCCGCCATCAACATCGCCAATCTCTCCGTTAACGAAGGAGGCTTCTTTAGATGCAAAGAATAGAATCATTTGCGCAATTTCTACAGGTTGTGCTTTGCGGCGCAAAGGAATTGCGTTAATAATTTTCGCTTCCTTTTCCTTATCTTCCTTCAAAGCTTGAGTCATTGGTGTTTCAGTATAAGATGGGCATACTGCATTGCAACGAATTCCATACTTGCCGCCTTCTTTTGCAACGGCTTTTGTTAAACCATTCACACCAGCTTTAGATGTTGCGTATGCTGCTGTTCCTAGTAAACCGCCACCAATTTTTCCAGCAACAGAGCTAACGTTTACTATTCTTCCGCCACCATTTTCCTTAAAATGCTCAAATAAAGCATGGTTTGTTGCGTAAGTGCCGTAAAGATTAATCTTTACTGTTCTATCAAATTCAGCGTCTGTTAACTGTTCAAATGGAACAGTTGATACAACGCCTCCGCAGTTTACCAAAACATCCACTTTGCCAAAATCTTTGATTATCTGCACAAAAACGTCGTTAACATTTTGAACATCACCAAGATTTATCTTATAGACAAAGATATTATCTGAACCTAATTCAGATTTTGTTTGGTTTGCTTTTTCTTCATTGATATCGGCGATAATTACCTTTCCGCCTCCATCTAGTACGCCTCGCACGACTTCTCTGCCGATTCCTTGGGCGCCTCCTGTTACAATGACCACGTCATTTGTGAAATTCATTGTTTTTACCTTCTTTCTGAAAAAGAGATAATAACATGGCTGAGTCTACTCTTAAATGCTATTGTTAACAAATTTGTATTAATGTATTTAATTAGTGTATTTAACTTTTAAAGAGTACTTTATAAAAAAGTAATTTAAGTTTTACTTTGCAAATAAAACTTTACGTAAATCTTTATGATATTGTCTTTAATTATTAAAATTTAAAAATTATCAAAATTGAAAAACATATTATTTGCAAACATCAAAATGAAGATAACTTTAAAAAGAGGTGAAACAGTATGCAGATTTTAAACATTCTATGCAATCCGGTAATCGTATCGGTTGTAGTGTTATGCGCGTTAAGTCTCGCTAAACTCAATGTTTTACTCGCAATGATTGTTGCATGCGTTGCAGGAGGCATAGCTGGACATCTCCCTCTTTTTGGAGATGGAAGCCATACTATTATGGCTTTGCTATGTGATGGTTTTTCCACAAATGCGCAAACTGCGCTCGCCTACATTCTTCTTGGTACTTTTGCAGAAGCAATTACAGCAACTGGCCTAGCTCAAATCATTTCTAAAAAAATCAGTAAACTTATCGGCACAAACAAATTTATTCTTCTTGCAGTTCTAACAATTATTGCATGCATGTCTCAAAATATTGTGCCTGTTCATATTGCTTACATTCCTATTCTTATTCCGCCAATTCTTTCCATTATGAACAAGCTTAAGCTAGATCGCCGCGCCGCCGCATGCTGCACTGCGTTCGGACTAGAAGTGCCATACATTGCTATTCCATTTGGCTTTGGCTTAATTTTCCAAACAGTTATTGCAACTAATCTTTCTAAAAATGGTATGAAAGTTAGCGTTTCAGACGTTAGCGCTGTGAACTGGTATTTAGGTGCTGCAATGCTTGCAGCCCTCCTATTCGCCGTGTTTGTGCTATACAGAAAGCCTCGCGAATATAAAACAACCGAAGCAGATACTCGCGCAGCGGACGCTGTTGTTGGCCCGCTTACTAAAGCACACTATGTAACCATGCTTGCGATTATTGTTGTTGTAGTAGTTCAAGTTATTAGTAAGGATCTTTCACTTTCTTCTCTTGCAGGTCTTGCAACCATGATTATTTTTAGAGCCGTTGCATGGAAAGATATCGATAAGCAGCTTATGGGCGGCGTTAAGCTTATGGGTCTTATTGCATTTATTATGCTCATTGCTGGCGGCTACGCTAACGTGATTCAAGCTACGGGCGGAGTTAATGAGCTTGTACACTTTGGCGTTGCTTCTATGGGTCAAAACAAGCTAATCGCTGCATTCGTTATTACGATTATTGGTTTGCTTGTAACTATGGGCATAGGCACTTCGTTTGGCACGGTTCCTATTCTTGCAGTTTTGTTCGTGCCTCTTTGCCAAAGCATTGGTTTTAGCACTCCTGCAACAATTATTCTTATGTCTTCTGCTGCAGCTCTTGGAGACGCAGGCTCCCCTGCTTCCGATACAACGCTTGGCCCTACTTCTGGCCTAAATGCAGATGGTCAGCACAGCCACATTTGGGATACTTGCATTCCAACATTCCTTATCTTCAACATTCCACTTATGGCTGCAGGTATTGTAATATCTCAGTTTATTTAGCAGATTATTTCTTAAGATTAGATACTAAATATCTTATATTATTTAGCTAAATATTTAGTTGAATATTCAATAGAGATTAAGTATTTCGAAACGCGAATAAGTGTTTATTGATAGAATTATCAATAAACACTTATATTTTTTATCAAAATCGTTATAATGTAATATGCAATTATGTATTTGTTATATTTTATGAAATAAAGTAACAAAAGTTTAGTTAATTAATTGGGTATTTTATGAATAAGACAGCGAAAATCATTCTGACCTCAACCATGATGGGTATTGCGACCGCAGCTTGCGCAGTATGCATGAGCCAAACCGCTTATGCTGCTGATACTAATGCAAGTAGTGTCAATGGAACTAATGTTGAGAGTGCAAATAGTAGCACAAAAACAAATACCCCCCCCCCCACCACATACCGATTCCACTAATCAGCATAATTTAAAAAATGATAAATCTACTAACCACAACAACACTACCAGTGAAGATCGCGACTACGATACAAATACGGTTCAAACAACTGTTGATTCCAAAGGCGTAACGACAGATAAGGATGTTCAGCAAAACACATCACACGCTGATTCAACAAGCAATGAATTAGCATCGGGGACAGCGACCGATAAGAACGGCACACAAGTCAAATGGCAAGTAACGTATAATTCCAGTAATATCAAAGCTACTGACGCGGCAAAAATGAGCGAATATGGCAAACAGCTCAATTATGATTCTAATAATAATAAGCTAATCGCAACTATGAGCAATTTGCCATTCAAGAATGAAGCAGCAAATGTTGTTGCAAGGAAATATAACGAAATTACCTTAAAAGTTACAAACAACAATGAAACGACGCCTACAATCATTAGCAATATTAAAGAAACACCATGGTTCTACAAAAGTCAATATTTAAAGAATATTTTGGATGAAATTGATAAAACAACAATCGGTTCGTACAACTTTACGAGATACAATCAAGAACAAAAAGTTGGCGGCAAACACCTTAGCGGTTTGAAATACAACTTTAGTGCGCGCAAAGTTGAGGGCACGCCAATAATAACAGACTGGCAGGAAGGTGAAACAAGCCGCATAATTCCTGTATACATGGCAACAACCCATACGGGCAAAGATTCAGACTATATAACGTTGGGCATATTGCAAAACATTACTGTAAATAAGCCACAGACACCCGTTGTTCCACCAACACCACAGCCAAAGCCACCTGTTACACCACCAGTCCCAAAGCCACCTGAGTCTGCTACTAATGTATTGGCATCTGGAACTGCAACGGACAGTAACGACAAACAGGTTCAGTGGCAAGTAATAAATAACGATAAAAATACTAATACTGAACAAATAAGGGCGTACGCTCAGTATCTCAGTTACAATCCCAATACAAACGCGTTGACAATGACAGATGTTGCAGCGTTTACAGAAGACGGTAAAGCTATTTCCGCAAGAAAACTCAGCAACGTTACGCTAAAAATCACGAAGGACGGAAAAACAACAGAAGAAAACATCAAAGAAACGCCATGGTTCTTCAAAGATCAAAATTCACAGAAGATGTGGGACTCAATTAACCAGACAACAATAGGCACGTATAGCTTTGCAAAACACAATCTTGAACAAAAAGTCGGTGGCGTAGGGCTGGAAGGTTTGACCTACGACTTTCTGAATAAGAATTTTGATGGCGCTCCTACGATTGCCTGGAAGAATGGCGAAATAAGCCGCGAAATTCCTGTGTATATAGCAACGATCCATAAAGGTAAAGATGGCTCAGACTATATGACGGTAGGTGAATTTAAGAAATTCAAGGCGTATAAAAATAGGAATGATATTTTTGAAGGCGAACCTGGAACTAATCCTCTAACAAAGCAGCAGTATAAATTTAGTGATCTTGGCGACAATAATGTTAGTAGAACAGTAACTGCCATGTATGCTAATGGCCCTATTTATCTTAAGCCGGGAGAAACAAAAACGGTGCCACTCAAGTTTTATCTGGTAGATGAAAATCGTAAGCCAATTAAGGATATTACTGATGAATTTATGAAGGTATTGAATCCAGAACCAAAGGAAGTGGAAATAAAAAAGGTTCTGTTTACTCGAAATCGGCAGACGTCTTTGATGGATATGAATGTGTCGTATGTGCTGCATACGGATTATTCAATTACATTTACCGCGAATAAAGATGCTCAGGTTGGGGATTCTTACAACACAGATGGCTCTAAGTTGGATAATCTTCCAATGGTTCTTAATCCAGCAGAAACGCCAAAATATACCTATGAGCCGGGTATAACGTTACATGAGAAGAACAACCCAGGACATGTTGCTTTTATCAATGCATTCTTTGACGTGATAAAAGCAACACCTAATCCAACACCTAATCCAAATCCTAATCCAAATCCTAATCCAAATCCTAATCCAAATCCTAATCCAAAATCTCCTAAGCCGGAACCACCTAAACCGGAACCACCTAAACCGGAACCACCAAAGCCGGAACCAACTCCTGTTCCAACTACGAAATCGGAGCCTATTCCAGTTCCTATAATTCCTGCGCTAGAACAAATGCCAATGCCAGTGACAGAACTGGAACCAGAACCGGAACCAACGCAAGAAGAGACTGTGGAAGAAGCACCGACTCTACAAACGCACGAACCGCTTGCACGCGCAGGTTCTACAACCTCAACCATTGCAGGCACTGGATTAGCGTTCCTGCTGTCAGCTTTCGGCGCATTTTCGCTTAAACGCACGCGCATTGGCAAGCACAGCAAGTAACGAGCACAGATAACCAATAACGCAAATAACTAATAAACGCCAGTCAAGTTGAACTAAACTAACTGGCGTTTATTTTTAAAAACACCAATCAACCAATACAAATGTAGCCAATCGATGCAAATTCGCGGGCGATTGCCTACATTAGATATACCGTCTAGCTAAACATTTTCACTAACTAAACATATTCGCTAGCTCAGTATGCTATCAATATTCTTCTTATTGCTTAAATCATCTTCATCAAGAAAATCCATCTGCTTTATTCCGCTTAATCTTGCAATAAGCGAAACTGGGAAAGTAACAATATTTTGATTAAGAGCGCTGATATTACTATTTACGATTCTTTTTGTTGCAGCCAATTGCTCATTTTCGTCGTTTACTTCTTCTTGCAAATTCAAAAATTGTTCGGAAGACTTTAATTCTGGGTAAGCTTCTGCCAAAGCGTAAATCTTCCCTATTGCATTATTCTGATTTTTCATTGCTTCGCTAGAATCAGCGGAGTTTAATCCTTCTCTTAAACTCACTAAATCCACTAATGTTGTTTTTTCGTACTTTGCAAACGATTGTGCAACTTTGAACATTTGGCAAATCGTGTCGTATCTTTTAGCGAGCGCAATGTCAACGTTTTTTTGCGACTCATTTATAATCACTCTATATTTTCTTAATCTATTTAAAGTGCCAATAAACCAACCAATAATCATTACAAGCACTATTGCAATAACTATTAAAATGGTGTCCCTATCTATAATGCTATCCATAATGTCACTCATAATGTCTCCTTTAGTTCTAGTCTTTCTCTAGTCTTAGTTTTCTCTAGTCTTAGTTTTTCTGCTTTTGCAATTCGCCAGTATCGCAATTTTCTAGCTTCTAATTTTGCAATTTCTCTCTAATTACGCTGATTATTTCGTAATATTCAGCCAAAACATCTCTAAATCTTGCATATTCTCTTGTTAAAGATAGGTTTTCTATTCCAGATTTTCCAGGACTTCCTAATATATACCGACCAGAATCAAAAGCTGCAATAATATGCTCGCTATCTAGATATATGCAAACTCTCATTCTTTTTTGCAAATTATTCAATATTTCTATAAAACTTGGATCTAATACAAACTTTGTATAAAAATCGTCTGTAGAAAAGATTGAATACGAATTGTTAAATTCAATGGATTCTGTTTGAACTTCGCTCTCCTCTTTTGTTTTTTTACCATAGTATCCACTTAGTTTTTGCCCCATAAAGTTCTTTCCAGTAACGGGAACGATTCTAATGTGACCATTTATATTGGTTTTTGCGTTTATTAATAAGACCTGCCCAATAAAATCCGTTTTTTTAACAGTTTTTCCACTTTCACTTCTAGAAGTGTGCATTGCTTGCATGTTTGAAAATTCAGTTTTGAATTCATCGCCAAAAATTATGTGTTTATTTGAATAATAAATACTAGATATTGGCAGAAGATTATTAAAAATACTGTCGTCAATTCCTTCAGAATTTTCTAATACCGTTCCAGGCAGAATCGCATTTAGAATCGGCGTTAAGACATTATTCGCATATAGAGTATTTACATCAACCTTATTTGTTACAAAAAACTTGCCAGCAAAGCAAACAACAAAAGCAATTATTATGAGTAAAGGATATTTATAAGTAGAGTAATCAAGAGAAGGCAGATAATTGCCAACAGCACCAATAATCAGTACAACTGGTATTAATGGGATTAAACGCATTGGGTCAAAAGCGTTATTTTTTATGCCTTCTTTTAACTCATTTAGTTTCCCTTGCATTTGTGGAGATTTTTCTAATTTATTAAGTCTTTCTAAAACTTCGGGATTTGTAAACACGCTACTATGTTTTACATTCATCGTCATCTCCCTCTTATAATCGTCAATATTTTTATAACAATATTTTCGTAACAACATTTTTATAAAAGGCATAAAAATCTCTTATATTTTTTTATCATAAATAACCATTATTTGGAATACTAGAATTTTTGAATATTTGAATTTGAAATAGTTGAATAATAACCACTTTGATTTTGCTAGAGAAGTGGTATAGCTGTGATTATTTTCCGCAAAAATTTAATACAAAATAAATAATAAAGAATCAGTTAAAATAACAAAAAATAAACAAGATTACAATTTATAACACATTAATTTTCAACTACTTTAATAACATTTCTCAAAGCGTATAATGAACTTGAATTTATTCCTTAACTGATAGGAAGTTCAAAAATGGTAAAGAAACTAAAAAATATTTGGAGCGTTAAATTAACTACTGCTTCACTCGTACTAATACCAGCCGCAATCGGCATAAATTATGTTGCGAAACTATTTGCAAGCATGCTAAAACTACCACTTTGGCTTGGCACACTAGGCACTTGCATTTCAGCATGCTTGGCTGGGCCTGTTGTAGGCGGAATTGCTGGATTTTTAACCAATATTGTTTACGGCTTAACAATTGATCCAATTTCTACAGTCTATAGCATTACAGCTGCAGCAATTGGAGTAAGCGTTGGAATCGCTGCACGATTAAAATATATGGACAAAGGCCTACACATTTTTATAACAAGCCTTATTGTTGCAGCAATCGCAATAATCATTTCTACACCTCTAAACATGATTTATTGGGGCGGAACCACTGGAAACGTTTGGGGTGACGCTGTTTTTGCAGCAATGGGTTCCAAAGGCTTCTTTGCATCATTCGTAGATGAGCTTGTTGTAGATATACCAGACAAGATTGTTGTTTTGTTCCTTGCAGCTGGAATTTATAAAGTTCTTCCTAAGAGTTTAATAGCCATATATCAATCAGATGACGAAGATCTTGATAAATAAACGTTTATCACCAGAAAATAAATCGCATAAACGCTAAGTTCTACAAGTTTTAATATAAGCACAATAAGACGAGATAGCATGAAAAGCATCAGCCTATTTGAAGATAAGCATTCGTTTCTAAACGGACTATCTGCAAAAACCAAGCTTGCATACGTAATATGCGCTACAAGTACACCGAGTTTGCTTGGAGGCTATAGTTCTTTCGCTATCTTTATTATTTTGAGCCTAATCTTACTTGCAACATCAAAGGTTCTAGCAAAAATAAAAATCGTAATACAAGTTACTGGTTTTATTATTGTAACTATTTTTATAGTTCAGACTTTCTTTAGATCAGGAAATTACACGATTTTATTCAAACTAGGACCTTTGATTGCTCGCAAAGAAGGTTTTGAAGTAGCTATGAAGATTGTGCTAAATATATTAAATATTTCGTTTGCATTTTGTGTTTTAACGCTTACAACTAAACCTTCTAATATGATGCAAGAGATGATACAAGCTGGATTACCACCTAAGATGGGTTATGTTTTTGTATCTCTATTCCAAATCATTCCTCAAATAACACAGCAAACTTCGACTATTGTTGACGCTCAAAGAAGCAGAGGATTGAAAACAAAAGGTTCTCTTATAACGCGTTTCAAAGCTTTTTTGCCTTTAATATCCCCGATTATAATGTCTTCATTTATGAGTTCTAAAGAAAGAACTATAGCTTTAGAAGTTCGCGGATTTTCGTGCAATAATCAAAAAACATTCATAAAACCATTTAAGCCAAGCAAATACAATACGCTATTTTTATGCGCTTGTTTAATTGTAATAATAGCGTCTATTATTTATGCGTTGCTTCATAATTTAGGATATATAGCATGGCAGCTATTCATATAGAGAACTTAAAATATCGCTATCCTTATAGTAATACTCTTGCACTTAATGACATTTCTTGCGATATTCATAAAGGCGAATTTATTGGAATAATAGGTGCTAATGGAGCTGGAAAATCAACATTATCTCAAGCCATTTTAGGTCTTGTTCCTAATCTTTACCACGGAGCATACGGCGGCAAAGTTGAGGTAGACGGTCTTAATGCAAAAACTACGCCAATAGACAGTCTTTGCAAAAAAGTTGGTTTAGTTTTTCAAAATCCTTTTAATCAAATTACTGGATCTAAGCTTACTGTGTACGAAGAAATTGCGTTTGGGCTTGAAAATCTTGGAATTGAGCAAAACGAGATGCAAAGTCGCGTAGAGAAAATCATGGACATGCTCAACATTGCCCATCTTAAAGATTGTTCTCCATACGATTTATCTGGCGGTCAAATGCAGCGAATGTCTATTTCCGCTATTTTAGTTATGCAACCAGAAATAATAATTTTAGACGAGCCAACTTCGCAGCTTGATCCTAAAGGTTCTGAAGAGGTTTTTAAGTCGGTAGAATCCTTAAAAAATCAGGGTCAAACTATTATTATGGTTGAGCACAAAATGGAAAAAATCGCGCAATATAGCGACCGCGTAATGCTTTTAAGCGAAGGAAAACTCATTGATTTTGATACTCCGCAAAAAATCTTTTCTCGCGAAGACTTGGAAGAATATGGCGTAAATCCTCCTGTTTATACTCAAATTTGCAAAAAACTTTCGTTAAAAAACAATAATGGCTTGTATCCAATAACTCTTGAGCAAACGTCACAAATTTTAAGCTCGCACGAAGGGAATCGCTTATAATGACTCCTACTATTGAAATACGAAACGTGTCTTTTTCTCATACTCCAACAACACAAATATTCAACAATCTAAATTTGTCTTTTGCTCCTGGAACATGCGCTATTGTTGGTCAAAATGGCACTGGAAAAACAACTTTACTTAAAATCCTTAGAGGACTTCTTACGCCGAAATCTGGAAGCGTTTTATTAAATGGTAAAGATATTGCAGAATGTACTGTTCCCTCTCTTGCTAAAGATATTGGATTCGTATTCCAGAATCCAGATGACCAGATTTTTGAATCAACTGTTATACGCGAAGTAATGTTTGGACTTTTAAAAATTGGAATTGATAAGAGTCAAGCATTGATCCAAGCAAAAGAAAGTCTAAAACTCGTAGGACTTTTAGATAAAAGCGAGGTAAATCCTTACGATTTAAGTCTTTGTGAAAGAAAAATGGTTTCTATTGCGTCGATTTTAGCAATGGATACTCAAGTTGTTATTTTAGATGAGCCTACGATTGCTCAGGACGATTGCGGAAAACGTTGTATTGAATCAATTATTAAGCACCTTGTTTCTCAGGGGAAAATTGTTATAGCTGTTCTTCACGATATGGATTTTGTGGCTCGAGTATTTAATCGCGTTGTTGTGCTTTCAAATGGCAATGTTCTTTTTGACGGCACTGCGCGCGACGCATTTATGCGAGACAACATACTTTCTAGCGCACATCTTGATAAGCCAGATGTTGTGAAGCTGTGTGAGAAACTGGGTTATGAAAATACGTTCCTATCTGTTGAAGAATTTGTTAACTCGTATAGTGAACGAAATAATCGCAGATAGCAGAAACGGAATAATCAGAGCGCTAATCGCAAAGTATCCAATACCAAAGTAGCCAATCGCTGCAAATTCGCGGGCGATTGGCTACTATCGCAGAAAGCATGCTGCGTTAATATTTTTACCGAGATTGCAATTGCACAGCGCATTACAACAAACCAGCGCAAGCCAGCCCAAGCCAGCGCCATATACTCACATAGACACAGTATAAAGCGAGTAGAAGTAAGCCTTCTGATTCATAAGCTCCTCAAAGCTTCCGCGCTCAATAAGCTCGCCGCTTTTCATCACAAGGATCTCATCATATTGCTTAAGCGAATTAGCATCCAAGCGGTGAGTTACAACAAGTCGAAGAATTCCTTGCAAATCCAAAATAGACTGCGTTACGTTCGCACTCGTCTCATTATCTAACGCACTCGTTGCCTCATCAACCAGCAAAATCTCGGACTTTTTAAGCAAGCTTCGCGCAATAGCAATACGCTGCTTTTCGCCACCAGAAAGATGACTACCATTCTCGCCGCACTGATAATCCTTACCTTTAGCAGCAATCAAATCATCCAAACCAGCCAAGTGAATCACGCGATCCACCTCCGCGTCCTGGAATGGCTTAAACAGCGTAATATTATCTAAAATCGAAGCATCAAACATAAACACAGACTGCTGCATAAGAGTCGTCTTATCATAAAGCGAACTCTTGCTCACATTGCTAAGTTCGTGATTATTCAGCTGCACGCTACCTTCATAATCCTTGTAATATCCCATAAGCAAATTAATCAAGCTACTCTTACCAGCACCAGAAGGCCCTACTATCGCGTAAGATTTTCCAGCTTGCAAAGTTAGATTTACGTTTTTCAAGACTTTACGATCAGCATCGTAAGAATACGAAACATCTCGCAAAACAATGCTTTTAATAGAATCGTCAATAATATCGCCAGAATCTTCCTTAACGTTACTCATATAATCAGCCATCTTACTAATAAGCTTCTTAGCACCCTTCATCTCGCCAAGCATTTGCGGAAGACTTGCAATAGGCTGAAGCACTCCATTCATCAAATTAGTGAAAGCTAACACCATTCCGGCAGTAATAACACCAACATGAGCGTTAACCATCCAAGCGCCAACAAGCATCACGCCAAGCTGAGTTGCAAGGCTTGAAATCGTTCCAAGAGCAGAAACAGTAGTCATCGTTTTTTCGCGAAGATTCTTAGTATGCTCAAGCTCCATCGACTGATTCTGATAACGGTTAATAACCTCCTGCTCCGCCTTAAAACTCTTAATAACCGAAACTCCGTTCAAAACATCCTTCGTCAGTGCCGTATAAGACTCATTCGACTTAGAAACCTGCTCCTCTCGAGTGGCAATTCCATTAGCTGTAAGAATCGAGCACGCCATTGGAAGCACAGAAACAATAAGAGCAATAACAGTGAGCAATGGACTATAGTAAATCATAAGAGCTAGCGAGCTTACAAGCATAAGAACATCTTGAACAAAGTCAAAAATCTTCTTCAAATACTTTTCTTGAATACGCTCGCAATCATTAGTAAGTACAGAAAGATACGTGCCAGAATTCGCAAGCGAAAAATCACTATAACTCTTTTTTAAAAGCTTCTTAATAACAGACTCTTTATACTGATTCATTGCTTTTTCAAGAAAGCGAGGATACGCGCTGCGCTTCAACGCAAAAATCAGGGAGATTACCAGCATAAAGGAAGCGACAAGCAGAAAAATAGTAGTTAAAGAGAAGGCTCCTTTTCCAGACATATAGTCGAAAATAATTTGCAAAATCCAAGAAATAGCAGTGAAAATCATAGACAAGGCAATAAAAACTATCATCGAAAGAAAAGCTACAAGTTTGTTTTCCTTGAAAAATAGTTTTACGTAATTTTTCACGTCGGGATGCAGTTTGGACGATTGCTGATTCGCCACAGTATTTTGATTCGCGGACGATTGCTGATTCGCCGCGTTGTCAGTTTTACTCATTCTCGCTACCTCTCACTTCCTTTATATCTATACTATTTCTATTATCTCTTCTCTAATAGCATTTTCGCAGCTAGCATCTTCATAAGCTATTTGCTTATTCACTCGCTACAAAGCATTGAAAGCTACACTATCATACTTATCATGATTATTAACCCTTAACGTAATACTTAAACGCATTTATACGTAATTCTTGACAGAAATAATAAGCATAGAGTTAAAAAAAAAATCAAATTAAAACACTGATTCCATATGTAATATCAGTGTAAACGTGTCAAATGCGCAACACTGCTTCAATACAAAGCTCAAGCGCATACGCTTTAGAGTCTCCACCCCAATTGCGCTCATCGTAATTTTCAACATCGTGCAAAGTATCTGCAGTGTAAAGAATCTCACCCCAAACAATCCCACGCATTTGCGCACAAGCCGCTAAAGCAGAACACTCCATCTCAACAACCGCGCATCCCTCCTGCTTACGATTAGCAACTTTCGTCTTAGTTTCACGGAAAAACCCATCCGTAGTCCACGTTTTAACTTCATGATAAGGCAAATTGTGCGCCTGTAAAGTTTGTAAAATAGCACGTCTCGAGCGCTCTGAAACGTCAACATAACGACTTGGAGGCAAATAATGATAAGAAGTCCCCTCATCCCTTAAAGCTTTATACGGAACCAGGAAAACATTTTCCGCATAATCAACTAGCGATCCGCAAGAACCAGCACTAACAACTTCGCTAACACCGTAAGAAATCAGCCAGTCTAAGATCTGAACAGCGGCAGGAGCACCAACTGGAGCCTGCACTAAGCAGATTTTTTGCGTTTCTTCTTCTACTTCGCTGCCTGTATTTTCTCTTACTTTTTTCTCTACTTTTTCTTCCAAAACATATATTGGATATACTTTAGTTGCAGATTCAAAATTTGCTACAATCGTAGCTTTCCTACTTAAAGCATACTGATCAATTTCATCGCCTAAGAAAGCAAAAACCGCTTTAGATGGAAGCTGAACAGAAATATTATCGTGTTTTGGCATTAAAACTGCACTTTTATCGTAATCATACTCTAAAATCGGCAAATCATATTCTGTCATATAATCAACTCTTTCATACAATCGACTAATTCTACAAGCCATTCAATCCTATATACCAGCACGCACATTATCGCACGAAAATCACAAATCAGCCAAACACAACAAATTCTCGGGCGATTGGCTACTATCGCCAAACAGAGACACTCACGCATGAGAAGGAGTACATATCAAAGTTTGACAAACACAGATCCATTCGCTATAGTCTTCACTTATCACCATTTCTACTAGTAAAGGAGTGCGCATGTATCATACAAATATGATGACAAATTGTTGTTGTAACGTATGCTGTTGCGCATTTCTTAATCGAAATGATGTTTGCAAGCACTAAGTATGCATCATCTAGCCTGTGTTAAAAAGCATTTACGTTAAAACACAGCAAATTACGATTCAAGAAACAGCGCGCTGTTTCTTTTTTTATGCCAAAAATCGAATATAAGACGTTGAAAAGATAACAATTTAATACGGATTAGATATTAAACAGATAAATGGCATCTTTAGAAACAACTAATAAAGCAATAGTCGCTTTATTAATAAAATCATTTTTTAAAAATTAAAAACAAATCAAACAAAACAAAAACAAACAAGTAAAACAACAAACAAGTAAGGGGAAATATTATGTCTAATATTTACAAGTCCGTGCAAGAACTCGTAGGCCACACTCCACTTATGGAGCTTACGCACATTGAAAAAGAGTATAATCTAGCAGCAAAAATCCTTGTAAAACTCGAATACTTCAACCCAGCAGGCTCTGTAAAAGACCGAATTGCAAAGCAGATGATTGAAGAAGCAGAAGCCGAAGGCACGCTTAAACCAGGCTCAGTAATTGTTGAGCCAACCTCTGGAAATACTGGCATTGGTCTTTCAATGATTGCTCAAACAAAAGGATACAAAAGCATTATTGTTATGCCAGAAAGCATGTCTATTGAACGCAGAAAACTTATGAAAGCATACGGCGCCGAACTCGTGCTCACCCCAGCTGCAGAAGGAATGAAAGGCGCAATTGCCAAAGCGAAGGAAATCGTTGAAAACACGCCAAACGCGTGGACTCCAGGACAGTTTACCAATCAAGCAAATGTACACGCGCACTACAACACAACAGGTCCAGAAATTTGGCAAGACACTGACGGAAACGTGGATATGCTCATTGCTGGCGTTGGAACAGGCGGCACAATCACTGGTACTGGCACATACTTAAAAGAGCAAAATCCACATCTGGAAGTAATCGCAGTAGAACCAGCCGACTCCCCTGTGCTCGCCGGCGGCAAGCCAGGAGCGCACAAGATTCAAGGAATCGGCGCAGGATTCGTGCCAGATGTGCTCAACCAAAACATTTACAATCGCATTATTCACGTAACAAATGAAGACGCAATCGAAAGCGGCAAGCTTATAAGCAAAAAAGAAGGCGTTCTCGTGGGTATTTCTTCTGGAGCTGCAATCTGGGCAGCAATCCAAGAAGCAAAAAGAGAAGAAAACAGCGGTAAAACCATTGTTGCAATACTTCCCGATTCAGGAGATCGATACTTGTCTACAGCATTATTTGAAGACTAACTACATTTAGGAGCACTACTGTAAATACGCAAGTTTTGATTAAATAATATATGGATAATAAATGGATAATAAATAACATTATTAGATAATGATCAAAACTATAAAATAAAGAAAATATCAAAAATAACGGGAGAAATGTATGAATGATCGCCTTGATCTTATAAATCAACTAAACTCAATTTACGATTCAGACATAAGACAAGCTACATTCATACCTAATTACCGAAATATTATTGCGCTCATACATGCGACTCAGGCTCTACTTTTGCCTGAGTTGCATGTGCGCAATGAAAGCAACGAGGCTACACAACTCAACGCTAGTTTGAATACTAACGCTAGTTTAAATACCGTTACTTCAAACGCATTAGACACTATAGAACGCATTATATTCCACGAACTTCAATGCTACACAAGCAACACAATTAAAATTCGAGAAACTTGCAATCAATTTATAAATACTCTTCCTACAATTAAAAAGTTACTTTTAACAGATATTCAAGCCATGTATGAAGGCGATCCTGCTTGCACAAGCAAAGTAGAAGTCACACTCGCATACCCTGGTTTTTATGCGATGCTTATTCACCGCACAGCTCACGCACTATACGAACTTAACGTACCGCTAATTCCTAGACTTATGAGCGAATATGCACACAGAAAAACTGGAATCGACATTCATCCAGGAGCAAAAATTGGCGCATATTTTTGCATTGATCACGGAACTGGCATTGTAATTGGCGAAACAACTGTAATCGGCGAGCATGTTAAGCTTTACCAAGGCGTAACGCTGGGTGCACAAAGTTTTGCGCTAGACGAGGATGGAAATCCTATAAAAGGCGGAAAGCGGCATCCAAATATTGGCGATAACGTAGTAATCTACGCAAACGCAACAATCTTAGGCGGAGAAACCACAATAGGAAGCGGAAGTATAATCGCAGCAAACGCGTGGATTAACCGCAGTATTCCTGCAAACACAACCTACCACTTTCCTAAAGCCTAATACGCAATCATGCTCTGTCTTTTATAAAACCGCAGCACTCGATTTCTGATAACTCAATAAAACCAGCAGATTTATAAAAAGCAATAGTTTTTTCAGTACAATCCGTGGTTAATTGAATTTGACGAACATTAGGGTAACAATCCACAATCGTCTTTAACAAAGCAGAACCTATCCCCTGACGTTGATACTCTGGCAAAACGAGAATATCTTGAATAAGAACAACCGTGTATCCGTCACCAACAGCTCTAGCAATTCCAACTAGCTCATCATTTTTATACGCAGCTAAAACCTTGAGCGAATTGTTAAAGCCATTTTCTAAAGCAACTAAATCATTTGTATACGAAGACCAACCAACGGAATCATATAGTCTTAAAATATCTTTGCTATTATATTTTTTATACTCTTTTATTTGCACGTCTGTTAAATTCATTTACAATAACACCTCGCAAAATATAGCAAAAGTACGCGATTCTAAAACGTAAAAACGGAAGAACGCGCACTAATAATAATACTTAACAAAAGCTACAACAGCTAAAACAGCTACTTTTTAAGTTGTACTGGCTCGTGATCCTTGCCCATCTTAAACTTAAGACCTGCACGCTGCCACATGCGATATTCACCAACTGCCGTAAAGAGAACATCTGTGGAAGAGTTAAGCGCAGTTTCGCACGAATCTTGAATCACGCCAATAATAAGACCAATAGCAACTACTTGCATAGCAATATCGTTTGAAATACCAAACGATGAGCACGCAAGAGGTATAAGCAAAAGCGAACCACCAGCAACACCAGACGCGCCTGCAGCGCTAACTGCAGAAAGCACAGACAAAATCACAGCTGTTGGAATATCAACGTAAATCCCAAGAGTGTGAGCAGCACACAAAGCCATAATCGAAATCGTTATAGCAGCACCACTCATATTAATGGTTGATCCAAGCGATATAGAAACTGAGTAATTGTCTTTGTTAAAACCGAGTTTTTCGCACAAATTCATGTTTACAGGGATATTTGCAGCAGAAGAACGCATAAAGAACGCTGTAACTCCCGAATCGCGCAACGTTCGCAATACAAGAGGATACGGATTCTTGCCAGTGAGAGCAAAAACCAAAATTGGATTAACAATCAAAGCAACAACAGCCATAGTGCATACTAATAAAGCAATAACGGAACCGTATTCACTAAAAATACGAAGACCATTGCTTGCCACTGTTGTATAAACAAGACCCATAATGCCAAAAGGCGCTGCGTTAATAATCCAGTGAACAATTTTTCCAATAGCAGACGAAACGTTGTCAAAGAATGCTTTAGTGGAAGGCTCAGCCAAACGAAGCGCTACACCGAAGGCAATTGCCCAGAATAAAATACCAATAAAGTTTCCCTTAGCAAGAGCGTCTACAGGGTTTACCACAATATTTAACACAAGAGAATTAAGAACTTCACCGATTCCTTGAGGAGATGGTGAAGATGCTGCTTCAACATGCGCAAAAGTGAAGTCAACAGGGAAAATCATAGCTGCACATACAGCTATAAGGCTTGCAGTGAAAGTAGAAATCGCATACAACACGATTACAAGCTTCATGTTTCCAACACTTTTTGCTTTTGCAAGCGCTCCAATCACAAGGCAAAATACCAAGATAGGCGCAACGGATTTAAGTGCGCTCACAAACAGCTTTCCAATAAGATCTAACACGTAAACGTGAGCTGGCACAAAAAGACCAAGTGCAGCGCCAAGAAAAAGACCAATGACAATACGCAGAATAAGGTCAATGTTATTCCACTTTTGAATAATCTTGTGCATGAGAGTCTCCTGTAATTTAGTTTGTGCAGAATATTTTATACTCTTTTATTTGTATTCATACTCGCAAGATCTTCTATTTTTACATATTATACACACGCATGCATATATATGCAAATCGTTAAGTTCTAGCAATTTAACAATGCCTTTTGCTTAGAAGATAACACTTATTAATCACATATAAACTTCATATATTCTGCAGCGCAAATCATCTAATCTGCATAACTCGTATTGGGTAATTGAGGCAAAACAACAAGCAATCCTGCTGTGAAAATCAGCGCGAGTATAGGCAAAAGCTGCCATTGGAACGCCGATGAGAATGCAAATCCAATCCAAGAACCAGTAGTAGCACCAATCGCAAACGCGAGGCGCGCCCAACCAGAAAACTTAGCGAGAGCACTCCCCTTAAACAGAATCTGACGCGCAACAATAATCGGCTCTACTAGTAGCATTCCGCCAATCGCTTCAAGTAAGAATGCAAAGCACATCATTGGCAAAAGATTAATAAACATAAGACAATAAGCAAGCAAGCTCACAGCAATACCTAAAATCGCCACTTTTCTTAAACCGAGCTTTTGAGACGAATGCGCATACAAAACGGATGCGAGCACGCTTCCTACACCAGTGAAAATATACAGTATTGTTAAAGATTTAGAGCCATATTGCTTACCTAGACCAAGAAGAATATAGGAAACAGAGCATGCAGGAATAAAAGCAACCAAAAGAGATCCAGCAAGAAGCATGATTTTACTCTTTAGTAATGGATTCGCAGATTTATTAGATGCAGATTTGGAATCAACGTCATTTTCTTGATTTTCTTTCGATTCTTTCGACGCTTCCTCTACATCTTGCGGTGTTTCTTCTACTTCATTAGACGCTTGCGCTTTTTCCTCTATTTCGCAAGACGCTTGCGCAATGTCTTGTTTCATAATAAATCGCGTAGCACAAGCCGCAAAAGAAGTGACGGACGAGAAAATCAAAACCGCAGGAATCGACCAGCTTGCAATCCAAGATCCAAGCGGAGAGCCGAGCAAGGTTCCTGTAATACTTGCCAAAATACTAACAATGCCGCTGTAGTTGACAATCATACCGTCATCGCCACCTGCAGCATCAACCTCGAAAACTTCGCTAGCAATGTCAATCACTTGACCTGTAATCAACAATGCGCAAGAAAGAGCTACAAGCGACCACTTCCACGCAGGAGATCCAAGCATAAGAAGCGGTAGTAAACTGAGCACGCCTTCTACGCCTTCAGTCATAGCAAGAGCGCGAAAACCGCCAAGCTTATCAACTATCCAACCAGAGCATGGCGAAAGAAAATCGGCAACCGTCATAAAAGTCTTACGAAAACCAATCACCCAAGCCGGCAAGCCCACAATAATAATAGAAGGCAAAACCGAGCCTTCATACGCTTGGTTACCGAGCATAGAAAAACAGAAGCCAACCAGCGCCCATCGCAATGCTGGGCTAATAGATCTCATACGAATAAAAATATTATTCTTGCTAAATATTGACTTCACAGCAACCAACTCTCCTCTAAAACTCTTTCAAAATCGCAAATCATAATGCAAGTTTACGCAAACTTACAGGCAAACTTACACAACTACTCACAAATCGCTATCAAACTTAAATAATTCACTACAAATTACACAAATCCAATAGCTTATTTAGTAAATTTGATATCACTATACTCTTGTTTAAAAAAAGCAAAAATTGCGTTATTATCGCACATGAGTATTTCTACACTTTTTTTGAGTGCACACTATGGATAGTGGGTGCACTTTTTAACGATAGAAAAAGGTAATCGTTAAAAAGTTTAAGATTAGCTTGGTAGCTTGCTGAACAATCTTACGCAATAATCAACATGCCACTAGCATTACACCCACTCCACACCAGCGAATCTAATCCTTATATAATTAACTAAATCCCATATTTATCAGCTAAAACCCTATATTGGTTAAAGTACCTTTACGCTGTTGAACCGCCACACCAACATTCCATATGATCACACCAACAATTGCCCATAACATGCCAACAACAAGAATCACAAGTAGCGATACGCCAACATTTACAGAACCATCAACTATACTACGCGATACTTGAGTAACATGAGTTACTGGAATCACATATAACACGTATTGCATCATCTTAGGAAATACGCTAATCGGAGCAATCACACCACAAACAATAGGAAGTATTGCACTAAGCGCGTTAGAAATAGTATAAACATCATTCATCATCATGCTTATAGCAGCTATAGCAATACCAAATCCCGTAGAAGCAACAGGAACAATAAGGAACAACAGCATCAACGCACTCATATTAATCATCAAGAAAGCACTTGGGCTTACTACAAGCATTGTTATAAACAAAGTCACAGCATCACTCACTAAAGAAATAGTCAAGAGCGCAATAATACGACCTAACCATAATGGTAATGCAACTTTTGCGCTTGTAAGCACGAATGGTGTTGTGCCTTCAAAACGATCCCATGCTAGTGCTTCTGACACAGTCATACTTGTGGAAATAGAACACGCTCCCATCACAGCAGCAAGAGTTGAAGCAATCAAACTATGATTAAAACCCGCGCTAATTGCAGCACTAGCTGTTCCATTGAATCCTCCACTTACAGCTCCAGCTAGAAAAACGTATAAGAACGTGGATAAAAGAGGCTCAATAATCATACGAATAACAGCAGTATTCCAACTATTTAAGCTAGGTATACTCTGTATACTCACTCTTGCACCAGTTCGTATACTAGATAACACGCTCACGTGACCATACTGAGAATATTGATTATATTGATGCAATCTAGCGCACTTACTATTTTGAATAATTTTATTTCGCATAGTTTCAACCTGATTATTATTTCGTATCATATTATGTTTAAACTCCCATTAAGCGTTGCAAGTCGAATAGCATGACGTAACATAAAACCTGCAATAACAAGCAAAACGCTGGATAATACAACACATAACACAATTGCTAACACAGTAGTAGCATTAAACGATTGCGCATGAGCCACCCACACTGCCGACGTAAGCGGATGAATAAATGCAATAATGCGAGCAGGCAATGGCATTGATTCTACAGGGATTACTATTCCACAAAGCATCCATACAGGAATTAAAATCAAACCTTCATAAACTGTAGCTTTACGGCATAATACAAAAATTCCAGATAATAATGCAGCAGAAGCTACGCAAGCGAGCATAGAAAGTAAGTATCCAACTAGCTGCGTGAATGTTATCATAAAGAACCCATGGCATAAAACAGCAACGGTAATAATCGCAAGCGGCATACCAATGCACCCAAGTAAAGCTGCGGATCCTACAATAGGAAGAAACACTGCAGAAGGTGATATAACACTTAAAGTTAAATATTGTAATGTTCCTAAATAACGCTGGTATCCAATAATTCCAACAGCAGTAGTTGTAGCAGACCATAATCCAGCGATAGAAGAATCAACCCAAATATTATTAAGACAATTAGCGCAATCATGAGAAAAACCATAGTATGCAACAATTTTCATCAACGCAAAACATACTGGAGCAAGTATCGCATTTTGCAAGAAAAACGTTGTTTTCGCTAAACTTTTAAGCTGAAACCACATGCCACGAATCACAGAAGCGTATGAATGAGTAGAAGTATTCATATTAAGCCTCCTACTTACTCAATGAAAGTGAAGAAGACGAAGAAGACGGCGTAGCAGCAGAAGAAGCAGAAGTATTTGACGCAGAAATATTATCATTTTGCACAATAGCAAGATACGTTTCTTCCAAACTTGCAGCGCGATCACCTAAACGCGTAATCCCATCAACAGGAATTTTAATATTTCGTTCTTGAGATAATGTTTTACTCCACGCGATAGTAATATTTAATACTCCGTGTGATTCAAAAACATCACACCACAACACTCCATCAAGTTTTTGCAATTCTTCCTTAATACTAGGAGTCCCACTTGATGCTTCACCGTCATACGCGTACATTGTTACATGATCAATATGCTGCAAAGAAGCCAACTGCTGAACACTTCCCTGAGCGATAATATTACCGTGATTTATTACAGCAACAGTATCAGCTAATTTTTCAGCCTCACTCATCTCATGCGTAGTTAGCAAAATCGCTATTCCTTGATCTCGTAAAGCATGAATAATTTCACGTACTTTCCTAGCATTTTCAGGATCCAAACCAGTGGTAGGCTCATCTAAAAGCATAAGATCCGTTCTAGCGACCAGCGATCGAGCAATATGTAACCGCTGCCACATTCCCCTTGAAAAAGTTTGAACAGCATCATGAGCTTTATCAAGTAAATCGACTTGCTCAAGAGCATCGTGAATACGCTTTCCTTGCTCCCTATATGGAACAGCGGAAAGATCAGCAAAATAACGAAGATTATCTAATGCACTTAACCTTTGATAAAATCCTCGCTCACCTCCAAGAAGTAACGACACGTGCTTACGCGCTTCTCGAGGATTACTCACAGCATCAATATTGGCAATACGAACACTACCACTATCAGGAGCTAACAACGTACCAACAATTTTTACGGTAGTTGTTTTACCTGCACCATTAGGGCCAAGCAAGCAAAATATTTCACCAGAATGAATATCAAAAGATACGTTATGTAAAACTTGGCGAGTTGTTTTCTTACGACCGAATCCACGAGAATAAGATCTTGTTATATTATCAATACGCAATATTAAGTTGCTAGTTGACTGCTTATTATTGTTATCGCGACTATTAGTTGCGTTTTCTATATTATTATTCATTATTATTGCTTCGTTCTTACTCGTTATTAAAGCTTAATTCTTACTATTATTGAATAAATTTCAACAATGGAAATTAATTAGATAAAAAAGATAACGCTTGCTTACAAGAACGATAAGAACACGCACCAACATGCAAAAAACATGCAAAAAACCAACGCGCATGTGCAAACATAATGACAAACATCATATGCAATGCGTGTTTAATACTGCTAAAGAATATGTATCTTAAGCTGTTTTATGTGCTTTTATATGCCTTTCAAACCGTTCTTAAGATTAGCGATCATTTGGGCAGTCATAGCGCAACACCTCATAAACTTAAATGTGCTTTACGTGGAAAATTATACGAGCATTACGTCAAAAACTCAAATATAAGCACGCTTAAAACTCTAAAAGAGCTATTGCTGAGTAACAATTATCACATTAACACATAGAAAATAACATTTATACTCTATTGAAGCATCTTACTTTGCAATTTTTAATATTCATCAAAATCAATCACCTTATCAAATACATCACAATTAGTTTGCGAGCGCAACGCAACATCCAATTCAAGTAGTTATGAAGCAGAATGCAAAGGTAAAGCCGATAGGAAACGCTAAGTCTATATCTTTATTTGGTCCATTGCTATATAACTTCTATATTTCAGCAATATGAATTACATCATCTTTACACTTCTTTATCTAACTTTTCCAATCCTTCAACTAGAGTCTCTACAAATTTTTTCCTGTCTACTTGTTTGAGCACAAACACATTATCTTTGTGCTTCGGAACTTTCCTCAGATCAGCCAATGTCTGTCCTCTTGAAATCCCATTATCAGTAACAATATCTACATAATAATTTTTCCCTGAAAAAATATCTGGTTTAATTAGATATTCCACAGCACAAAGATCATGAATAGGACTGTCTACAAATCCAAACTGCTTACCACTTTCGTTATAAAAACTCAAAAGTTCATAAGCTAGATGACTGACTTTCCCTTTATCTTTTAACGTTTTAATCTCATTCAGAGTAATCGCAGCATTCTCTGTGACGTCAAGACCCGCCATGATAACCGATATTCCTGAATGAAATACTATATGAGCAGCTTCTGGATCCACGTATATATTAAATTCTGCCAACTCCGTGCAGTTTCCATGGCTAATGCCACCGCCCATCATGCTGATGCACTCTATTTTTTCTTTCACTTCAGGATGTACTTTTAAAAGAAGCGCAAGATTTGTCAACGGCGCAAGCGCAACTAGCGTGGTTTTCTCTTTGGACTCCATAATTTTATGGTACATATATTCTACTGCATTTTCTGATACAACAGGATAATCAGTTCCATTAAAATACGATCCATCCATCCCACTGTCACCATGTGCCTCTGGCGCTGTATTTAATGGCTTCACCAGGGGCTTATCCTGTCCTTTCGCGAGAGGAATATCCGAATGCACAAATTCCAAAATATTTTTTGCATTTGTTGTAACTTTTTCTATTGTCTGATTTCCTCCAACTGTAGAAATTCCCAAAATCTTTAATTTTTCAGGATTCGCGATAGCTGTAAGAATTGCCATGGCATCATCGTGCCCAGGATCACAATCAATCCATATTTGTCTCATTATTTTGCCACCCCAATCATATCGTCTATTGTTAATACACCCTTGTATCCAAGAAGATTAGCGAACTGGCAGATATATGGCTGTTTTAGATTACTAGATTTTAACAATTCCTCATCCCAGAAAATCTCTTTTGGACTTACATCCCTTCTTTTCTGTTTGTTTGCCATTACAATAACTCTATTGAATTCTTTCACTACGAATTCCATATCATGCGTGATGGTTATAACAATTTTATTCTTTGAGATAAGCCAATTTATGATTTCGCCAAGTCTTTCTGTAGAACCCCTGTCCTGCCCCGCTGTTGGCTCATCCAAAATCACAACATCAGTATCCATGGCTACAATTGCAGCAATCGTAATAAATTTTCGCTTTGAATACGATAGATTGTACGGATGTTCTTCCAATACATTCTCTACTCCACAAAGCTTTGCAGCCTCTTCTACTCTTTTATTAACATCTTCCTTTGCTATTCCTCTTTTTGATAATCCAAAAGCAATTTCTTTGTAGATACTATCCTGGAAAATCTGATCATCTGGATTTTGAAATACATAACCCACATTTTTAGCAATTTGCGCTGCTGTACGATTCGCTGTGCTTGTACCATTTACCAGAACTTCGCCTTTTGTTGGGCGCAATAATCCATTCATTAATTTTACTGTTGTTGTCTTGCCAGCGCCATTCTGTCCAATAATTGCTACTTTTTCTCCCTTTTCAAACTTCATACTGACGTTTTCAACTGCAGTATACCCATTTGAATATTGGAATGATACATTTTTAAGTTCTAAATATGCCATTGTCACTGTACCTCCTTCATAATCTTTTCAACTGCTTTTTTGACCGTAAGTGGAATTTCATTCCCTTTTACACTTCCCTTTTTCAGAAAATAAAGCACAATCTGAGGGAGCTGACCGCCATACTCTAATACTTTTGGATCTGTCAAAACATCTTTCGACTCTCCATGCATCACAAGCTCTCCGTTATGCATCAAAAGGATAGAATCACAGTACTCTGCTATAAGATCAATCTTATGCTCGATCAAAATGATAGTTTTGCCCTGTTTCTTTAAAATATTTACGATTTCAAATATATCTTCCGTACTCTTCGGATCGAGCTGTGAAGTTGGTTCATCCATGATAACAACTTCTGGATCTAATGCAATCATGGACGCCAGAGCAACTCTTTGCTTCTGTCCACCTGATAATTCATATGGATTTTTATCCACCAATTCTTCCAGATGGAAAATTTTTACCAGTTCATCTACTCTCTCTATCATCCGCTCCCTTGGGATTCCGATATTTTCCATACCATATGCAATTTCTTCATATACGTTGTCTTTTACACCTGAAATCTGCACAAATGGATTCTGAAAAGAATAACCTACGATAGAAGCGAGTTCACCCGAACCATAAGTATCAATTTTACGACCATTGATTAAAATTTCTCCTTCTAATTTTCCTCTATATAATTCAGGAATAAAACCGCGGATAATGTTACATAACGTTGTTTTTCCGGATTCATTTTCCCCTATAAGCCCGTACACTTTACCCTGCTCGAAACAGTACGTAAAATTACGAACCACTTGCTTTTCTTCCAAAGGATATCGGTAACTTACATTTTTTAAAACAATCTCTGCCATTACATCAACCTCCATACGACATATCCGATAAACAAAATCACGCTTAATACTTCCAGCACAATGTCTAATGCTGTTTTATTAAGAACGTAAACGGAAGTTTTCTTGCCTTTTGCTGAAAATGCTCGCGATTCTAGAGCAAGTACACGTTCTTCTGTCTGCTGAATTGACGAAAGTACCAGAGGACCAAGCATTGGGATAAATGCTTTCATCCTTGTTATCAATCCACCTTCTGTTTCAATTCCTCTTGATTTCTGCGCATCTGTGATTGTTTTTGAAATAATTGACATCTGCGGAATCAATTGGATTGTTGAAGAGATAAGAAATGTTACTTTTCTTGGAGTACCTGCATGTTCCAGAGAATAAGTGATATCTTTTACTTTCGTTGTTTCAAAAAATATCATTATCGCAGAAGCTATTGCTGCAATTTTCGATGTCATAGACAAACTTGTTGCAAGTCCTATCTGAGAAAAGTGAATAAATCCCCAGATTGGTATCTGATCATCATTAGCAACAATAAATACTTGCATAACAAATATGAACAAAATAATAATAAAAATAGATTTAAAAAATGCACTTAAGAACTGTTTCGTTGTTCCCGCCATAAGACTAATAATCAAAAATACAGGGAGCAATGCGTACTGTAATGCATATCCTGGTGTAAAAATACTAATAATCACGACCAAAAGTGTAATCATAAATTTTGTGGTTGGGTATAATTTACCAATTCTGCTATCCATTGATTTTTGCCCCTTTCTTTTTAATATATTGAAGTCCATAGTTTAATTTGACTAAAAAGCGGTCTGGAATTCTTCGCACAACAATCCATGCAACCGCAAAGTTTACAATTGTATTAATTGTTCCTGAGATTACATTTGTTGTTAATACAGAATTCCAAAGAGCCTGTCCTGATGCAACGAATGCAGCTGTAAGAAGATCTGTTCCAGCTCCAGTAACTCCACCAAACATGAACACCGTGACTACAGCAGCAGATACAGATGACACTACATTTAGAAGAACACAACCGAATACAATCCCAAGAATGTTACTGTATAATTTCCATCTGGAAAGGAATCCAGATACAAGTCCGATCAGCATTGATACTATTGCATAGCCAAAAGCTGTAGGATAGATCATTCCGTTTACTGCATTTCCAAGTAATCCTGTTACCATTCCAACCCATGGACCCATGAGCATGGATACCAGAATTGTTCCAATTTGGTCAATAAAAATCGGAAGTTTCAATATTTGAGACATCTGATAGCCTACTACGTTAATTGATACACCCACTGGTATCAATACAAGTGCTATCAATGAAAAATCATATTTTAATCCTCTTTTCACTTCTTTTCCTTTCTGCCCGTTTATATAGTTCGTTATATTCCTAAATGGACTCTTATGTTTCCCGCCTGAATACATTTATGGAAAATTCCCATGATTCAAATTTTCAACGCTTACACAATCTATTCTTCATTCTTCATGATTTCCGAGAAAAATATCCTGTAAGCCTACATCCCACTGATGTGGTGAAAATGCTTAGCACATAAAACTACATTGTCAGTGCTTCTTTACAGCTTTTACACACATTGATGCAACTACACTAAAACCCAGCACAATTGCAAGATTCGCACCTTCGCTATCGCAATGATACAACAAGAATCACAGTGAATATATCTACAGGTCTTACATAATGATCCATCTGATACACATAATCAATATTTATAGAACCAAAAACAAGTCCTTTTATCTTGCATTGCTCACATTTTAACCTCCTTGTTCATGTCGCTTATTTTTCATTTATTGTATATACTTTCTATTTCCTTCTAAAGGTCATATGTCCTTTCATAAAATTAACAACAACTTATACAAAAACAGCAGGAATTGCATTACAAAATCCCTGCTGTCATACCAATTATGAATAAATTGTTTTAGTGATTACGAATAAATATTTGTTTGTAGTTCTTTATATTGATGTTTGCTAATAATGATTTTTTTCTGTACATTTTTTAGTTCACCAGTCTCTTTCAATTTCTGTAAATTGCGCCCAACTGTCCTGATACTCATTCCGATTCCATTTGCAATGTCCTTATATTCCGCTTCTATCAGTAACTCACCACTTGCATTCTTCATATTCTGATGACTTTCGTAATATGTAATCAAAAAGAATCTCACTCGATCCAATCCAGACATGTAGTACATAATCCCATCATTTCCCGAACGTTTATATAAATCGTCTGACAGAAGATTAATGCATTTCTTAAGTAATTCTTTGTCTTCCATGATTGTCTTATACACCAACGCTGCATCTATCCGTAACGCCTTCACTTTAGTTACTGTACTAAGCGTTGCAATATAACTATCTCTCCCCGCAAGAATCTCCAATAGACCAATACTACCGTTAGTACTGTTTAACTGAAAATAACTGTATGTACTTCCATTCATATACTCACGTATTCCAGCAACTATGCCATCTTGTATGAAATATATGTAATATGGTCTCTCGCCCCTAGATACAAGAATACTGTTCTTTTCATACTCTACTAAAACGCCTTTTTTTATTAGAGACTCTGGCAATGCATGCAAATTAAAATCTCCGTCTGATCTATATTTCTCCCATAACTTTTCCAGAATCATGCTTATCACCTGCGTCTAATTCCTCTATTATTTTGTTATCTTACTCACCATAGTTTCCACCAACAATTAAGAACAGATTATCTTTATTGCAAATGTTTTAACAATCAAGATTCCAAGTATGAAATGATCTATGTGCACATCATGCTATCAAATCCGCATACTAAATCTTACTTTATTTATTATCCTTTTGCCTTTGTTAATTAACTTGCAGACATTACGCGATACATTGTTTTTGCAGGCGCTTATTGTTGAAGAAAACTTGACTAACGCTCAAAATTTTGCGTTCGTGATTGCACGATTATTCTGCCATACTCTACGTTATCTTTTAGCGCGTATCACATTATTATATATGTTTTGATGCATTTAATCACATAATTATACGCTATGTTAATCCTAGTATGACAATCGTTACCATACATGCAACCAGAATCCCAACCGTATTAACACAATCCCAACCGTATTAATATCAGAAAGCCTCACTCCGCGAAAAATATCACGAAGTGAGGCAATCAGTCACAAGCAAAACCAGACTAAAAGTCCAGTCTTAACATGCTACTACTTGTTGCAATGACGCGAAACACCACGACGCTTACCAGCGAAAAGTGTTACACAAACAGCAGCCAAAACAGCAGCAAACAATGGATTCTTCGTTACGTTGGCATAAGCATCGCAGGCAGAACGGTAACACTCAAGGTCATAGATACAACACACAAAACAGCACTAGACACTGCTAACACACGATGCTTCATATTTTTCTTCATATCCCTCACCTCGTGATACGCAATAGTCGTTAATTCACGTAAAATGACACATATCCCTTATTTTGCGCACTGACGAAGTTCTACCGTGAACCACACTATTTGCGTTCGCTATACCTTTCATAGTGTACTCCTATAACACTAATCAGTAAATATCCATAAACTATGCGCGAATTTGTTTGACATTACCAATTGATATGTGGGTTATAGGTCCAAAAGTGCGTAAAGCTAGGATGATTAATATTTTTGGTTTATACTCCAAGACAATTAGAAACAGAGAGTTGTTAATTTTTTTGTTCAATAATTTTATCGGTAAATGCCTTTAAAAATTCTTTAGAATTGCTCCAGCCTGCACCATTGTTTAATCCCGAGAAATCAAACCCAGATATTTCATCTAAAGCTTTACTACAAACCCATTCATACATTCCAGCCTCTTTGCTTTTATATATTATTAGGAACAATGGTTTCATTGCTTTTTTACCTAATAATATGACACTAATATATTGTTTAGAATACATTACATCGTTATACCATTGTCCTGTCAGCCAATAGAATTTATCTTTGCGCCCCTTTTCACCAATCTCATCGCATAGATTTTGTAATTGTTTAGCCACATACGTGAGAACCTTTTCATCTATGTTTTTTATTAGCAAAGTTTCATCAACACCATTTTTACTTATCTCTTTCCAGTCAACATCTTCATTATTTTCTGAATTTCCTTCATTTCTTGCAGACTTTTGATTTTCTGTTTTTACTTCTCTATTATTATTGCTAAAACTATTCTGATTCTTACAACCTGAAATAAGTGGTATAAGACAAACTACCATAGTCAAAAAAGCATAATGCTTGATATACTTCATTATTTATACCTCCTCTACAACTTAATCTCTACCTAATTGCAACTACGATTCTCATGTTCAATCTTCACTCTGTTATTCGCTATCATCTGCCCAATATTCATTCATCTCGTAGTACAAGTCATCTTTGAGTTTAATAAAACTGACGGGATGTAAATTATGGACAAAGAATGCATATATTCAGTTTACAAAATAATTGTAGCTAAAAATCATCCGATAATCTACAGGATTTTATTTCCATACATAAACAGATGCGTAGGCAAAGTGAATGCACCTTTTAGCAATAGAAGCGAGCAACGTTAAAAGGTTTGCCATTTATTAACAAATCCCAAATGCTTCAAATTCTCTAGAATTGACTTCTGAAATTCTCTTTCATTACCAAGCTCGGGAGCATGGATAAATTCTAAAACATAACTGTCCATAAACAAATTATGCGTCTCTTGTTTTACCCTTTGTATAGCAGGCAAATTATTACTATTTGAAAGCATATAACGCTCATAATAGCCACTGTCCATCTGCCTTACCAACTCTCGGTGAGTTAGATTCTCGTTAATAGCTAAGTTAATGTAGAATTCTCTTTCTTCTTTACTCTTAGATCCAGATATTATTTTCAAATGATTAGACCAGCTCAATTGTGTCAACAACGTTGACACTTTTTCATCATCCTTATCACAGCACTCATCGCTTATAAGTGAAATTTAATGATAAAATCGATAATTTATAAGTTATAACTGATAAAATAGCAAAATCGTATCTAAAATCTCAAGAAGTAAGCTTAAAGCCACAGCACGCTAAACCTTTTAACATTTAGTCCCTACAACCACATTTTTAACCAAAGCCAATCGTCGTACTAATATCCCGCCAAACGTCGGAATAAAAATCCGCCAATTCGCAAGGAAAACAATGAAACATCGCGCTTACGCTTGCAGACTAAACCTTTTAATAATAGCCATCGCGAAACATAATCTACATGAGAGCAAAATCAAGCAGATTACGCATTATCTTCCAGTAGAAAATCTGGTAAATATTTGTGTATAATACCTTCTTGCGAAAAATTCATTGTATCCATAGATAAAACGAATTTAGGATAATTATCCTTAACCAATCGATAAACACCAAATTCCCGGCTACGAGTCTCTTCGCTAGCCATCAAATAAGAGACTTGATAATACTCAGTTTCACCTTGTCTAGTAGCAATGAAATCGATTTCTTGATTATTAATACGACCAACTTGAACCTGAAAACCACGAGACAAAAGCTCAATATAGACAATATTTTCTAGAATACGTTCAATTGACGCAACGTTTGAGAAGCCTACTGCTTGTCTAAAACCATGATCTGTTATATAGTATTTTTCCTCAACCGTCAATAACTTTTTTCCAACACTGTCATAGCGTGGAACTTTTTTCAGAAGATACGCCGCTTGGCAAAAATTCAAGTAATTCAAAATGGTATCAACTGAAACTTTACGATTTTCGCTAACAAAATATTTACGTAAACTATTAGCCGAAAAACTTTGTCCAATATTATCTAAACAAAAAAGTAAAATGCGATTAAATACGTCAACATCTCGGATCGAATTGTATTCAAGTATATCCTTAACAACAACGGTATTATAAATGTCGTTTAAATATCTAAAACTCGGCTCCTCTTCCCCATTAAAATAATGAAGAGGAGGCATACCACCAATTTTGATATATAGCTGAAATAATTCCTGTATGCTTAAATTCAAACTTTGATACAAATTCACGAATTCGCTAAAAGTAAAAGGAAGCACCTCAAAACTTACGTAACGCCCCGCAAGCAAGGTGGCAAGCTCGCCGGACAATAATTTTGAGTTAGAACCAGTCAAATAAATATCGCAATCATAATCAACTCTAAGCGCATTTATAACACGTTCCCAGTGAGAAACTAATTGAATTTCATCAAAGAAAAAATATATTTTACCTTCGATTTGTTGACTACGTTCCGTAATTAATCTCTGCAGATCAAAATCATTTTTCACAGATAAGTATTGAGCTGATTCTAAATTGATATAAATAATACGACTTTGAGGAACGTCTACAAGCAATTCAGATTGAATCATTTTTAACAAAGTGGACTTTCCCACTCGTCTCATACCTGTAATCACCTTCACAATAGGCTTGTCAATAAAAGGTTTGATCTTATTAAGATATTTTTTACGTAATATATATGACATATCCTCACACCTTTCGATTACAGCTTTGCTTACAATTTCGATTATAGTCGATAAATTTATTGTTTTTTATAGTTGTTTCTATTATAATCGAAACAAATTAAAAATTCACTTTTGGGCTTTATAATTAAAAAAAAAATAAAACATCTTTATTCAAACGTCTGCAATTCGTATGCTTTTAATACACATCCCGTGACATCAAGCAAACGTTCTAAACGTGAGATTTAGGAAACTTACGAGTATAGCTACACTTTTTTCAAGTGCACACTATGGATATTGGGTGCACTTTTTAACGATAGGAAAAGCTATCGTTAAAAAGTTTAATTTTCTAAAACCAAGCTTACCCCATGGCTGCCAATCAGCGTTCAAGCTCCTCAAAACATCATCTATCGGACAAC